>NZ_JBUESO010000009.1:0-273127 GCF_055502545.1 Bacillus sp. CZDM1 | reverse complement strand
TTCGCTCGACTTGCATGTATTAGGCACGCCGCCAGCGTTCGTCCTGAGCCAGGATCAAACTCTCCAAGAAAGTTGATTAGCTCAAAAATGTTACGTTGGCTTAGCTTTTATAAAAAGCTAAAAAATTGTTTGTTGACGTTCTTGTTTGTTTAGTTTTCAAAGAACAAATTCTTTCTTCGCTCGTAAGCGACTTTCATAATATAACACAATTCTTTTCACAGTGTCAACATTATTTTTTAAAAAAGAAAACCGTCACTCGCGAATAACTTTGCATCATTCGTTCGCAGCGACGGTTATTAATATATCAAGTATCTCACAAAAGGTCAATAGTTTTTATTGTTTTTTTACGATAATTTTTTACTCACCTGATAACATCGATGAAATATCCCATGTCCCTTTGTATCAAGACTAACAACATCTATTAATCCTTTTTCAATTAGGAACTCAACCAGAACGGCTAAATCTACAGAATAAGGAATTAACTCTTTTTCATTTTGAATCTCGTTGAAAGTCCAATATTCCTTTGTACTTAGAACCTCTAAAAGATGAGCACAGCCAACTTTCGTACGAGAGTGAATCATAAACTCACTGGCTAAAAATAATAACTCCAGCCTTTTTTCAATCGCCTCTTCACTATTAACAAGCTCTTCATATAATTTTACAATTTCCGGTTCAATTTGTTTTACCTGCAGCCAAACTGTTAATTCCGGATGAAGACCATTTTCAATCACAGCAAGTCTTGCTAAGTGGTGTAAAGAATGAACAACATAATTATATGCGTCCAGATATTGTTTGTTTTCAAAGAGTGCCTTTCCATCGATATACCGTCTTATCAGTTTTGCAAATTCTAAGCCCATTTTTACCTTACGGCCATTAAAAGGAAATTCACGTAATTCTGTTTTTAGATTTTCTATATACTCATTTCGATCAAACAATATCTTTGCATTTTGAAGCCATTCAAATATTTTTCGATTTGTACCTAATAGTAGCCAATCATTTAATTGTCCTTCTGTGACGATGTGCATTGCCGCCTTTCTGTCAGTATACGTATAGTGCTTTATTAATAGTGGCTGCTCTCCCTCTTTTACAATAATTAAAAGTATTACATCAAAAGTGTCTGTGGTATGGCTTGATTTATGTCTTTTTTCTACCATCAATACTCCAAGTGTATTGGATTGACTAGCCCGTTCCTGATAAATGGGCCGAAGAATGTCTTTCATTCATCATTCCTCCATAATTTTCGATAAACTATATGTTCGACAGTAATAATAAATCTCCTTCTTATTAAGAAGACAAATTTCGACATTCTTTACCATAACATTTTTTCACGAGTTGTAAATATGGTATAGTTTGTCTAGGAGGGAGTAATTATGGCTAAATATTCAAGTAAAATAAATAAAATCCGTAGTTTTGCATTATCCTTAATCTTTATTGGTTTTATTGTTATGTATGGTGGAATTTATTTTCGTAACTCTCCACTTATTATGACCATTTTCATGCTAATTGGACTTTTATTCATTATTGCTAGTACTGTTGTTTATTTTTGGATTGGGATGTTATCAACTAAAACAATACAAGTAAAATGTCCAACCTGCGGAAAACACACAAAAATGCTTGGAAGAGTAGATATGTGTATGCATTGTCGAGAACCTATAACCCTTGATCCTAACCTTGTAGGTAAAGAGTTCGATGAATCTTACAATAAAAAATCAAAAAAATAAAAAGCCGATTTTCTTAATCGGCTTTTTTTGCTGTATTAATGTACTTCTTTACTCGTACATTCAGGACATGTTCCGTAAACTTCCATTCGATGGTTATTCACTTTAAAGCCTGTAACATGTGAAGCAAGTTGTTCTACTTCATTTAGTCCTGGGTAATGAAAATCAACAATTTTTCCACAGCTCTCACAAATCACATGGTAATGGTGAGATGTTACAAAATCAAAGCGAGCTGAAGCATCACCATATGTTAATTCTTTTACTAAACCTACTTCACGAAATACTCGTAAATTATTGTAAACTGTTGCCACACTCATATTAGGGAATTTCCCTTCTAAGGCTTTATAAATATCATCTGCTGTAGGATGTGACATCGAGTTTATTAAAAATTCAAGTATCGCATGACGTTGTGGAGTTATACGTACTCCCGTTTCCTTCAATGTTTCCAACGCTTCTTTTAACTGATTCATCGCCATGCACCTCTATTCCAAAAATATTCTTAAATTATAATTGTTATAATTAGTTTACTAAGGAATTAATACTTTTGTCAATATTGTTATATCATAATGAAGCAAATGTTTATTCTTTTTCATTGTGTAACGTTTGCTCGGTAATCCCTAATACATGATTTACAAAACGAGCCGTTACAAATAGCAGGTCAGAAAGCCTGTTTAAATATGCCAAAACAAGAGGATTAACATCTTCCCCCAGAGAAACGGCACATCTTTCTGCTCTTCTCGCCGTCGTCCGGGCAACATGAAATGCAGCACCAGCTGAATGTCCTCCAGGCAAGATAAAATTATTCAAGGCTGGAAGTGATTCATTTAATTCATCAATATGTTTTTCCATTTCCTCAATATCACTAGGATTAAGTGACCACTTTACTTCCTTTCCCTTTGGTGTAGCCAGCTCTGCACCAACATGAAACAGATTTGTTTGTATTTTATGATACACATTCTCTATTAATTCTTTCTTTTGAAAAGATTCACCATTCAAATAACTTAATGCAAGTCCAATCATTGAGTTCGTTTCATCGCAGGTACCATATGCTTCTACCCGCAAGTCATTTTTTGCAACCCTTTGCCCATAAATTAAAGATGTCGTTCCTTTATCACCGGTTTTTGTATAAATCTTCATTATATTTCCCCCATTATCGTTCATATTTCTTAATACTAATATATGTACATAACCAATGGTATTAATTTAATAAAAAAAGGGTCGATAATCGACCCAACAAGTTTTATCTGAGGAGGTATGCCCTAATAAAATGATATTCAATTTACAGTTGTTTGCATTGGACAAATGCCTTTTCTATAGAAAATAGGCTATATAGTACTTATAAATTAAAACTATACTCGGCACTGGCATCAACATTCGGAGATGAATGCACTTTAGCAGGTGCTGTTTAATTACTAAACGGTCAAAGAATACGAATCTAATTTTGTAGAAGACGATTTCTAATTCGAGAATGCCCCCCTGCTATGGTAATATTGAAATTAAAGTCTATAGGGGGTTACATATGGAAGTCATTAAAAAAGGAACGACTATTCAATCATTAGAAGTAGGGATGAGTATTATTGAAGCAATCGCCCAACAGGGCAGGCCGCTAAAATTTTCCGATATTCAAGAGTTAACACAGATTACTAAAAGTAATCTTTATAAATATTTGAATACCTTCACACTATTAGGCATCCTGTATCGTTACAAGGATACGGGAGAATATGTATTGGGGAGCAAGTTGATTGAATATGGGATGGCGGCTGTAGATCAAGAAAATGTTATCGACCGGATTACACCTTTTATGCATGAAATTAACGAGAAGTTTTCGAATACCGTTCTATTTTCAAGCTGGACTCATAATGGTCCTATGATTGTTAAAGAATTGAACAAAAATCGCGGGTTAAATATTGGCGCTCAAATAGGAACCTTACTTCCCTTACGTTCTGCATCCGGCAAAGTGTTCATGGCCTTCCTGGATGAGCAAATGATTCGGGAATGGAAAGAGAAAGAAATTATGCAAATACCTCCAGAAAAGGTAGGTTTGCTTGAAGACGAATGTAAAATCATTAGAGAGAAAGAAATTTCCTTCGCAAGGGAACCTTTAGTACCATCGGTGTCATCCGTTTCCATTCCTGTATTAAACTATAAGAAAAAACTTCTTGGGTCCATTACCGTTGTAGGATTTTCTGAGGTTATTCCTCAAAATGAACATCACGAACTATCTCGTTATTTAATAGATATCAGCAAAGAAATTTCAGGCAGTTTCGGTTATCGGTGATAGGTGTTATAAGAACGAATATTAACAAAAAGCGAGGGAGTTCCCCCGCTTTTTTGCTGATCTTTAGACTAAATTTTCTTTTACATACTGTAGCGCTTCTTCGACATGCCCTTTTACTTTTACTTTTCGCCATTCTTTCGCTATTTTACCTTCTTTATCAATGACAAAGGTAGATCTTTCAATCCCCATATACTCGTTACCAAAATTCTTTTTTAATTTCCAAACCTCATACAATTCAGAAACATGGTGGTCTTCATCAAATAAAAGTATGAAAGGTAGGTTGTATTTATTGATGAATTTTTCATGTTTTTCTATAGGATCGGGGCTGACTCCCATAATAACTGAATCTAGCTCTGAAAAATCACCGTGAAAATCCCTAAAATCACATGCTTGTGTCGTACACCCAGGTGTCATATCCTTTGGGTAAAAATATAATACAACATTTTTACCTTTAAAATCTGACAGTTTTACTTTTTCACCATTACTAGCTAATAATTCAAAATCAGGTGCTTTTTTCCCTAACTCTATTGTCATAACTTAATCACCTCATGGAAAGTATTCTCTTCCATAAGCCTAACCAAACATAATCAACAATACAACTATTTAATTTCTTTAACCTCTCTATCCATTAATGCACGTGCAACAAAGGCGGCAGGCAGTGTATAGCCAATTAAAGCCTCGACAACGGCAACCATTCTGCCCAGCCCGTGCGGAACAACATCTCCATTACCAACAGAAAATAATGTCATTGCACTGAAATAAAAGCTTGTTTCAAACAAGTTATAGTTATTTTCATGATTTGTTTCTACTAACAATGAAACACCCTTTAATTCAAATAATAAATAGATGAGCCCAAATCCAAGAATAACTGTTAGATAGATGGACCCTAAAAAAAGGGCATTTTCAATCGATACAAACTTCCCTTTTATTGTGTTTGGTATAAACAACGTTCTTATACTCATAAAGATGCAGAAGATAACTATTGGCAATAAGAAATAGAACATCAGCAGTCACCTCAGGTAGACGTCATTAGTCTCATTCTATGCAGGCTTGGACGATAAAATATCAACAATCCTTGCTAAAGTGGCGACACCGTGAAATTTTTCAAAAGTAAAACAAATAAAAGTCTATTAAAAAAGTGCTATTATAGGAAGGAATCCATTTCAAGGAGGAAAAGTAATGCAACTTACAAATTCAGAACGTATACATAATGAAGCTTTAGAGCACATTGTTGGCGGGGTCAACAGCCCTTCCCGTTCCTATAAGGCGGTTGGCGGTGGTGCCCCAGTCGTTATGGAACGTGCGCAAGGCGCCTATTTTTGGGATGTCGACGGAAATCAGTACATTGATTACCTTGCAGCTTACGGACCAATCATCACAGGGCATGCTCATCCACATATAACAGAAGCCATCAAAAAGGCGGCTGAGAGCGGAGTTCTTTATGGCACTCCGACCCCACATGAGGTAAAGTTTGCAAAAATGCTGAAGGAAGCCATGCCCTTTTTAGAAAAGGTTCGGTTTGTAAATTCAGGTACTGAAGCAGTCATGACAACGATTCGTGTAGCCCGTGCCTATACAGGCAGAGATAAAATTATCAAGTTTGCCGGATGTTATCATGGTCACTCTGATCTTGTTCTTGTTGCTGCCGGGTCAGGGCCATCTACGCTCGGAACCCCTGATTCTGCTGGTGTTCCAAAGAGTATTGCCCAAGAAGTGATTACGGTTCCATTTAATGATATTGAGCCTTTAAAAGAAGCGTTAGATAAATGGGGCGATCAAATTGCAGCGGTTTTAGTGGAACCCATTGTCGGGAACTTTGGAATTGTGGAACCAAAACCAGGGTTTTTACAGCAAGTGAACGATCTTACCCATGCTGCAGGTGCACTTGTTATCTATGATGAAGTTATTACTGCTTTCCGCTTTATGTATGGAGGCGCACAGGATTTATTAGGTATTCAGCCTGATTTAACAGCTCTTGGAAAAATTATTGGCGGGGGTCTGCCAATTGGAGCATATGGTGGAAAGAAGGAAATTATGGAAGAAGTGGCACCACTTGGACCTGCCTATCAAGCAGGAACGATGGCAGGAAATCCAGCCTCCATGCTTTCTGGAATCGCATGCCTCGAAGTATTAAAGCAAGAAGGGGTTTATGACTACCTTGATCGTTTAGGGGCAATGCTTGAGGAAGGAATTCTAGAGGCTGCAAAAGAGCACGGTATCCAAATTACGATTAATCGTTTAAAGGGTGCTTTTACCGTTTATTTTACAAATGAAAAAATTGAAAACTATGAGCAAGCAGAAAATACAGACGGTGAAATTTTTGGCAGGTTCTTCAAGTTAATGCTAGAACAAGGAATAAACTTGGCTCCCTCCAAATACGAAGCCTGGTTCTTAACCATTGCACATACAGAAGAAGACATCGAAGCAACACTTCATGCAGTAAACAATGCATTTTCCTTACTTGCAGACGAATAAATATACATTTTTTATTCATTAATAGAGAGTGGTAATCACTCTCTATTTTTACTCCACTCTAATGAAAACGTTTACATTTATACTTTTTTAATAAAACAACTCTCTCATTCACTACATTTTCCTATCCACTTTTTTGCATATTTATTTGATTTCTGAAAATTCATATGATATATTATTTTCACGCAATCTTATTTAGTTGTGCCCTAAATTTTTTGTCAACAATTCTTACATTAATAAGCTAATAGGAGGTGAACGGCTTTAGAGGAAATTTCGCTGAAGCCAAATTATATGACAGAAAGATGGAATCCTTCCCTTTTTAAAGATTTCCATAAGCATGAACATGATGCCTGCGGAATTGTAGCTTGTCTTGAAAAAAACAAGCAGCCTACTAGAAAAAACATTTTTGATTGCATAGATGCACTTGTTACGATGAATCATCGTGCTGGCTTTATAAACGGTGAGGGTGATGGTGTTGGAATTCATGTTGATATTCCTAAGGCACTATGGAAAGAAAAGTTAAAAAATGCAAATCTTGATCCCTCCCTAGCTGACACAGATAGCTTTGCTGTTGGTCATGTTTTTATCAGCCAAAAAGCTAACTGGGACTCTACTAAACAAGAATTACTTCAAAAACTAAAAAACTACGATTTAGAAATCATCTTTGATACAAATCAGGTTACCGACTCTAGTGCTCTCGGCCCAATCGCCATTCAAGAAAATCCAGTATTCTGGCAATTTGCATGTATCTCCAAAAAGGCAGGGAAAGAATTAACTAAGGTTTTATTTGATGCGATTATTGATTTTGAAACCAATGAATTAATTCATGTTGCATCCTTAAGCCAAAACCATGCTGTTTATAAAGTTATGGGTGCCGGAGATATTCTACCTCGCTACTACATGGATTTAGCAAGTCCCATTGTTGCCTCAACCGTAACACTTGGCCATAACCGCTATTCCACCAATACACTTTCAAGCTTTTTCCGAGTTCAGCCATTTAGTGTTCTTGGACACAATGGAGAGATTAATACCATCGCAAAACTTCGTGATGAAGCTAGAATGATTGGGGTTCCACTCGTTAAAGATGGCAGTGACTCACAAGATTTAAGCCGGACAATGGAAACATTAATTTGCCGTGAAGGATATACGTTATTCGAGGCAATCGACCTTTTATTCCCGCCAATTATCAATGAAATTAAAGCCTACTCAGAAGATTTACAAGATTTATATACTTATATTCGTGAAGCATGGGGCCATTTTGCCCAAGGTCCTGCTGGCATTATTTCTAGGTATGGGGATGAAGCTGTTTTTAGTGTTGATGCTTTAGGTCTACGCCCACTTTGGATGCTCGAAACTGAAACTTCTTATTTATTCTCATCCGAACCAGGCATCATTCCTTCGACTGAGTATGTCAATGACCCTAAGCCGCTAGCTCCTGGTGAAAAAGTTGGCTTTAAGTGGAGCAATAGTAAATTAGAAGTTTACGAGCAAAACAAATTTCAAAAAGAAGTTTATAACCGCTATTCAAATCGCTTGAATCTCCAAGGTGCAAGAGTTCGTTTACAAGCACCTGCTTTAGAAAAAACAATTACGATGAATTATCCAGATAAAATCCACAATGGACAATATAAGGCATTTGGCTGGGAAAGAGACCACATTCAATTAATCGAGCAAATGGCTGAAAAAGGTGTTGAGCCGATTCGTTCACTTGGTCATGATGCACCGCTTGCCGCTCTAAATCCTGAGCGTAAAAACCTTGCTGATTATTTTAAAGAAAGTGTAGCCGTTGTTACGAATCCTGCGATTGACCGCGACCGTGAAACGGAGCATTTTTCCACACGAGTGATTATTGGGAAACGTCCTGATTTATTTAAAAATTCAAAAACAGAAACTGTTCTTGAGTTAACCACTCCCCTTCTATTAGAAGGTAAAGCAGGTTATAGCTGTTTCGAGACTATTGGACAACCGAGCTTCGACCAAGTGGTACAGCATTTCCTAAAAGAAAAGCTGGCTGCGTTTATTTCAACAACCTTTAGAAAAGAAGAGAACATTGACACAGCATTAACCAGAATTTCTGAAGAAGCCGTTCAAGCTGTACTTTCAGGAAAGAGTTTAATCGTTCTTGACGATGCGAATGCTCATCAGGAAGACTTTTATTGGATTGACCCGCACTTAGTAACATCTGCAATTGACCAGGCATTGGTAAAGGCAGAAGTAAGAAGAAATTGTTCAATCGTGCTGCGCTCTGCATCTATTCGTTCGCTGCACGACATGATCACTGTTTTTGGATTAGGTGCAGATTTAATCAGCCCCTATTACATGTTCATGACAGTCCTCGATGAATCCAATAAACCTTTAATTAACCTTTATAGTGCATTATCTAAGGGGCTTGAAAAAGTAATTTCAACGATTGGTATTCACGAATTACGCGGCTATGGCAGACTGTTCTCAAGTATTGGTCTACACGAAGAGATTGCAAATGTATTAAATATCGTTAACTTTTTTGGCTCTGCTGATATCGAGAATAATTATGAAGCAATGAAGAATGATGCTTTTCAAAGAGCAGAGGATTATCATAATGAGAAGGAAAGAATAGGGAAAACCTTCCACCTTTTCCCGCGTATTTGGAAGGCTATTGGTGAAGTTGCAGCAACAGGTGACTACAGTGCTTACCGTGATAAAATTAGTGAACAAGAAGAGCAGAATCCAACAACGATTCGCCATTTAGTTCAATTAAAGAAGAGCAATCAAGCCATTTCTCCATCGGACGTTGATATTACAGTCGGCGATCATGATTTGCCGTTTATTATTTCTTCCATGTCGTTTGGCTCACAAAATGAGACTGCCTTTAGAGCTTACGCTGAAGGTGCTGACCGTCTAAACATGGTCAGTCTAAATGGTGAGGGCGGAGAAATCAAGGATATGCTGGGTAAATATCCAAAAACAAGAGGACAGCAGATTGCCTCTGGACGATTTGGAGTCAACGCTGAGCTTTTGAATTCTTCTAATCTATTAGAAATTAAAATTGGGCAGGGTGCAAAGCCTGGTGAAGGTGGGCACTTACCTGGTTCAAAGGTAACAGCTAAGGTTGCTGCTGCACGTAACGCTACACTCGGATCAGATTTAATTTCACCATCAAACAACCATGATATCTATTCAATAGAAGATTTAGCCCAAATGATCCTAGAATTAAAAACAGGTAATGACCAAGCGAGAATTGCCGTAAAAGTACCTGTTGTCCCAAATATCGGCACTATTGCTGTTGGGATTGCGAAAGCAGGTGCGGATATCATCACTTTAAGCGGATTTGACGGCGGTACGGGTGCAGCCAGAATCCATGCACTTCAGCACGTTGGACTTCCTGTCGAAATCGGTGTAAAAGCAGCCCATAATGCCCTGCTTGAAAGCGGACTTCGGAATAAAGTAGAAATTTGGGCAGATGGCGGTATGAAGAGTGCCATGGACGTCATGAAGGTTATGCTTCTTGGTGCAAACCGCGTTGGTTTTGGAACTCTTTCCATGCTGGCAATCGGCTGTACTACTTGCCGTGGATGTCATTTAGATACTTGTCATGTTGGTATCGCTACCCAAATTGAATCTGAAGTTCAAGCTAAGGAACATGGACTTCGCCGCTTTGTCCCACGTCAGTTGGACTTAGCTGTGAATGGAATCATGAATCTATTTTCATCCTTTGGAAGTGAATTAAAAGCACTTGCTGCCTCTCTTGGGATTACAAACTTGCAGGATGCAGTTGGACGGTCTGATTTATTAGAACAGGCGAAAGGAAAGAATCAGCTTAGCCTATCTTATCTATTAAAACCGCTTGAAATTAGCCAATTCTCAAAAACAGAAGAAACAAAGGCATTCCAAGAAGTCCAAATGCAAGTGGCCGTTGGTGCCGAGTATTTAGACGCAAGCGTTGACCAATTACATTCTTCACGCGAATTTGACAGTGTTACTTCTGAACAGCGCGTCTTAGGCAGCAGAGTTTCCTGTCACCGTGTTCGTGGAAGACTTGATGGTTCATACCAGCAGCTTCCTCCTGTGCAGCTTAAGTACAAGAATGGTTCCATTCCTGGAAACGGCTTAGGAGCTTATAATAGCGGCGGAATTGAAATCACGGTTAATGGCGGCGGTCAAGATGGTGTTGGAAAAACATCTTTTGGCGGCAATATCTTTATCCTTAAATCAAAAGGAAAAAATGGCAGCTATTATAATGGTTCTGTCGGAAAAGGTTTCGGATATGGGGCTCAAAAAGGTCTGTTAGTCGCTCAAGGTAATGCTGATGCTCGTGCAGGTATTCGTCTCTCAGGTGCAGATCTGATTATCGGTGGCTCTGTTAAGCAGCCACTTCCTGAAAATGAAGCTGGAAATATTGGAGGCAATGCAAATATTAAAGGCTTTGCATTTGAATACATGACAAACGGCCGCGGCTTAGTGTTAGGAGATCCAGGTCCATGGATTTGTGCCGGAATGACTGGCGGAGTCGTTTATGTTCGCCAACAGCCTGAGGTTGGTTTAACAGCCCAAGCAATTATGAGAAGGATTGCGAAAGGTGCTAAGGTTTCAGTCATGAGCTTAACCGAAAATGGAAAAAAAGATGTAAATGAGCTTCTTGGTAAATATACCGAAGTACTTGCTAATGATGGTCAGACAGAAGAAGCTAACCAGCTTCGAGCACTTCTTTCTAACCCTGAAGATCACTTTATTCAAATTGTTCCAGTAAAAGAACAGGCTGATCCAGCTGTATCAACAGAATGATATGAAAAGAACGTTCGCATTTTACCGCGGACGTTCTTTTTTGCGTTTAGGAAAATATCTTTAACTATTACTTACAAAAATTCATACAATATCTCTTGATTAAATGTTTTAATCCATGTATAGTACGTTAATGCTCATTATGAAGTAAACTAAGTACACACCACTTATATTTGAAAGGAAATTATTTAGAATGAAGTTAGGTGCCCGCATTTTTAAAACGGGAATTGCAATTGTTTTATCCCTTTATTTAGCACAGCTGCTGCACTCACCCTCTCCTGTATTGGCAGGTATTGCTGCAATCTTTGCGATTCAGCCGACCATATATCGTTCTTATTTAACGATTGTTGAACAAATACAAGGAAATTTAATTGGGGCAATTCTTGCAGTCATTTTTGTCCTTCTACTAGGAAATCACATTATCATCATTGGTTTAGCCGCAGTGATTGTAATTATTATCAACCTTAAATTAAAAATTGAAAATACAATCGGACTTTCTCTTGTAACGCTAGTTTCAATTATGGAAACCCCTGGCACTGATTTTATTCCGTTTGCAGGAATCCGCTTCTCAACGATTATGATTGGAGTCTTTTCCGCCTTCGTGGTAAACCTTGTGTTTCTGCCGCCAAAATATGAAAAGAAGCTTTATTTTAAAATATCTGGGACAACAGAGGAAATTATTCGCTGGATACGATTAAGTACCCGGCATGACTTTGACCACAATTTGTTGAAAGCCGATATTGAAAAATTAAAAGATAATTTGATAAAAATGAGTCAGTTTTATTTAATGTATAAAGAAGAAAGAAGCTATTTCAAAAAGAATAGTTTAGAAAAATCTAGAAAGCTAGTGATTTTCAGGCAAATGACATCCGCTGCCAAAAGAGCACTTGATACCTTAAAGAAACTCCATCGATTTGAAAATGAAATGCTTCATCTTCCTGAAAACTTTCAACAGTCCATACAGGAACAGCTCGACAGCGTCATCTACCATCATGAGCAATTAATGCTCCGGTTTATTGGCAAAGTGCCAACACCCTTGGATAGTGAAACGAATACCTGTATTAATAAAAAGGAACTATTCGAGTTATTCTTGACTCATCAAAAGCTTTACAGCAATCAAGACGATCCGCATTTATATCATACGATGCAAATAATTTCTTCTATTATTGATTACGGGGAGCAGGTCGAACATCTTGATACACTAATAACCAGCTTTCACTCCTTTCATCACAATGAGGTATCCATTGAACAGAAGGAGATCGAATAAACAAAGAAAACTTACCGGAGGAATTTGGTAAGTTTTTTTATTATACATATTAAGATTGTTTTTGTTTTTATTTCTTGCTTCTTCAAATTAATATAACACCTTAGATACGTTCATTTTTATGTTATCTGTTAAACTAACAGCCGCTAGTTTAACAAGACTATAAAAATGTTTGATGGCTATTTCATTTGTTTGACAGTTTTCCAAGAATTCTATCCAATATTATACCTATTAGGAACCAAAATAATATAGCCGAAACATAGATTATAGCCAAGGGAATTTCAGAAGGGTGCATAAAGTTCACGACGAACCAATGTGTTTCAATTATCCAAAACGGTGGACTTGTAAAGAATAACAGTAAGTTTTTATCATCAAAGCCAAATAGGTTAAAAAGGCAAATAAAAAAAGACAGTATAGAAAGCCAAAAACTAAAACCTCTAAATAATTTCACAATTCCCCCTCCCGTCTCCATTAGTGTAATATTACACTAATTATACCATAGAGAAATAGTTAGGGTATTGAAAATCCTTTAGTTCAATTAGAAAAAGCCGCCGAAATGGCAGCCTTTTTACTGTTAGGTGAAATTCGCTTAAATCATTAGGGATATACCGAGTGTTTTTTTGTAAATAATATGATTGTTAATCAGTAAATTGAGGAGGACCTTTATGCAACAGGATCAACGAGCTAAAGAGAATTTGGGTACTATTATGAAACCAGAATTTGCTGGCACTGATGCACAAAAAGTAAAACAAGAAATTCAAAAAGATGTAAGTGAAGGACAAGGTGCAATGACTTCCCGAGAGGCAGGAGCAATCCGCGATTAAAAAACCATTTGAGATTAACTATTCTACCTGCCAAAATCGAGTATTTACCAGCAAATCCATCTCGTATGAAATTAGCCTTAATAAAAAATGACGTATGCAATTCCATACGTCATTTCTTGCTGTTTATATCTATGCTTCCAGCGGTTTTTTTTCTTTATGCTGTTCAAGCTGCTGAACTTGAAATAATTTGTAATAATTGCCTTGTTTCTCCATTAATTCATCATGTTTGCCCACTTCGACAATTTTCCCATGTTCGATTAAGACAATTCGATCAGCGTGGGTAATGGTCGATAATCGGTGGGCTACAACAAACGTCGTCCGATCCTTCGCCAGCTTATCAAGCGCTTCTTGGATCAGGTGTTCACTCTCTAAATCAAGAGCTGATGTTGCCTCATCTAATATTAAAATCGGCGGATTCCTTAAAAATACGCGGGCGATGGCCACTCTTTGCTTTTGACCGCCTGAAAGCTTTACGCCTCTTTCGCCGACCTTCGTATCATACCCATTTGCTAGATTCACGATAAAATCATGCGCATTGGCCGCTTTGGCAGCTTGATAAACCTCTTCATCACTTGCGCAAGGTTTACCTAATAAGATATTGTTCTTTACAGATTCACTAAATAAGATATTGTCTTGAAACACTACTCCAATTTTGTCCCGTAAGGACTGAACATTAAAATGACGGATATCTACTCCATCTAAGAGAATTTTTCCTTCCGTGACATCGTAGAAACGAGGAATCAGGCTGACAAGTGTCGACTTTCCCCCTCCGCTCATCCCAACAAGGGCAATCGTCTCACCTTTTTTCACTTCAAGATTGATATTCTTCAGTATCATTTCCTCTGATTCATTGTATGTAAATTGAACATGATCAAACGTAATGTCCCCCTTCACATCCTTACAATCAACCGCATTGGGAGCATCGACAATGTCATATTTCACATCAAGGAATTCAAACACCCGATCCATCGAGGCGAATGACTGGGTCAGGGTTGTGGAAGAATTCACAAGCCTTCTTAACGGATTGTACAATTTATCAATGTACGCAAAAAACGCAATCATTGTTCCCAGCGTTAAACTTCCTTGAATAACAAGGTAAGCTGAGTATCCGATAACGAGCAAAGGTGCGATATCGGTAATTGTGTTAACGGCAGCAAATGCCTTTGCATTCCAGCTCGTGTGCTCTAATGCCTTATCTAAAAAGTTTTTATTTTGTTTGTCAAACTGCTTTTGTTCAAACTCTTCAATTGCAAAGCTTTTAATCACTGGCATTCCTTGAACCCGTTCATGTAAATAGCTTTGTACCTCTGCAAGTGCTTGTGAGCGCGAACGGGTGAGCTTACGAAGATTACCAAAAAAGTACTTTATAGAAATAGCATAAAGCGGGAATAGCAAGATGGATACAAAAGTAAGACTCACATTCATATAAAACATAATAATGATTGCAATAATAATCGTTGCGATATCAAGCCAAAGATTCATAAGACCAGTAATAACAAATGTTTTCGTCTGCTCAACATCATTAATAACGCGTGAAATAACTTCTCCTGACCGTGTATTGGCATAATACTTAAAGCTGAGTTTCTGGATATGTGTATACATCCGATCACGGATATCGTAAAGAATTTTACTTGAAGTCCATTGCGCGAAATATTGACGATAATACTCAATCGGCGGCCTTACGACGACAAAAACAACAATCATAATTCCCATTATGATTAGTAATTTATTTAATTTCTCATCATTTGTTAGACCACTTGCCCCAATAATATCATCCACTACATACTTAATGAGCATGGGTATCATAAGCGGGATGGCGAATTTTAAAACCCCAATAATAATCGTCCCTATAATTTGAAGGCGATATGGCTTAACAAATTCGAGATATCTGCGAACACTGCTCAAGATTGGCCCCTCTTTCCTGCTGTCACATTAATAAGAACAGGGAAAGATGATGAAGACAGCTACTATACGTGTAGATGCCTTCATCATCTTTCCGAACATTCTTCCATTATCGTCTGTATGTTAAATAACGCTCATACCAGATATCAATAAAATCTGGCGCAAAAGGTCCTTTACGCTGCCGAATCCAGTGAATTAGCTTTTCTACATTTCTTTTCAGGATTTGGTCAATAACCTCAGGATACTTCATCTCACGTCGGTGGCGTTCATACTCATCTTCGTCTAACAAATTAAACGTCATATCAGGGAATACCTTAATATCAAGATCATAATCAATATATTTAACTGCTTCACCATCAAATATAAATGGTGAGCTGAGATTACAATAGTAATAAATACCATCTTCACGAATCATTCCAATAATGTTAAACCAATACTGTGAATGAAAATAACAAATCGCTGGTTCTCTTGTAATCCATGTTCTTCCATCTGACTCCGTTACAATTGTGCGATCATTCCCGCCAATTACCAGATTTTGCGATCCCTTTAAAACGGTAGTTTCATCCCAGACGCGATGGATGTGCCCATTGTGTTTATAGCTATGTATTTGTATTGGTTCACCTTCGATGGGTACGCCCATGATTCTCCCCTACTTCCTTCCTAAACGCTTTGTAACCTTTCTTCCTGCAATTAAACGACAAATGGCAACAAAGTTCATTTACTATTTCTTATTATTATAACGGTTGAGTAAAGAATTTAAAACAAAAGAGCCATTGAATTCAATGACTCTTTGAAAAAATTTGCATATTTTTCAATCTTTTTTTGATTTTTGACCTAAATTGACGGCTCCAAATCAGTTTCACGATAGGATTGGATAACTTCCTCCGTTTGTTTTTCAAAGATTTCCTGAATCTCTTTTAACTCTTTTTTCATTTGATTAATATCAAATTGGACACTCTCTAACTCCGTTTCATTTTGCAGGGTCTGTAGTTGCTCTTCAATTTCTTGACACCGCTCAAGCTCACCTTGAAGGTATAGTAATTTTTCCATTGTCATCATCTGCTCAGATACTAAACGGTTAAAATGATCCATATACCACACCGCCTTATTTTTACTTCCTAATATGTATTCTTTAATAAACAGATTTATCCTTTGACTACTTATGTAGACTAAAGAGAAGTTTTGTCGAAAACAAAAAGAAGGCACCCTTCGACTTAGGGTGCCTTCTTCTTACTACTTTAGCTTTGACCAAATTGACCTGAGTTTCCTTGGCCTTTATTAGCTTGAGATTGTTGGTTTTGCTTTCTCACTTGTGCAGCATCTGTTTGACTAGCGAATTCAGTTCCAAATTGGCCTGCTGAACCAGCAGCTCCAGCAGAACCTTGTCCAGCTTGAGATTGCTGATTTTGTCTTCTTACTTCTGCAGCATCTGTTTGGCTGGCGAATTCAGTTCCAAATTGACCTGCTGAACCTGCACCGCCTTGAGATTGAGCGTTTTGTTGTCTAACCTCTTGGATGTTTGTTCCAGCAGAAGTTTTGTTTGGTTGTTGATTGTTTGCCATGTTAATCACCTCCACGAAATTAATATGTCCCGCTTCGTGGAGATTATCCTAATAATTTTTTAAAAAATTTTTTTAAACCAGTAAGGAAATTCCGCCATCAACAATTATCGTTTGTCCTCTAATCATGCTGGATTCTTCTGATAATAGGAACATAACGCAATTAACCATGTCCTCAATTTCCACCATTCGCCCTGCTGGAGTTTTCTCCTTGGCCTCCTGAAGAAGCTCCTCGCGGTTTGGAAAATGCGTTAACGCTTCTGTATCGACAGCTCCTCCAGAGACCGCATTTACAACAATATTTTTAGCTGCTAACTCAACTGCTAAATACCTCGTTAAGGCTTCTAATGCGGCTTTAGAAACACCTACTACGGTGTAATTTTCTAAATAACGAATAGACCCTAAAGAACTGATGCTGACAATCTTGCCTCCGCCATTTTTCTCCATTAACTTTGCTGCTTCCTGAGCACAGAATAATAATGCCTTACTGTTAATATTTAATGTCCAATCCCAGTGACTTTCTTCTAGTTCCATTATTGGGCGCTGAACTCCAGAGGCAGCATTATTTACAAAAATATCTAATCTGCCAAATTCTTCCTCAATTTGTTGAAACATTGCCTTAATTTTACTTACATCGCCAACATTTGCTTTTACCACTAAAACTTTTCTTCCCAGTGCTTCAATTTCTTCAGCTACTTGAAGTGCAGAGCTTTTACTTCTTGCATAGTTGATGACAATATCATACCCTGCTTGAGCAAGCCTTAAGGCTGTCGCCTTCCCTATTCCCCTGCTGCTGCCTGTTATAAGTGCTACTTTTTGTGTCATATACTCTAATTCCCTTCATAAACAAGTTTTCTATTCATTTTAGCGTTTTAATGTATAGAAGACAATTGATTACAAAACCTAAGGCTATTAATTGAGAAAGGAAGAAGATTATGTATGTAGGACGGGATATGACAGAACTTTCTATGGTCTCCAAAG
The DNA here is from genome assembly GCF_055502545.1 of Bacillus sp. CZDM1. Lineage (NCBI taxonomy): Bacteria > Bacillati > Bacillota > Bacilli > Caryophanales > Bacillaceae > Bacillus > Bacillus sp. CZDM1. Next base: position 255,371 of record NZ_JBUESO010000009.1, on the reverse strand, counting down.
CCGAATGGAGGGACAGCGAACTAGCCTTCTTTCACCACTCATTGCAGCAAATAGCACCCTACTTAAATAGTGAAGGCGTAACGATTCATCGTGAAATCATTGAAGAAATTGAAAATCGCGGCGGGATAAAGCGGCAAGAAGCAGATTATACACATGGCACAAAAACTAGTTATGATTAATAAAGGAGAACGCCCTCAGGCGTTCTTTTTTAAATATTTTCTTTATACAACTTCAGCATCTTTTGGAAAGAAACAGGAAATGCATAGTCTTCCATTTCATCTAATGAAATAAATTTCCATCCATCATCTTCTGAAAAATCGGAACTAATTGTTCCTGTAAATACACGGATATTCCAGATTAAATGGGAAAAAATGTGTTCTATTTGACCAATACCCTTTTCAAGCATAATATTCATATCAAAGGTATCTTTGAAAAGATCAGTGATTTGGGTACGATCCATCAGTAACGGTTGATGAATTTCAACATTTGGAAACTCCCATAAATTTGCTAATAGTCCAGTTTCAGGACGTTTATGAATTAAAACTTTTCCCATTTCATTTTTCACAATAATTGCTGCAAGCTCAACATTTTTTTGTGAGTTCTTTTTCGTCTTAATAGGAAGTACGGATTCTACTCCCTCATGAAATCCCTGACAATGATCACGAACAGGGCAGAGTAAACATGAAGGTGATGTTGGAGTGCAAATTAATGCACCTAGTTCCATTAAAGCCTGATTAAACGCAGAAGGATCATCATGGGAGATTAGCTTTCTAACAGCATGTTCAAATACCTTCCTAGTAGATGGCTTTGCAATATCCTCCCAAATCGAGAGGATACGTGATAAAACCCTCATGACATTACCATCCACCGCGGGTTCAGGTATACCATAGGCAATACTTAAAATTGCGCCAGCCGTGTAGGGACCAACCCCCTTAAGGTTTGAAATTTCTTTTGGAGTATTTGGTACCTGACCATCGTATTTTTCGTTTACTTCTTTTACAGCAGAATGTAAATTTCTTACTCGCGAATAATAACCTAGTCCTTCCCAGGCTTTTAGAACTTTATCATCATTTGCTTTCGCAAGGTCTTCTATTGTTGGAAACCATTCAATAAATCGATTAAAATAAGGAATAACCGTATCGACTCTTGTTTGCTGCAGCATGATTTCCGAAACCCATACTTTATAAGGGTCTTGGTCTTTTCTCCATGGCAATTCGCGTTGTTCGGCTTTAAACCAGGAGATTAAATCCTCTTGAAAATTTTCTATTGAGATTTTTTCTATATTTTTCAACTCATTTACCATTACTAAAATGCCTCCAGCCTGTTAAACAAAAAGAAATAAGGGAATATAATAATAAGCATTTTTTAACCATAAGCGAAATTGTTCAATTTGACAAGATTTTATTAGAGGAGGAATTTTCCTTTTGGATACTGGAACTCATGTTGTAATGGGAATTGCCCTTGGCGGTCTTGCGACTCTTGATCCTGTAGTAGCTGGGAGCTCTGTAACGGCAACGAGTGTATTAATTGCTACCATTGCAGGCTCACAAATACCTGATATTGATACCGTATTAAAGTTAAGAAATAATGCCATCTATATTCGTAATCATCGAGGTGTCACCCACTCAATTCCAGCTGTACTTTTATGGCCTCTTATTCTTTTAGCAGTGATATATCCTTTTTTCCCTAATGCAAATCTCCTCCACCTTTGGGGATGGACATTTGCCGCGGTGTTTATTCATGTGTTTGTAGACATTTTTAACGCCTATGGTACGCAGGCTCTTAGACCCTTCACATCAAAATGGGTCGCGCTTGGAGTAATCAATACCTTTGACCCGATTATCTTTGGAATACACGTAGTCGCCATTATTATTTGGGTTTTTGGTGCAGACCCCGGTTATACATTTTTAACGATGTTTGTTGTGTTATTTGGATATTACCTCCTCCGGTTTTACGCTCAAGGTAAAGTAAAGGCAGCGGTTAAGAAATTAATTCCAGACGCAACAGAAATCATTATTGCACCAACTATGAAGTATCATCTTTGGAGAATAGCTGCGATGAATGAAGGTGAGTTCTTTGTCGGCAGGGCGGCAGGAACGAATGTTGAGATACTAGACCGTTTTAAGCGAGTGCCCGTACCGGAAACACCTGTGCTCGAAGCTGCTAAAAAGGATAAAAACCTAGCTGCCTTCCTGTCATTCTCGCCTGTTTATCGATGGGAATTAGATGAGTACGATGACTATTACGAAGTTCGATTTATTGACTTGAGGTACCGCAGTAATGGGCATTATCCGTTCGTTGCAGTCGTGCAGTTAGATTTAGAGTTAAATCCAATTAGTTCCTATACTGGCTGGGTGTTCAGCGAAAGTAAATTAAGGAAAAAACTCAGTATTATCCCCAGTTAATGTTAAAGGCGAGTGACTAATAGTCGCTCGCCTTTTTAATTCAATGAATTCTTGTCTTGAATGAGGAAGTCTTTATATTTTGGATTTTTGGCAACAAAATCATGGAGTCTCCCGCCGTAATTCTGAATCCATTGCGTGACAATTCTTTCTGTCATTTCACTGCCAAGATAATCTCTTCCTGCCTTAGCAGCGGTGGTTTCAAAGTCCTCCCACATTAACTCAACCCAGGTCCGGGCTTGATTGTAGGAGAGCAATTCGTTTTTTTCTAACAACAGCTTTGCTAATCTTTCATGGTAATCGTTCATACATTCACCTCATTGCCAATTTCTTATAACATAACCTTAAGCTAAATATCGAATACTATTATTACGTGATAAGCACTGGTGTGAAGACACTTTGCTTTTCACGGTTTCTCATTCCCTTTCGATGGAGGTACCAACATGGTGAGAAATAAAGCAAGGAATTTCCCGAACCAAAATAACAACAAGTTAGAGGGAGAGCCACGAGCGAAAGCAGAATATGCTTCCAGACGGGCCGACGGAACGATCAACACCCATCCACAGGAGCGTATGCGTGCTTCTGGTGAGCGTGAAAATGATACACCTGAGTATTTCTAAAATTTGGGAGGTTTTAATTATGGGAAACCAGAAAAATCATGAAGGCAAGCCATTTACAACCCCTTGGGCTAAATCAAAGCATGCTCATTCACAAATAAATGGTGAAACCCAACAATCCCAAGACCTGATCATTTTAAAACGCCAAACCCGGAAGCAAGCCTAACTGCTCAAAAAAGATAAACCAGAGATATTACTCTCTGGTTTGTCTTTTTTCTATTTTAACCATTTTAACATCGATATTGGCAGTGCTTCTTCTTTGCCATCTCCCTTTAATCGGTATCCCCAGGCAAATACACCATTCATATAGTCTATCTTAAAATATTCCCCAGGGTCGCCTTCAAGCTCATAAATTTCACCAGGTTTAAATGCAGTAGGATCTAATAAATAGGCCCTAGCCATCGCTGCTTTTCTTTCTAATACAGCATATTCACTGACCATTCCCATTTGCTCTGCTTTCCTCCCCTTTTCTAATAATTGGGCAATTTCCTGCTTTAATTCATGCTCAGACATCGTACTATATCGTTTTTCCTGTTGCATTTAAGTCCACTCCCATTTTCGTTTTTCCTCTTATTTTAGTATAGTTATTTTTATGTAAATAATAAAGGTTGAAGGAGAGATTTCAGTGAAAACCATCATTGTTACCGGAGCAGGTTCTGGATTGGGTAAGGAATTATCCATATTATTTTCGCAGCAGGGTTATCATGTCTTCATGATGGGAAGGGCTGTGGATAAACTTTCAGCTGTAAAAACCGTAATCGAACGAGCTGGCGGTGCAGCGGATTTCATTGTTCTTGATGTTCAAAAAGAAACAGATATTTTTATAAAGATAAAAGAAATAAGCAAAAATCACAGAATTGTTGGTTTGGTTAATAATGCCGGTGTTGGTCATTTCGGACCTTTTGTTAACATAACGGAGAACGAAATCAGCGAAATGCTTAACACGAATGTTCTCGGAACGATACTAATGACAAAAGCTGTATTACCTTTACTGCAAGAACAAGGTGAAGGTCTGTTGATAAATATCATTTCAACAGCGGGTTTAAGAGGAAAAGTTAATGAAGCTGTTTATGTAGCAAGTAAATTTGCTGTTAGGGGCTTTACGGAAAGCCTGCAAAAAGAGTACGACAATAGCTCGATCAAAATTAAAGCCATTTATATGGGCGGAATGGATACCCCATTTTGGGCAGATAGCAATCACGTTGCCGACACTTCCCGTTTTCGTTCACCTAAAGAAGTTGCCGAAATAATAATGAGTCAACTCGATCAAGATGAGATTATCATCGAAAGTAAAAAATCATGACGGATCTGCGTCATGATTTTTCGACTTCTTCTAAATACCTTTCAATCAAATCCATTGAAAATCCTTTACGGAAAAGAGCTTGTTTCATTTTTTGGCTGTATTCAAAACCGGTAAAATTACTATATTTTCGATGTGTTTTTTCGCCTTGGTACCTTATGGCTTCCATTTCCTCATCTTGTTCCTTATCCGTATTTGCTTCTGTTAGCGCCAGATGAATCACATCGAAGGGGTAGCCCTTTCTTAATAGGAATTGCTCTGCTTTTTGCTTAACGATTCGTTGAGATTCCTTTGAACTCTTTTTGATTAACTTTTCTGCCACCTTAATGGCTTTTTCAACTTGATCTTCTAAAGAGTATTCCGTTATTGCTTGTTTGATTATCCCCTCATTGATGCCTCTCTCTTTTAACTCCATACGGATTAAGTCTGGACCTTTATCTGTCGTATTCATCTGGGTTCTTACAAATGAAAGGGCATATTCCTCATCATTAATATATTTTTGAGCAGCCAATTTATGAATAACTTCTTTAATAATAGGTTCTTCTATTTCCTTTTGTGCAAGATAGTCCTTTATCTCTTTTTCAGATCTCATTCTTCTTGCCAAATAATGAACTGCACGATTATAGGCCTTCCTGATATCGTCTTGAAATTGTATCTCTAAGATGGAAAATTCATCAATCTCCATCCCTTTTTTTAATTCAAATCGAATCAATACAGCACTATCGACACTAAAGGCATATTCCTCGCCTTTTCCATAGTCCATAAAAATATTAAAGCGATCTTTATTTTTCTGCTGTGTGGTGATTTTTGTAATAACAGCCATATCATTCACCTCTCCAATACTTTATCATATTTTTTCCACAATGGAGTATCATTCCGTTCTGAAAAGGTAAAAATGGAGAATGTGCTTAATTTTTTCCATAAGCTTTTTAACGATTAACAAAATAAAATGTTGAAAGGACTGAGCAATATGGCAGAAAAGAAGAAAAAAGATAAGGATAGAGGAAAATATTCACTTACAAGTATGCAGGAAGTATCATACCAGCGTGAGTTTAAAATGGCAGACCGTGCTGGCGGCTTCCATGACAAAAAAACTCGTTTATAAGAAATAAGCGGAAGGTGCCTGCTTGTCGGCGACTGAGCTAGATAAAAATTTTTTCCATTCATGAACTCCTCAAATAAGTAAAAGCTATTAGTGGGAACTTTTCTGTTCTCACTTAGTTAACTTTGAAAGGGGTTTTTTACTAATGAGCCGTTCGCGTGGACATAATTCTCGTGATAAAAATAAAGCATCTCTTCCACAGGTACCTAAAAACATGAAATCAGATGGAAACGATGTGGAGTATTCTGCTGAATTTGCGGATCATGCAGACCTTGAAGCAATGGCACGAGCAAATGCAGCCAACCAGCGCGTTACAAATAAGCGTAGAAAATAACCCTTTTAAAAAAACAGGCAGCATTTTATTGCTGCAAAAAAAGAGAAGCAGGATATTCCTGCTTCTTTACAAATATATAAGGGGGAAAAATGATTAAATCATCGTGTCCTATAGAGAGATTTCTGCCATTAGGCAATAGGACCCGGTAAACGATATAGGCGATTGTGAATATATTCACTATCTCCTTTACATCTTTACTATACTCCCGTTCCACTCTAATGACAATTACTTTCACAGTTTTTTAACATAATAACGTTAGAAATATGAATAGCCTGTGAACTGTGGACAAGTTTGTAGATAAAAATAAAAAAATAAGAGTCCGTAATAACAGACTCCCGAATAAATAAGATTAAAGCGGTAGTAAGGAGATGGTTTCCTTACTTCTTATTTGTTCAATCATTTCGAGCCATTCTTGTGGCTTATTTGATAGAATGGCGTAATAGGTAGTAAGAAAATCAGCTACAAGTGCCGCAGATATAGATTCTAACTCATCGTTCATTGGCATAAAGCAAAAATCGAGTCCTTTAACGGCCTCACCATCATTCTCCCAAGATGGATGTACATAGTCTAAATCAATTCGTTTATAACCTAAATGTGAAAGAACCTCGCGGCGTACATATGGATCCATAACCTTCACACCGCCAAATTCATGGCCTACCCGATAAGGATCATATATTTCAGCAAACATACCGAAAAGCTCTTTACCGTTTTCTGCAGCTAGCTTTTGCAAGTCCTTTAAGCGGTTCTGTGCTAAGAATCTTCCTAGGCTAAGACCAGGCTTACTAATGATCGTGAAATCTGTCATCGCAATATTCCAATCAGGATAATAACGGTACTCAGTTGCCCCTGCAACTTCACTGCCTTCCACAGCAACAAATACACGAATACCTGAATCTTCTAGAGGTTCCTTCCATAATTCATACTCTAATACTTCCTCTGGCGGGAAAATATCTTTCATTAAATCATGCAGTTTTTTAAAGTTTGGATCTGTAATACTTGTTATACGTTTATATTCCATTAGCTAAGACTCCCCTATTCTTTTAAAAATGGATTTTTCCACTCCATTAATGCTGCATAATGACATGATTCTTCATCATCAAGGTAATTTTCTACAATGCCAATTGGCACTCTTCCGCAACGAAGCAAAAAGGTAATAACAGGATCTTTTATATCCCCTGTTAGGACTTTATTTAAATACCGCTCAGGTGTCATCGTATCAGCCAATTTATGATACCCGGGCATTCTGCCGCCGCCCAGCAGCCTCTCAAGTTTTTTCTGAATTACTACATGATACATGGACTGCATCATTAGTTTTCCAAGACCAAGCTTTCGGAACTTTGGCCGTACACTGATATCCACAATGTATAGTGTGTTACCACTAGGATTATGATTTGTAATGAATCCATGGTCCGTGATTTCTTCCCATGTATGATCCATTTGGTTAGAATCAAAGTGGACACAAAGACCTGTAAGGGAACCGGCTAACACACCACCCACTTCAATACATATAGCACCCTCTGGAAAACGCATAACATGATTGGATAATTGCTCTTTATTCCACCATAACTCTGACGGAAATGGAGGTGGAAAGCATTCTGACTGAATTTGAATGAGCTCATCAAAATCTACTTGAGTGTAATTGCGAATGACTACAGGGACTGGCTTTTCTTGGTCAAAAACATAAAATTCACTATGATACAAGGCAGCTCCACCCTTTGTCATTTATTTTTCCCAATCCGGATATAAATCTGTCCGACGATCGCGCCAGGTTGTTACGGATCCTCGTTCTCTAACTTCATATAATAACTCCAGATCAAGGTCTGCTGTCACAACCATATCGTTGTTCAGTTCCCCTTCCACAAGAATACCTTTTGGAGGGAACGGAATATCATTTGGCGTTATGATTACCGCCTGACCGAAATTAGCACGCATGAAATCGACGGTTGGCAGCGCCCCCACAGTTCCAGTCAAAACAACATATACCTGATTTTCAACAGCACGTGCATGGCTAGTGTAACGAACACGATGGAAGCCATGGCGGTCGTCTGTACATGAAGGACAGAATATCACATCAGCTCCTTTAGCCTTTGCCATCCGGACGATTTCAGGGAACTCAATGTCATAGCAGGTCAGCAAGGCAATTTTCCCTTTGCTTGTTTCAAAAATTTGAAAGCTGTCACCTTTCTCCATGTTCCACTCGTTCACTTCTGTAGGGGTAATATGGAGCTTTGCCTGTTCGCCAATCCTTCCATCGGGATAAAATAAATGAGCCGTATTATATAGCTTGCCGCCCTTTTCAATCACATGTGTTCCAGCAATAATGTGCATGTTGGTTTGTTTAGCAAAATTAGAAAATAATTCTCGGTATTGGTCAGTGAAACCTGGCAAGTCATTGATAGTCAGACTCTGCCCTTGGCCCTTTCCTATCGATAGCAGCTGTGTGGTGAAGAACTCAGGGAAAAGAACAAACTCTGCTCCAAATTCCTCAGCCGTTTTTATATAATGCTCGCATTGTGCGGCAAATTCTTCAAAGGACTGAATCGTATGTAAGTGATACTGAACAACTGAGACACGTATTTTCATGGTTTTCCTCCTTTAGAAAAAATCATATGAGGAAATTATCTAATATTTTCGACAGTAATACAAATGAAAAGCAGCTTTGCTATATAAGTGACCGCCAATACTTCTTTTAGGAAATCTCGGGCTCTCATAACCCCTATGAGTGACCGCTCTTTCTCTTTTTAGCTATTATCGGGCCCTCATCGCCCCTATGAGTGACTGCTCTTTCCTTTTTTAGTTATTCTCGGGCTCTCATACAATGACAAAAACCACCCTTAGGTGGTTTTCGATTATTTACCTAGTTTACTTTCAGCAAGCTCGATTTGATTTACCACCTGTTCTGGTGATGTCCCTCCGAAGCTATTTCGAACGGCTACTACATGCTCTGGTGATAATACCTCATAAATATCCTCTTCAAATAAAGAACTGAACTCTTGGTATTCTTCAAAGCTTAAATCAAGTAAGAACCTTTGCTTCTGAATCGCATATAAAACAATCTTCCCGATGACTTCATGTGCCTCTCTAAATGGCAGACCTTTTCTAACCAAGTAATCGGCAATATCCGTTGCATTTGAGAAGTCATTATTAATCGCTTTTCGCATGATATCTTTGTTTACAGTCATACTTTCAATCATTGGCGCTAACAGCATAAGGGATCCTTCCAGTGTCTCCACTGTGTCAAACATCCCTTCCTTGTCCTCTTGCAAATCCTTATTGTAAGCTAGCGGCAAGCCCTTAAGGACTGTCAGTAAGCCAATCAAATTACCAAAAGTACGGCCAGTCTTTCCTCTTAACAACTCAGGAACATCTGGATTCTTCTTTTGCGGCATAATGCTGGATCCCGTGCAAAAAGAATCATCGAGCTCAACAAATTGAAACTCTTGGCTTGACCAAATCACAAGCTCCTCCGATATTCTTGAAATATGAGTCATGATGATGGAACCAATCGAAAGGAATTCTAAAATAAAATCCCTGTCACTAACTGCATCCATGCTGTTTGGATAGATCGTTTCAAACCCGAGCAGCTCTGCCACCCGTTCACGTTTGATAGGAAAAGTAGTTCCTGCTAAGGCACCAGAACCAAGTGGAAGCCAATTAACACGCTTTAAGCTATCAATCAATCTCTCTTTATCTCGTTCAAACATCCAGAAATAAGCCATGACATGATGAGCGAAGGAGACTGGCTGAGCACGCTGTAGATGGGTATACCCCGGGATTAACGTGTTAACATTCTCTTTTGCCTGTACAAGCAAAGAATTTTGAACATCTTCAAGTAATTTAATCAATTCCGTTGTCTTTGTTCGTAAGTAAAGGTGCATATCAGTTGCCACTTGGTCATTTCGACTACGGCCAGTATGAAGCTTGCCTCCGACAGGACCTATTTTTTCAATCAATAATTTCTCGATATTCATATGAATATCTTCATCTTCTACTAAAAACTCAACTTCATTATTGTCAACCATCTTTTTAATTTCAAGCAGGCCTGCTTTAATTTTATCGGCATCCTCAGCGGGAATAATGCCACATTCCCCTAACATTTGAACATGTGCCATGCTGCCGGCAATATCCTCTTTGGCAAGCTTTTGATCAAAGGAAATTGAAGCCGTAAATTCTTCGACTAACTTGTTGGTTTCTTTCGTAAATCTTCCGCCCCATAATTTGGACATCAATAGCTCTCCTTTACGCAATAAATACGGCTGCCCCCGAAAGGTTTCGAGGGCACCCAATTATTATTTCATTATCGTTTCTTTATTATTTACCTCTGAATATACTTTTGTTGGCAGACCCCAAATTTTGATGAATCCAACAGCCGCATTATGATCGAAGGCATCGCCTTTTGAATAGGTTGCCAATTCTTCATTATAAAGGCTGTTTGGTGACTTACGACCAACAACGGTGTGGTTGCCTTTATGAAGTTTCACTCGGATAGTCCCAGATACAACCTTTTGCGTTTCATCAATAAAAGCATCGAGAGCTGGTTTTATTGGTGAATACCAAAGACCTTCGTAGATGATTTTTGCCATTTGCTGTTCTACTTGGGTTTTGAACTGTGTTACTTCACGCGTTAGTGTTAAGAATTCTAATTCCTTATGTGCATTAATTAAAATTAAAGCTGCTGGATTTTCATAAACTTCTCTAGATTTAATTCCTACTAGTCGATTTTCAATATGATCAATACGACCGACGCCATGCTTGCCGCCAAGTTCGTTCAGAGTTTCAATTAATTTCACTAATGGCAGCTTCTCGCCATTTAGTGCAACTGGAACACCCTGCTCAAATTCAATTTCAAGATACTCAGCTTGATCTGGTGTTAATTCGATTGGTGCTGTCCAATCAAATGCTGCTTCCGGTGCCTCTGCCCAAGGATCTTCAAGAACTCCTGCCTCACAAGCACGTCCCCAGATATTAGCATCAATCGAGAATGGATTGTCTAAATCTACTGGAATTGGAATACCATTTTCCTCAGCATACTTAATTTCTTCATCACGAGTCATACCCCACTCACGAACTGGTGCAACAACCTTCAGGTTTGGATTTAAAGCTTGAATGGAAACCTCAAAGCGAACCTGGTCATTTCCTTTACCAGTACAGCCATGCGCAACAGCTGCAGCTCCTTCTTTTTCAGCTACTTCAACCAATAATTTTGAAATTAATGGACGAGATAACGCTGATGACAGTGGGTATTTCCCTTCATATAAACAATTCGCCTTTAAAGCTGGCAAAATATATTCTTTAGCTAATAATTCTTTCGCATCGATCATGTAAGCTTTAACAGCTCCTACATTCAATGCCTTTTGTTTAATTGCTTCTAGATCTTTACCCTCACCAACATCAAGACCTAGTGCAATGACATCATATCCGTATTTCTCCTGAATCCATTTAACTGAAACTGAAGTATCAAGTCCACCTGAGTATGCTAAAACAATTTTTTCCTTAGCCATTTTATATTCTCCTCTTGTTCGCATGTATTATTATTCAACCAATAGGATTATTATACATTAAATTTCAAAAAAATCTACTATTCTAGTAAAAGTTTTAAAATTGCCTTTTGCGCATGCAGTCGATTCTCTGCTTCATCAAACACGACTGAATGAGGACCATCAATAATTTCTGCTGTTACTTCTTCTCCTCGGTGTGCTGGCAAGCAATGTAAAAAGATATAATCTGGTTTAGCGTACTGACAAATTTCCGCATTTACTTGATATGGTGCAAAGTCCTTCAATCTTTTTTCCGTTTCTGCTTCCAGACCCATACTGGTCCAAACATCTGTAACGACAATGTCGGCATCCGTGATAGCCTCTACCGGATTATGTGTAAATGTTATTTTGCTCCCTGTTAATTTGGCAGATTCAATTGCTTTCTCTGTTATCTTTCCATCAGGTAAGTATCCAGGCGGGCTGGCAACCGAAATATGCATTCCAACCTTTGCTGCACCTTCTATTAATGAGTGAGTGACATTATTTTTGCCATCCCCTAAATAACACATTTTTAACCCTGCCAATTTCCCTTTGTGTTCTTGAATCGTTAGTAAGTCCGCCATTACTTGTACTGGATGATGTAAATCTGTTAAGCCGTTAACAACCGGTACCGTGGCATGCTCTGCTAGTTCTTCAGCGGTGCTATGTGAAAACGTCCTAATCATCATACAATCAATATATCGTGATAAAACTTTAGCTGTATCCGAAATACTTTCACCTCTGCCAAGCTGGAGATCCTTTGGACTTAAAAAAATCGCATGGCCCCCTAATTGAAGCATCCCTACCTCAAAGGAAACTCTAGTACGGGTAGAAGCCTTCTCAAAAATCATCCCTAGAACCTTTCCGCTCAAATAAGGATGTGGTTTTCCTTGTTTTTGAAGACTTTTTAATTCCTTCGCTTCCTCTAAAAGATAGAGAATTTCATCAGTCTGTAAATCGGTCAAGGCTAAGAAATCCTTGCCTTTAAATTGTGGCTTTGGTAATACTCCCTTTGCGTTCCATTTAATCACATTTGACATGTTCCACACCGCTCTCTTTTATATTGTAATATTCCGTTACTGTCCTTACCTCTGATTGTGTAATCAATTGGGCCTGAAGGCTAATCATTGCCTCAACTGTATCAAGATGAGTAAATACCGGTACATTGTAGCGAGTCGCTTGTTCACGAATGTAAAAACCAAATTTAATTTTATTTCTACCTTGGTTCGGTATATTAATTACTGCTTGAATACTATTATTTTTGAAAAGTTCATTTACATCTTCGTTATCCTTAATAACCTTTTTAATTGTAAATCCTTTTTCCTGAAGGAATCTTGCTGTCCCTTCTGTTGCAATTAGCTTGTAATTCTCATTCACAAACTGCTGGAGAATCGGAAGACTGGCTGGTTTTTCCCGGTCAGATATCGAACATAATAGATAGTTCTCTGTTTCACCACTTGTTGCAGGGAAAGCCTTTTCGAGCGCTTCATGGAAGGTTGTTCCTAAACCTAACACTTCACCTGTTGATTTCATTTCCGGTCCAAGAACGTGGTCGACTCCCTTTAATTTACTTCTTGAAAAAATAGGTGCCTTAACCGAATAGTATTTAGGCTCTGTTACTAAACCAGTTTCATTCGATAGAGAATCCAATGATATTCCTAACTGAGCCATTACTGCCCACTCAATCATTGGAATGCCTGTAACCTTGCTCATTATAGGTACCGTACGTGAAGAACGCGGATTTACTTCTAAGACAAGAACTTGATTCTGATAAATCACAAATTGGATATTCATAATACCAATAATCGGAGAAGTTTTGGCAATTTTTTCAGCATAATCAATTAATGTTTCTTTAACCTCATCCGCTAGTGAAATAGGTGGAAAAACACTAATACTATCCCCAGAATGTACGCCAGCTCTTTCGATATGTTCAAAGATTCCTGGTACGATTACATTCTTACCATCACTAATGACATCCACTTCACATTCTAATCCAGGAATATATCTGTCTACTAATAATGGCCACATTTTATCCTGCGAAGAGTTTTCTTCAAGCTGAGTGATATAATAGTTTAATTCTTCTTCTGTAAAAATAGTAAACATCGATTGGCCGCCGATTACATAGGAGGGACGAACCAATACTGGATAACCAAGACTTGCTGCAGCTGCTAGCAATTCATCTTTATGTGATACGGTCTCACCTACAATATGCGGGATGTTTAAACCTTCAAGTAACTGATAAAATTCTTTCCGATCCTCGAAAGTGTCGACATTTTCTACCGTTGTGCCTAAAATCTTTACTCCCTCTTCTTCGAGGTCATGAGCCAAATTAATTGCCGTTTGCCCGCCAAACTGGATTAACACGCCTTCAATCTTCTCTTTTTCAATAACCGTAAGAACATCTTCAGCCGTTAATGGTTCAAAGTAAAGGCGGTCAGCGACTGAGTAATCTGTACTAACTGTTTCTGGGTTATTGTTGATGACGACTGCCTCATAGCCCATCTTCTTAATTGCTTTTGCAGCATGGACAGAGCAGTAATCAAATTCAATTCCTTGACCAATCCGAATCGGTCCTGAACCAAGAACAAGAATCTTTTTACTGTTTGTTTCCTCTACCTCATCCGCCCCAAGCCATGTCGAGTAGTAATAAGGAGTAACGGCATCAAACTCTGCAGAACAGGTATCAACCATCTTGTAGCCAGGTTTCCAGTTGAGTTCTTTCCATTTACTTCTTACTTGCTTTTCCTCGATGCTGTATATTTGTGAAAGTAACTTATCGGAAATATTATGACGCTTCGCTGTTTTTAATAATGAAAGCGGTACTTCACTCCATGCATAAGATGATAATTCCATTTCTAAGTCAACGACCGAATTGATTTTATTTAAAAACCATGAATCGATCTCTGTTATCTGTTTAATTTCCTCTAGGGAAATCCCTCTTCTGAATGCTTCTGCTATTATAAATAACCTTTGGTCATTTGGTCTTTCAAGTTTTTCAAATAAGACCTCATTATCTATATTTTTATTTGATTCCAGACAAAGTCCAAATATATTTAATTCCATTGAACGAATTGCTTTATTTAGTGCGCCTTCAAAGGTACGGTCAATCGCCATGACTTCTCCAGTTGCTTTCATTTGCGTACCTAATGTACGATCTGCTTCTGGAAATTTATCAAATGGAAATCGTGGAAGCTTAACAACAATATAATCAATCGCAGGTTCAAAGGATGCAAAGGTGTTACCTGTTATTGGGTTTACAATCTCATCTAAATGATAACCAACCGCACATTTAGCTGCCGTCCTAGCAATTGGATAACCGGTAGCCTTTGATGCTAATGCCGAAGAACGGCTTACCCTTGGGTTTACTTCAATAATGCAATATTGGTTGGATTCTGGATTAAGAGCAAACTGGATGTTACAGCCGCCGATAATCTCTAACTCTCGTATTACTTTTAAAGAAGAGTTCCGCAGCATTTGATACTGAACATCCGTTAAGGTTTGCGATGGAGCAACAACAATAGAGTCACCAGTATGAACGCCAACAGGGTCTATATTTTCCATATTACAAACAATGATACATGTGTCATTAGCGTCTCTTATGACTTCGTATTCAATTTCCTTCCAGCCTTTAATGCTTCTCTCAACAAGAACTTGGTGGATTGGGCTGGCTGTTAATCCCTTTTTCAGAACATTTTCAAGTTCCTCCGCATTATGAGCAAAGCCGCCGCCGTGTCCGCCAAGTGTGTAGGCCGGTCGAATAATAACAGGGAAGCCTATTTCGTTGACGAACGATACACCCTCTTCGTACGTATGAATAATCGCAGATTCTGGAATCGGTTCGTCAATCTTTATCATTAAACTGCGGAAACGATCACGGTCTTCGCCATTTTTTATCGATTCTACAGAGGTTCCTAACAACGCTACATTGTATTTTTGGAGAATACCTTTTTCATAGAGTTCTACCGTTAGATTTAAACCTGTCTGACCGCCTAACGTTCCAATAATTCCATCAGGTTTTTCTTTTTGAATAATTTTTTCAATGGTTTCTACATTTAATGGTTCGATATATACCTTATCGGCAACAGTTTCGTCCGTCATAATCGTCGCTGGATTACTATTGATTAGTACTACCTGTATTCCCTCTTCTTTAAGAGCGATACAGGCTTGTGTCCCCGCATAATCAAATTCTGCTGCCTGCCCGATTACAATCGGTCCTGATCCAATTACTAATACTTTTTTTAAGTTTTTATTTAATGGCATAACGTTTATCTCCCACGGAATTTATCTGATAAACAAATTCTTCTAGAATGTATTGGGTGTCACTTGGTCCTGGGTGTGCTTCCGGGTGGAATTGAACGGTTTGAATCGGAAAGCGTCGGTGCTTTAACCCTTCGATGGATTTATCATTCACGTTACGGTATGAGATTTGGAATACCTGGGCATCAATGCTCTCATCAACGACAACATACCCATGATTTTGTGCTGTAATTTTTACCTTACCCGTTGCTAATTCTTTTACTGGATGATTGCCGCCTCGATGTCCGTAGGCAAGTTTTTCTGTTTTTGCTCCATAAGCTAGTGCAATTAACTGATGACCTAAGCAGATACCTAAAGTCGGATAGTGCTGTGTAATCTTTTTGATTTCTGGAAACCATTGTTTCAAGGCCATTGGATCTCCAGGCCCGTTACTTAATAGCACACCGTCTGGCTTTAAGGCATTGATTTTTTCAAAAGAGGTATTAAAAGGGACGATGGTAACCGAACAATTTTCATCGAGTAACGCATTCAGTATCGACTTTTTATATCCAAAATCGATTAGGACAACGTGTGGTCCCTCATTTTTGAAAAATTGCATTTTTCTAGTTGAAACCTTCTCTACCCAAAATGGTATGGTTTTGTTTTCATCAAAATTTTCTTGTTTAGTCTTACTTAAATATCCTTTTACCGTTCCGCGGCTTCGGATCGTTTTGACAAGTAATCTTGTGTCCACGCCTGCAATTCCTGGAACGCCTGCCTGCATTAGTTTTTCGGAGAAATTATTAATGGATTGGTAATGGCTTGGTGTTTCACATAAATCTCCAATCACCACACCTGCTAAGGAAGGGGAAATACATTCATCGTCCATCGCATTGATTCCATAGTTTCCGATAATTGGATAGCAGAATGTTATGAGCTGTCCTGCATAAGAAGGATCTGTAATGATCTCCTGGTAGCCAGTCATACTTGTATTAAATACAACTTCTCCGATAGAATCCTTATTTGCACCTATTAGTACTCCTTCAAAAACTTCCCCTGTTTCCAAAGTAAGATAACCTTGTTCCAAAACACTCACTCGCCTTTCTCTATACCTTGGAATGTTTTTTCCAATGCATGGGTGAATTCATTCATTTCTTCTTTAGTGGCCGTTAATGGCGGCAGCAATCTTACTACATTTGGTCCCGCTGTTAGGATCAACAGTTGATTTTCAATTGCCTTTTGAACAATTTGCGGAGCCTTGTTTCCGACAACGATTCCTTTTAGGAGACCTTTTCCCCTAATTTCTTCTATATAATTGTACTTTTCTTTAAACTTCATTAAGAGTTCATCAAAGTACTCTGAAATTTCATTAACATGATTTAGTAAATTACTTTCAATGATATGGGAAAGAGTTGCGACTCCTGCTGCTGTAGCTAATGGGTTGCCGCCAAAGGTACTTCCGTGAGTACCAGGTTCGAATGCTTTTGCAGCCTTTTCTTTCGCAATGATTGCCCCAATTGGAAATCCTGATCCAAGACCTTTTGCTACACTAATTACATCCGGCTCAATACCGTATTGTTCGTATGCAAACAGTGTGCCGGTCCTGCCGATTCCTGTTTGAATTTCATCAACCATTAAAAGGATGTCTTTCTCCTTACAGATTTCTGCAATTTTCTTTACCCATTCCGGATTTGCCGGAATGACTCCGCCTTCACCTTGGACAAGTTCTAGTAAAATGGCTGCAGGCTGGAGCGTTTTTAACTGATCAAGTGCTTCTATATCATTAAATGGCAGATAACTAAAGCCTTTGACTAATGGAGCAAATCCCTGTTGGATTTTTTCCTGCCCTGTGGCCGATAATGTTGCCAATGTTCTGCCGTGAAAGGATTGCTGAAAGGTAATGACTTCGAAAGAATCTGTTTCCTTTACTTTCTGTGCGTACCTTCTTGCCAGCTTAATGGCCGCCTCGTTTGCTTCCGCTCCGCTATTGCAAAAGAAAACCTGATCTCCACAGCTATTGGCTGTAAGCAGCGCCGCCAGCTCCTGCTGATTTGGAATGTTGTAAAGGTTTGAACAGTGCCAAAGATTTTGCAGCTGCTCCTCAAGCTTTGCTTTAACCACATCCGGCACATGGCCTAAGTTGCAAGTCGCAATGCCTGAAGTAAAATCTAAATACTTTTTCCCTTGATCGTCCCATACATAGCTTCCTTTCCCCTTAACCAACGTAATAGGAAAGCGGCTATACGTAGCCATTACTGACGAAATAGGGGAAACGGAAGTGTTAATGGTCATTATGCAATCTCCTCTTCTAAAACAATTTTTGTTCCAATATTTTTGCCGTTCACGTAATCTATCAGGCTATTTTTTTCAAATCCATCTATAATACCGACCATCGGAATTTTATGAACTAACCCATCGATTGCGGCTTTGACCTTAGGAATCATCCCGCCGTAGATAGTTTTATCTTCAATCAGTTCTTCCACCTTTGTTTTGGTAACCTTATCAAGTTTAGACTTTTCTCCATTTTTTTCGACTAAGATACCAGGAATATCACTTATAAAACAGAGATTTGCTCCCAGTGCTTTGGCGACCGCACTTGCTGCAACGTCGCCGTTTATATTATAACGCTGTCCATCTGCACCAATCCCGATTGGTGAAACAACAGGTATATGTCCTTGGTTTACGATACCTTCGATAACTGAAGTATTCACTTCAACGACTTCTCCTACAAAACCTAAACTTTCATCTGAAGTCGGAATGGCTTTTAATAAACTCCCATCCACCCCGCTGACACCGAATGAACTTCCGCCTGTTTCAATGATGTTCCGTACAACTTGTTTATTCACAGTTCCGCTTAACACCATTTCTACTATATCCAACACTTCATTATTGGTTACTCTTAGTCCATTTACAAAGGAGGTTTCAACGTTTAAGTTTTTTAATAATTTATTGATAAGTGGACCGCCGCCATGAACAATAATCGGAGTCCATTTCCCTATTTGATGAAGCGAAATCACATCTTCATAAAAGGACCTTGGGAGATTTTCTAACACACTTCCGCCGCACTTAATGACTATATAGTTCATCATAGACCCTCCCACTAGGTGCGGTAGGAAGCATTGATTTTCACATAATCATACGTTAAATCGCAGCCCCACGCCGTTGCACTTTCATCACCTTGATTTAGTTCAACAAGAATTTTAACGGTTTCTAGTTCTAAGTACTCTTTTACTTCTTCTTCTACAAATGAACAAGGCAAGCCATTTTCAAATACCTTGTAAGGGCCAATTGCCACTTTCAATGCATTAGGCTCAACCGGTATTCCTGAATATCCTATGGCTGTAACAATTCTTCCCCAGTTCGGGTCAGTGCCGTAAATAGCTGTTTTTACAAGGTTAGAAGAGATAATTGATTTCCCTACAGCTCTTGCTGCTTCATGGCTGTATGCACCGTTTACCTGAACTTCAACGAGCTTAGTTGCTCCTTCACCATCTCTTGCAATTTTTTTCGCAAGCTCTTCACTTACGAGCTTTAAGCCTGCTTTGAATAAATCCCAATCTGGGTGATCTTTTGTTAGCTGGTCATTCCCTGCTAACCCGTTTGCCATGACTAAAACCATGTCATTCGTACTTGTATCTCCATCAACCGTAATCATGTTGAAGGTCTGATTTGTTATTTCTTTAAGGGCAGAAAGCAAATCCTCATGCGCTATATTGGCGTCTGATGTGACGAAACCGAGCATGGTTGCCATATTTGGGTGAATCATCCCAGATCCTTTAGCCGCACCGCCAATGCTGACTGTCTTTCCGTCTATTTTCATTTGGACAGCAACCTGCTTAATACACGTGTCAGTTGTTAATATTGCATTCTTGAAATTTTCTTCTGTTGCATATTTTGTCTGAAGAATTTGATTTATCCCTGTATTTACTTTATCCATCGGTAATAGTTCACCAATAACTCCGGTTGAAGTAACTGCAACAAGGTGTTCCTCGATGCCTAACTCGTTGGCAAATCCTTTTTGCATTTCAAAAGCGTCTAACAATCCCTGTTCCCCTGTGCAGGCGTTGGCATTACCGGAATTGACGATGATAGCCTGAATTTTATTCTCTTTTGCTATACTCTCTTGAGTAACCAAAAGGGGAGCTGCTTGGAAAATGTTTGTTGTATACACGCCAGCAACCGATGCTGGAACTTCTGATACAATATAACCAAGGTCAAGACGTTTTCTTTTTATCCCGCAATGCATACCCCCAGCCACAAACCCCTTCGGCAGAGTGACACTTCCTTCTTCTAAAACTACAATCTCTTTATTTGAAATGGCTGGTATCAATTTAATTTCCCCCTTGAATGTCTTCATTGTTTGTCAACCCAAGTCTCTATATAACTTTCCATCTATTATTCAATCAATAAATTTATTAAGGATATAATGATATGTCTTCAAGCCCTGTACTTACAGCCCAGCCATTCATTAAATTTGCATTCTGTATCGCCTGCCCTGCTGCACCTTTAACTAAATTGTCAATTACTGAAATCACGGTTAGACGATTCGTTCGCTGGTCAACATGTAATCCGATGTCACAATAATTACTGCCACTAACCTCTTTGGTTGAAGGATAGATTCCCTCTGGCCTAATCCTGACAAATGGATGATTTTCATAAAACTCTTTATACAACGCATTCACTTCACTCGTTGATATTTTCCCAAGTAAATTAACATAGGCTGTTATCATAATTCCTCTAGACATCGGAACTAAATGAGTTGTAAACGAAATCGTTACCAGTCTGCCGCTTTCATCTTTAAGTACTTGTTCAATTTCCGGTATATGTTGGTGTGCTCCGAGCTTATATGCTTTTAGATTTTCATTTATTTCAGCGTAGTGTGCTGTTAAAGAAAGACCTCTGCCGGCACCAGATACCCCTGATTTTGCATCTATAATAATAGAATTTGGGTCTGCAAGATTTGCTTTCAAAATTGGCAGCAAACCGAGGCTGGTTGCCGTTGGGTAGCAGCCCGGATTAGCAATGAAAGTGGCACGTTTAATTTCTTCTTCATAAATCTCACTCAATCCATAAACTGCCTTACTTAAGTATTCCTCATCTGGTGCTGAATGCTTATACCAGGTTTCATATTCATTTTGCGACCTTAGCCGGAAATCTCCTGAAAGGTCGATTACTTTAATACCCTTATCTACAAGCTGCGGCGCCATCTTACTACTGACGCCTGACGGTGTAGCTAAAAATACAATATCATTCTCTTTTGCTAATCTATCCGGATCATAGCTTTCAAATGGTTGATTTATTATTTCAGTAAGGTGTGGGTAGGATTCGCTAATGTCGTTCCCAGCCTGAGAGTTGGAAACAACTGAACCAACTGTCAAATGCGGATGCTTGTTTATAAGCCTTATTAACTCTATTGCACCATATCCCGTTCCACCGATAATTGCAGCCCTCATTTTCCCCACTCCTAAGTCTCTTATATAATGAATTATTATACATACTCAGTAATATTTATTCAAGAAATAAATTGCCTAATTTTCAGTTTTTATTGAACTTTTTTTACTTTTATATTTGGAAACGCTTTCATTTATCTGTGTATGAATATACAAATATTATGCATGATTTATTCATGTCGCAACTTCCTTGAAAAAGATGTTTTTTATGAGAGTTAATGGTAAATACTGTTAGAGATGAGTAAGGAGGTATGTCGACTGTTAACTACAACATTAACTTTTCATAAAGAAGTTGATTTTGCCAAATATGACTTGCCTTTTCTAAAGAAGAGGTCGGATAGCCACTATGAAATCTATCTTGACAATTCTGATAAGGCACTAGGCGATGTCCATATCGCCAAGAACGGGGTTAAGCTTGAGTATTCAAGTGAATTATTGTTAGAGGAATATATCATTATTCATGACTTAATCTCTCGACTGCGAGAAGGAAATGATGTGGTCGTCGATGATTCGAAGAGCTTTTTAGGTTATTTGTCTGATGGAGAACCAGCATATATGATAAAAAATTGGGAGCCTTGGATAGAGTACCTTCAGAGCTCGATGAAAAATTGTCTTTAAACAAGTCTCTTTTCTCAAATGTTGTTGCTTTATAAAAGTAGGCTGTGTTAAAGCTGAATGTTGATTTTACTGTGTTGGGAAAATAAGCGGAGAATTTCCGCTTAAATTGGGAAATCCCCATATTTCTTTCATAATAAGCGGAGTTTTTCCGCTTATGGGTATCCAAATCATTGGATTTTGTCTTATTTGAAGCAGCTAACCGGAATATCTCCGCTTATATCTGCTTCTTAAGGTTCCTTTTCTACAATAGGCGGAAATTCTCCGCCTATGAATGATCAACCCTACACGAAAATCAACTTTGAATAATAACACAGCCTAAAAGTAAAAACGATTTATTTGGCCGTATTTTCATTGTGAATAGCCTAAATTATTGAGAAAAGAGCCTTCAAACTTAGTTCTATAGCTCAAAACAGCTTATTCCACGTTAAAATCGGCTTTAAGATTTTAACAACAATTTTTACGAGAACAGCATTAAACAAAAAGAGGTGAGAGTATGTTATCTGGAAAAGTTATTTCGGTGATCTCGGGTAAAGGCGGGGTCGGTAAATCTACTGTATCTGCAAATCTTGCTGTTTCGTTGGCTAGACAGGGAAAAGCGGTAGGATTAATTGATTTTGATATATATGGAAGCAGCATTCCGAACATGATGAATATTAGTTTTGGTCCGAAATCGATGAATAATAAAATCATTCCTGTTGAATCCCATGGTGTAAAAATCATGTCAATGGGTTTTATTGTTAAAAATAATGATCCAGTAGTTTGGCGCGGACCTATGCTCGGAAAAGTCATCAACCAATTTATTAATGAAGTGATTTGGGGTCCTCTGGATTACTGCATAATCGATATGCCGCCTGGGACAGGTGATGTTGCCATGGACGTGAACCGCCTGATTCCAAGCTCCAATCAGATTGTTGTCACAACTCCACATCCAACCGCCTCACATGTTGCAGAACGAGCAGGTAAAATGGCGGCAATCAATAATCATAATATCTTAGGTATCGTCGAAAATATGGCATATTTTCAGCCGCCAGATCTCGAGCAAAAGTATTATCTTTTCGGTAAAGGCGGTTCGGAGCAGCTAGCATCAAAATTGGGGACTGATCTCATTGCCCAGCTGCCCATATTAGCTCCAAAAGAAGATGATTATGAACCTTCTATCTATAAACGAGGTTCCTTGCTGTTTGATAAATACAACGAATTAGCTGATACAGTACAGAATTCAATTGCCTAAAAAAATAGTGGTGTCCCGATAACGGGGCACCACTATTTTATTTACCTAAAATATCGCCTTTATATCCTTGTAATATTCCATGTATCTTTTGTTTGTCATCTGCACTAAACCCATTCTCATCTAGTGTTGCGATGAAATTCCCGACCATTGCTTCAAAATGTTCATCATTGATCGGGATATCTTTATGTGCGTTTGCTATCTGTTCATTGCTATATTTTCCTTCGCCCAATCCATGCTGTAAAAATGTCTGAGGGTGATGCTGAATTCTCTCCTGATCATGATCTTTAAAAAATTTGCTCATCAAATCATCTGCATGAATTTTATGAAAGAAATCTTTTACGACAGATGTTATTTTTTCATCATTCATTTGCAACCCTTTCGTCCTCCTTTAATGATCCATTACTTTGTCCACTCTTCTAAAGAATAGATACGTTATCAGTGTCAAAACAAACATAAAGCCTAAGGCCAATACATAATAGAAAAGATTGTCGTAATGACCTGCTAGATACTCCTCTACCATGTATTGAATAAGGATAATTTGCACGGTCAGCAGACTCATAAAAACCCACCATGCCATTTTCATAAAACCCGCCTCCTAATGCTGAGCCTGAGTGATTCCAACAGCGTAGATTTTTTTACCTTTAAATTTCAACTTAATGGACGGAAGCGCCCTCGGCGGCGGTCCTGCTAGAACGGACCCATCCTCCACATTAAAGAAGCCATTATGGCACGGGCAGGTTAACTTCCCAGTATCCTTTTCCCAATAAACCGGACACATCAAATGTGTACATTTACTGTTATATGCCCTATATTCCTTTTCAGAGATTCTAACCAGTATCGCAGAATCATTCTCATCAGGATAATAGAATGAAACACTCTGTCCAACAGCGATATCTTTTTCATTTACAATAAATACCTCAGAATCATGGGCTTCTTCTTCGCGATTTTTCGATAATGCCATTAAAGGGGTTGAACTTACAAATAATACGCCCATTAACGATAAGGAAGAGGCGATAAAACCTCTTCTATTTAATTCTAATTCTTTATCTCTTCTGATATTAAAAGACAACTTTCGAAGAAATCCCTCTATTTTCTTCATGATTGAACACCATCGCCTTCTCTGAATCCATATCTATTTGTTTCCGTATCCGGCATTCCAATAACAGTCCTTGTTTCAATCACTGTACCGCCAAAATCCCACTTAAACTGAACTTCCTTAGGTGGTTCTGCTTTAATTTCGTGTTCATCCACAAAACGAATCGTATCTGTCGGACAAACACTGGCACACATTGGCGGTCTTCCTTTAGAAGTCCGGTCATAACACATATCACACTTGTACATTACTTTTTTCACATCATCCACTCTTGGAATTCCAAATGGACAAGCGTATGTACAGTTTTTACAGCCAATGCATTTTTCTAATGAGGCAGATAATACCGTTCCATCATCTGCAATTGCAATGGCTTGAACAGGGCATGATTCCGCGCATGCTGGTGTTACACAGTGCATACAGGGAGTTGGCGAGGCTGCCACCGTTTCTCCTGGATTTAACTCATCAACAAACATCCTCGATAAATGGTCATGCCCGCTGCATTCTTCACATCCAATGACACAAGCTCGGCAGCCAATACATCTTTCGTAATCAATATATAAAACCTTAGCCAAGCTTTTCACCTGCCTGCTGTGCAATCTTTTCTAATTTGACTGCGCAAACCTTGAATTCTGGTATTTTCGATTTCGGTTCTAATGCGGGGTTTGTCAAATGATTGATTGCCAAGGATTTACCCCAGTGATAGGGAACGAATACCATGTCCTCTCTCGTTATTTTTGTAACTCTTGCTGGGAGTTCGATACTTCCCCTTGGGCTAGATACCTTTACGGGTTCTCCATGTTCGATGTTATATTTTTTCGCTAAGTTAGGGTGAATTTCCACATATGGATCTGGACATAAATTACGCAGAGCCTCAATCCTCCTTGTTTGATTCCCACTTAAATAGTGAAATACAACTCGTCCAGTCGATAAAATGATTGGGTATTCTTTACTCGTTTTCTCATTTGGACCTTTATGTTCAAATGCTAGGATTCTTGCTTTTCCATCAGGGAAATTAAATTTCAAATCCTCAAATAATCTTGGTAACCCTTCCGATTCCTCTGTTGGGCAAGGCCAGAAAACCCCCTGCATTTTATCAAGCTTTTCATAGGTGATTCCGTAATAATCTGCGGTCCCGCCTTTACTTGCAACCCGAAGCTCATTAAAGATATCCTCTGGTGAATTAAATTGGAAGTATTGCCCCCTGCCCAGTCGTTCCGCAATTTCACAAATTACCTTCCAGTCCCGTTTTGTTTCACCAGGTGTACGATCAATACCTTTCACTCGTAATACCCTTCCTTCAACATTCGTCATGGTTCCATTGTCTTCAATCCAAACGGTCGAAGGAAGAACAACATCCGCTAGCTCTGCCGATTCCGATAAAAAGAAATCCATGCAAACAAAAAAGTCTAAACTCTTTAGATACTCACCCACATCACCCACTGTTGGGGAGGATACAATCGGATTGCTGCAGATTAATAACAATCCCTTAATTTCTTTTCCTAGAGCTTGAAGCATTTCAAAGGCCGATAATCCCGGTCCTGGAATTTCGGATTCATCAACACCCCACACACCAGAAATATATTCTCGTGCTTTCGGGTCGGTGATTTTTCGGAACCCAGGCAGCTGGTCTGTTTTTTGTCCGTGTTCCCTGCCGCCTTGGCCATTCCCCTGACCTGTGAAGGTTGCAACCCCAGAACCCTTTTTACCCATTTTCCCTGTTACTAAACAAAGATTCACATAGTTTGAAACGGAATCTGTACCTGTTGCATGCTGCTCAACCCCGCGTGCGAACATGGTCATCCCGGTTTTTGCCTGACCGAATAGTCGAGCAGCTGTTATGATTTTGTCAACCGCAACACCTGTAATCTCAGAAACATGGGCAGGTGTATATTTCTTAACTAGTTCCTTTAATTCTTCATAACCAGTTGTGTGGTTTTGAATAAAGTCATGGTCAACTAAATCTTCTTCAATCATGACATGCAGTAAGCCATTCGCTATCGCCACATCGGTTCCTGGCCGAATATCTAGATGGACATCTGCTACAAGTGCTGTTTTCGTTTGTCTAGGGTCGACGACAATTAATTTTGCTCCGCGGTCTCTAGCACCCCATATATATGGCATCGATAACGGGTGACACTCAGCTGTGTTAGAGCCTGCAATCAACAATACATCTGCAAACTTTATGTCAGACCAAGGATTGGTTGATCCCCTATCAATGCCGATACTTTGGTTGAAGCCGACAGATGCCGATGACATACAATAGCGGCCATTGTAATCAATATTTTTTGTCCCAAGTCCTATCCGTGCGAACTTACCCATTAAGTAACATTTTTCATTTGTCATCGAGGAGCCGCTATAAATTCCAAAGGCATCTTTTCCATACTTGCCTTGAATTTCTTGGATTTTCGATACAATCAAATCCATTGCTTCATCCCATGTAGCTTGTTCTAGCTTTCCATTTTTTCGAATAAGCGGGTGCTTAAGGCGTTCCACATGCTCTGCCTGCCGGTAAGCACTTACTCCCTTCGGACAAAGCCTGCCCCCATTCATTGGAAAATCATATCTAGGCTCCACACCGAGGACCGATTGATCTTCTTTGTTGACGCGAATATTCATCCCGCATTGCATCCCGCAGAAGCAGCAATGCGTAGAAATCAGTTCCTCGCCATCTCGTAAAATCGCATCGTAATCTCTTTGCGCGTAGTCTTTATTTTGTGCATGACCCATCTATTGATCTCCTCCCTTCTTTAATTGGAGTCCGTTTTTCTCATTACTTTCTAACACGAGGTTCGCTTTACGGAAATGAACTTTAGCACCATAGGCACTCAATCTATGACTAACTCTCCGGCACTGTGAACATAAGTCTGAAAAATGAAGTGTTGTATGATCAATCGGAACAGACAAATGTCTTTTTTCCAAAGCTAATTGAACATCCTTGATTTGTGTAGCCGTCGCATATTCTATTCCACATCTAGCACATTGTTTTTGTTCTCCCATCGCATGGTACATCGGTACCATTACCGCTAAGAATCGAAGTGGTAAATGCCAGAACTTG
This sequence comes from Bacillus sp. CZDM1, assembly GCF_055502545.1. Taxonomy (NCBI): domain Bacteria; kingdom Bacillati; phylum Bacillota; class Bacilli; order Caryophanales; family Bacillaceae; genus Bacillus; species Bacillus sp. CZDM1. Next base: position 228,417 of record NZ_JBUESO010000009.1, on the reverse strand, counting down.
CTGAAAGGAAAATATAAAAGAAAAACGATGACGGTAACTTGGTGCGCAATCGCAATTCCTAAATAGAAAGCCCCCTCCATCCACAAGGCTGACACGGTTAATAAAGAGCCAGTTATTGAGATTGCTATTAGTAGAAAGAGTGGAAAGAAATCATATTCTTTTGATTGTTCAACGATCTTTTTCTCGTCTGTAACTCTTCGATACAGCGCCATACCGCAGCCAATAATGACAGCAATTCCTGTCCAATTTAAACCGTGGTAAATGGCAATAGCGAGAAGTGAGTCAACTCCCATTCGAAACATTGGAATCCCAAAAACCACTGCCGCATAGGTTTTAGGTTCAACTAATTCAAAATGAAGCCAATTAAGTACAAGGGAAAAGGTAATCGCAAATGAGAATATGACTCCCCAAGAAATGAACATGTGCTGTACCCAGCGATAGACAGACCGATTTCTTATAAACCTTTGTTCTCCGATATTGGTGTACAAAGTCTTAAAGATAAATGCAAGCCCTTTAGCACTAAACATCATTTTGAAGCCTTGCTTCCACAGCCTTCTAGTTGGAGGACGTAAGGTCCACGAGGTGATTCTGATTGTCAGCAGCACGAAGCACAAAACAGTTGCCCATAAATATCCGTATAAGGCCATATCGAAATATCCAAATTGTTCTGATCCAATATAGACAGAAAAAAATACAATCACTAACACAATAAAAACATTTCGTGCTGATTTCTTTGAAAAAAGCAGTGAATCTTCTTCATATGGATAAAAGTTCATATGCTAAACTCCTTTACTCTTTATCTTGTTTAGTATGCCAAGGGTATGTAAAAAAATTCCCAGTAATTTAACATATAAAGAGAAAGGTAATTCGACTATGGTAGAATAAAAAGTAAAAAGATTATACATAGAGGGACGCGGATTAGATGGGGAAAAGAAAGAAAATTTTTATGGTTATAGGTGTGCTTACACTCAGTGTATTACTTTACTTCGCTATCTTACATTTTAAGATTAGGGACCACATAAATAGTGAAGTACCGTTGGATGCTGACTATATCATTATTCTTGGGGCACGTGTTAAAGGTGAAATTCCTTCACTGGCACTTCAATATCGGATTGATACTGCAGCAAAATACATGAAGAAAAATAAAGAAACCATTGCGATTGCATCGGGAGGACAAGGACCAGGAGAGGATATTACAGAGGCAGAAGCGATTAAAAGAGGATTACTTCAACATGGGGTAGATGGTAATAGAATATTACTAGAAGATAAATCAACTGACACTGTTGAAAACATCACTTTTTCAAAAAAGCTTATTCCGGATCATCTCGAAACTGGATTGCTCGTGACCAACGATTTTCATCTTTATCGTTCCAAGTCCATAGCAAAAGACCAAGGATTGAGCTTACAAGGGATTCCTGCTGAAACTCCGACCGTAGCCATTCCAAAATCCTACGCTAGGGAGTATCTCGCGATAACTAAATATTATCTAGTAATATTCTTCAAAAAATAGAAACCGGCCAATAAAACATTAGCCGGTTTTTTGGTCATTATAAATTTGATAATTTATTTCTTCCCTTTTCCTTAACCTTTAGTTTTTTTGACCTGTGTAGATATGAATCGCATCCCTTAGGAATACTGCTGTACCAGGTTGTTCTTTGTCATAATAAGCTGTAAATCTTTCATCATCCACATACATTTGAGCTAGACCCGCATGGGCTTCCTTACTGTATTCTTTCCAATAATAGGTTAGCCATTGCTTGTGGAGATCTGCTGCTTTTTGTGCTAACTCACCTGCAGGGTCTCCTGATTTATATGCTTCAGCTAATGTGGTATGCAGTTGTTCTGCTAAAGCTGTTACCTCTTGATATTGCTCCTCTGTCATGTTCAATACTTTTGCATTTGAAGCCTCAACACTTTCCTTGCCATATTTTTCACGGATTTCCTTGCCATATTTTTTCTCGTTATCTTCAACCATCTTTTTCTTAAAGCCTTCAAATTTTTCTTTATTTGACATGGTTATTCTCCCTTCCGTAAGTGCTATTGTTTTATCGACATTGGCGATTAATAAATCTAGTCGTTCTTTTTTTTCGAGGAGTTTTTCACGATGCTCCCGCAGTGCTTTTGCCCCATCAAAAGAAGGCGCCGTTACAATTTCCTTGATACTGTCCAACCCGACTCCCAGCTCTCTATAGAATAAGATTTGCTGAAGAGTGTTTACTTCCTCCTGACCATAGATCCGATATCCTGATGAATTGATTCTTGCCGGCTTAAGAATTCCAATTTCATCATAATACCTGAGTGTACGAGTGCTGACACCTGCGAGACTAGCTAATTTTTGTATTGTATAATCCATGTGATCATCTCCTCATAAATAACCATACACCTTTACGCAACGTTAAGGTCAATACCTTAGTTTGCCTATTTTTTATAAAACTAAAGCCAGCCATTTGTGTGGAGGACAATGGCTGGCCGAAATGTTTTATTTGATTTCTGCTAAGGCTGTTTCCTGATACATAACTGAATGTTGACTGTGTATGATAAACGGAGAAATTCCGCTTAAATTAGGAAATACCTATATTTCCCTATAAATAAGGGGAGTTTTTCCGCTTATGTCATCCAAATCTTTGGATTTTGTCATATTTAGAGCAGTTAAGCGGAATTTCTCCGCTTATATCGGCTCCTGAAGCTCCTCTATTTACATTAGCCGGAAATTCTCCGTCTATGAATTCTCATACCTATACGAAATCGATATGTGCAAATTGACGTTTTGCGATAAGAAACGGAACCCGTTAGGATTCTCCTGTTTCAATTTACCAACCTATTTGAACCAGCCTTTTTCTTTGGATTGTTTGATCGCTTCGATTCGGTTTTTGACGTCTAGTTTGTCTAGTATGGTCGAGATATAATTGCGCACGGTTCCGGTTTTGATGCTGAGTTGTTCTGCGATTTCTTGTGTATTTTTGCCATCTGCAACGAGTTCCAATACTTCTTTTTCACGATCTGTAAGCGGGTTTTCTTCGGAGTATACATCATCCATAAGCTCTGGTGCATAGATTCGTTTTCCTTCCATTACCCGTCGGATGGAGCTTGCCAGCTCCTCACTTGGGCTGTCCTTTAACAGATAGCCTCTCACTCCTGCTTTGAGGGCACGTTGAAAATAACCAGTCCGGGCAAATGTGGTTAGGATAATTACTTTGCAGTTTAAACCTTTTAGCTCTTCTGCCGCTTCTAATCCTGTTTTACCTGGCATTTCAATGTCCATAATACAAATATCAGGCTGATGCTTCCTAACTAAAGACACTGCTTCTTCCCCATTTGATGCCTTGCCAACCACTTCCATATCCTCTTCCAAATTTAGAAGCGAACCGAAGGCGCCCAACAGCATTTGCTGGTCTTCCGCTATTACAATTCTAATCATTTATTACGCCTCCTCCTTATTTAATGGCTTTACGTCATTGGGCACTCTAATGACTAAAGTTGTGCCTTCTTTTGTTAGAAGTTCTAAGCTGCCATTAATAAACTCAAGGCGTTCTTTCATTCCTAAAAGACCGCTTCCCCTCAGTTCTTTATCACCTTCGCTTTTAAACACTCCATTATCATGGATGGTCATCACCATTTCCTTCCATGATTGCTCGATTGAAATGGAGCAGGAGCTGGCACCACTATGTTTGACGACATTGTTAACCGCCTCTTTCATGCACATGCTAAGAATGTTTTCGGTCAATAAAGGAACATTTTTAATAGAAATATCCTGGTTTCCCTCGAAGTCTATCTCAGCGGCCTTCAATATTTGTTTCACCCGGACAATCTCATCTTTTAACCGGATTCCTCTCATTGAAGACACCATTTTTCTGACTTCACTTAACGCTGTCCTTGCCGTTTGCTGCACGTCTTTTAATTCATTTCGTGCCTGCTCTGGGTCTTTTGTGATTAATCTTCTAGCTAAATCGCTTTTTAATCCAATAAGTGAAAGCTTCTGACCTAATGTGTCATGCAGGTCACGGGCAATCCGTTGACGTTCCTCTAACTTAACTAGCTCTGAAATCCGCTTATTAGCATCCTCAAGCTTTTCTTCCAACTGCCCCATTTCTTTCTTGTTATGAATATTAAATGGAAGCAATATGACGCTTATCCAAATGATGATGACAAAAGGCAATTGCTTAAGAAACAGTTCATCCTGCTGGACAATACTAAAGTTAATAGACGCGGATGTACTAATCAAATGAATAAAATATAAGGTTAGAAAGGTAATTCGCTCCTTGATATTTCCAATAAAATAGGAGAGAAAAAAAGCAAAATACACATAGCTGAAGAGGCTGGTTGATGTAATCGAAATACCTATTAAGATGAAGGTCCAGAGATAAACCGGCCACCCTTTCGAAATGAATGCAATTCGATAGAAGATAAAAAAGAGAATGGTTAGGATAAGACCAACGATGATTTTAATAGGTGAGGATGTTTGGAAAATAAAATAAAAGGGCAGTATGCAAAGAATGGTCCAAATATATGGTGATATGCCGCTATTTTTCTGGAATGTCATATACCTTTTTATCATAATAGAACCTCATTTTCAGCTTAAATAGTTTATCACCTTAATATTACCACAATTACCCACTATCTTCATTTACTACTATTTATTCGACCCATACCATATTTTAGAACAGAAATAACGACAAGCCCCCTAACAGGGCTTGTCGTTTCATACTTTCTCCGGTCTAAGAAACTTCTTCTGTTCTTTTACTAGAACCTTAATTTCCTTAAAGCCAACAAACTTCTTGTTTTGTTCATCGAAGAGACGGAATTTGAGCGAACTTAGACTTGTTGCTAATGTAATGGTTGGAACATTTTGCAAGGGCAGTGTGTTATTATGCGCTTCCTCCAGCTTATAATTAGGTACTCTCGGGCTTAGGTGGTGTACATGATGGTAGCCAATATTTCCCGTTAACCATTGTAAAACCTTCGGAAGTTTATAGAAGGAACTGCCTTCAACCGCTGCTTTCACATATTCCCAATGCTTATCTTCCTCAAAGTATGAATCTTCAAACGTATGCTGCACATAAAACAGCCAGATCCCAAGTGAGCCTGAAATTAAAAAGATAGGTCCTTGTACCAATAGGAATTGCTCCCATCCAAGTGTTAAACATAGCACAGCAGTTAAAGCTGCAATCCCTGCATTGGTTATATAGGTGTTCATTCGTTCATTGAACCGTGCACCTTTTCTATTAAAGCGGTTTTTAAGCAGGAATACATAAATCGGACCTAATCCAAACATAACAAGTGGATTCCGATACAAACGATATTTTAATCTTTCCCATGTTGAAGCAGCTAAGTATTCATCCACAGTCAGTACCCAGATATCTCCCGTTCCCCGCTTATCTAAATTACTGCTCGTTGCGTGGTGCACAGAATGGTCATGCTGCCATTGGTGATAGGGAAAAACGGTCAATATTCCGGTAATCGTCCCAAGAATTGTATTTGCTTTCCGATTTTTAAAAAAGGAGTGATGACAGCAGTCATGAAAAATGATGAAAGTCCTTACTAAGAATCCTGCTGCAAGGACAGAAATCCCCAAAGTTAGTATGTACGAAATGGTAAGGCTTTGATAAGCAAGTAACCATAGTAAAATGAACGGTGCCAGGGTATTTGTCATCTGCCAAATGCTTGCTCGTAGATTTGATTTTTCATAAGGTGCTACTTGCTTTCGTATATTCTTTTGGTTTTGTTCCATCATAACTTTATCCCTTCTTTCATTTGTTATCAAAATTATAGCCCTAGTAAAACTCCCTTTTGTAGATATAGCTGTCATATGCGAAACATGATAAATGTCATATTCCCCCTATTACGCAAGAGAGGAGAAGCTCAAGTCTCGAGCCTCTCCTCCCCTTTTGGGCAGTTATATTTTCTGCTTTAGTCGTCAATATTAACCCTAATTTTTAAAAATTTTACTATTTCATTCATGGTTTGTCCTATCCTTTGAATACATTTAACAAAGGGGGAATGGACATGAATCATTCGTTGACGACAGCTAGTTTAATCCGATATGCTGTTGCTTTTGTCTTTATTACGTCAGGTGTGATGAAATTATTCAGCACTGAACTTCTGGAAGTATTTATCGGTTTAGGACTGCCTTTCCCAGATATTCTGTTGTATGTAACAGCCTTTCTAGAGATTATTTGCGGCTTACTAATTTTACTTAACCGCAGTGTAAAAAATGCAGTTATCCCCTTAATTGGGATTATGATTGCGGCCATTCTGCTAACAAAACTCCCACTCCTAAACAGCGGAATACTGCCTTTTGCATTTAAGGCGAGATTGGATATTGTCATGTTACTACTATTGTATATCCTTTATTCAAAATCACCTTCATAAATGCTTTTTACCAGATTGTTATACTCAATCTGGTTATTTTTTTATGTTAAAATGAAGAAAAATGGGAAAGGGGGAGAGTATGATTTGATAAAGGAAAAAGTGAAAAATCTTCCCTCAACCCCTGGAGTGTATTTAATGAAGGATGCCCGCGGCTCAATTATTTATGTCGGCAAGGCAAAAAATCTAAAAAGACGTGTTCAATCCTATTTCCAGCAATCGAAAGCACATCCGCAAAAGATTATTAAGCTTGTCAGCAATATTCGAGATTTTGATATTCTGTTAACAGATACAGAATTTGATGCGTTTATGCTGGAATGTAAATTAATTCGCGAGATAAAACCTCTATTTAATAAAATGATGAAAAGCCCCCAGTCCTACTCTTACATTGCGATTAATAAGGATAGAAAATACCCGGACATAGTAATCACAAACCATCGAGATGAACAGGATGGCAGACTTTATTTTGGTCCCTTTCCTAGCAAAGCTAGGGTCGAAATGGCGATCATCGGCATCAAAGAAGCCTTTAAAATTCTTTGCAGTAATCCTAAGCGACAGGATTCGCTATGCTTCAATCATTCTATTGGGCTATGCATAGGAATGTGCGGCGGTGGACCAGCTTTACAAAAGTACCATGCCATACTCAACGATATCATTGCATTCCTAAATGGTGAGAATAAGGTAATCCTTGATGATATGAAGAAGAAAATGGCTGAAGCCTCCGCCGATTTTGACTTTGAGGCTGCCGCTAGATATAGAGATAGGATCGATGCCATTCAGTTTCTACTTCGAAAAGAAAAGGTCATCGAGTTTACGGAAGAAAATAAAAATATTGTGGTCCTGGAAAATCTAAGCGAGAATACCTTCAAGCTTTTTCTAATAAAACGCAGCGAAATTCTTTTTAGTAAAATAGTTAACTATGATAGTGCTGAGGTTAATCAACTCAGCAGCCTCATCACCACAACCTTTAACCATACTGATTTCCCTTCCGGCAGCCATATCAAGAGAGATGAGATTGACGAAGCTCAAATTATTTATAACTATTTAAAAAGCAGCCATTGCCGCTATAAGACGATTCCTGATAAATGGATTACAAACCACAAAGATATGAGCATTGAAAATGCAGTAACAAAATTAATTTATAAAAAACAATCCATCAAAAAATAGCCCTCCATGTCTTAATTAGACTGCGAGGGCTATTTAATAGGCTAAACGATAAATTAAAAATCGCTCATTGGAATTGTTCTCATATAAACCAGGAAGTTGAATTTCTTTTATTAATTCAAATGAGGTATGGTTTTCTAAATAGTAGATATAATCCTCAGATGGATAATATAAAATCACGTCTACTTCCCGTTTGAATTTCTCTACCGAAACCAAAATATTATTAATGATTTTCCAAAAAATCGGGATCGTAAATGGGTTAAAAAAATAAAAAGTGTTATCCAGAGGATTAATTTCATATTTTTCTGCCAAGCAGCATTGAAATTGTATCTCACCTTTATTTTTAGCTTTTATCAAATAATTTTCTTTGTTCTCTATCGCTTCTTCGTAAAGCTTTTCGTTCATCTCAACCCCTGTAACGGAAGAATGAAATAGGTAATGAATAAAGAAGTTAAGTCTTCCCTTTCCACAGCCAAAATCAACAATATGATCACTGCTATTTAATTCATATTCAGCAAATAAATTTTCAAGTGCAGTGTAGGGAGTTGGTTCATATCTGTGATAATGGAAGGACTTGTTATATCCCCTTTGATTTCCTTCCGTTTCGATATTCAGCAATTCATCATAATTCGTTTCTTTCATTCATTCACTCCTGCCTGTCCTCTCATTCATATGCGGAAGGGTCGATAAAAAAGTTATAGGCTAAATAGACTACCATAGCTATTGCAGTTAGTAAAAATGCCCATCCAAGCGTTACTTGCTCGATCACCAAATAGTTATTACATAATTGCACAGGGGACCAAACATATAACCATCCCAGTCCAATAAACATAAGAGTGAAACTAATGATCACAACATTTTTTCCTGAAGAACTGAGTTTTCTCCAACTATCTCTTAAAGGAATTCCCGCTAAAAATGGCAAACTAATAAATTTAAAAACTTCTACCGTCTGTGTAGTCAATGCTTCATCCATTGACCGCGGTAACATCCAGTATACCATGATGATGACAAATAACGTAATTCCCGGTACCCCATTGCTGTTCCATTTTTCAAAAAAGTGCGGAAATCGTTTTTTGAAAAAAGATGCCATTAACATTCCCGCAATAACCAGCATTGGCATTTGCATATGCATATGAATAGCCATTACGGATTCCATGAAATCTGCAACAGGAGGAATAACTAAGAAAATGAAAAATAGTAAGCCATAAAATGACTGATTCATCAATTATTCCTCCCCTTTGTTTTCTAAGATGTTAGCAACCTTTTGAGCAGCTTCGTCGATTTTTTTATAATCCATTACATCAATCAGGCTACCTTTTTTATCCACTAAATAAAAAGCAGAGTTATGAGCAAAATTACCGTATTCATCTGGGATCACAATGACACCAAATGCTTTTAATAATGAATCTAACTCAGCCTGATTTGGAACTCTTGCCATCCGCCAGGTTTCACCATCACTTTTAAAATGGTCTTTGTATTTGTTTAAAACTTCCGGGGTATCTCTTTGCGGATCGAAGCTTATGCTCAAAAAGACTATTTCTTCCCCTTTAACGCCACCCGGCAGTTTATCGTAAACTTGCTTCATGTTGTATTCTAATTCAGGGCAAACCGTGGTACATGATGTATAGAGAAATGTAATAAATACATATTTATCTTCAAATTCAGATATTGAATATTTTCGTCCCATGCTGTCTTCAAGGGTAACATCAGGGAATTTAGGTTTATCATCTTTTAGCTGCTGCACTCTGGCTTTTTCTGCAGTAAATGCCGTGAATCCATCGGTTCCTATAAAAAACAATCCGATTCCAAATAACATAACGAGAAAAAATGAAATTTTCGTATATCTATTATTGATCATAGTGATCACTTCCAAATTTGTTTTTTTAAGAAGAAAGAGACAGCCCAAGCACTTTGAGCTATCTCTTTTAATGGGAACTGTCTAGCTCCAGCGCCTAGGCGCTTCCGCTTTTCTTATTACCAAGTTTTAATTGGTGGTGATCCTGGAGGTGCATTTACAATCATATCCGTCAATGGTATTACATATGCCATTGCGACAACAATAAGCATTAATACGATCCACACACCCCAACGCTCTGTCCAATAAGGAGTTTTTGTTGCGTTTTCTTCTTCCTCTGCGATTGGGAATTCTGTTTCACCTTTTGGTGCAAAGAACATCATATTGAATACGGCGTACACTTGAAGAATTACACCAATAATTAACAACGTACCGCCAACTGCTAATAACATCAAGTATGGGTCCCAGCCTAATGCTGTTGCATGATCCCCATAAGTGGAGTAAGAAGTTCTTCTTGGTGAACCAAGTAATCCAACGTAGTGCATAGAACCGGACATAAAGATCATACCAATTGTCCAAATCCAAGTTTGGATAACACCTAATCGATTGATTTGCGGTGTTAATACGCGGTTTGAAATAAAAGGAACTAACCAATAACTGATTCCAAAGAATGTCATAACAACTGACATACCTAATGTTAAGTGGAAATGTCCAACAATCCACATTGTATTATGAACAACTTGGTCTAATTGGTTTGTGCTTTGTGCAATACCGCCAGCTCCAGCTGGGATGAAGGCAACCATTGCAATAAATGGTGCTAGGAAGCGAACATCGCCCCATGGCATTTTCTTCCACCAGCCAACTAAACCTTTGCCGCCTTTTCTTCTAGCCGTACGCTCAAATACTGCAAATAGTGCAAATGCTGTCATGAGAGATGGGAATCCAATTGCCAAACTCATAAATACATGCATAAATTTAACGATTTCATTGATAGCAGGGTCTATGATTTGGTGATGGAATCCACCAGTGATGTTCATAATGACTAGAGCGATAATAACCACACGTGTTAGTAAATCACTCCAGCGCTTTCCGCCGATAACTTTTGGTACCACTACGTACCATGCAGAAACAGCTGTTAAATACCAGATATTAACCAATGTGTGTCCAAATGCCCAGAACAGTGTACGAGCGACCATCACGTTGATCGTGTCAACCCAGCCAAACACCCAAGGAATAATCATAAATAATACTTCAACTGCTACGAACATTAGAGCGAAAAATAATAGGATGAAGACAGCAGTTGCAAAGTAAGATAGGATTGGAACGTGTTGTCCTTTATTATTTTTTCTCCAATTCGCTACTTGGATAAATGCTCCAATACAGCACAACCAAACACCCACTACGATTAATGCTAAACCGATATAAAATATAGGATGTGCAGCCATCGGAGGATAGAAGGTGTACATAACCGATGCTTCATTCATTAAGATTGGAATAACGGCTAATACAAATCCTACAAGCTTAACAAAGAATCCAACCCAAGCGAGCTTTCTTACTTTCGGAAGAAGCCCCCCTAAATTATGTGAAAGTGTTGCATAAAAGTATCCAATGGTAAAGAATGCTGTTAACACTAGGATTAGCAGTAAACCATGTGCAGTCAATACTTGGTAATAATTAAACCAAGTTGGTAACTCTAACAATCCTGCTCGATTTAGACCTTGTAATAATCCTAAAAATCCACCAACCAATAATGCGATAAATGCTACAGCTATATATGATTTCGATAATTTTGCATCCTCTGGGTGATATCCCAGCATTTTATTTGCTTTATCTTTAAAACCTACTTTTAAATCTGCTTCCATTTTCATCTACTGTCCCCCCTTATTTAACCGTAATCGTTGTACTCATTACTTGGTGACCTGCACCACAATATTCATTACAGATAACTAAATAACTTCCTGGCTTATCAAATGTTTGTGTGATTTTTTGAATATGCCCTGGCATAACCATTGCATTTAAATTTGTTCCAGCAACTTCAAATCCGTGAACAACATCCTTTGAGGTCAGAATAAACGTAACTTTTGCCCCTGCTGGTATTTCAATGTTATTTGGAGTGAATCCAAACGCTTGTAGTGTCATAACGACTTCATATTCATTGTCACCAACTTTTTTAACTCCCGGGTTATCGAATGGTGCAGTTTGATCCACCTTCTGTGGATCAATTGTTTCCATATTACTTGGTGGTCCCATTTCTAGTGCAAAAGCTTGGTAACCTGTGATAAACATGAATCCCATAATGATACCAAAACTTATTGTAAGCCATATTTTTTCATCAAGATGCATTTTCATCTCTCTAATCCCCCTTATATTCTGGCCATATAAAGACCGTATAGAACTATATACGTTGCAACAATTACGACTCCAACCACTGTTACGGAAATCCATGTTCCTTTTAGCGGTGCTTCGTGCTCTTCTTTTTTACCTTTATGAGTAACCTTTGTAGCTGCCATCGAAAAATCAACCCCCTTAATTTGTTCTTACCCTTATAATAATTGCGACTGATTCTCAATGAAGTGAACTGAATCACATTGTGTCATATTGATGTTTTAAAAGTGACAAATTTATGAACGACAAAAAAGGCTACCCCCTCAAAGTCAGCAGGGACAGCCTTTTTTAAATATAGTTAACAATTTTTCAGAAAAGAGGCAGTGTAACAATTATCATTGTAAGGAACAATATCGTTACATAATTTACAGAATACAGAAAAATGATATGAGCCCATTTTAGGTCATTTTTCGTAAAAAATCCGCTAATACTTACGACTAACCACCCTACGTTAAGTAAAGTTGCAATAACAATAAATGGTGTACCGAGAGACGTTAAGTAAAAAGGTAAGGGTAGTAAACATGCGACATATACGACAATTTGTCGTTTTGTCATTTCAAACCCATGTACAACGGGAAGCATGGCAACACCCGCCGCTTTATATTCTTTACATTTCTTCATAGCGATCGCAAAGGTATGCGGCATTTGAAAAATAAATAAGATTAAAAACAATATAATTGGAACAATATGATTGCTAGATTCAATGGCTGCCCAACCGATTAGCGGGGTAACAGCTCCTGACACACTCCCAATTACCGTATTAAGGGTAAACCTTCGCTTAGACCACATCGTATACAAAATTACATACGTGAACCAGCCCACGAATGCATAAATGGCCGCCTCCATTGTAGTAAAAAGTAACAGGATTAATCCCAATATAGTCATAACAATTCCCAGTGTTAAAACGACGTTTAATGGGATATTTCCCGTTACCGTTGGCCGATTTTTTGTTCTATCCATTACAGTATCAATATCAACATCATACCAATTATTAAGAACGAGAGCTCCTGCCATAACCATTGTACTGCCAACAATGGTTAGTAAAAACACTTCCCAGTAATCACTAAACGAATGATTAGTAAAATGCAGCGCTAACCAGAATCCAGTAAAAACAGGCAGGACATTTGCGATTAAAACCCCTGCTTTAAAAAGTGACTTTAGGTCAGAGATTAAGCTAGAGGGATTTCGTTCATCTATTAAAAGTTCTTTCCCAACCTTCTGAAAAGAAGATATTTCATTTTTACTCATTTTTCACTAAACCTCCAGACATAATTCCTTCCCTACTATTAAATCATACATCAAATCCTTTTGCATGATATGAATCACTTTTTGCACTTACACTTACCATCCTCGTCCTGCACCGCCGCCTCCTGAAGAACCTCCACCGCCCCCTCTAGAGCCGCCTCCTCCACCTCCTCTTCCACGTGAGATGATAGAAAGAAGAAGATAGGTGAGTGTCCCTCCAAAAAACTTAAAATCAAGAAACACTACAACGACGATTATAATGATGAGCAGCCAAGAGGGGATTCCTACCCCTTCATCAGCAGTAGTCTGTTGAGCTTGCTTTTCAGGAGCCTGCAGCCCGCCTTCTTGACCATATTCGGCTAAAACTTCATTGGCAAGTGCCTTATATGTTTCTATTATTGCATGGTTTGGCTGGTCATTTTGAAGGAACGGAACAGCATGTTCATCAAGAATCCGCCCCGCTTTTCCATCTGGGATTCTTCCCTCCAGACCATAGCCTACTTCGATTCTAATTAAACGGTCAGTAACGGCTATAACAAGCAATACTCCATTGTTTTCTGTTTCATTTCCAATTCCATATTGTCTGAAGGCCTCATTCGCATATTCCTCAATCGTATTTTCGCCAATCGTATCTACCGTTAAGACAGAAATTTGCGCTGTAGTTTGATCTTCTATGGTTCTCCCTATACTTCTTAGTTCCGCTATTTCATCTTCGGTTAATATTTTAGCAAAGTCTTGCACATAAATATCGCCAATCGGAGCCGGCATTTTAATTTTTTGAGCAAGTGCTTCACCTTGAAATAGGAAGAAAAAGAAAAAAAGAAGGCTGAAGACCGCTTTCGATTTCATTCGCCATTTCCTCCAAAGTTAACCTCTGGAGCTTCAGCCGCTTTAGGGCCAGCTGTGAAATATTCCTTTTCTTCAAAACCAGTCATTCCTGCGATAAGTGAACCAGGAAATCGTTTTATTTTTTTGTTATAAAGTGCAACCTGATCATTGTAATCCTTCCGTGCTACTGAAATTCTATTTTCAGTTCCTGACAGCTCATCCATTAATTGAGTAAACTGTTGATCTGCTTTTAAATTTGGATAGTTTTCTACTACTACTAGCAACCGGCTTAATGCACCTGTTAATTCAGCATTCGCTGTTGCTTCTTCTTCCACTGTATTCGCTCCTGCTAATCTTGCACGTGCATCTGATATCGAAGCAATCACTTCTTTTTCATGTGATGCATAACCTTTTACTGTATTCACAAGATTAGGTATTAAATCCAGCCTTCTTTGCAGCTGATTTTCAATTTGAGCATATGATTGGTCAACATTTTCTTCTAATTCAACAAAGTTGTTATAGCTCGGTATTAACATAGCAGCAAGCAGCACGATTACAGTAACAATTATTCCTATAATCATATATCCTTTTTTCAATTTGAACACACTCCTTTCGTATAGTATGTATCACTACCTATTCGAAATATGAAAAGCTGCAAGGATTTATTCCATCCTCACAGCTTCCTATTACTTCTCTCTATTTCCATTTAATTCATCTATAAGCTGTTTTGTTCTTTTCGCATTTCCTTCTGCAAAGTTTTCGAGTCGTTCCTTTAATTCATCATCATCGTGAATCCGCTCAGCTGTAATGAGATAAGACCTCATGAGATCTTCTTCCACTTCAATCGAATGCTCTAGTATTTCTTCAAGGTTATTTTTTTCTTCCTCTTTCTTTCCTTTAAAAATATTTGCAGTCAAGCATACAACCTCCTCTAAGGTGGGGAAAAATTAATACTCTTCCACGGTCGCAATATAAGGTAAATTTCTATACTGTTGTGCGTAGTCGATTCCATAACCGACGATGAATTCATCTGGAATGACAAATCCAACGTAGTCTACTGGTAATTCCACTCTTCTTCTTTCAGGCTTGTCTAAAAGTGTACAAATCTTAATTTGTTTCGGCTTATGCATATTCAAATGGTCTCTCAAAAAATGCAAGGTTAATCCGCTGTCTATAATATCTTCAACCACCAAAACATTTTTATTCGTGATATCCTCATCAAGATCCTTTAAAAGTTTTACTTTTCCAGTTGTTTCTGTTTGGTCACTATAACTTGAAACCGAAATAAAATCGACGTTTATATTTCCCTTCATCTCACGTATCAAATCTGCTGCAAATACAAAAGATCCTTTAAGTACCACGATTAACATGATTGGCTCATTGTTAAAATCTCTTTCAATTTCCTCTACTAATTCCTTCACTCTTTGTTTTATTTCATTTTCCGAAATCATTGTATCTTTCACTCTATAGGGCACTAATCATACCTTCTTTCTAAAAGTTCCTGGCTAGACTTCATTATTATTCCAAAAAATAATACTGAATACAAATTTTCAGAAAGACTAATTGATATAGGTTTAACTAAACCCTTCTTTTTTCCGTAACTGCCTCGCTTACCATCTTGTACATACATTCAACTCCCTCTTCAGAAGCTTCAAAGCTATATGCATTCTCGATATGAATTCCAAGACTGTCAGCCTCTTTCTCAGCATCGATGTTTGCTCCCAAGAAGATGAACTCCCAGTTATATTTCTCCTGCTGGTGTTTAATTAACTCTTTCAGCTTTTTGTAAGTGAATTCCCTGCTGGCCTAGTGCATAAAAGAATGAGCTGCCTTTTTGTAACGGTTCCGTTTCCTATCGCAGGACGCATTCACCCCTTCTGGAAAACGGATACACAGCCTGTTTTTTTACTTTATAGAAGAGCAGCCAAACTCTCATGTCCATAATTAATAGAGTTAGACTCTATGTAAAGATGCTCTGGATGTGGATGACTGAGAAAATCATGATGAGAAATAGCCCAGCCATACGCCCCCGCATAACTGAAAAGGAGAATATCTCCAACTCTCACACGTGGAATGGATATATCTCTTGCAAGTAAATCATTAGGAGTACATAGCTCCCCTGCCACAGTAATAACAGCTTCATTTACACCAGGACGTTCAAAGGGATATGACCACGTTTCTACTGGTACGATCGTAAAAGGATGACTCGATTTCCAAGCTGCAGGGAGTCTCAAGTGATGGCTTCCCCCCCTAACAATACAAAAATATTGACCATGATTTTGTTTAATATCCAATACCTCTGCTGCGTAGTAGCCGCACGCAGCAGTGATATAGCGTCCACATTCAAACAATGTTTGCCAATCCGTATCATTGTGTTTTTCTAGTACCGTTTCCAAACGCTCTATAAAGTCGTTCCAATCAAACTGCGATTCTACGTCTTGGTAGTTGACTCCAATTCCTCCGCCTACATTTAAATAAGAAATGTCTACATCCCACTCTTTTCGCCAATGTTTCGCCCTATCAAAGCAATGATCAACAAAGTTTGCATGGGTCTTGGAATCACCATTATTAGACATCGCATGAAAATGAAAACCGAGGAGCTTCACATGCGGCAAACTTTTTGCTAAACCAATTACATTAGGCACTTCTACTTCATCAATTCCAAATTGAGTCGGTACACCCGCCATTTTTAATTGCGCATTTGGAACGGAACCACGTAGATTTACACGCAACAAAATAGATACGGTTGTCTCTTTTTGGCTGGCAATGTGATTCACCAACTGTAATTCATGTTTACTCTCGACATGAAGCAAAGTGACTCCGTGTCTTATAGCTCCTTCAATTTCTTCCTGTGTTTTCCCAGGTCCCCCAAATAGGATGGGTATTTCCGCATCCACATCCCGGACTTTCTCGATTTCTCCTAGTGAAGCTACTTCGAACCCATGAACGATTGAAGCTAAGGATTTAAGTAGAATCGGATCTGAGTTTGCTTTAATCGCATAAAATAAACGACAGGGTGAAGGAAGAGTTGTGATTAATCGATTGACATGGCTGCGCAGCTTCCGTATGTCATATAAATAGGCACAAAATGGGTTTTCTCGTTCCATCTTGAGAGATTTTATAATATTTTCCATCATTTGTTTGTACACTCCCATACATATTACAATTTCCAGATTTGCCGTCTTCTTGATACAATAACTAAGGTTGTTGCAATACAACCTATACCCATGACAACGCCAGCAGGTAAAGCACCTGCCAATGCAGCAATCGCCCCTATAAGTACGGCCCCAATCGGAATAAAGCCTCTATCCATTAAGGCAATGCTTAGTATTCTGCCTCGCAGGTGGTCAGGAACCTGCATCTGTAAAGTAATCCGACTCATCGTTCGGTATGTTTGACTCGTTAATCCGACAAGGAACATAGCCACTCCTGCCACAAAAACGTTTTGTGCTCCTATAAATAGCAACAAAGAAAAACCAAAACCCATTATGGAACAAATCAACCACTTTCCCCTACCTTTGATTTCTCTACCAAGAGAAAGCCAGGTTGTACCAACTAATGCACCGATAGATGAAACAGATAGAAGCAATCCGAACCCTTCTGGCCCAAGCCTTAAAAGATCTCTGGCAAATAAAGGCATCATCGTTGTGTAAGGAAATCCAAATACCATCGGTACAATGGCCAAAATGAGTAAAGATTGAACTGAAGGCTGACTTTTCACAAAGTCTGTTGCTGCCCGAAGCGTTGTTTTCTCAGTTTCCTTTTTATCCGGTTTTGGAATGGAATGAGAACGAATCGTGAGCAAAGATAATAGTACCCCTAACGTACCCAGCGCATTGATATAAAATAAATAGGCAATGTCTATGGTGGAAAGCAACACTCCCGCAATCGCAGGTCCAATTATACGAGAGAGATTTATAACCATTGTATTAATAGCGATTGCACTTGCCAGAGAACTTTGATGTACGAGATTCGGCACCAGTGCATTTCTAATAGGCGGATCCATAGCTGCAAACATAGACCTCAGCGTGACAATGAACGCAAAGAGCCAAAATGACTGTCTTGCCTCGATAAGATAACCAAGGCAAAACGTCATCAACATCATTCCAATTTGAAGCCAAATCAATAATTTTCGTCTATCGTATCGATCAGCCAAGATACCTGCTGGTACACTTAGCAAAAAAGTTGGGACCAAACGGCAGGCATTCATTAACCCCAATAGAAGCGGCGAGTTCGTAAATTGTAATACTGCCCAATTTAAAGCGACTAAATCCATCCAATCCCCTACTCGTGTCACCAAACTGCCAGACATAAAAATTCTAAACGTCCGTGAGTGAAGAGCAAAGCGTGTCGGCTGATGATACTGAACTTCGATTTGTGCCATGACTTCTTACTCTTCCTTCCTCCTAAACTCGTGTAGAGGATTAGGAACGATTGCGTAGAAATATTCTTTCCCTTCAGGTTCTAAGCGCATTCTCACAAGTGCCTTGTGATCTACTTCTGCTTGATACAATGCTTCCCTATCTATACGGACACTTTCTGCGTATTCGGGGAAGGACTCAAGTTGATCAAAAACTTGTTCACAAATACTATGAATCTCTTTCCACAACTCTCTTTCCCCTAACCCAAAATACTTGCATACTTGTAGTATTAACTCACCACAGTGATTTTGTAATACGGTGTAGAACACCTTGTTATGCATTTCCTTTAAACTATCCGTTAGCGTAACGGAACCAGGATAAAATGACACTTGACCTTGATGTTGTTCGATCCTGCTTCGATAAATTCTTGCTCCTCCCCAATCACGGAATAGCATTCGAACTGGGCGACCATCTTTAAATACCATAACACTGTTTTGCAAGTGACCCTCTAAACCAATTCCGTACTTTGTCATGAGAGTAAGGAAGCCTGGAAGTGCAACAGAAACATACTCTGAGACGAACTGGAACGCTGCTGTACGAATTGACATTTCATTCGTTTCTTCAGCAAATCTTTCAATTAATTCGACGAGAATCGGCTTTTCCGTGATAGGTGATTCAGAAAAAAGGGAGCTGCCAACGACGGCTATTTCGTCCAATGCTACAAATGTGTCTACATTCAAACGTAAAACAGCAGAAAGATTTCTGTTTTTTTGCAAATGAATACCTGTGGGGTTTTCTGCTTCTTTGAATTTGAAATTAAATCCTGCGCATTCACAAACAGGGACAAACTTCTCAATCAGGTCTTGTTCCTCCTGTTTCATAATCGAACGAATGAGTCGAGTAAAGACCGTCGCGTTGTTTGTGGTATTTGCGGATATGGTACGCACAGTAGAAGTCATTTGGCTGTTGACGGCTACTTTAATCGCATGTTTAGGCTCCTCCCCATTCGCAAGAGGTACTACCGTTCTAAAAGAGGATGTTGAACCGCATGGTACCCTCATACCTCTTATAGGTACAACGATCTGTTTCTTGATTTCTTGGTGGTAAATTTCTAGTATCGCCTTTTCCAGCTGCCATGGATGCACAGGGACCAACACATAATCGTTAACACAAAGACCTTGTTCTGAATATTCTTGTTCAACTACCTTTGGTAATTCTGGATACTCTTTAAAGAGAAGAGCATTCGCATCCTCTTCATTTTCCTCTATAACGCCCCACTCCGCATAATCCTTCCGTATTCCGACAAACTGAATATCAGCTACACCATTATATTCTGGAGCGTAACGAAACACATCTTCTGGTTCCATGCCTATTTTTGTTTTGGTTCCTGGATGAAGATTATGCCCTTCAACGGATAATTGTTCAAAAAACAAACTTGAATCAAATTTATGATCTTGCAGTTTTTGTGACAGTACCCAATCGATTGTAGTTGTGATTCCATGTTCATCTGCTTTTTGTTGAAGTTCTTTTTTCATCTGTTCCCAATAGGCATATGAAAGTGCTAAATTAGCACTTCCGTTTACTAATTCTAAAGCCAGTTTTACCCAAGCGCTTTGTTCAAACTCTTCCTTTCGGCGCATCAAGTGAAGCAGCTCAACTGCGTGTTCTATTGTTCTCACTCCATCTTTAGAGATATGCAAAATAATACCATCTACTTCTACCCGATTAAATGCATAGGTTCGACTTACAGGAATAACAAGACATTCTCTCTCACAAAGAGGATATAGTTTGTAGATTTCACCACTTTCTAAGCCATATGTATGGAGTGTTTGAATCATCATCTGCCAATACTCATCTATGGCTGGAACATTTAGTGCATAAATGGAATCAATAATGTACAGATCATGCGAACTTGAATGAAGTCCCATGATATCTTCACGCAACATGGCTCCTGCTAACCGGCGCAAAATCCCTAGACGCCCTCTTGTGAGAGATAATTCATATGCAGGGACCATATCAGGATAATTGTTTTGGAGAAAATTAAGAATTTTCAATTCATCCTGCAGCATTTTTCCTTGTCTGAAATTCATAAATGCCGTACGCAAAACATCGTACTCCAGAAGTTGAGTTGAACTTGCGCTCATCACTGAATCTCTCCTTTCGATTCCATCATAGGATTGGGAACTTTCATAAACGAATAGGCAGTAATGTCTCCTCTTAGTCTCATAGTTGTTAGGGCCTTTAAAGAAATCATAGGGTGGAAAAAAGCCTGCTCATCTGCTTTAGCCTGTTCTCCAATGTAAGGGTCTTTCTTCAGATCTTCAAAAATAGCTTTACATACTGCATGCACCGGTTTCCAAAGGTTCTCCTCATTGATTCCCAGGGCACGGACGATGCATGTAATCAATTCGGCAAAATGGTTCTGCATGACGGAATACAAAATAATATTCCGCAGTTGGTCTACCTTTTCCGTCACTGTTGAAGAACCCGGATAAAACTCTGCTTGAAATCCTTGTTTCTTTAATCTTTCTGGTAAAATTCGAACTCCACCGAAGTCCCTTATAAGAATACGTACTAACTCACCATTTCGAAAAACAGAAACACTATTCTGCATATGACCCTCTAAACTAATTCCATAACGCACCATCAAAGTTAAAAAGCCTGGTATCGATGCTTGAGCATATCTTAGGATAAATAAAGCTGCCGCCTCTGCTAGATCAGACAAACCATGATGGCCAGCAAGTTCCTCTATTAGTTCAACAGCAATAAGCTTGCCGCTAATCGGTGAATCCGCTAGAAGCGCCGCAGCAACCATGGGAATTTCCTCTTCGTTTTTAACATGGTTCTCAGGATTCTCCCGCAGGATGGACGCCAAATTTGCTTGTAGTGTCCATCGATCCTCTTCCGACAATGCTGGATTTATTGGTCGAAAATAGATACCTGCTCGTTCTTGAAGTACAACAAAGCTTCCGCCAAAATTCTTCTCTTTTTCTTGAATACTGGCTACTATTTTTGAAAGAATGGGCCCATTTTCCACAGAATTGGGTGAAACGGTACGTATAGCACTGGTGGTTTGTAAATTTACCGCTGTTTTTAGATGATGCTTTCTCTGCCCTCGGTTTTGGATGGGGGCTAACGAGCGAAAAGAGACCAATGACTGTGTTGGAATACGAAAATCTGAAATAGGAACAATTCTTTTTTGTTCGATCTCTTCTTTGTACATGGTGTATAAAGTATGATCAAACTGCCAAGGATGAACAGGAATCAATTCGAACTGGTTAGGGTCTAATCCTTGCTTGTGTAATGTTTTTCCAACAAATGATTGTAAGCCCTCATACTCTTGGTTTAGACGTGTTGTCACAGTGTGTTCATCGATGGATGTGGTTTGGCAATATTCTTTGTCAACTGCTATAAAAGCTACATCTGGTGTGGCACCCCATTCTGGTGAATACCGAATGACATCTGCTACCCCAAGACCAAACTTCGTCTTTGCTCCAGGATGCAGGGGATGACCTTCAACGACCCATTGTTCAAAAAAAGCGAGTGGACTAAAGTTCTTGTTGTCCTTACTCTGTTTTAGCACCCATTCTAAGGAAGTCTGTATACGTTCTAATTTAGCTATCGTAACTAACTCTCGTTTTCTTCGAGCAGCACCTGCCAATGCTAAGGTTAGATTAGCCACTCCGTTTTGAATCTCCATTTTAAATCGGTGAAACTGCTTTTCCTCTGCATCTTTTAACAATCCTTCTTGCCTTACCAACACTAGAAGTTCGGCTGGATGTATAATGACTCTAGAATGCTCTTGACGATACTCCATTACATCCCCTTCTAGATCAAATCTTCCAAGTGAATGCCTCTTTTTGACGACAGCCTGCAGCGTTTTTCCACTGGGGAGCTTAATACAGATACTTGTTCTAGCGCCTTCCAGCCATGAAACTCTCTCTTCTTCGATTAGTTTTTCTCGTATGAGTGCCTGAAATAACCGTTGTGAGATACCTCTTCTACCTTCCTGAACATTCATTAAGTACAATTCTTCCAATTCAGGATCTTCGTTAATGTAAGCTAAAGTTTTTGATTCTTCTTCATCCAATACCTCATTTTGTTTAATTCTCGTACTTTTGGTATGTATCGTGTTCATTTCAACTCATCCTTTACCAGACATTTTGTTGTTAAATACCATTCATTCAGTTGATAATGATAATCGTTATCAACACCTAACTCGAGTTTTATCGTAATTGATAATGATTACCATTGTCAACCAACTTAAGTCCTATAGAATAACTTAAAAAAATTTTTTCACTGTAATAGCGTGAAAGTCTGATATAATTTTGAGACAAATTAAGAAAAGCCACCCTTGATGGCAGCTGGATCTTCGACACTTGATAACCATTTCCTAAAGGAATTTATTTTATTAATAAAAAGAAGGAGAAAGTCGTCTAAGCTAGAATTAAACGGATAGAATAGATTTTGTACATAGCCCAATAAGAGGAGTGAAGTAGAATGCCAGTAAATGCTTACCTTGTTTTTAATGGTAACACCCGTGAAGCAGTAGAATTTTATGCGAAGGTTTTTAAGACTGAAACACCGAATATCATGACCTTTGGAGAACAACCGCAACATCCTGATTATCAAATGCCAGAGGAAGTAAAAGATTGGGTTATGCATACACGACTTAACATTGATGGAAGCACTGTCATGTTTTCTGATAACTTCCCTGGTTCACCATTTATTGAAGGCAATAATATAACAATGGCTTTAGTCAGCAAAAATTCAGATGATATCCAGACTTGGTATGATCAACTAAAAGAAGGTGGAAAGGTTACGATGGAGCTCCAAGAAACCTTCTGGGCTAAACTTTATGGACAAGTAACGGATAAATTCGGGATCCACTGGCAGATAAGCCACGATACCGGAGAATATGGAAGTTAATTTTACACACAAAGAAGGATACAGCCTTTTCATGGCTGTATCCTTTTTCCTTATTTCAAGCTTCTGCTTAAGAAGGCTTTTGTCCGTTCGTTCTGAGGATTTGTAAACAATTCCGAAGGGTGCCCAGTTTCAATAATTTCGCCGTTGTCCATGAAAATTACCCGGTTTGCCACTTCCCTGGCAAAGCCCATTTCATGTGTCACAACAATCATTGTCATCTGCTCCTGTGCTAATGCCTTCATGACTTCAAGAACCTCTCCCGTCAATTCAGGATCTAAAGCTGAAGTAGGTTCGTCAAATAGTAGGATTTCAGGATTCATCATCAGTGCTCTCGCAATTGCCACCCTTTGTTTTTGACCGCCTGAAAGACTTGCTGGATAGGCATCCGCTCTTTCTGTCAGACCAGTTTTCCTTAACAGCTCCGTGCTTCTTTGCTGAATGGATGCAACCGGCTCGTTCTTTACCAATTTTGGAGGCATTTCTAGATTCCCCTTAACCGTCAGGTGTGGGAATAGATTAAAATGCTGGAAGACCATACCCATTTTCGCGGTAATCTTTTTGATATCCTGCGGTTTTGCGTAGACTCCATCCTTAACAAAAGTGTCACCAGAAATCTTAATGCTTCCTGCATTTATTTCCTCTAAGTGAACTAAACTCCGAAGCAGCGTGCTTTTCCCCGACCCAGAAGGACCGATAATCGCTACAACATCATTTTTGTTCACGTCAAATGTTATTTGCTTTAGTACATCCACCTTCCCAAATGACTTTTTCAGGTTGGATACTTCAATGATAGCCACATTTACCAATCCTTCTTATTCAAATTTGTATCTTCTTTCAATACCTTTAAATACAAAAGTTAAAAACAGCGTCATTATGAGATAAATCAAACCAGCAACGAAAAATGGGACAATCGTAAAGTCACGGTTCACAGCTGTCTGAGCATAATGAAGCAACTCTGGCACGGCAACTGCATAGAGCAGTGCGGTATCCTTAACGAGGGTCACGGATTCATTCGCAATCGCAGGGAGTGTTACCCGAAACATTTGTGGTAAAATGATTCTTGTTGTTGTCTGCCATTTACTTAAACCAAGAACCTTTGATGCCTCATATTGTCCTTTATCAATGGCCAAAAGACCGCCACGGAATATTTCTGCAAAGTAAGCTGCGTAATTTAATACGAACCCTAAACAAGCAGCAACAAATCTATCTAAAACTAAATATTCTCCGACCACTGGCAGCATTGGCAGACCGAAGCAGATCAATAATAATTGCAGTAATAGAGGGGTTCCTCTCATGATATAAATATAGCCCTGAGCTAGAAATGATAAAGGCTTTAAGCTGCTTTTAACAGCAAGAGTCAGCAGGAAACCTAGCGGAATTGAGACGATAATCGCAATAATAAATAATAAAACAGTCATCTGGGCACCTTCAAGCATTGGTACCAAAATGGACGTGAAATAGTCTAACGTCATAAAAACTCCTCCAAAAACAAAACAGGGTTCCCCAAGGAAATCCTGTTTTATCTTATTTTCATATTACTTTAGTACTTTATCTTCTCCAAACCACTCTTTTGAGATTTCTGCAGCTGTTCCATCTTCATTCATTTCATCAAGTGCCTTTTGGAGATTTTCAAGTAATTCCTCATTGCCTTTTTTAACACCAATACCATATTCTTCAGGAGCAAGTGATTCATCAAGTACCTTAAAGGTTTCCTTCTCTTTCGTCATATAGTAATTGATGACGATTTCGTCAATAACCACTGCGTCCAAGCGTCCATTTTTTAAATCTGTTAAAGCCTGTACATTGTCAGCAAATTCCGTTACTGTCTTAACCTTTTCTTTAATAGGTGATCCATTCAAAGCATCGGAAGCTGAAGAAAGTGACTGCAAACCAACTACTTTCCCTTCTAAATCATCTAGTTTAGAAACCTCTGAATCAGAAAGGGTAACAATTACCTGTGCATTTTTCAGATATGGTTTTGTGAAAAGGACTTTCTCTTTCCGTTCGTCCGTAATCGTGTATCCATTCCAGATTAGGTCAATTCGTCCGCTGCTCAGCTCTGCTTCCTTTGTTTTCCAATCAATTGGCTGGAATGTAACTTCTGTTCCCATTTTCTCTGCTGCTGCTTTAGCGTAATCGATATCAAAACCGACAATATTGTTATCCTCATCGCGGAACCCCATTGGCGCAAATTTATCATCAATTCCGATGACAAGCTTATCTTCCTCTTTACTTGATGATTTTGAGCAACCCGTAAAAATAACAAGTACTGCAGTTAATATAAGAAACATAGTTGCTAATTTTTTCATTTAAATTTACCCCTTTTATTTAAATTAATTTCACTTTAGTGCGTTACCATATTATCATACTACCACATTATAACACTATAATATTATCGAATACAATAGTAAGAAAAATAATAATAATAATAAAGGAGCCTATTCCTTTAAGAATAGACTCCACTCGTTGATATTTTCCAAATCATATGGTCCTGCCCTTGCCCCCAATGATCCTTTAGTAAATAATCAGGTTCGCCGAATTTCTTTTTCCAGATGGTTATGGCATTCTTATAGCCGCTGTCGAGACAGAATTCTACGATTCCCCGGGTCTGTAAAGTATGAAGCATTTCAGCCAGCAGCCTATTTCCTATGCCCTGTCTTTGATAATCAGGGAGCACAAATACCGTTCCTACTTCAACAAAATTCCCCAGTTTTCCATTGGTACAGTCATGAATCAGTTTACTAGCAGGACCATATTCTATTGTGCCGATAATTTTGTTTTCAGCTAAAGCTATTAAAAAATACCTTTTCTCGCCATTGCTATCCAAATCCAATTGCAAATATTTTTTCTTACTATCAATCTCAGCTTCGATATCGTCAATTAACCCCGCTAGTCCTTCTCTTCGAAAGGTATCGGTAATGACAATCCTAAAAAATCGCTTCAGTTCCACTATGTCCTCTATTCTAGGTCTTCGTATCTCGACTTTTCGCAACCCATAGCCCCCTAAATTACATTGACATATTTTTTTGAACTCTGATTTTATTGACTACAAAAAGTCCACTATAAAGAAGGAATGTCCCCACCATTAATATCATTCCAAGGAAAACAGACATCATCGTCGGTACTAAAAATGCGCCCAATACGATGGCACCACGAGCGATTAAATCTGCACCGCTAAAACCCAAATTAGAAAAAGCAGAATAGGAACCGCGTTTATCCTCCGGCATCATATTTGCCTTTTCAGCATTAGCAATTGGTGAATAAATAAGCTCGCCAATTGTTGCAATAGCATTAAATAATATTAAGACATACCAGATATTCGCCGATGTTACAATGGTATAACCTGCACTATAGAGCAGGAGTCCTAGCAGCAGCATCTTCCGAGGCGGAAATTTATCCGTCATTTTCGTAACAAAGAAGGTTAGGGCCACGACCATCAGCATATTTTCGATATTTAGAAAACTAAGCATCCTTACGCCAGCAACCTCAAAATCGCCTACAAACACAGACTTAAATTCTTCCGCCAATCGAACACCTATGTAACTATTTAAAGAAAATTCTGCTGCAAAGATAAACATCGACCCTGCCACAGCCATGACAAATGGTTTATCCTGAAATGCAACTTTGTAGTTCTGGAAAAGATCTACAAAAATGTTTTCATGTTTTTTCTCAAGCAGCTTCACACGTGTATCTTGTAGCCAGATGCCATAGGCAACCGGTAAGCTAGTGGACACAATCGTTAATGTGATAAAAAGCTCTAATTGATGATTCACATATAAAAGTCCGCCTAATGCAGCTCCGATAGCCATTGCTAAATTAACCAGCCAATAATCGAGGGCATATACACTCTTTCGATTTTCGGGTGTTGTCGAGTCAATGATGATCGCGTGTACAGCAGGACGGCCGAGACTGCTGGTGATTGTGAAAATGATATAACTGATCGCAAATAATACAATCCATTTTTCGTCAGGCAATATGCTTACCGTCATTAGCGCAAACATTAGCGCACTGGACATTGACGATAAGATGATTATTTTTTTCCGAGGGAAGCGGTCAGAAATATAGCCGCCGATAAAGTTTATAAAAAAGCCTATGATGACCGTGATTGCTAAGAAAATACCTGCCCATACCGCACCCTTATGCTGCGCAAAGAATAGCGCCATAAACGGCATTACAGAGCTGGCAATCGTTCGGTTAAAAAACGACGTTATCAATCTTACTTTAATGTTTTGGGGATAGTCTTTCCAAGCCATATTTATCAACACCTTTCATAATTCTTATAGTAAACTAGACGTAACAGTTTAAAAATGACCAATTTTCAAAAAAATGTCTACTTTTAAAGGAATGAAAACATGGACCATTATTTATTAACAATATGGAATTCATCCTCTACGGGGGAAGTCAAAGTACAAGATCTGGCTGAGATTCTAAATCTAAGCGCAAAGCAAACCCGTCGCAAACTGAGTCAGTGGCAAGAAGAAGGCTGGCTAACGTTTCAGGCTGGTCGAGGAAGAGGAAACGATTCGAAATTGCAATGGAAGAAGGATGTAGAATCTGCTTATGAAAAACAGTTCATATCCAAATTGGATAGCTATTCGATTGAACAAGTAAGTAAATTGTTATTGTTTAACTGGTCGACTGAAACAAAACAGCGATTGATGACTAAATTTCAATCCAAGTTTGGGTTTCATCAAGAGGGGAAGGACCGACTCATTATTCCTCGATTTTACCGTTTCCTAACGTATCACCCAATAAAGGCTGCAGATGTACATAGCGCAAATCTAGTAGCAAACATATATAACCGAGTAGCAGCATTGGAGGAAGATAATTCAATAACCCCTGAGCTAGCCCATAGCTGGGAATTAACGAAAACGAAGTTGACATTGTACTTAAGAAAAGATGTAGCCTTTCATGATGGTTCCATTCTAAGAGCAGAGGACGTCGTCCGATCTTTTATTCGAATGCAAAAAGATATCATATATGCTGAACTTTGGAAACCAGTTACAAAAATAACCTCTCCAGCTTCACTCGTTGTTGAGCTTGAGTTTCCTAATGGTTGTCCATATATTTTACCGCTCCTAAGTATGATGACTGCTAGTATTTATAAAGAATCCAACGGCCAGGTCATCGGAACCGGTAGTTTCTATATGGGGGAAAATTCTGAAGAGAAAACTGTACTACATGCATTTAAACACTATTATCGGGAGCGTCCACTATTGGATAGTGTTGAATTCATTCAGGTTTCGAGAGAGTTTGGAAATGTTTATTATGGTGCACATGAATCAAGAGAGGTAGGCACGTTCGAAGTTGAAAGTGATTCTGGCTTCGGTATTGTGGTGATGAATCCATATCGCCAATCGGATATCGCTAGAAAAGAAGTACGTGATTACATCCATATGCTGATAGACGAAAATCGCTCACTAATTTCTACTTTAGATTCACGTATTTCAGAAAACAACTCTGGATGTTTAATTGGTTATTCAAAGCCTTATTCGATGCCAAAAATTGCAAAGCCCTCACTTTCAAAGCCATTAAGAATGAAGTACACAGGATATGCAAAGGATGTATCCTTTTGGTTAAAATCCATCCTCGAACATGGTGGAATACATACAGAGATAGAAGAAGTATCGTTTCATGATGCCCTGTACCATGATCATCTAAAAGCAGAGGCAGATATATTTATTCATGGAGAAAT
This sequence comes from Bacillus sp. CZDM1, assembly GCF_055502545.1. Lineage (NCBI taxonomy): Bacteria > Bacillati > Bacillota > Bacilli > Caryophanales > Bacillaceae > Bacillus > Bacillus sp. CZDM1. The sequence goes on along the minus strand of NZ_JBUESO010000009.1, from coordinate 199,649 downwards.
TTTTGAGTTAAACCAAAGTTTTTCTTATTTTAATTTTATTAAAAATAACCTATCCCCACTTCGAAAATTAACACAAAGTGATTCTTATCTACAGAAATGTATTCAAGCCTATGATGAATTACCCTTTGAACAATGGATTGGTCAGCATTTGAAAATAGAAAAGTATTTAATTGAAAATTCCCTTTGCGTTCCACTCTATTATTCTAAGCGGCAAATACCATTTTCCATTAATTTGATGAACGTCGAGATTAAGCATTTTGGGTATGTAGATTTATCAAAATTATGGATGAAGCCTAAATATTAGTACAAAAAGAATACCTGACCTTCGAATGTCAGGTATTCTTCTTATTAATCTTGATATCCTGATAATTGTTCCTGAACAGACTGAAGGGAATGGATTGCTTGTTGAATCTTGTTTTTGTTATCTGGCTTTTCAGTGGTACTTAGTGCTTGCTGTAATGTATCTACCGTATTTTGTACCGATGACATACTTTGGTCAACGTATTGTTTCGCCTTTGGCATATGTGCACCTCCTTAATTCATTCAAAGGCTGTGTTATGATTCAATGTTGATTTTCGTGTAGGGTTGATCATTCATAAGCGGAGAATTTCCGGCTATTGTATATAAAGGAACCTTAAGAAGCCGATATAAGCGGAAATATTCCGGTTACCTGCTTTAAATATGACAAAATCCAATGATTTGGATACCATAAGCGGAAATCTCCGCTTATTATGAAGGTAAAAATGACTATTTCCCAATTTAAACGGAAATTCTCCGCTTATTTTCTATACACAGTAAAATCAACATTCTGCTTTAACACAGCCAATTCAAAAATAGTATCTCTCAAGATTTAAAAAGTATTTAAAAACTACCTAAAAAAAAAGGCAGCTCCCAAAATTTCACAGGGCTGCCTTTTTTAATATAGGATTATTATGCAGGGGTGTTAATGGTTTCTTCCCCAATTTCCGCTTCTCTTCCAAACAATCTTGCATAGACACCATTGTTATTTTCCAGCAACTCCGCGTGTCCACCTTGTTCGACAATTGATCCATTTTCAAGAACAATAATCTTATCTGCTGATAGTACTGTAGAAAGACGGTGAGAGATAATGAGGATGGTTTGTTTCTTACCGGTTTTCAAAACAGACTCATTTATCTTTGTTTCTGTAATCGGATCGAGCGCTGAACTTGCTTCATCAAGAATGAGGATTGGTGCGTCTTTAATGATTGCTCTAGCCAGCGATAATCGTTGCTTCTGTCCTCCAGAAAGAAGGCTTCCTCGTTCCCCGACCTTTGTATTCAAGCCCTCTGGCAGGCTTTCGACCAGTTCTTCCAGTCCGCTATCCTGCAAGGCCATTAGTAATTCCTCGTCCGTAGCATCTGCCTTTCCGATTCTTAGATTATCCGCCAGTGAACCGCTTCGTAATTGAACATCCTGCGTTACAATCGCTATTTGTGACCGCAGCCATGCTGTATCCCATTCGGTAATGTTTCTGCCATCTACTTCAATCTGACCATTATTCATTTCATATAATCTAAATAGTAAATCAACAATGGTAGATTTACCTGAACCACTTGGCCCAACCAAGGCTACTTTTTCACCCGCTTGAATATCAAACGTAACACCTGATAAGACATTTTCTTCTTTTTCTGGGTAGGCAAACGTTACCTCTTTCAGTCTAATACTGCCGCTTGCCCTTTCACCACGAATGCCTTCCTTTATTTCTGCTTCCGCTGGCTGATGCGAAAGGAGAATATCTGAACGATCTAGCGCGGGTCCCGTTCTTCTCACCGATAGCCAGTTACGTAGCAGCTTTTGCATTTCGTTGGCCGCAATCGTGACTAATCCGCCCGCGGTAAGCATTTGTCCACTTGTTAAAGTGTCATTCCAAATTAATAAAGTACTAATTAAGTAGACAACTCCTAATGCAAACCCATTATAGCTGGCAATGACCACTACCGATTGCATTCTTGCCTTTAGTTCCTTAATGGAATGCTTAACGAAGGAGTTCCTGATAGCAATGACACTTTCAACCTCATTTTCAGAAACACCCATAACCCGCGATAAATGGATTCCCGTAACCGATTCTCTCAGTCTTTCAAGATATCGGGAAGCTTCCTGTCTTGCATCCGCGGAGGCAGCTCTAGTCCTTGCTCCCACATAATTAGAGGTCCAATAAAAGATAATACCTAGAACCACACTGGTAATCATTAAATAAGGATGTATCCAAAGCAGCACCAGACTATAAATGATAACCCCCTGGACACTTGCCATAAAAGTTGAACCTTCCCAGGCAAGGAAATTGTGGAGAGTATCTGGGTCATCCGAAACTCTTGCCAGTAGTTCCCCAAATGAATTGTTATGGTAAAAGGAATAAGGAAGCACCTGTAGATGACTAAACAGACGCAGCTTTTGCCAATTGGTTACCGTCTTAGCTGTCTGGTGACAAAAATATTCATCAATGACCATCATGACTAAATCAAAGATGGCCGAAAAGATTAATAACCACATTAACCCCCACAGCCAAGAGTGGTTTTCATTCGGAATAATCGTATCAATTAACCAGCTAAGCGCTAACGTTGGTATTAATGCTGAAAAAACCTGGCTAATCGCAATAACAATTGAGTCGGCAATGACCCACTTTTTATAGGGCCTTAAGAAAGCCAGCACTCTGCGGCCATCACGATTCTGTTTTGGTTGGGAGACGGTGTTTCCATTCATCCAATCATCTCCTTTTCTAACTCGCTATATTGGGCTTTATATAATTCGTAATACAGCCCCCTTAATGCAAGCAGTTCTTCATGTGTCCCTTGTTCCGCCACCATGCCTTGGTCTAAGAGGAGGATTTTATCAGCGTTCCTAACCGTAACTAATCGATGGGCAATCGTAATGGTGGTTCTTCCTGGAATTAGTTGTTCAAGTGACTCTTGAACCTTTTCCTCTGTTTCCCCATCTAAGGATGAAGTCGCTTCATCAAAAATTAAAACAGGTGGTTGGCGTAAAATAGCCCTTGCTAACGCTACACGTTGTCGCTGGCCGCCAGAGAGCTTCAAGCCGCGTTCACCGACCACGGTTTCATACTTATTTTCCAAGGATTCTATTAATTCCTTCAATCCAGCAGCTTCTACTGCTTTATCTAATTCTTCTTGCGTCGCTTCTTTTTTGCCATATAAAAGATTATTGCGAAGCGAGCTGTTTAGCAGAAAGGTTTCTTGAGAAACAACTCCTACCTGCTGTCTAAAGCTGTTTCGATTATAGGAGAAAAGGTTCTTCCCATCTATAAGGACTGCCCCTTTATCTGGTTCATATAATCCTAGTAGAATTTGAATGAGTGTACTCTTTCCGCCTCCGCTTGTACCAACAATCCCAATGTGGTTCCCTTGTTCCATGGAGAGCGAAACGCCTTTTAGGATTTTTTTATCACTGTTTGGATAAGTAAACCAGATATTTTCTAAGTCTATCCGTCCTTCTACCTCTCCGAAGGACGGAAGAGTCTCCTCATGCTCTTCGGGTAAATCGAAATATTCATAGATTCTTTGCAAAGCAGGTATCGCCTGCTGAATGGTTAGCGCATTTTCAGCTAATGAGCGGACAGGTAAAAACATGATTGGAATAAAGCTAAGACAAGCAACGAGGGTTCCAATGGTTATATTTCCTTCCCAAATCGAAAATCCACCAATTAACATTACAACACCAGGAGTTGCAATATTGAACAAATTTCCTAAGCGCCAGTTAACTTTTCCAATCAAAGCTGCACGAATGGAGAAGTTTTTCCAATCAGACAATTTCTTTTGCTGTGTTTCTACCTCAGCCTTTTGTGTCTGAAAAGTCCTGACTAATCGAATACTTTCAATACTTTCCTGTAAATGTTGATACATATCTGCACTCATATCTCTCTGCGTGGCACTCATTTTTCTCATAATTTTTCCTAATTTAAACGAAGGAAAAATATAAATAGCAAAAACAACAAACATCACGATAGCTGCTGGCCAATACAAAACAAATACCGCAGAAAATGCGGCAATCGCACCAATAACCTGCTGTAAAATACGCGGCACCACCGTATTATTTAAGTTTTGAATGGACTCCACATCATGCGTTAGACGGTATAACATATCACCTCTTGGTGTGGTTGTAAAAAACGACATTGGTGTACGGTGCAGCTTTTTGAAAGCTCGAATCTGCATGTCGGTAATCACATCTAAGCCGATTTTCACTTGTACATATTCCTGCAAGGTTTCAAACAGTGATTTTCCTAAGAAAGCGACTAGAACACCAGCGACAATCCATAGTAAAAAGGTCGTCTCTCTTGCCCCAATTACTTCGTCCACTAATTTTCCTGCCAATATAGGAGGCAAAATCGTAAATGCTCCACCTACTAAAGAAAAAAACAGGGCAAGCAAAAGCTTTCTCCAATATGGTTTAAAATGCTCTACTGTCGTTTTTAATAAATTCATAATATTCCCCCTCGCAGGAATTTATTGTATTACAAAAAGTAAAAATATTCATTAATTTTATTCAATGGTTGCTTTAATTTTTAATGTTGGTTAGTAAGAAGGTAAACACAGTTTTAAATGAAGCTTTGTTAAAGAAAGATGTTGATTTTTCTCACGAAGACCCGTTGAAGGACTAATCTCAATGGGAACTCTCCTGATATGTCTTTCATCGACCTTTTATACCGTTGTACTAATAATCAACAATAAAATTTAACAAAGCTAAAATAAAAAATAGGCAACAACCGTTGGGTTGTTACCTTTCTTCTGAATAAAATCTTAATGATCCCGGTGCACAATATAATTCAACAAATGCTTTAGAAAGGTGGTATTTCTCGGAACCTCCTGCAAGGTTTCCACCGCATCACAATAGTGTTCCCACATCACTTTTTTGGCACCATCAGAACCTAAGATTGATACAAAAGTCGAATTATTATTCTCCACATCTTTTCCAACGTCTTTTCCAAGTAAGTCCAAATTACCCTCCACATCCAGCAAGTCATCCTTTATTTGAAAGGCAATGCCAACATGATAGGCGAACTTTTTCAAGGCTGCTAACTCGGATTCTTTCGCTTCTGCAAGAATGGCAGGCATGATTAGGGAAGCCTCGAAACCAAGTCCAGTTTTATAGAAGCACATAGTATTTAAGTCTTCTACTGTTAATACTTTCCCTTTGGAATTCAAATCAATTGCCTGCCCTTTACACATTGCTTCAGTCAATCTAGAAGAATATTGTATCAAGCTAAGCACGGTTTTCGAATTGAACTGTTCAAGTGATGCTTGTTCCTCTATTGCCTTCTGTGTTAGATAGAGGCCTGTTAATTCAGCTATGGCACTATCGTACACCATATGGAGAGTTGGACGTCCCCTGCGGATAGCAGCATTATCCTGTGAAGGCAGATCATCAAAAATCAGTGAGGCAGTATGCATGTATTCCAATGATTTTATTAGCGGTACAATTGCCGGCTGATTTAATCCGTATTCCTTAATGCCCATGATCCAAGTAATAATAGGCCTTAATCGCTTTCCATCACCCTCTAGGCTATAGTTTGCAGCCTCAACAATTGGACCATTCAAAGTATCATCTTTAGGGATTGGTAAAAGATGATTGATCTGGCTGCGTACATTTTCGATTAAATCTAAGAATTCTTCTTGCTCTTTTCTCTCATTTTTCAAATTGATTATCATATGGTCACGCAAGAGTTTATCGAAGAAATCCACGTCGTCTGCTTTAGCTGCCATCTTTTGAATAATGGTATTGAATTTTGAATTTCCGGAAGAAAAAAGTTCCATCACTTCATTGTATTTTTTTACGCCCATTCGTTCTTTAAATCTCTTTAACCCGTTTATTGCTCGATCTAAAATTACTTCACATGCCTTTTTATCCGAGTGATAGACACGATGAATTAAATTAGAAATGACACTCCAGTATAATTCAAATGGGTTAATAAGATCAGCCCTTTTATCGTGGTATTTCAGATAATAGGTATAGGGTGTTACGGCACCATTCTGCAAATCATCAAACATATCAGCAAAGTCATCTGCCAGCTGGTTGTAAATGCCATAAAAGAAGGTTCGATTGTCGAATCCCTCATCTTCAGCAGCATTAATAACAGAGCGAACGATCAATCGTGATGAAGAAGATTTTAGGATAACCGGAATATAAAGCTCTTCATTTGTGTAATTTCCATAAGACAAATTCTTCTCACGATCCACTTCCTGTGAATGAAAAAATACATATGATTGTTCGAAAAATGATTTAATCGTCTCTGGCTGCTGTTGTGCCTTAATATATTCAAATCCCTCTCGAAGCTCCGAATGAATGAACGTAATCAAAGCTATGTTCTTATCGTCCCACTCCCCACGGAGTTTCGGCACTGCTCCTGTGGTAAGGGTGCTACGAATCAAGTTAGAGTATTGTTTTTTCTCTTTTTCGGATAAGACTTTTGAATCGAGAAGGTCATCAATATAAGGATAGGTCAAACCATAGGCATAACCTATCCTTATGGCTCTATCAAGTCTGCGAGTACGTTCTTCAGTGGAAGTTTTATCACCCATCTCCTCAATCTCATGCATCACAACTCCAGCTATAATTTTGATAAGTTTTCGCTGGGCATGATTAGCATCCATCCCCTCTGGAAGGTGATTGGATACAGTCTTAAGTTTATTTATCATCCAGATAATCGCAGATTCAATAGATTCCTGCTGGGCCCACCTGTATAACCAGGCCATAGAGAAAATTTCATGCTTATTTTCACGATGTTCCCTTGGCTGCGTAAGATTGTTTTTTAAACTGTTAACAATACTCTTAATTCTAACCTGCGTCTCTTTTGCATCCAGTGCTTTACCCAAATCACGCATAAAAATATAAGATATGCTACGATCGAGGTAATGGTCTAGTTTGCCAGTGTAATCCAAATATTTAATATAATTGTGATAATCTCGGGGGTCTGCTTTACTTTTACCACGAGAAAAAAAAGAGAATAATGAATGATGATGAATATGGTTGTGCTTCCAGGATTGTATATCTCTTGTTAGCGTAGGAATATAGTCTTTTTTCTTAACTTGCTGGTAAAGTGATTGAAAATACTCATTTGCCTTTTGCTCAGCACTTGCATAGCACTTATCTTCATTTATTAATAACGTCTTAATCATTAAACATTACCTCAACTTCACGTTCACTTTTGTATGTATATTAATAATACACGTAAGCATTAGCATTATAACTATTAAACTGCAAATTAAATTAAAAAATTCCCCCAGACCTTACATCTGAGGGAAAATTAAATTCTGTTACTCGTATCGTAATGCGCCTTTCGGCTAGAAAGGCTTTTGCTTTGTAATTTAGTATTCTCAAGTTCCGCAGAAGGTTCGATAAGGACGAGGTGATGGCGCTGGCAGAGCAGTATATTCTATCTGTTCTGGAGAGTACGCATATGGATTAGATAGGACCTCAAGAAGCCTCTCAATCACAGTATAATCTCCATTATTCGCTGCTTCCAGCGCTTCCTCTACACGGTGGTTCCGAGGTATCACCGAAGGATTACTGTTCCTCATTAACTGGATGGAAGCTTCCTTTGATTCCGGCTGCCTGCCTCGTCTTGCCTGCCACCGTTCAAGCCACTGAGTGAATCCTGTCGTTTCATGTAGGGTGGTTTCTTCTGATTTATCCAAAGTTAGAGCTCTAAATGTGTTAGTATAGTCAGCACGGTGCTTCTGCATCATATCTAGCAGATCTTTAATAAGGGACTTATCTTGTTCCTCCTCATTAAATAATCCTAATTTGGCTCTCATTCCCTCAAGCCAATTCGTTTCAAAAACCTGAGCAAAGTCGGAAAGCTTATCTTGTGCGAGCGTAACTGCCTCTTCCTGATCCTCATGTAGCAGCGGTAAGAGAGCTTCAGCTAACCTTGCTAGATTCCAGACACCAATATTCGGTTGATTCCCATAGGCATAGCGGCCTTCTCGGTCAATAGAACTGAACACAGTAGCTGGATCATAGGTATCCATAAAGGCACAAGGTCCATAATCAATGGTTTCGCCACTAATCGTCATGTTGTCGGTATTCATTACCCCGTGAATAAAACCTGCCAGCTGCCATTTTGCTATCAGCATCGCTTGACGTTTAATCACTTCCTGAAGAAACGAGAGATAACGGTTCTCATCATTTTCAATTTCAGGATAATGGCGTTTTATTGCATAGTCTGCCAACTCACGCAGCTCATCTTCGCTTCCCCATCTTGCCGCATATTGGAAGGTACCAACACGAAGATGACTAGCACCTACTCGGGTTAAAATAGCACCAGGCAAATAAGATTCACGTGCAATTTCTTCACCGGTTGTTACCACTGCTAAACTGCCTGTGGTGGGTATACCTAAACCATGCATGGCTTCCGAGATAATATATTCACGCAGCATTGGTCCAAGTGCCGCCCTGCCATCGCCGCCGCGGGAGTAGGGCGTTCTTCCTGAACCCTTAAGCTGGATATCAAATCGCTCACCCGTGGGTGTTATCTGTTCTCCAAGAAGCACCGCTCTGCCGTCACCTAACATTGTAAAGTGTCCAAATTGATGTCCCGCATATGCTTGAGCAAGCGAAGAAGCACCTTCGGGTATTTTGTTTCCCGCAAATATAGCTGCACCATCATCACTTTGCAAGGATTGTATGTCCAACCCAAGAGATTTTGCCAATGGCTCATTAAAAATAGCTAACTCTGGTGAACGTGCAGGAGTTGGATTCTGGCTGGAAAAGAATGTTTGAGGCAACCGAGCATAACTATTATCAAAATTCCATCCTGTTTCTGCTTTTTCCTTTGTCATCGTATCCCCTTTTCTACTTTTATCTTTCTTACTAGTTTAACCTTTAATCATATTAAAGTATGCCCATCACAAATCCATTAATAATTTTTTTGTAAATCGAAGCACTTATGGTAAGCCAAACCTTGTTTCCTATAAACTTTTATTTGGTTCTAAAACCAATTCAGTTTTACCTGATGGCATATTTGCAATAAACACTCCAAGTAAAACTAAGATTCCACCAAGAATTTGGCTGACTAGAATGGGATCTCCTAAAATAAAATGGGAAGCAAGAATGGCGACAAAAGGTTGAATGTTCATTAAGATGGATGCTGTTCCGGCACCAACCTCGGAGACACCTCTATTCCACCAAAATCCAGCAATTCCTTGTGCAAGAATACCGGCAGATATCAATAAAACCCACATAATCACGGAATGACTTATAACAGTTCCACTTACCATTCCTTCAACACCGGCTGCAGGAATCATTAATACACTCCCAAGAACTGTCGCATAAATGGTAATGATATAAGTGTTCATTGTTTTTGACAACGCTCGAATAAATAAGAGACTAATAGACAAACAGAGCATCGCTACTACAATATTTAAATCGCCCCATGAAATCCCAATTGATCCACCTGCAACGCCAATAATCGAAAAAACACCTATTAAACTGATTAGGGCACCAGTTGATTTTTTTATGGTAAATTTCACTTTAAAAATAATACGTTCTAAAAAAATTGTGGCGATCGGGGCCAAAGCAATAATTAGGGAGGCATTTGCAGGTGTTGTATGGTGAAGTCCTGTAAAATAGAAGGTTTGATTAATCAAAGTACCAAAGATTCCAGCACCAAATAGTAGTTTCCATTCGGAACAAGTTGGTCGTCTAATTCCTTTATGGACCATTGCAACTATGAGTAGAAAGAGCGATGTGAAACAAATGCGTACGGTTGACAAAAAGACAGGGGAAAAGCCTTGAAGCAAATAAGCACTAATGGGATAATTACATCCCCATAAAACAGATACTAAAAATAAACTAAGGAATGCTTTATTATTCTTTATCATTATATTGATGAACCTTACCTTTCTGTCTGGACATTGATGAACTTATTTAGATTAAAACAGTATCCATTATAGCATATTATTTAGTAATGCGAATTAAATACAACTCACGTACAAGGCTCACCCTGAAGTTAGTTGATTTTCAGATATCAAAATAAAGGATGAAATCTTCTAATATTTCATCCTCTAATATTTCATCCTTAAACTTAAACAACTTTTATTCACTTGTCTGTTTTTAGGACCTATTGTTTGATCATAACCCTGTCTTCCTGCTCCAAGTTCACCTTTTCTGACTCTTTGAAATAGGTGATGACAGCTTCACTTGCTGTCATATCCGCACTTTTTAAATCAGTTCCATTTATAAATCCGGTAAAGTCATCCCCGCCTAGGGCGATAAAAGCGTCAACTGCTACTGTATAGGCAGCGTCTGGGTCAATGACGGCCCCATTATGTTTTGCTTCTAAGACGCGGGACCCAGCAGGTTTGGAAGCATCAATGGTCATCGAAATTCCAGATGGTGAGAGAATACCGTATTCCATTTCAGCACTCTGCTCCAGTACCGTGAGCAGGTCTTTTCCTTTTAATTTCATCGTATAGACGTTATTTGGAAATGGCAGGACTGAAACCACATCTCCAACCGTGATATCACCTTTATCAATGTCTGCACGGAGTCCGCCCGGATGCTGAAAAGCAATATCTGCTTTTGTCGCAAAGCGCATGGCGTCTGCGGTTAGGTTCCCTAATGCAGAATCATCATTATAGGTTCTTGTGATCATGTTTGGAGTAGAACCTATTTCCTCCCCAGTAATTTGAGCGATTTCATTGTTCCAATAATCAACTCGCTCAGCAACCTTTGTATCTAGTTTGATTTTACCATCATAAATGTGTTCCAAATGGCCAGTATGTTTGACTACCTTACCATCCTCAATATTCAGATTCAGGTAGCCTACTTCAACTCCCAAACCGCGTGTGGAAACAAGAAGTGTCCCTGTTTCCTGGGCTACATACGGTGTTTCAATAGGTAAGTGAGCATGTCCAAAAATTAATACGTCAATTCCTTTTACCTTATTCGCCACTTCCACATCGGTTGCGAATTTTTCTTCAACATTGACAGTATCGACTTTCAGTCCTTGTTTTGCTGCCTGCCCTTCATGTCCTAAAACGACCACTAAATCCACTTTAGGCTCAATTTCGTCGACATATTTTTGGATAACTGGAATTTGTTCCCTGAATTCGATATCCTCAAAATTCTCTCGAAAAATGGTTTGCTCAGCTGCCCGTTTACCAAGAATTCCAATTATACCAATTTTGATCCCATTTACCTCAATAATTTTATAGGGATCACAAAAAGGCTTGCCACTATCTTTATAAAAGATGTTAGCAGCCAAAATCGGGAACTTTGCTTGTTCCTGAAGATCCTTGGCATTCTGTGAACCATGATCAAATTCATGGTTTCCATAGACGGAAGCAGCAACATTCAAATGATATAATGACTATTTTATGATATCTAGCTTTTGCAATATCAAAATCTTCTCCAATACCTGTTCCAATTGCCGTTATCATGGAACGAACCTCGTTATTAGATAGAATCCTGTCTAAACGTGCCTTCTCAACATTAAGGATTTTTCCTCTTAATGGGAGAATTGCTTGGAAATGTGTTCCATTTAAAAAACAGCTCCTCACATTTATTATCCAACAATTAGATTTTAACATCCCTCAAATTTAAAAGATAGATAATCAATATCTCTTTATATTTATATCAAGTGACAATGACAAATTTAATGGTAAAAAAGCATACTAAAAGGCAACTACCATTTAGGTTAGTTGCCTTCTTTTAATACTTCAATAAAATTGCCGTCATTAATGTAAAACTCTAGAAGCACTAGAAAATTTAGACGGGTTAAATGGAGCGATTTTCACTACATCACCTGTTTGAGGAGCATGAATATATTGTCCTCCTCCAATATAAATTCCAACATGATAGGCAGGGGAACCTCTGAAAACTAAATCTCCAGGCTGTACCTGACTTAGAGAAATTCTGGTTCCAACATTTTGCTGTGCACGAGAAGTTCTTGGAAGACTAATGCCAACGGAACGAAACACATATGATGTAAATCCTGAACAATCAAACCCGCTTGGCGTTGATCCACCCCAAACGTAAGGAACGCCCAAATACTGTTTAGCGTTAGCAATAACACTATTTGCTGTTGCAGAATTTGTCACATTGGATGCAGCGACAGATGGTGCTGTTGATTGCGTATTTACTGAAACTTGCGCTTGAGATTGTGGTTGTGGTTGAGTTTCTGAAGCAGTTTCTTGTAATGCTGCTTGCTGAGCAGCCAGTTGCGCCTCTTGTTGGGCCCTTAAATTCTCTAATTCACCTTTTGCAGCTTCTAAATCTTGTGAAATTTTTATTTTGTTTTCTTCAATCTGTTTTTGTTCTTTAGCTAATTCTACTTTACTCTTTTCTAATTGGTTAATATGATTTTGTAATTGTTCCTTAGCCTCTTTTAACGTTACTTCCTTTACTCTTAAACCTTCAAGTAATTCATTATCATTTTCAATTATTTTAGAAATAGCAGTAAAACGATTAAAAAACTCAGAGACGCTGCCAGCTGAAAATAAAAGTTCTGCGTAAGTAACGACTGACTGATTTCCTTTTACCTGAATGCTCTTTAATCTTTCTGAATAAACCTCTTTATGGTTTAATAAATCCTCGTCAGCTTTTTTAATTTCAATCTCTGTCTCTTCAATTTTACCTTGTTGTGTGACAATTTTTTCATTTAGTATTTGACTTCTCTCCATAGATAAAGAGATTTCGTTATCTAATTGTTGAAACTTTGTTTCAAGGTCATCAATATTTTTGTTAACAGCATCAATCTGTCCATTTGTCACTGGTACTTCTGGATTTGCAAATGCAGGTGTAGCTTGAATGGTTGTAGCGAGCACTGTAGTAGCGACCATATATTTAATAAACTTTTTTATCATTATTAAATCTCCTCTTGGAAACTATCATTTATTAAAACTTCTAATATATTCCTAGTGTATATTCCAAAAGGACTAAAAACAATAATACAGTCGATTTTGTAATTAAATTGTAATTTAATGTAGAATAATCTGACACATTGGTAATATTAGAGCAAAAAAAGAAAGGCAGATTAAATTCCGCCTTTCCTTCTGCCATTCTTTTCATTGATAACGCTTATAAATTCCTATGTAGCAGTTATTTTTTTCAGAGATTTTTTACAAGCTTAATCTCATCATTTTTAGGAGTGAATTCACTGATGTTTCCTAATTTTTTGTCTATTTTCAAATGATCTTTGTTCTCTATTACATATTTCATGAAGGAACAACAAAAGAGCTTTCGTGCAATTCTTCCTTTTTCACCAATTAAGTTGAACCACCCTTGTCCAACATAAAAAGGGTTCGTTAGCATTCTATCAACAATAAAAGATATCCTGTCATTTTCCTCCTTTGTTTCAAATTTTGCTTTTGAGGAAAGTGCCAATACAAAATAGTTTTTAAACCTATCTAATTCAAGTAATTGAAGATGGTACTTTTCATGGTGCTTTATATTAAATTCCTTCAGAACCGTTTTAATACTTTTGTCAATATCTATATCATATTTACTAGCATCTTTCCAATTCGTTATACGTGAATTAAAAATAGACAGTGTCATGATATAATGTGAAGAGTAACTTTTTGGATCATATGATTCTTTACCATTTAGCTTTTCATCGACCGGTGCAACAATAAAATTTTTATAGTCAGCAAAAAAATTTTCGTTCATACGGCATACCTTCTTTCATAAATGGATTGGGCTGGATGAATAAACTTATTCCGATCCTTCTCTGTCTGCATTTAATGAGTTAAGGAAAGGTCTTCCTGTTATAAAGAATCGATTGGTTTTCCTATTACCGTTTCATAATCGTATGTTTTTTAGTTAAACTGTCAAAACAACTTAGAAAAACTGGAGATACTACTTGTTATATATATTCATTTTTAAAAATTAAAATCCTGCTTTTTCTTCCATTAAACAACATTTTTCACTTTTTTTAATCAAAAAGTCCCATTCCTGAATACAACCTGTTTCCATTTCTAAATATAAAATGCCCGTCACTCCCCCATTTTGTCGAAAATTTACCGACATATTGCGAGGGGGTGACAGGCACTCCTAATTATCTATTCTTTTGTTACTAATTTTAGTGGAGCTGCTATGATTTTCTCTACGCTTTTACCCTGCAAAACGTCTCTTGCAGCGTCTACAGCAAGCTTACCAATTAACTCTGGCTGTTGGGCAACTGTTGCTTCCATATTTCCTGATTTAATCGCATTTATGGCATCGTCATTCCCATCAAATCCAATGACCATTACTTCCTTACCAGAGCTATTAATTGCCTCGATAGCCCCCAAAGCCATTTCATCATTATGAGCAAATACAGCTTTAATATCAGGATTTGCCTGCAGAAGATTTTCCATAACGGTTAATCCCTTCGTACGATCAAAATCAGCTGCTTGTTTAGCCGTTACGTTCAATTTCCGATCTGCTACGTTATGAAATCCCTTACCCCTTTCACGTGTGGCCGATGCCCCTGGAACTCCCTCTAATTCAATAACTTGTGTTTTTTCTCCAAGCTTTTCGATCATATAATTTGCGGCCATTTCCCCGCCTTTTATATTATCTGAAGCCACTAATGCTTCTACCTTCCCTTTATCTGCTGAACGGTCCAACGTAACTACCGGTATACCAATATTATTCGCTGATTGGACAGCCGTTGAAATAGCCGCAGAATCAGTTGGATTAATGAGCAGAGCATCTACACCCTGCTGAATTAAATCCTCCACGTCATTCACTTGTTTCGCAGAGTCATTTTGTGCATCTACAATAATAACTTCCATACCCAATGCTTCTACTTCTTTCACCACTCCATCCCTTAAAGAAACGAAAAATGGGTTATTTAATGTAGAAACAGATAAGCCAATTTTAATATCTTCTAAACTTTCTTTTTTATCTGGTTTTGCCCACCCAGGCGGTTGCATGGAACAAGCACTTAGGAGCAAAAGTGTTAGTGATAGACATATAGCTACTAATTTTTTCATCGTGATCTCTCCTTATGCTACTTTTTACGGTCAAGTAATACTGCAATTAAGATAACAATCCCCTTAACCACCATTTGATAAAAGGATGATACTCCAAGAAGATTTAAACCGTTATTTAAGGTTCCAATAATTAAAGCACCGATCAATGTTCCAAAAATTCTTCCTTTTCCCCCTGATAAGCTTGTCCCTCCTAATACTACGGCAGCAATTGCATCAAGCTCATAGGAAGTACCCGCAGTAGGCTGGGCTGAATTTAAACGAGATGTTAAGATTGCACCGGCCAGCGCTGCAAGCATACCTGAAAGACTATAAATCATGATTTTTACATTCGGAACTTTTATCCCTGAAATTAATGCTGCTTTTTCATTTCCACCAATCGCATATGTTTTACGGCCGAATGGAGTTTTATGAAGAATAATGAATAAGACAACAAATGTAACAATCATCGTAATCGCTGGTACAGGTATTCCTAGAAAATAACCACGGCCAAATAACTGAAACAGGTAATTATCACCAAGACCAGTAATAGGGTTTCCACCAGTATAAACAAGTGTTAGTCCTCTGAAGATTGTCATTGTTGCTAGAGTCGCGATAAACGGTGCCATTTTCCCCTTGGTAATCAATAATCCGTTTACCGTTCCCATCAAGCCGCCTAGAATACATCCAATTAATATCGCAAGGATCGGGTCTATTCCTGATACCATCATTCCTGCTGTCAATGCACTGGATAATGCAAGAATAGCTCCGACAGATAAATCAATTCCGCCTGTTAAAATAACAAAAGTCATACCAAACGCAATAAGTGCATTAATCGCCACTTGCCTTAATAAATTTAATATATTTAAAGGTTCAAGAAAACTTGGATTTAATATCGATACAATCACAACTAAGATAATTAAACCAAGTAACGGTCCTAACTTTTGGGTGATGGCATTCATCATATTTGTCTTATTAGGTTTTGTACCTGCATTAATAGAATTCATCCTACTGACCTCCTGTTGCCAATGTCATAATTTTTTCTTGGGTCGCATCTTCTTTCAATAATTCACCTTTTATTTTTCCTTCATGAACGACGAGGATTCGATCACTCATTCCAAGGACC
Source organism: Bacillus sp. CZDM1 (assembly GCF_055502545.1). Lineage (NCBI taxonomy): Bacteria > Bacillati > Bacillota > Bacilli > Caryophanales > Bacillaceae > Bacillus > Bacillus sp. CZDM1. The sequence goes on along the minus strand of NZ_JBUESO010000009.1, from coordinate 183,596 downwards.
TCAGGTAATTCTGAAGATACCATGATGATAGCTACACCCCGATCAGTTAATTCATTCATTAGTTGATAAATTTCTCTCTTCGCTCCAACATCTACTCCTCTAGTTGGTTCATCTAAAATTAGTAATTTCGGCCCTATCCCAACCCACTTGGCAATGACCACTTTTTGCTGATTTCCTCCTGATAGCTTTCCTACGGCAATATCTGGGGATTCCGTTTTAACTGTCAAGCGTTTGATGAGCATATTAACAAAGTCTGTCTCACTTTTTTCATTGATAATCCCTTTTGGAGCGAAGCTATAGAGGGTTGGCAGAACCATATTATCTCTTATAGAGAAATCTAAGATTAATCCCTCATCTTTCCGATCTTCTGTAATGAATCCGATTCCTGCCTTGACAGCTTGTTCCGGTGTTTTGATTGTTACCTTCTTACCTTTCAACCAAATTTCACCGCCATCAATTCCATCCAGGCCAAAAATTGCCCTCATAATTTCTGTTCTTCCGGCTCCCATCAAGCCTGAAACCCCGACTATTTCCCCTGCACGAACAGAAAAATTCACATCTTCAAAATGCCCTTTTTTTGTTAAACCCTTTACTTCAAGAACGGTTTCAGCCGGGTTAGGATTTCGTTTAGGAAAACGGTCGGTTAATTCCCTTCCAACCATCTTCCTGACAACCTCATCAAAATTTGTTTCCGGAATCGCCTTCGTGTCAACGGTTTTCCCATCACGCATTATTGTAATCCTGTCACAAATGGAGAAAATCTCCTCCATCCGATGAGAAATATATACAATCGATACTCCTTCTTTTTTCAATGAAGAAATAACATCAAAAAGTTTGCTGATTTCCCTTTCTGTCAATGCAGCTGTAGGTTCATCCATGATAATCACTTTTGCTTCAGTCATTAATGCTTTCGCAATCTCAATCATTTGCTGCTCCCCAACAGAACAGCTTCCCGCCTCTTTATCTAACGGAATAGATACAGCTAATCTATCGAACTGTTTTTTTGCCAGCGATTTCATTTCATTTATTTTTAAAAGGCCAAATGTATTCTTTAATTCCTTGCCAATGAATAAGTTATCTAGAACCGTCATATCAGGCCAAATATTTAATTCCTGATGAATAAAAGTGATTCCACTTTGCTCCGCTTCTTTTGGGTTCTTAAAATAGGTCTCTTTCCCATCAATTTTAATGACCCCTGAATCACCCGCATGCAGTCCTGTAAGAACGTTCATCATTGTTGATTTCCCTGCACCATTTTCCCCCATTAGGGCATGTACTTCCCCATCTAATAAATCAAAATCAACACCTGTTAAAACTTGATTGGTTCCAAATGCTTTATAGATGTTTTCCATCGTAATACGCATGTTTATCACCTCATCTTTTAGAAAAATACTCCAGATTGTAAAATACAGTTTGCATATGGTGTAATTTCACCTGTACGAATGACTGCTTTAGCATGTTTTGTTAATTGTTTAAACTCCTCATGGGAAACATGTTCTATTTCCTTATCAGCGAATTTACCTTTTAAATAGTTGGCATGTTCGGGATTTCTTTCTTCTATCTCAGAGGCAATCATCACTTTTTCGATAACCATATCCTCATCAACCGCATTCACTACATCTATAAATGAAGGCATTCCTGTTTTAAGTGCTAAATCGATTTTTTTAACTCCATCAGGAATGGGCAAACCAGCATCCGCTATCACAATATAATCCATATGACCAAGATCAGCTAACACCTTGGAAATATGACTGTTTAAAATTCCATAACGTTTCATTTTTATAAATTCCCTTCTACTTCTTCTCTTGTCGGCATTCCACCCTGTGCGCCAAATTTTGTTACAGACAATGATGCAGCCCGATTAGCAAAACGAATGCTATCTTTTATGCTTTTACCCTCTGCTACCGCAACAGCAAATGCGGCATTAAATGTATCACCTGCACCAGTTGTATCGACAGTCTCAACCACATAAGCCGGGACAAGCACCTCATTTTCACCATCATAATAGCGGACTCCGTTTTTACCTTCAGTCACCAATAATTTATTTGGATACTCTTTTAAAGCATCATGGATATCCTTGTTCTCAAAAAGAACAGAAGCTTCCCATTCATTTGGTGTAATATAAGCTGCCTTTTCAATCACAGTTTTACTAATGTGTCTTGCTGGTGCCGGATTTAGTAATAAGGGCACATTATTCAGAAAGCAAATTTCGGTTACAAATTCCACTGTTTCCTCAGGAATCTCTTGCTGAATTAGTACAATATCTGATTCTCGTATTACATCCAGTGCTTTTTCAACAAATTCAGGTGTGACATAATTATTAGCACCTTTAACCACAATAATGCTGTTATCACCCTCTGCCAGGGTAATATGTGCTGTTCCTGTCTCTAAATGTGTAACCGGTTCCACATAGGTTGTAACAACTCCATTAGCTGTGAAATTGTTAACTATTTCCTCCCCAAACCCATCGTCACCTACACATCCTACCATATACACTTCAGCACCTAGCCTGGCAGCTGCGACAGCCTGGTTAGCTCCTTTGCCGCCAGGGACTGTCTTAAAGCTCTCCCCGAGAATCGTTTCCCCTTTATTCGGCCGCTTTGAAGCGGTTACAACCAAATCCATAGAAGAACTACCAATAATCGTCATTTTAACCATTTTTCTTCTCAACCTTTCTTGTCGTTTGCCTTTCAATAAATGTAACAGGCATTTGAATATTCTTTTGCTCTAACGGTTCTTTATTAATAATTTTCATCAATAACTTTGCTGATTCTCTTCCCATATCATAGGCCGGCTGTCTAATGGTAGAAAGTGGCGGGAACAGCAGCTTGCTAAGCGGTATATCATCATATCCTATAATTTGCAAATCATCAGGAATTGATCTTCCAATTCTTAGTGCTTCATGTAGTATGGCTGCCGCACTTAGATCATTGCTGGCAATGATCCCATCCGTTTCAGGAAATTTCTCAAATAATGTTTTGGCCATTTTTTCTGCATCGTGAAAACTAAACGATGACGTAATCACCTGAAAGTCTACATTAGCATTGCATAATTCATCCACTGCACCTTTGAATCTGTCTTGCGCTGTCCTTAGTTCAATAGGTCCTCGGAGTAAAGCAATTCGCTTACTTCCCCTTTTGATTATTTCTTGTGCTGCCTTTTTCCCCCCATCTAATCCATCTGAATAAACTGAAGGATGACTATTAGTTGTCCGATCAAGAAAAACAACAGGAAAAGATAAGTCTTCGTAAAGACTTGTTTCAGCTTGATTTGTTGCAGAAATAACACCTATTACATTATTTTGTTTAAAAGTCTGTATATAATCTATTTCTTTTTCAGGTTTTTCATCAGCATTTCCGATAATCAAGTGGATGCCTTGCGCTTGCATTTCATCCTCTACTCCACGAGCTAGCTCAGGAAAGAAGGGATTTCGAATATCCGGAAGCAATAATCCAATTAATCTTGATTTTTTCATATAAAGAGATCTTGCCACTTCATTTGGTTTGTAGTTTAATGCTTTAATTGCCTCGTTTACTAGCTTCCTAGTATCTTCATGTGCATAACCTTTATTGTTTAATACTCTTGAAACGGTAGCCACAGATACTCCAGCTTTTTTTGCGACATCACGTATGGTAGCCATCGATTCACTCCTTATGTGTAACCGGTTACACATATAGTAGCATAATCTTTTTTCACACGCAACATAAAAAAATAGCACCAACACAATTTGTGCAGATGCTTTGCCTTTTTTAAACAAAGATAATTTCTTCTGTCGCTCTGTATTCTCTTGGAGAAAGGCCAACATACTTTTTAAAGGTACCACTAAAATAATTTGGTGTATTGAAACCTAGTTCTTCAGCGATCCACTCAATCGTATGATTCGTATGACGCAAAAGCCACACTGCACGCTGTAAACGGACAAAGGTGACATATTCAACAAAATTACGTCCTGTTTCTTGTTTAAATATCCGACTAAAGTACGGAACACTCAGATTAATTTGATCGGCTACCCGTTTTAACGAAAGATCCTCGATACAATACCGAGCAATATAGTCTGTACATTTCTGAATCTGAACATCCTTTGTAATTTCTTCAAAATAACGCAGTGATGGCCTGTCATACGGCGTGGTGCGTCTAGCCTTGCATGCTTCACGATAGGAATGGTGCAAGAGGAGCGGTTCACGGTAGATGGAGCCTACACCTATATATAGATAAATGCCAAACTCTTTTTCCAAAGCTTGAATAGTATCAAGGATTCTATTCTCCCCTTCTTTCCAGTGTATTAAGGAACCGTACTCGGGAGGCACCTTGATGAGCATAAGTAAATGTTTTCGGTAGGGTAGAAAAGTAAGCTGATAACCTTGAAAGCGGTTTCTAAAAAAAACCTGAATCTCCCTCGGTGCCCAGCCTTCCTGTTCTCTGCTGCCAGGGCTTCGGACAAATCCCTGAATAAAACAAACCACATTCGGCATCGCCTCACCTGGAAGAAAAAAACGAGATTCAATTAATTCCTCTTCCGTTGTTTTATCGCCAGCAAGCAGCCTGCGCAAAAATGCCTCTTGAAATGGTAACGTGTTCCGCTCCGTTTTTTGTTCCTGATGAATCTGATAAAAGAATTCATCATAATCAATTGATTTAGTATTCGTCATTGACAGCTCACTAATAGCTCGTTTCAATGTACGAAGAAATATATGTTTTTTCACGGATTTCACTAGTAAGTACTCTAGCTTGAACTCAATGGCAAGCGGTGAAGTATACAATAAGGTTGGGTCTAGTAAGGGAATAATCCTGCATTCTTTATTACGTTTGCGGAATCGGTGAATTTTAACCCAATCATGCCATTTTTTCACTTCGATAACAGCTATATGTACATCATGTTGATTCAACTCAGGTTCTGCCAGTAAACAACTTCCCATAAATTCTTCTTTAACCCAGTCTGCCAGCTTTTCATATTCCAGTTCATCTTCCACTGCTAGACTTATTGAATACATTCGATATTCTCCCCCCTTTCTAAAAAGTGGCATTTAAAGTTATATTCCTATACAAATTATAGTACAAAAATTAGACTATGGTAAATATTTGTACATTTCTGATAATTTATTGTAAGGTATATGTCCATTTTATGACGTAAAATCAATTTTATAGTATCATTGCCGGGCTAAGGAAGGGGTACTAGAACACGGCAAAAGCCTAAATAATATTAAGGAGGAGTAACATATGGCTGGAGAGTATACCGAGTACAACTATGTTGCAGCAGATACAATCGATGTTAGCGAATTAAAGCCGCTCGATCCCGAAACGAGGAAAATCATGAAAGGTGAATTTAGTACAGGTCTTAAACTTACGGTCTTCTACTATATTTTTATTCTCGCAATTCCGATATTGAATTGGTACGCAGGTGATTTTATGTTTTCCCGTATGTGGGGCGGCATGACATATAGTTGGTTTTTGACCAGTGTTGTTGCAATGGCAATGGCTTTTATCATTGCTTACGTTCACACTGCTCTTTATGAAAAACGTTTAAAAAACTATCAAAAAAATTCTGGCTCCCCTGAAGAAAGGAGAATTATTTGATGGCCATGTTATTTGAACCTAAAATGCTTTTAACAATCCTCCTCATGGGAACGATTGTTTATATCACCTATTTATCAAAAAGAAGTGCGACTGCATCTGATTATTTCGTTGGCGGACGAAGCTTCGGCTGGTTTACAAACGGTTCAGCCATTGGCGGAGATTATTTAAGTGCTGCAACCTTTCTTGGTATTGCCGGTCTAACCTATCAGCTTGGTTATGATGGCGCTTACTATGCCTTTTGCTTCTCAATTGGTCTGACTCTTCTTGCTATGTTCGTCGCAGGTCCACTGCGCCGGTTCGGAGCCTATACAGTAGCAGACTTTTTGGCCTATCGTTTTCACAGCAAACGTGCCCGCCTCGCTGCTGTCGCTGTAGTACTTGCAATTTCAGGTTTCTATGCAGCTCCTCAGTTATTGGGTGCCGCACAAATTTTAAGCATGTTCTTTGGTACAAGCTATGAATTTGGAATTATCTTTACCTGTTCGGTTATGATTTTTTATGTTGGTATCGGTGGAATGAAGGGTACTACTCTTAACCAAGCGCTCGAATTATGGATTCGTCTTGGCGCCTTTCTCCTCATGGTTGGCGCAGCCATCTATGGCGGACTTCATTATCAGGAGATTCTAGCAGCTATTAATGAATTTAAAGGTAGCATTACCGGTACTTCAGCGTTTTCGGTTGACGGAAAAGATATACCATTTGATGGTTCTGTTTGGACCGGTACAGGAAACTACTTCCCATCTTTCTGGCAAACAATATCAATGACAATCGGACTTTCACTCGGTACGATTGGACTTCCTCACATCCTGCTTCGCTTCTATACAAATCCAAGTGCAAAAGCAGCGCGTAAGTCCGCTCTTATGGCAATTGGTATTGCAAGCGTGTTCTTTTTATTCGCTGTGTACCTTGGAGTAGTCGGCCGCTCTATTTTTCTAAGCGGCAATGTAGATTCAGCTGTTATGAAGGACCTTATTGCGGGCGGAAACAATATGGTTGTTCCATCTACTGCACAGGCATTAGGTGGAGAATGGCTGCTTGGACTTGTTATCGCAGGAGCATTTGCAGCCGTCTTCTCGAACCTTTCAGGATTATTCATCGCAAGCTCTGGCGCCTTAGCACATGACTTGTATGCAACTTTCTTCCGTAAGAACATCACAGAGAAAGAGCGCGTACTCGCGGGTAAAGTAGCAATTATTATCCTTGGTATTTTATACGGTGCTCTCGGTCTCATGGTAAAAGGAGCATCCATCGGCCATCTGGTCGCACTAGCATTCACCGTTGCTGCCAGTACGTTTACTCCTATCTTTATCTTAGGCATCTGGTGGAGAGGAATGACAGAGAAAGGAGCAATTGCCGGGCTTGTTGCTGGCCTTCTAGCTTCGATGTACATGATTTTCTTTAAGACGACTCTTCCTGAGTTCCTGCAGTTCAATGTACCAGGACTAATTACAGTGCCAATTGGATTCCTATCTGTCTATATCGTTTCAAAGCTTGATCGCAGAGTACCTGCCGATGTAAATGACTTTATGAAAAAAGTTCACTCTAAAGAATCGGAAGTAGCATAGAAAAAATAAAGGTATAAAAAAAGGGTGTCCCAAAAGCAAATCGCTTTTGGACACCCTTTTTTGCATTAGAATATGGCCTAATCTTCTAAATAGCAACTTCGGTGCCTGTCACTAACCGAAGTTTGTTAGATTTTGTCGAAGAATATACTAGATTAATAAGTGTACTTCATGGAAAATGAGCCAATTTTGGGAATTGGACCAAATATCATTAAGAAAAATCCGTAACCATTTATTTACCATGGTATTTGTTCCGTGAACCATTCTTATGAAACAAGATTTTTCGGGTAGTGACAGCGTACTATGTCAAGTAAGAATTTTTGATTTTTGAGTATAGGAAATACACCTCATGTAATCAAATGTAAAAAATTCACAATAAGCAACTGACAGAAAACACTATGAATGAATCTCTTCTTCTCGGATCTGAATAGAAATCTACCTTGCTTCAATACTGCAGAGATGCAACCTGGTTAGTTCAAACCGGTCAATATTAACGTACAATTCGCACTTACAGGACAAGGTAAATCATGCTGTCACTCGAGGTCATAGCCTCCGGCACTAGAGTCGATTTTCCCTTGACCCCAGAAGAGAGATTCATTATTTTTTATTAATTATCCGGCTAAAGCAATGTTTAAATAAGTATTCATTTTTGTGTGCTGAAGCTTTTTCTTAATTTCTTGAAGTATGGAATAACCCTTTTGTTTAGATTCAAACGATTTTCTGTGCTTTAACATCGAAAAGGCTATTTTTATAAACTTATTTCCTAATGCTATAAAAGCCTTTCGTGCATGCTATCCACGCGCTTTCAAACCTTCATAATATGGTCGTAAATCTTGATTATGTTGAGCTAGTAGTTTTCCAACTGTATACACTATAAATCGAAGATTTTTATTACCTTGCTTAGAAATCCGTCCATAAAAACCTTCTGTTCCACCAGACTGTATAATAATTGGATTTGTTCCTCTTTTTTAATCAGTTGCCCTGCGTGATAGCCCCAAATTCCCAGGGCTGCATACAAACAGAAATTCCGTTTTTAAGTTGCGGTCTACTGCCGGACCAAATCAAAGTAAGTCGAACCATTACCTTCTAAAGTATTTCGCCTTAACTACTAAACTACTAACCTCTGTGATATTCTCCTCCAGCAGCAGCTCCCATTTCAATCAAGGGCAGCCGAGTAACAGTCTTCTCTTTATATTTATTAACATCAAATACAACGTAACTCAATGTGCCATTTTCTATTTTGTTTTGCTTTGATTGGAACCAGCTTATCATCGCTTCAAAGTCCGGTTTTCCAGTTTGATCTTTTTACCTAGTTCATTCATTCTTGTTCCCACATAAAAAGACAGCAAAAAATGCTGTCTCTTCTAGTCTATTAAAAGCTTCCTGATTGAATGCGGTTAACAATCAGTCAAAACTAATCCTACTACTCCTAGGATCGGTGCACTCAGTACAATAACTCCTGTAATAGGGTCGGTTAAGGATACAGTAACTGTACCAGTATTACTATCAATTACAATATTAAAATCAACAGGTATCGAAATTCCATTAAGGCTTAAAGTTGCGGTACCAGTAATGGTCACAACACCATTGTCACACGTAACACTTGTAATGTTCGCTGCACCAATATTTAAAATAGCAGTAGCTACGGCTGCACTCAATGTTAAATTGAAAAATGAACCGTTTGCTTGACAATTAGGACAAATGCTCAAATTCAGCGCGGCTGAAGCCGTGATAGGGAGAGGGCTAATAATAGGAATAGTAACTGCTATACCAGGAATCGTTACGATACCAGGTAAGGCAATACCACACTCACAAGCAAGTGGAGCTACTCCTCCTCCATCTGTTACAGCGATTAAATCCATAATGTTGTCAAATTTGAATTCTAAAAGCATTTCCTTCTTGATCACGTCACGAAGAGTTCTTCGAACACTAGCATTCACATCAAGAAGGTCCCCTAATGACACCTCAGCAGGAGTAAACGTAACTCCTGTTTCTAATGTGCCTAGAACAAATTGAAGCTTTTCTGCCTCAGCGTTCATGATATGGGCAAGAGCCAATTCTTCCAAAGCAATGGAAGCTAAAAGCAGTGGAACCGTCTGCTCAGTAGTCACAGAAATAAGCGGAGTAATATTGGGAATATTCGGAAAAGCCATTATAAATATCTCCTTTCAAATTTTTAGTTGAACATAGGTCTTAATAGATGTGTTAAAAGCAACATGCCAATAACGTTTTAACCTACTATTCCTTACTATTTTATTCTGCTAATGTTTACATAACTCAACGCTTGTCCCATTGTAATGCGGATTTTTATACTAAAAAGAGCCCTTTTTTAAAAGTGCTCTAAATATAATCAGTGTTTATAAAAGGATTATAGGGAATAGGTTTCGTCCATTTTGATAATAGGAACAATTCGGAGAAATACTCTATCAACATTAAACAGAAACTAATCTTTAGAAAATCATTAAAAATCAACCTCCTTAACAGAGATTTATCTCCTTTTCTGATGAAGCACGATATACCATTGTAATAAGTAAGGCGTCCTCATCATGAATCTACTCATTAAAAACTGCCATGCGGTTAATCCTTAACGGTTATAGTGATTTCCCTAAGTTCCTTAATTTTTGAAAAATACAAATAAATTTTAAAATAGTTTAAGTCCACGTTTAAGAAATTTTTGTTGCATAGAAAAGCTCAGATGCATTTAGATCTGAGCTTTTCCTTCTAATAATTGGAACAACCTTTTTGCCCGACTTTAAACCTGGTTTCAAAAAATCTCCTCTCCAATTAAGGTTGTATTAACTTAAAAGCAGTAAATGAATCTTAATCGGACCTGCTTAAATGGAGGGTTATTTGCTTCTAGGTATTACCTTTAACTTTTGTACTTTGTTCATTAGGTCAGAAAAATCTTTATTAGATGCTTCTAAATTTTTAAAAATTTCAGAGACATGTGTTTTTTCATCTTCTGTTAATGGACGGCCATAACCAGATTCCAGCCAATTTACCAGTGATTTAAATGCTTCTTCAAAACTCATATATTCTCCTCCTTTTACCCAAAAATTTAAATTCGATTTTTATAAGCTTGTTGACTCTCCTTAAAAACCGAAAAAGCTAATAATAACTTGACCATTTCCAAAACCAACTCCAGCTGAATTGTTTTGGTTTGTTCCATTATTACGAGAGCCGCCGCCTCCGCCTCCGCTAGCTTGTAATTCGACTACCTCACTACCGCCAGCACCGCCGCTGTAGCCGCCGCCTCCGCCGCCTGCAAAGCCGCCTCCGCCGCCTCCGCCGAAACCGCCAGGTCCTCCATTATCACCGCCTGCTCCTCCGGCACCTCCAGAATTAATAGCTTGGCCACCTGCTCCACCGCCGAGACTAGCGCTACCACTAGCGAAAACCCCAGCGCCGCCGCCTCCGCCGCCGAACGCAATAAGAGTACCTCCACCGCCGCCTGTACCATTTGATCCAACCGTACCACCAGCAGGATTAGCAAGTGTTCCCGGACCTATTGTTGTGATGAATGCAATTGAAGCGTCTGCCCCGTTATTACCTAAACCGAAAAAGTTGCTACCAGCACCGCCGCCGCCGCCTGCAGCAACCAGTAAAGTAGATGCAGTTAAATCTGCAGGGACTGTCCCTCTCCATACAAAGGAACCGCCTCCACCGCCTCCACCAAAAACTGTACCACCCATACCCCCAACAAGTACTGCAAGTGATTCTCCAGGTGTGACCCCAAATTCACCCTGCACAGAAGCTCCTAAACCGCCAACTGTACCTTGACTTCCATTTCCTCCTTGAGCACCAATCGCCTGGATTCTTGCAATTGTTGCACCAGTTGGGACTGAAGTTGTTTGAATCTCTCCTGTAAAGGTAAAGGTTTGTTGCTCCAAAAGTACTGGTTCAGATGGTAATGTTCCAATTAAATCAAGTACATTCTCAAATTTAAACTCTAGTAACATTTCTTTTTTAATAACGTCCCTAAGAGTTCTTCGAACACTGGTGTTGACATCAAGCAGATCCCCTACTGAAACCTCCGCAGGTGAAAATGTGACCCCAGTATCATCTAATGTTCCCAAAACAAATTGGAGCTTTTCTGCCTCAGCGTTCATGATGTGAGCAAGCGCCAATTCCTCTAAAGCAATGGAAGCTAATAGCAGAGGAACCGTCTGCTCAGTAGTCACAGAAATAAGTGGAGTAATATTAGGAATATTCGGAAAAGACATATAAATTTCTCCTTTCAAATTTTTTCTTGAACATAGGTCTTAATAGTTGTGTTAAAAGCAACATGCCAATAACCTATTAACCTACTATCCCTTACTATTTTATTCAGCTAGTGTTTACATAACTCAACACTTGTCCCATTGTAATGCGGATTTTCATACTAAAAAGAGCCCTTTTTTTTAAAAGGGCTCTTAGGCTTGAGCAATACTACTATAGTGGTTGTTTTGGCTTTAGCAGAAAAATAGCAGGGCTTGCTGCAATAAAATCCATAATACCTTAGGAATAGAAAGTAATCCTCTCAATCACTCTTTGAAATTACTATAAATAACAATTAGTTTTGTTTCTTCTACAGAACAATAAATAACCTATTGAAAAGAATAATAGTAGAAAGGTTATGCACCTGTTATATAATCTTTTGAGTATGTCCACGTTTAAGAAATTTTTATAGCATTGAAAAGCTCAGATGCATTTAGATCTGAGCTTTTTCTTCTTAATTAGAAACCTTTCTAGTTCTACTTTAAACATGTTTTTTTAGGTTTTAGTCTCTTTAAATTGTAATTATGTTTCAAAATATGGCCTATGGACAAGTAGTAGTAATCGTTAAAGACCAGCCACCAGCAATAGTGCCTGAGTCTGCACCAGCATCATCGAAAACGAAAAGATTCCATGTACCGTTTGGATTTGTCCCATCGAATACGCTTAATACAGATCCATATGGTGGTCCTGGTGCTGGCCCAGGGAGAACATCTCCGGCTCCGATATTTGTAGGCTGGAACGTACTGGAGACGAATGGAGATGGGATTGGGGTTGGCACTGGAGTTGCCGCATCATCGTCAAATGTTAACGTGACACCGACAATGTCAGATAATCCTCCTGCATCTGACATAAGCATAACATTCTGCCCTTGTGGTCCAACAAGCAGAATATCAAGATCAGCTGGGAAAGTATGGGACATGTTGTTTAATGTTGCTGTCACCTTAGCGATAGTTCCATTCAACCCTGTAACATTAATAGGTGATGGATATGGTGAGGCTGGACCTTGGGTATCACCATTGATAATAATCGATTGAGGATTAGTAAATGTAGCTGTTGTTGGAGAACATGAAGCTCCTATTAGATCCAGTACATTTTCAAACTTGAACTCTAATAACATTTCCTTTTTAATAACATCACGAAGAGTTCTTTGAGCAATAGTGTTGACATCAAGCAGATCCCCAAGTGAAACCTCCGCTGGAGAAAATGTGACTCCTGTATCATCCAATGTTCCCAGAACAAATTGCAGCTTTTCTGCCTCAGCATTCATGATGTGAGCTAGCGCTAATTCCTCCAAAGCAATCGAACTTAAAAGCAATGGAATAGTTTGTCCAGTAGTAACCGAAATCAAAGGTGTTATATTCGGGATATTTGGAAAAGACATTCTATAAATCTCCTTTCTAATAATATATTTTGCATATAGTTTTGCGATAGAAATGAAACAAAAAAAGTCGCATAACCTATTTACTCTTCAGTTTATTCTTTATATCTTCCTTTGAATGTGCTTTAATCCCACTACATATGTGGATTTTTTAATATACATGAAAATAAAAAAGCAAAGTCATCTTCACAGACACTTTGCTTAATTTGCTTTCAAATAGTTTTATTTTGGATCAGCTTCTTTCATAAAACAATATCTCATCATACGAAGGATATTTTCTTGAAAATCTTTACTTTGTTTCTCCATGTTGTGTGCAATGTAAGTAAGATGCTCGATCGCATGGCTATAGTTTTCCTTTCCAATATAAACAATAGCAGTGTTGTATCTTGCCATAAGGGTTTCTGGGTATACAGCCAAAATATTCAAATAGACCCCTAATGCATCTTCAATACGATTTTCAGCATACAACTGATTCGCTCTTTCTAGTTCCTTCTTAATAATATCCTCATCGGTTCGAATAGGCCCCTTTTTTAAATGAACCAAATGTTTTATCCTGTCTAATACATACCGGGAGCTTTTTTCCCATGTGAAAGAAGACAAAATATGTTGACTCGCTTTCTGTCCTTTCTCCATAACTAACGTTTGATTCTCATAAGCCAATCGCATAACCTTCTGTAATTCGTTAGGATCGATCGACAGCCACCATGGAAAATCGACCGTATCGAGATTTCCAACTTTTTTGTCCGGTAGAGTAACCTCCTTCGATGGAACAAAGAACGCAGTTTCCTCATTGCAAAAATCTACACAAGATCCTTTATCTGGCACAATCACTGGAGTACCACATGCCATGGCCTCTGCAATAGGCAGCCCGAACCCCTCTCCTCTGTAGGGATGAACCAAACAATCACACGCTTTATACAATCCGGCCAGCTCTATTTCGGAAAGCTGCCTATCCATATATACAATACGAGGATGATTCGGGTCAGACATTGCTTCATGGATCATTTTTTCCAGCGTTATTCCTTTGTAAAAAGATTGAGTTCCAGTATCTTTGATGAATAAGCAAACATCATCATCTATAGTAAACTCTTTAAGATATGCTTGTAGTAAAGTATCTATTCCCTTGCGGCCAATTGTACCGCCGACGAAGAGAAACTTAAAAGAAGATGAGTCCAATGCTAGTGGCTGGACATTGGGATGAAATAATTTTTCATTGACGCCAAGTGGAATGACATGAATGTTACTTTCAGAAATCCCTGAGCGGATATAGCTATCCTTATTGTATAAACTGTAAACCCAGATTTCATCTACCCAATACTTCATGGGAATATACCACTCTCTCGGGATAGCTCCAAATTCCCAGGGCTGCATACATACCGAAATTCCATTTTTAAGTTGCGGCCAATGGGGCGGCCACTGATGAGAGATCGTCAAGTCGGGATTAGAATAAGAGATAAATGACTTTTTTTGACTTTTGATATATGGATCAAGCAACTTTTCTATTTCAGGTATCTCTTTTCTAAGATTTATATCTTGATTTTGCTGAAGATACTGGCAAATATGTTGATTCACAATCGAAAGACTATGTCCTGCAAATTGAGATCCTATCCAATTGAGTTTCACAATATCATTCTTCAACATAATCCTCCTAAAGTATGAGTTTGTTAGTTTCCTTCACTCATTATATGGTTTTTGATTATATAAGGTTCCAATCATTCACTTTTACCTTAATCTAAACATACGATGAAGATGAATATTTACTGTCAAAAGGGAGGAAATACCATGAATGACCGACGACTGTCGCTATGTATGATAGTAAAGGATGAAGAAAACTTTATTGATGGCTGCCTCAAAAGTGTAAAAGATTATGTGGATGAGATGATTATTGTCGATACTGGCTCAACTGATCGAACGGTTGAAATCTGTAAATCATTCGGTGCTCAGGTCTTTACATTTAAATGGAATGGGAGCTTTTCAGATGCACGTAATTATGGCTTGGAGCGTGCAACAGGGGATTGGATCTTGTGGTTAGATGCCGACGAAGTAGTAGATACTTCTGACGCTAAGAAGCTACGTGAAGCGCTCAAATACGATGACCTGCTCCTATCTGTTCATTTAATCAATTATTATGGTGACAGCCCTGATCCCAATAAAACATTCGATATTGCCCATACCCGCCTTTTTCAAAATCACAAAGGTTTTAAATTTAATAATAAAATTCACGAGATGCTAAATGCCAATGAAATTATTGCAAAATTTAACGAAGATCCCACCATTAAAACTGTGCCTATTAAGGTATATCATTACGGATATTTGGATCCTGTCAATAAAGAGAAAAAGAAATCTGAACGTAATATCGGTATGCTAAAAGACGAGCTCAAACAAAAGGACTACAGCCCTTGGATTGAGTACCATATTGCGAGTGAATATTACCGTCTAAAAAACTATAATGAGGCATTTGATTATGTCAATCGTTCAATTATGGGATTTCTGAAACAGCTCAAAACTCCTCCATCTCTTTTATATCGATTAAAGTATTCAATATTGATTAGTTCAGGAAGTATCGAAGGGGCATGGCCTGGTATCGAGAGAGCTGTTACCCTCTATCCTGATTATGTAGATCTCCATTTTTATAAAGGCATTATTTTAATGGTTAAAGACTTGTTCAAAGAGGCTTTGGAGGTATTTGATCTCTGCCTTGAAATGGGAGAAGAAAATTTACAGCATCTTACTTTAAAAGGAGTTGGGAGCTTTCAAGCCTTATACTACAAAGGTTGCTGTTTAGAAAAATTAGGGAAAATTGAGGAAGCTGCAAAATGTTATGCACGGGCCTCTAGTCTATCATCTACTTTTATCTCGCCAGTAGAAGCATTGCATAAAATAATGGAAAATCATCAAGACGTCTTTACAGCATTACCAGAGGATAATGAGGATAAAGCATTAATTACCAAAATACTATCCATGAGCACAAATAAAAATAAATAATCTCTAAATATATTACATTAGCCCTCTCTAATAGTGAAGTGGAGTATATAATATACTATTCCAACAAGAAAGAGAGGTATTGAAATGTCATTTCCAAATATCCCGAATATTACTCCACTAATTTCGGTAACTACTGAGCAGACAATTCCACTGCTTTTGGCTTCCATTGCTTTGGAGGAATTAGCACTTGCTCACATTATGAATGCTGAAGCAGAAAAGCTTCAATTCGTTCTAGGAACATTAGAAACAGGAGTTACATTTACTCCTGCAGAGGTGTCATTAGGGGACCTTCTTGATGTCAATGCTAGTGTTCAAAGAACACTTCGTGACGTGATTAAGAAGGAAATGCTGTTAGAATTCAAGTTTGAAAATATTCTTGACCTAATTGCTATCACTCCTCTTCCTTAAGGAACCCTTCACCCTCAATTCATCCCTTAATATGATGAATTGGGGGTCTTATTTTTATGATGAAGCAAATATAGAAATTATGTACTCTATTAAAAAAGCCCAGGTATATTGACCTGAACTTTCTTCTATTTTCTTCCTAAATTAGAATACTAAACTATTTATACACAATCAGGAGGGTCGAAGTCAGGACAATTATTAACGATGACATTACCATTTGGAAGATCTTCGGCTCTAAATTCTTCCGTTCCATTTAAAGTAAGTCTAACTTCATCATCATTCCCGCCACGATCAAATAACTCTAAAACAAATGGAGTATTCCCTATTCCATTCCTTGTTCCTATACCTGAAATAGTGTATCTCTCCTCAATAATATCACCTTCAGCATCCCTAACAACACAACAAGTACCCAAAGCTCCGGATGAAGTTAAAAAGTATTGATCAGCAACAAATGTAATGGTAGGATTAACATTTGGAAAGTTAAGTTCGAAAAGATCCTGTTGTGTCGGATCACATTGAGCTGCCCCTTCACCTTGGCCGCATATTCTTACTCTTCCGTTACTGGTACCGCTTCTTACCAGATCAGCTTGAGCTGTTTCTACTAATACTCCCCCAACTCTACGCTCAAAGGTATCATTTGAAGCAACAAAGTCTCCAAGGCATTCACATATTCCTTCTACTTCTTCTTGAGTTTCAGTGATTAAGTCAAGGACGTTTTCAAATTTGAATTCGAGCAGCATTTCCTTCTTGATCACATCACGAAGGGTTCTTTGAACACTTGTATTGACATCAAGAAGATCCTCTATGGAAACCTCTGCAGGAGTAAACGTAACTCCTGTATCTAAAGTTCCTAGAACGAATTGAAGCTTTTCTGCTTCTGCGTTCATAATATGAGCTAGGGCTAATTCTTCAAGTGCAATGCTTGTTAAAAGTAACGGAATTGTCTGCTCTGTAGTGATTGATATAAACGGAGTTATATTAGGAAAATTTGGGAAAGACATAATTAATTACCTCCTTTCAATCTATATATTGTAAATTATGAAAAACTACTCAAAATGAAACGACAATTGTCCCAAATCTAATAGCCTTTTTTTCCAGCATGCTATCTTCAAGACTCAAGACAAAACTGGGCATAGAAAAACAGCCCCTTCTCAAGAGGCTGGATTTTACAAGTCTTTTAACCAATAATCATAAATATCTATTAAAGTATCTTCAAGTTTCCTTTTCGGTTGCCATCCTGTTAAGGTGAACAATTTTTCGGGATTTCCTACTAATCTAGGGGTATCTGACACTCGTATTCTGCTTGGGTCAACTACTAGATTAATCTTTTTATTTGAAAAACTTATTAATATCTCTACTATATCTTGAATATTGACACCTTGACCCGTACATACATTATAAGCTTCCCCCGCTTTACCGAAACATGCGATATGGTAATAAGCTTCTACGATGTCCCTCACATCAGTAAAATCCCTTGCAGATTTTAAATTTCCAATTCGAATGATAGGTTCTTGTGTTCTTCCTTTATTTATTTGAGCTATTTGATAGGCAAAATCAGTCGTTACAAATCCTAATTTTTGCCCAGGACCGATATGATTAAAAGGCCTGGCATGTGTGACATTTAATCCATATGATTTATGATACAAATTTACAAGCATACTTAGGGCACACTTGCTGATTCCATAAGGGCTGACTGGATTTAATCTGGTTTCTTCGCTAACTTTGTCTAAATTGTCCGGAATCCTTCCATACTCCTCTGATGATCCAACAGTCATCACTTTTATATGGTCATTTACTTTCCTAACAGCTTCCAATAAATGAATCGTACCAATCACATTTCCATGAATAAAATCGGCTTTATGCTCCCAAGAGTCCTTTACATTGCTTAATCCTGCAAGGTGAAAAATGTGCGTAGGCTTAATTTTTTCAATTAACTCCATGATTTCAGATTCAGACAGTAAATCTACTTTAAAAATATGTTTCTCGCCTCTATTGAATCTTGATGTCCCATAAACATCAGCTTTATCCTTCAAAAAAAGTTCAAGATATTTCCCGACAAATCCGGTAATCCCCGTTATGAGTGCTTTCATTTCATTCCCCATACTTTTTCAGGTCATGTTCAACCATCATTTTTATTAATTCCTCAAAAGTAACCTTTGGCACCCATTTCAACTCTTTTTTCGCCTTTTTGGGGTCTCCTAGCAATAAATCTACTTCTGCCGGCCTCATAAATGCAGGATCCTGGATAACATGATCTTCCCATTTCAACCCGACATGGTTAAAGGCGATTTCAACAAGTTCACATACTGTATTCGTTTTTCCAGTAGCTACAACAAAATCGTCTGGCTTTTCCTGCTGAAGCATCAGCCACATCGCTTTTACATAATCACCAGCAAAACCCCAGTCCCGTTTTGCCTCAAGATTGCCAAGTCGAAGCTCTGTTTGAAGCCCACATTTAATTCGAGCTACAGCATCTGTTACTTTTCGAGTAACAAATTGTATCCCTCTCCTTGGTGATTCATGGTTGAATAATATCCCCGAACATGCAAATAAATCATAACTTTCACGATAATTAACTGTAATCCAATGACCAAATACCTTAGCTGCACCATAAGGACTCCGTGGATAAAAAGGAGTTGTTTCTTTTTGAGGGGTTTCTACAACCTTTCCATACATTTCGGAGCTTGATGCCTGGTAAAAACGAGCATCCGGCTTTACCATCTTCACTGCTTCTAGAATATTTAGAACCCCAAGACCAGTAACCTCAGCTGTATAGACAGGCTGGGGCCATGAATCAGCTACAAATGATTGCGCACCAAGGTTATATACTTCATCAGGTTTAGAAAGCTTTACAGCCTGTATCAATGATGATAGATCAGACAAATCACCGGATATAAACTCTATTTCATTTAGTATATGTTTAATATTTTCATAGTTTTCTGTTGAAGTTCTCCTTTTTAACCCATATATTTTATATCCTTTTTCAAGAAGTAATTCAGCTAAATATGAGCCGTCTTGACCGGTAATACCTGTTATAAGAGTTCTTTTCATGGTGTCCTCCCAGTGTATGGAATGAAAAAGTATCTACTGGTATGTTTATGCATCGGTAACAATGTGATATGTCCTTTATTTATCCTATTTTGTAAAGTAATAAATTTATTTCCATTTAAATATACATGTTTATTGGGAGGTGAGTATTTTGCCTAAAGAGCATGATAATGACGAATTTTATATTAAACTTATGAAGGGATTACAGCTTTACCGTGCCAATCGTTCCGAAGAGGCCATTGAGCATTTTCTGCATATTCTTTCTGAATATCCCGATTCCCTTGAGACCCACTATTATATCGCTATCGTGTACATGAATAATAGCGATTTTGTTTCTGCAACTAAGCATTTACTTAATATTACTAAAAAAGGGGAAACTGAACCTGATAATTTTCAAGCAGAAGCTTGGAGTATGTTAGGCATTTGTTACATTCAATCCAAGTCTTTATCTCAGGCTTTCAATGCATTTAAAAAAGCTGCATCCATTAACCCTTCCCTAAGATCCAGGGAAATAGCTTATCTAAAAAAATTTATTCGAGAATCTTCAGAACCATCCTGGGAAATCTTTTATGAGTTAGGAAATAGTTACTCAAATATGCTTAATGATTTTCGTGCAGAAGAAATGTATATGAAAGCACTTGAATATGGTGGCAATCAATCTAATGTAATAGACTCTTTTTTGCATGTCTGTGAGCGCATTGATCGAAAGAGAAAACAGACAATCCTCAATTATTCAAAGCAATACATACCTACAGACACCGTGCCCACTCAATCATTAACATGGCTTCAATCAACTGCCTCCACAATCGAAGATACCGTTGAAAGCAAATTTAATAGAAGAAAACGTTGGGAGCGTTACTTTGTAAATGGTGATCGAATTTTAGAAATTCAATGGAGTCAGTCTACAAAATTGGATATAAACCCAAATGCAACAAATTTGGATGGAGTCCTGCTATTCATTCGTGAAAACACCATTTCTGCTTTTCATTTATTTTCTATGTTAAAAGAATTCTTTAACTGGATGAATCCTATGGGAAAAATAATAATTGTGGTTGATAGCCCAGATCAAACACCCATTCCAAATTCTCTAATAAATATGCTGGAAACATACATGAATGCAACTGGTTGGACCATCAAAGAAACAGATATACAAGAAGATAGAGATTCTTTTTATTTGGTTTCGCAAAAAGCGTGTTATGAAATTTTATGGCAAAGTCCGTTATTCAATTCATCGGGTTATTCTGAGGAGCAAAATCATTTCTTAGATGGAATCCGGCCATATCCTTTAAAAGTTAAAGTTTTTCCTATAGATCGAGCTCCAGAACTTGACCAATATAGAAAAAATATGAAAACGTTTTTGTTGCCATTACAAAATCAGAAAATCCAATCTCCTTTAATACATTATCAAGCATCACCGGCAAATGCTTTTTCATTTCCTGTTGCACCAATTTCTATCGCAAGAACAATGTTTGAAACGGATAGTTTACCTTCCAGTTGGGTAGAAATTTTAAACGAAATGACTGAGGTTTGGGTTCCTTCTGAGTTTAATCGGGAGACGTTTGCTTCCGCTGGAGTAAATATTAACCGGATTAAAATTATCCCTGGAACATTAGATGAGGACAAATATAATCCTCACAATGTGCTTCCTTACCCATTAGCTCGCACAAACACTTTCAAATTTCTATCTGTATTTGACTGGAGTATTCGTAAAGGCTGGGATATCTTACTTCAAGCGTATTTCGAGGAGTTTAGTGAGGAAGATGATGTTTCCCTTGTATTAAAGATTTCCAAAATTAATGAACCGAATACAAATCCGTATATAAAAATAAGAGATTTAACTAAAAAACTAGGTCTGAAAAAACTACCACATTTTCATATCATACAAGAAAACTTATCTGAGGAAGAAATGATTAGCTTATACTCAGCAGTTGATTGCTTTGTATTGCCTTCCAGAGGTGAAGGCTGGGGACGTCCTTATATGGAGGCTATGGCGATGGAGTTACCGACCATTGGTACAAAATGGAGCGGACAACAAGAATTTATGAATGACAGCAACAGTTATTTAATCAATATTGAGGGTTTAGTTCCTATCAACTCTAACGATATGCCTGCTCATTTTCACGGCCATCAATGGGCAGCACCAAGTGTCAATCATCTTAAAGCTTTGATGAGACAAGTGTACACTCAACCGGCAGTGGCCAAGCAAAAAGGAAAAAAAGCAAGAGAAGATTTATTTCCCCGATTTTCAAGGCATACAATTGGCCAGCAAATCTATCAGCGCATAGACAAATTAGTAAAATATTACTATAGTTAAACAACCTGAAAACTACTGAGGTGAAATATGAATAGAATAGTTGCATATATGGGGGATCATACCATTTTAACAAAGCTATATTACGGGCCCAAAATATATTTAGATACGCGTGATTTAAGCATGACAGGTCATCTAATTTTGGACGGATTTTGGGAGAATTGGATTACCAAATTATTTTTATCAGTTGTTAAGCCCGGGATGACTGTTTTAGATATCGGTGCAAACTGTGGATACTATTCACTTTTGGCAGCACATCTGGTAGGAGAGCATGGAACTGTTCACGCTTTCGAACCTAATCCGTTCCACCATGAAAATTTTATGAAAAGTAAATCGATTAATGGATATACTCAAATTCATTTACACAAAGTTGCTTTAGGAAATAAACAAGGTGAAATAATGTTATATAGCCCTGTAAAACATACTGCTTCGGCTAGTTTTCATAAAGAAACAATTAAAACTGTTATTGATGATTCAATAACAAATGTTACCGTACCTATGGTAAACCTATTAGAATATTTACCTGGCATAAAGGCTGATGTAATCAAGATTGATATCGAAGGGGCAGAACCATTCATCATTGATAGCATACTTGAAATCATTCAGAATAGTAATAACGTAAAAATTATCATGGAGTATAACCAATCTTCATGGAGAAATCAAGGATTTGACTGCGAGTCCATACTAAATAAATTTGTTAATTGTGGTTTTCAGCTGAATATCATACAGCATGATTCAACATTGCTTCAAGTCACCAGCAAAGAATTAGTAAAAAAAACTAATGAAGTAACGCATTTTGATCTATATATAAGTAACAGCAAATCATAGAGCAGCTCAGCAAGGTTTATTACTAAAAATACGGTAAATATACCAAGGAATTAATTTGATAAAATTAGAAATTATTTACCCCAGAAAAAACAGAGTGAAGAAGAAAGCTTTTCCACTCTGTTTTTTTCGTCTAGACATTATCCGATTTACTAACTGTATATACTCCTTTATAATACTCCTGATCTTTCGAGCGTATTTTTCATAGAAAATTTATTCTTAAAAGTCGGAGCCTATCATCTCTCCCTCTCCCTTACTACAGGGAGTATGATTTTTCCTTTTAAGACATATCAAACATACATAACTAGTTCTCTGTCCTTTTTTGTTAATTGTTTGTTATTATGTTGCTTCTCAGTACTTAAATACCTTCCTCACTATTCTTGATTCGTCATCTCTCCCTGTAAATAAGCCTGTAAGCCTTTCTCCAAGGAGGATGGTTGCCAGTCCAGCGTGGATAAAGCTTTACGATTCGATCCATAACTTACTTTAGCTTCACCGGGCCTTAATGGACGTTTCCCAAAAACGAGCAAATTCGGATCAGTATCTAGGATATCCGCAAAGTTTAGCAGCAACTTGCTCAATTGTGTCGCCTGGCCATGACACAAGTTAAACAGATCGAATAATACATCCCGGTTTAAATCTTCTATTAAGGCTTGATATCCACAGCATAAATCGTCAATATACAAAAAATCTCTAAACTGTTCACATGACGATAACTCAATCGGTTTACCCTCACGCAAAGCTTTTATAACGCTTGGAATTACTTTCCCGGGAGCATCAAGCGATCCATAAGGAATGAATACCCTTGCTATTCGCGTACTCAATTTGAACTCATGCGCTAATTGATAAGATCGGATCGTTTCCGAGAGTTTAGACAATCCGTAAGGGGTCATTGGCCAACAAGCATCTTCTTCATGACATGCCGAATCAGAATCACCGTATTCTGCTGATGAGCCAGTAACAATAACTCCGCGACACCCATTTTCACTAAGTGATGAAAATAATTCATACAAAGGTGTTACATTGATAGAATGACCTTGATCCAAGTTGTACTCCAATTTTTGGTAGTCTTTAGCCCAACCGGCATGGTGAATCCATATGGTTGGGTGTACAGATTTTATAAATTCACGTAAAACAGTGACATTTGTTATATCCAACAGCCTCAGATCTACACCCGCTCTACTTGCTCTTAGTAATCGCTCGTGACGAAGAAAATCATAATCGCGAATATCCTGACTAATCGTGCCTATCACCCTCCAATTTTTACATGACAAATAACGCGCAACGTGAAAGCCAATAAAACTACTCACCCCGGTGATAACGACCGTTTTATTCGATCTTTCGCCCGTCATTATCGATGCACCAAATCCCAGGAATATGGTATAGAGTGATCAAATGGGTCCATTCGTTTAATCTCATTCGGGTCGTGAGGAATGGAAGAACAATTTGCTACAATAGCCGTCTCGGTCCCCACGCCTTTAAAACCGTTCCACACAAAAGGAGGAATCGTTACTAGACAATAGTTATCAGGCCCTAGAAAGAGTTCTTGAATTTCTCCGTGAGTCGGACTTTCCTGCCGGCCGTCGTAAAGAACCAATTTTATCTTTCCATGTGGAACGGCATAATTTAAAATCATCTTTTTATGAAGATGCCAGCCTTTAATCACTCCAGGGTATACACAAGAAAAATAAATTTCACCAAAAGAGACATAATCTGAATCGGTGCAACGTAACATGTGCATGATCTTACCGCGTTCATCAAGAATTTGTTTCAGCGGTGTGATTTTAACACCTTCTATCATGAGAAAACTCCTCCTAAATAATTTAAATTTTTGCTCTGGCGTTGGTATATTCATCAATTTGTTGAATACAAATTGATGTTAAGTCCTGTTTTTCTATATATACTTCAGTCCATTCGATAACTTTGTCAATCGCTCTACTCACATCCCATACTGGATGCCAG
Source organism: Bacillus sp. CZDM1 (assembly GCF_055502545.1). Lineage (NCBI taxonomy): Bacteria > Bacillati > Bacillota > Bacilli > Caryophanales > Bacillaceae > Bacillus > Bacillus sp. CZDM1. Next base: position 159,289 of record NZ_JBUESO010000009.1, on the reverse strand, counting down.
CCTAAATTTAATTTTGCTTTCGAACAGTCTAATTTCAAGTAATGGGCTTCGTAGGGCTGGTCCCTATTATCAATCATGTAGGAAACTTCGCCTCTCCATTTTGCACAAATCGTTTTAACGATCCACTCAACAGACTTTGCATCGTCATCTTCAGGGCCGAAGTTCCAGCCTTCTGAATATAAAGCCCCTTGCTCATACAATTTTTGTGCCAGTAATAGATATCCACTCAACGGTTCGAGAACATGCTGCCATGGTCTGATTGCTTCAGGATTTCTGATTTTAATTTCTTCTCCTTTTAGAAACATTCGAATACAATCTGGTATTAAACGATCCGCTGCCCAATCTCCTCCGCCAATCACATTCCCCGCTCTGGCCGTCCCAATACCCACCCCATGTACGGAATAATCCTTTGGATGAAAAAAAGAGCTGCGATAAGACGCAGTAACTAATTCGGAACAAGCTTTGCTGTTAGAATATGGATCATAACCCCCTAGCTGATCATTTTCACGATACCCCCATGGCCATTCTTTATTTTCATAACTTTTATCCGATGTAACATTAATCACTGCTTTGACGGGGATTCCGTTTTTAATGGCAAATCGTACAGTTTCTAATAGGTGAACTGTTCCCATGACGTTTGTTTGGTAGGTTTCAAGAGGAAATTGATACGAAGCCCTGACGAGAGGTTGTGCTGCCATGTGAATTACGATATCGGGATGAGCATCTATAATAGCTTTTTGTAATTGTTGTTGATCCATGATATCCCCATAAATAGTGGGAACAATTTTATCAAGATTACATAATTCAAACAAACTAGGTCTGGACGTTGGAGCTAAAGCATATCCTGTAACTTTTGCCCCTAACCTATGAAGCCATATGCACAACCAGGATCCTTTAAAGCCCGTATGACCAGTAATGAAAACTCTTTTGTTTTTCCAGAAGTTCTTATCCATTACTCTTTCACCATATCTTCCAGGGAGCCTGCTCTGAGTTCCATAATTCCTCAAGACGGTTTTTATCACGCAATGTATCCATTGGATGCCAAAACCCAAAATGTTTATAAGCCATAAGTTGATTATTTTTGGCGAGATTTTCCAACGGATCCTTCTCTAAAACCGTTGCATCTCCTTCTATATAAGCAAAAATCTCGGGCTGAATAACGAAGAATCCTGCATTAATCCAACCTCCATCACCTTTAGGTTTCTCCTGGAAACCAGTCACCAAATGATCTTCTCCTAATTCTAGTGCTCCAAATCTGCCATTTGGCTGGGCAGCTGTTACCGTGGCTATTTTTCCAGAAGCAAAGTGAAAATCAACGAGTTCACTGATGTTTATATCAGATACTCCGTCCCCGTACGTTAACATAAAAGTACGATTTTCCACATACTTTTCAATTCTTTTTAATCTTCCACCTGTCATTGTTTCTCTTCCGGTATCCACTAACGTTACTTTCCAAGGCTCTACACAACCATTATGAATAATTTGTTCATTATTATTCCGGAAATCAAAGGTAACATTTGAACCATGCAAAAAATAGTTGGCGAAATATTCCTTGATATAATAACTTTTATAACCTAAACAAATAATAAAATCGTGGAAACCATAAAAGGAATATATTTTCATGATATGCCATAATATAGGTTTTTCTCCAATTTCAATCATTGGTTTAGGCTTCAAATGAGATTCTTCACTTATCCTTGTTCCAAATCCCCCTGCTAGGATAACTACTTTCATATTTGATAAAAGTTGTTCCTTAGATTCTGTCATCTCTGCTCTCCTCCTTTGTTCATTAACCTATTTATCAAAAATTTTTAAATAGTCCTTGACCGAATTAATCGGATATCGATTAAACGGCATGGTAAAGCGTTCTTTACCAGGCAAGCCTCCCCATTTAGATTGATAATAACTTTGATATAAAGGGAAAGTTCTATTATTAATATGTTCCAACTGGGCATCAGATTTAATGGTAGAAGCCCCATTATTATGGTGAATCACATTAAGACCGGTCTTAACATGCTCATACCCAGCCAGATGCAGTCTTCTATAGTAATCGCAATCGGAAAAATAATGCGGTAAAATCGTGTCCCAGGGCCCTGTTTCTTTAACAGCTTTCATATTGAAGGCTGCAAGTGTATGATAATTGGTAAATACGACACCCCATTTTCGCCCTTCTTTTTGCATTTTCTCAATGGCTAAAAGAAACTTCTCTGCCGTGCCAACGTCTGCTTCGGCATCATTATGCATAAAAATAATCACATCACACCTCTGTTCTGATCCGAACCGATGCAATAGGTTCATCGTTTGACTAAACGTTAAGGGAACAGGTGGCTCATAGACTCGCACATCTGCAGAAAACAAATCTTTCTTTCTTAAATCCTTGTGATTTGAGTTGTCAATGATTAGGGTATTAGACCAGAATAGTTCGATACTTTTAATTGCTTTATTTAGCAAATCATCCCGGTTGACGTAACCAATACCAACAAGATATTTCATGTTGTTCCCCCTTCAGATTGATCTCCTGGAGAGTTTAGATTGTGAAATCCGCTTGGGCGGAATATTATCTTATACGACAGCTGGTCAGTTTTTTTTATCCCCCATTTGTTATGAAGATAGCTTTCGTATAACGGAAATGTTACATGTGTTATATAATGGAAATACGGATCAGACTTTATAGAAGAGCTACCGTGGTGGAATACTGGTAAATCTGTTTGCATGATTTTATAACCAGCACAGTGTATTCTCCAGTAAAAATCAATGTCACTAAAATACATTGAAAAAACGGTATCATGTCCCCCTACATCCCTTGTTGCTTCAATATTTATTGCACAGAAGGAATCATAATTTGTGAATATGACTCCCCACTTTTTTTCTTCCCGATTTATAGCCTCAATTAATTTTAAGAAAGCTTCCGGTACTCCTCCTTTTGGTTCAGCATCAGCATGCATCCATATTAAAACATCACATGAGTTTTTCTTTCCACGTTCCAACAAATAGTTTATTTTTTGGGGAAATGTCAATGGAACTGGGGGTTCGTAAATCGTGACTTTAGAAGATAATGTGCTTTCATTACGTAAATCCCTCCCATCTGAATTATCAACAATAACCGTATGCGGCCAGTATGGTTTAATACTATTCACCGCACGATTAAGTAAATCAAGGCGATTCTTATATCCAATACCAACTAGGTATTTCATACTTTCCCTCCTTTAATTCACCCTTTTTTAATCGATTCCTTCATTTCCTCCCATGACATATACAAACGTACAATATCTTCTTCCTCAAGCTGACTTCCCAATTGTACCTCAATAATTTCAAGATCATCGTTTGCTTTAATCCCATGTTTTGCACCCACTGGTATATTCAATACATCACCTGTTTTTACAAAAACTGCTTCACCATCCAACACAAATTCACCTTCACCTTTAACGATCACCCATACTTCACTTCGTTTGTGATGGTATTGATAGCTGATGTTTTGCCCTGCAAATACACATAAACGTTTTGTAAGTACGTTCATACCATCGGTTGATTCCTTATAATCTAAAACACGGTACCATCCCCAGCGGCGTTCTTCATACATAGGCCGTTTCTTATCATCTTTAACTAACTCTTTAATTTGATGGCTTTTCGATTTGTCTGAGACTAAAATACCATCCGGGCTCGTCGCTACAATCATATTTGAGGCACCAATTACCGTGACAGGCATATCTAATTCGTTAATTAAATGGGTATTTGTGCAAGTATCACTCAAAGTCCCTCGGCCAATGACGGATGTTTGTATTTCCTCCGTTAATGTGTTCCAAGTACCTAAGTCCTTCCAATATCCGTTATACGGAATAACCGCAATCTTTTCCACCTTTTCAACGATTTCGTAATCAAAGCTTATTTTAGGCAGTCTTTCGTAAAGCTGCATCATCTCATCATACTTCGTAGGAAGTCCTCTTTCCTTCAATAGCTTAATAATATACCCCAGCCTAAATGCAAAAACACCACAGTTCCATAATGCTTGTTCTTCAATTAATAGCTCTGCCTGCTCTTCTGTCGGTTTTTCCTTGAACCCCCTAACTGACTGATAGGTTGTTTCTAAATCATGCTCTTTTTCATTATTGTTGAGCATGATATAGCCATATTTCGTTGCTGGATAGGTAGGGGTTACACCGATTAAGGCAATATCCATTCCTGATTGTTTGATAACATCCTCTAAATACGCAACTCTATCAAAAAATTGATCTTCTACAAACGGATCGACCGGCATGACTGTCATAACTTCATTTAAACTAACACCGATAACAGAATATAAATAAGTCGCCGCTAATATAATCGCAGGAAAGGTATCCCTTTGCTCTGGTTCAATGATCAGCGGTACTTGGTTTCCTATTTGACTGCGAATAATATCCATTTGTGTTTTATTCGTTGATATATATGCTATATCTAGTAATTGCGTTTTTTCCAATTGCCTCCGTATCCTCTGAACCATTGACTCTAACTTCTTTTCAGGACTCGTTAGAACCTTTAGAAATTGCTTTGATCTAGAGTTATTGGAAAGTGGCCACAGACGCTTCCCTGATCCACCAGATAACAATATAAGTTTCATTAATACACCCCAAAACCATAATTTCTTAAGAGATTTAATATCATATGTGGATAGATATTTATTTGTATGGGGCATCTGACGAATTATAGATGAATAAAAAGAATTGATTATGAGGGAATTGCTCATCGATATATTTGATTCATTGAGGAGTGTTACAGAAAGCATCATTAATTGAATGGGAAGTCCACAAAAATGGGCAATCATTTTAAGAATTATAAGTGTCTTTGCCAAGCCCGAACAAATAGACTAGTACTATGACCTACGAAAATGAGGTGAACCGATGTCACAGGCCAATATACCTCCTAATAACCCATTAATTTCAATCTCGACAGACCAGACAATCCCATTACTTTTCGCTTCAATTGCACATGAAGAAATAGCTCTTGCTCACATTATCAACGCAGAAGCCGAGAAGCTTCAATTAGTATTAGGAACATTAGAAAACGGGACTACACTAACTTCTGAAACAGTTACACTTTCCAACCTGCTTGATATCAATGCAAGTGTTACTAAAACTCTTCAGAACGTTATCATGAAGGAAATGTTGCTGCAATTCAAATTTGAAAATGTACTTGAACTTATCTCAATTAGCCCTCTTCCTTAAACATTTTCTTGTGGCTAATTAGAGATAATGACTACGTATTACAGGGTATGAGAATTCTAAAGCACTTTAGATCAACGTACCAAAACTGGTGATTTATCATCAGAACATTATAAAATCCAATATATGTTGGAGGAAAGGAAGAATTACATGAGTATGCCAACTTTGCCACCCCAACCCCATAGGCCATGTTTATTTCACACAAAAATTGATTTATTAGAATCAATAGCATTAGAAGAAATTGCCCTGGCACATATCTTAAATGCAGAGGCTGAAAAAGTTCAGGCTTTTGTCGGTGAGTGTTTTGATTTTCCCACTCATCCAACAAATAAAGAAATATTAGCAATTAATAAGTCAGTTAATCAGCTAATTGAAACAGTGCTAATGAAAGAATGGCTTTTGCTCCGTAAGTTAGAAAATGTATTGGAGATAGAGTGCGATTGTTGTAAGAAGGATCATAAGAAGGATGATAAGAAGGATCATAAAATGGATACTATTTGCAGCCCTTTTAAACCATTAGGATCACTTTGAGGGAAAAGAGATGAAAAAAACATTAGATGAAGAATATGTGAAATGTTTTCATTCGATAGTTCAAGAAGAGAAATCGATTAAAAATTGGATGAACACTTATTCAATACTCACTCAAGCAATTACGTCTTCTGATAAATTGGATGATCAAGGCAAGGAAGAATATTGTATATTTTGCTTAATACCTTTTTTAAAGTTAATTATACAGCTTCAGCAACTTTCTGATAAAAAAGTAAAATTATGCATAATGTATACAGATTTAATGCTCAATGAGGACATAGTCTATTCAAAAGACAACTCAATCGAAGATGCAGTTCGTGGCATTGAAAAAATGACGCTTAACCTTTCTATAAATAAATGGCATCGTCATGAACTTCGGGAGGCACTTGATACGATCCTTCATCATACAAAAAATAGAAAAAATTTATGGGACAGAATCGTAGATGAAAATAGCGGTTGGGAAAGCAGTGTAGCTGAAAGCAGCGTTTGGGACAGTGGGAATCAGAGTAATAATAACACTAAACTTATCTGGACCAATCCTCATATTTTATAAAAATGCATTGGTTTTAAGTCCTTCTAGGAAAAAAAGAGTATATTAGTACTTCAAAAGAATGGGATAAGGATAAATACCTTGTTCCTCTACATATTTTCAATCTCTTCCATAGTTTATTTTATTGAACGAACCTTACTATTTTTATAGTAGTTAATGTTCCCAAGAATGTAAAAAGCTTGTCCAAAAGATAGTCTTTTTGATCCAATTTTGGGAATTGGCCCAAATATCATTAAGAAAAATCCGGAACTATTTGTTTACCATGGTATTTGTTTGTGAAATTGTGAACATTACTTAAAGTTCAAACAGTACCAATTATATACATTGAGCAGGCTGGTAGTTAGGAGTAGAATATATAAGTATTGTTAAATTTAAGTAAAAAAATGAAATTAACAGGATTACTTTTTATTTTGGAGGTAAAATTGTGAAACTCATAAAAATAATTGTCCAGGTATGTTTGATTTACATAATTTCTTTATTAGGAGATTTCATTCAGAAACAATTTCATTTACCTATCCCCGGAAGTATTTTAGGATTGCTGATTTTATTTATTTTATTATCATGTCATATACTTCCTGAAAAATGGATTCAAGAGGGAGCAGGTTTTTTACTATCAACCATGATGTTCTTTTTTATTCCCGCAGCAGTTGGCATTATTAATTACTTTGATTTCTTTCAGGGGAAAGGTCTATTGTTGGTTGTTGTACTCATTGTAAGTACTTGTCTTGTTTTGATTGGTTCTGGTTACGCAGGTGAAAAACTGGAACAAAAGAAAGTGATTGAGGATAGGGAGAAATTTTCAGCATGATAAAATTTATTATCGGTATTTGTATGGTCTTATTAACAATTTGTTTATTTTTCTTGGCCAAAAAACTATATATAAAGTATCCAAACCCTTTATTCAATCCATCCCTTTTCGTTAGTTTTTTTATCATTATGATTCTGCTGTTATTTAATATTCCATACGAAACATATATGATTGGCGGCGAATGGATAAATAATTTATTAGGTTCGACGGTTGTTACGCTTGCATACCCTTTATACAAATATAAAAAAGTAATAGTTAAATACTTTCGTGTCATGTTAACAAGTATCCTTGTAGGGGTTCTCGTAAATTTCATTAGCCTTTTAATCATTTTGAACCTATTAGGGTATTCGAAAGAAATCATGTTTTCGTTTTTTCCGAAATCTGTTACAACTCCAGTTGCGATTCAAATTGCTGAGCTGACAGCTGCTGTTCCTTCATTAACGGTAATTGCTGTTATGGTTACAGGATTTAGCGGCATGATAATAGGGCCATATATCATTAAAACATGCAAGTTTCAGAGCGATTTAGCCAAAGGAATGGCCTTAGGAAACGCAGCCCATGTAATTGGTACAGCAAGGGCGTTTGAATACAGTTTAGAAATCGGTTCTATTAGTTCAGCCGGAATGATTCTATCTGCGATTATAAGTTCGATTTTAATCCCTTTATTTATTTTGATTTTATTTTAAACAAATATAGTTGGATAGGAGCTCATCAAAATGTCTTTTTATCACGATTTATCCTCGTATTATGATCAAATTTTCCCATTAAATCAAACTGCTAAGACGTTCATATCTCAATATTTTCATAAAGGAAATTCACTCCTGGATATGGGAGCTGGAACAGGAAATATGGCCATTGCCCTAGCAGAGAATGGGTTAAACGTTACCGCATCAGAGCCAGAAGAAAGAATGGCTGAATCAATTAAGAAAAAAGCTAAATCGAAGGGACTTCTTTTATCTGTCCAAACCAAAGCAATGGAAGAGATAGATAAATTTCAGGAGAACTTTGATGGAATCCTTTGCATTGGAAACACACTACCTCATATATCTGATTTAGAAGGTGTTGAAAAGTTTTTACAGAAATGTTATATCAAATTGAATCCGAATGGGCTAATCATCCTCCAGCAAGTGAATTATGATAGAGTGTTATCCAAAAATGATTTTTCTTTTCCAGCTATTGAAAAAGAAGATTTCACCTTTACAAGGCATTATGAAAAAAAAGACGAACATCTACTCTTTACATCAAGATTAACTATCAATGGGGAGACAACAGAAAATACTATTCCTTTATATCCAATTACTTCTCAACAATTAATTTCAATACTTAAAAAAATCGGGTTTCAAATGAACGATGTATACGGAAACTTTAAAGGTGAAAGTCACTCTAATGAATCACCAGCATTGGTTATTGTTGCAAGAAAACTATGATTTAAGGAAGGTCAATCCTGTCCCACTATCCTTCCAACATAACATGATATATTTTCTTCGCTGTTAGAATAGGAGCATGGTACAAAAACGCAATTGTTACAAATGGGCAAGATCAATGAAAATTAAAAAAACAGAGATCAAGAAATACTTGTTCTCTGTTTTTTTGGTACCTTTTTAGTTATTCATTACAAATTTATATCTTTACCCCATGACGTTCAAATGCGGCTGCTTCAAGAATGGACATACCTTGACTCTCCGCATATTTAACCATTTCCTCAGAGACCTTTGGTGCAAAATGTGCATCAGGAGTTGCATAAGACATTTCCCTTGCGCGCGCAGAATTTCTTCGTTGGAACGGTCCCCAAATAGCAAAGGTTTGGCCAGGGCTTTGAATATTAACAAAAAGTGTGTTTCCATCAGGCGAGAATGTTGGTCCCGCCAATTCTGACCCGCTTTGACGGTTGTGGGCAAATGGATAGATTTTCCCTTCTGGAGTAATTCCCAAGAGTCTATCATCACCTGAACCATCTTCTGCGTACCAAAGGTCGCCCCATGGGGTCATACAGATATTATCCAGATATTCCATTTCACGTACATCCGTTCCCTCATAGAAAAGTTCCAATGTATTTGTTGCAGGGGTATAGCGGTAAATGCGTCCGAGTTTTTTGTCTCCGGCAGATGTGTCATCAAACCAGAAGACACCCGATTGGAAGAACGCTCCCTCTAATCTACTGAACTGAATGCACTTTTGTGCAATAGCATCCTCGACACATAGGTGCGGATTAACTTCTTTCCATACGATTTGGAATTTCTGTCCTGTTTTAAACGTGCTTGCTTTCGGATCGGTTACTGCTTCAATCGCAGCGGCATAAAGCTTACCGCCTTGTTGCAGGGCACCTGGTTGTTGGCTAGTGTCTATAGGGATAAAGCGGTAAAGGAAGCTCGGACTTGCATCCTCAGTTAAGTATACATATCCTGTAGCTGGGTCGATGGCACAAGCCTCGTGTGAAAAACGCCCCATTTCCTTAATTGGAGTTCTGGACATTTCGTTCTCCGGCTGTGTCGGATCCACTTCGAATACATATCCGTGTGTCGCAGAACGTGTTTCTTCACAAGTCAACCATGTACCCCATGGTGTCGCTCCACCAGCACAATTTCGAATTGTACCTGATGATGTTACATATTCTTCGATCACTTCCCGATTAGCTCCTACAACTAGAGCGGTTGTCCCACCTTTAGCCGCTGCATCATAAGGATTGCTTCCAAATGCTGCTCCTGCCCCTAATTCATGGTTACGAACCAGAATGGTAGTATTGTTAGGTCCTTCGAAAGCTGCCATCCCATCAAAAGCCCCAGGGATTTTTGCCCCGTTTGACATTAGACCGCCTTCTTTAGAGATAATTTTGTAATGAAAACCTTCTGGAAGGTCGAGAATTCCATTCGGATCCGGCATCAAAGGACCGTAACCGCCAAAACCGCTGGTTGGATTATTCGTCGTATCCGCAAATGCTTTTGAACCAAGTGCTAATACACCTGTTGACCCAAGTGTGAGGGCAAGTGTACTCATTCCTCCCGCTTTTAAAAAGTCTCTTCTGTTAAAGCCATTTTTAGTAGTTTCATTATTCACAGACTATCTCTCCTCAAATATTAATTATGAATCTAGTAATAGATTAAATTTAAAGTTTTAAGGGAAATTAGGATTATTGTAAAAACTCAGTAAATTAATGATAAGGGTTTGTAAATAGCTTTTAGTTTCACCAGGAGACGAAATTATTAATTTTAGACAAGCCTGCCCATCACTTGGATGTTGATGCAAAAGAAGAATTGAAGCGTGCTCTTAAGGCATATCGCGGAAGTATCTTGACGGAATCTCTCCTTCTATTTAAGCTCCCTCAGTTAGATACGATTATCTCTATTTTTATTAGTAATTATAAATTAAGTGGAATTTTTCCGTCTATTTATCAGATCGATGCTTAACCTCTAGGTGAAGAAACTAAGGTTTTAAACAGCAGCATCATCCGTGTCCCCATTTCCCCTTTATTTCTTTACCGTTTTGATAGGCAAGTATCTATACTCCCTTCAAAATGGACACATACATTAATTCTGAAACATTTTGAGGAGGAGTAAACATGCAAAGATTATTCAGAAGGGGTATCGGAGGGTATCTACGAGGATACGGCGGTTTCCCTGAAATGGGTTTCGGTGGTTACGGAATGGGATATGGCGGATACCGGCAAGCGATTGAAATTACTTCATTTACTCTTTCTGCTTCTACTGTTGCCTACCAAGGTAGCAGAGTCCCCGGCTACACAACAGTTCAATTGCAAACAAACGTGCCAACACGCGGGTATCTTCTTATCGTTGGGAATGGCATACAAACAAAAATTAATTTATCGACTGTTGTCTTTAAAACTGTACACAAAGTGGATTGGGTACCATGGGATGATACAAAAAAAGCGCCTCTTCCCGCAGGTATATACCAAATCAAAGGATATCTCACGGACCAGGGATACAATCAAATGCAAGGATATCCGCTTGGGTCGCTCACAGTTGTCACCGAGACAAGTCCCAAGCCATTAATTGATGGCGTTTCTCCAAATCCAGCTGTGTTTTCACCTAAATACGGACAAACACAAACAAATTCGGTCCAAATTCCGTTCAACTTAAACCGTCCTGCTGAAGTTCAGCTGACAATCCGTAATATAAACGGAGATGAAATCTATACCGGCAGCAAGGAAACCCTATCTCCCGGAAGCCATACTGTAAGCTGGAATGGCACAGATAAAACAGGAAGGATTGTAATGGATGGCAGTTATGAGATTGTTTTTAAAACAATCGAAACAGCCTATAACTATCCTTCCACAACACCGTTAATCTGGCGATCTGGAACGATTACAATCAAAGATGCCGATTATTATATTCCGGTATCAAGATTAAAAGAAATTGTTACAGATGCTTCCTTCCAATCGCCTTCGTTTACTCCTGATGGAGATGGAATAAACGATAAGGTCACTGGACAATTTACACTTGCAGTACCTGCGAAATTATCCATTTATATCGAAAATGCTGCCGGAGCCCATGCCGCTCTTGTGGTAAGTGAACAAACATTTGAAGCAGGTACTCACACGTTTGTATGGGATGGCTCAGACATCATGGGCGGAAAAGTACCAAACGGAAGCTACTTTATCAAGCTCAATGTGGCAGAAGGCCCAAATAGCGGCTATATTACGTTTCCAAGCGCTGTGAAAGTGGAAAACATGTACGAAATCAAACCGATGCAGCCTGAAAAAAGAGTACGCGTCATCAGCGAAACAGCAAAAATGAGCGTTGATCCTGCAGGGCAAGGATATACTGCTGTAAAAGGAGACACGTTCCCGCTTATGTCGGAAGCGATAGAGAATGGAAAATACACCGTTCTTGTTAAAGAAGGGGTGACAGGAACAATCAGTGTGAGTGATGTTGAACTTGTCACTGAACCGTCTTCGGCAAAGCAAACGACTGAATATATAGTCGTAAGTGGCGATACCTTATGGAAGATTGCATCCAAGTTCAACACGACAAGCGCTGAAATTATTACCTTGAACAACCATGATCCAAACAAATATCTATATATAGGACAAAAATTAATAGTCCCTGCGACTGCACCACAACCTGAACAGCCAGCGGCAACCACTTATTCAGTTGTTTCCGGTGATACCCTTTGGAAAATTGCTCAAAAATTCGGGGTCAGTGCACAAGCAATTGTCGATGCCAATAAACTGGATCCAACTGCGTACCTTTATGTTGGCCAAAAGCTGATTATTCCGGGAGCAGCGCAGCCTGAACAGCCTACGCAGACCACTTATGTAGTTGTTTCAGGTGATACGCTTTGGAAGATTGCTCAAAAATTCGGCGTAACCACCCAAGCAATTGTCGATGCCAATAAACTGAATCCAACTGCGTACCTTTATGTTGGCCAAAAGTTGATTATTCCGAGTGTGGCGCAGCCTGAACAGCCTACGCAAACCACCTATGTAGTGGTTTCCGGTGATTCACTTTGGAAGATTGCTCAAAAATTCGGGGTAACCACCCAAGCAATTGTCGATGCCAATAAACTGGATCCAACTGGATACCTTTATATTGGCCAAACGCTAATCATTCCAATAAAACAGTAATAGTAAAAGGTAAGAGGATTTTATGATCCCTCTTACCCTTTTCATTGTCACTGACATTTCTTTGATGATTCAAATTAACATCCAACACAAAAAACACCGTGTTAATCACGGTGCCTTTATGTGTGATATAAACTTTTTGCTTTAAAACAGAACTTATTCTTATTACTAAAATATGTGCTTTTTAAGTTAGCTGCATAGTTGTAATGCACGTTCCATCATTCTCGAATGTAGAAATTTCTGATTCTGATACTTTACCAGCATGATCAATCTTTATTCGAAATTTTTTATCCCTAGGAAGCCATAAGTCGAAAAATCCGTTAGTTTGGGATATCACTTTTTCATCCATAATTACATTGCCTTCCATATCTTCAATGAATACATCGAACTCCTCTTCAACCAACTCACCTTGACAACCTGTCAAGCTATGATTTGTTCATGGATGAGTTTTATCAATGTAAGGTGCAATAGAAACGAAAAAGTCTTCCTCAGACAAGTCATAAGCTAACTCCTTCCCATCACTTTTCTCGATAATTAACTCTTGAGAAGTAATGGATGCAGTGTCATTTGTTGTTTTATTTGAACTATAATCGCTTACTACTTCTCTAATGCTTTCAACTTCTTTTTCATTTATAGAAGCCTCATTTTTGGAATCTGCTTGTCCGCAACCAACTAATACTGCTGCCATAAATATGATTGGCAGGAAAATTTTCGCCTTCATAAAACGTTTCACTTCCTTTCTGTCTATAAAACTAGTATACCATCTATATTTTTTCAAAAATGGGGGGCTTACTTTTGTCACAAAATATTAAAGTAATGACATTCTGCCCACTAATGCAAGGACGTTATCTCCTCTAATTTTTACATAATCGATTATTTTATAGAAATTCCATTCGGTTCCATCCCTACTTTTACAGTTGCAATAACAGTATTGTCGTCGTTCTTAATGACACTCACAGTATTATCGTACATATTTGTCACATAAACAAATTGATTATCATTACTTGTAACAATTCCATGGGCACCTTTTCCAACCTTAATGGTGGCAACTACTTTTTTGGTTTTAAGATCAATTTTTGAGACACTAGCTGTTGGCTTATCAGGAGTTCCTTGGTTTGCAACAAATGCATATTTTCCATCGGATTGTATATAACCTTGGGCAGGACCTTCACCCACTGGAACTTTTTCAACCTTATCAGTGGTCAAATCAATAATCGCTAATGAATTTTCCGCATTTAAAGTTGCAACTAATGTTTTTCCGTTTGGCGTAACACCAGTTGTAACAGGTGTATTCCCCACAACAATTTTTTCACTTTCTTTCATACCCACTAAATCAATTACACTTACAGTGTCCTCACCCATATTAGCAATGTAAGCCGATTGGCTATCTGCAGTGATTCGGAATCCATGTGGTCCTTTTCCTGTTGAGATACTTTGGATTACTTTATAAGATGATAAATCAATAACGGAAACGTTATTGTCTTCATTGTTTGTTACCAGGGCATATTTCATATTTTCAGTGAACACGATATGAGCTGGATGAGTACCAACTTCAACTTTTTTAATTAATTCGTCTGTTTCAGCATCATAGAAGAAAGCAAAGCCATTAGTTTGTCCATGTTCACCTTCATCGCCCCCATGTCCTTCACTATGTTCTTCTTCATGGTTACATTCGCTACACGTTTGCTCTCCATGCCCTCCTGTTCCAGGAACAACCGTAGCACCTACTGTTTTTCCATCTGGAGATATTTGAACATTATGAACAGAACCTTCAACCTCTATGGTTTTAATTGTTTTGTTGCTAGTTGCATCTACTTTGGTGATAGCACCCTGTTCAGCTGTATAGATGAAGGCAGTTTTTTCTTTTTCAGATTTATCTTTTTCTGATTGAGAGCTCTTTTCGGATTCGGTTGTGGTGCCTTTCGTTTGATTGTCCGAGGAAGTCCCACAGGCAGCTATAAAGATGCTAACAAGGAACAAGAGGCTAACCATCATAAATTTTTTCACTTAATACACCCCTTAACTTTAATAAGTTAACTATAGTAAATAAATGTGCAGAAACTTTGAAGAACTCGACTCGAAATATGACAATTTTGTGAAACAGGTGCATTATGTCTAAAAGGGAATATCTATGTTTTTACTTCGAAAAAATAAAAAAAGCATTCCAAATAATTATCTTGGAATGCCTCAAATATGTAATTGTTTAACCTTCTTTGACGTATAAGGAGTAACCTACTCCTTTTTAAGTGACATTTGTCAGCCACCTTCTATACAAGTTGCAATGGAACTTCCAACAATGGAATTTAATTCAACAAGTAATTTAGGAAGAAGATCAGTATCAATAGTGGATTCCAAAGTCTTTTCGATAATCAGTACATTATATTTTATAAAAACAGGTTCTGTTTCCTTCCACACTTCCACTATAGCTTTTGGAGACATATTGGATTGTATAACCATTTAAAACCTCCATTTTTTTATTTCTTAATCTTCAATGAGATTCCAACTCAAAATTTGATCAATAGAATATGCTTCTATTAATAGATCATGGAGATAATATGTCACGATGCTTATATTTAATATTGTTCATACTTTTGTAATAAAAAGAGATTTATAAGTTGAAACTTCATAAAATCAACAAGATATTTCCATTTTTTCTGCATATTTTTACATTAAAATGAAGGTATAAAAGAAAGGAGTTGTAAAAGATGAAAAAATGGGCAATAGGAGTTTTAAGTTCCGCTTTAATCCTTGGAGCAGGAACGGCTGTATTTGCAGCAGGAACGAACAACTTTGGAGAAGAGAATAGCTTTGAAAAAATGCTACCTTTTATGCAAGAAATGCATCCAGATACATCCAAAGAAGATCTGCAAGAAATGTACAATGCTTGCCATAATAATGGAGGGATGATGGACGGAGCGAATCAAGAAGGAATGAAAGGTGAAAATATGATGAACCGATTTTAATATTCGAAATAATTATGCCAAAAGGCTTGGTATGCTTACCAAGCCTTTTTTGCGCTCTATATGGCTTTTGTCATACCCTTCCATTAGAAAAACTACTTATAATGGAAAATGATTAAAATAAATTAATAAGACAATAAATTGCCATACTTTCTCCTTATTTTATGCAAACATGTTTATTAACATAGGGATATAGAAAATACTGGGAGTTGTTAGGTAAATATATATATTTACTTTTCAACATTTTTCTCTTCCAACTAAGAACATCCCAAACATGAACAAAACTCTGATGAATCCCCCTTCCGTCAGAGTTTTGTTCATGTTTGTAAACCTCTATTCTTCATATTTCTACTATTTCATACCTCTTCCCTAACCATTTTCTCTCTTGATTGCTTCAAAAGCAGAAATATAAACGAAGGTCATAATAAATTTAGTTATCTTCTACTGCAAAGCTAATTTCATGAGGAGTTTTTCCTAAGCTGATTTTCTTTATTATTTTAAGTGTCTTTTCGTCAATAATTGTTAAATCATTAGAGTCTTTATTTGTTACATATAGTTTATTTGTATTTGGTTCATAAGAAACGTGATTGGCTGTTTTTCCAGTAACAACTGTTTCAATAATTTTATTATTGGTTAAATCTAATTTCGATAATGAGATTAATGCTTCCAAAGCAAAAAAGTAACGTTATCTTGAGATGCTTGCAGAAAAACTAATCACCCATAAAGAATACCGGGAAGTTGCTGATGAAAATCAGGGACGGATAAATGAATTGAATATAAAAAGGAGTGGGCTTGAAGCCTCACTCCGTCATGATGAATTTTTAGGACGTATTGAAAATCTCCGGAACTCGATTAACCGTTTTTCACCTTTTGGTGACGTAACAGAGGAAATGCTCCATCACTTCGTTGAGCGCAATGAGGTGTATAATAGAGGTATTCCTAAAATAACTTACCGGTTTTCAATATTACCGAATTAATTTTCCTCAAAACTAACTGCGACACGCACTCAACATGCGCGGTCTGCGGAAACATATCCACTGGCTGAATATATTTCAAATCGTATTTAGCACTTAACATTTGAATGTCTTTGGCCAAAGTAGACGGATTGCAAGAGATATAAATGACTTTTTCAGCTTCTGTTTGTAGAATAGTTTGGATTAATTGTCCGTCAAGCCCAGTCCTTGGTGGATCGACGATGATAACATCTGGCTTCCAGCCCTTTTTTACCCACTTCGGTAAAACTTCTTCGGCTTTTCCAGGGACAAATTTGGTATTGGTCATCCCGTGACGCTTGGCATTTTTCTTTGCATCCTCTATCGATTCTGGAATTATATCCATTCCTCGGACTTCGACTGCTTGGTCAGCAAGCCACAAACCAATGGTTCCTACTCCACAATAGGCATCAACAATTTTTTCATTACCTGTCAGCGCCGCAGCACTTTTCACTTCATTATAAAGCTTAATGGTTTGAACCGGATTTAACTGGAAGAACGTTCTAGCCGATAGCTCAAACTGCAGGTCCCCCAATGTTTCTTGGATAAATTCCTCACCGGCTAGAGGTAACGTTTCTTCTCCGAAGATAAGCGACGTTTTTTGCTCATTGATGTTCTGCACGATTGATTTCACATTCGGAAGTCTTTTTTGGATTTCCTGAATGATCTGCTCCTTCTTTGGAAGTTCGTTTTGATTCGTTATAAGCACCACTTGGAGCTCCCCACTTTGGACTCCGACACGGGTAACAATGGTCCGAACAATTCCTTTACGTGATTTCTCATTATAAATTGTAATTTTTAGTTCTTCGAGAATTTTCTTAACGGCATTCACTGCTTCATTTGTTTGTGAATGCTGAACAGCACAATGTTCAATATCAATTAATTGGTGAGAGTTTAAGCCATACAATCCAGCTAAAACCTTTCCGTCCCTGCCTGCTAGTTGGAAACTGCTCTTATTCCGATATCCCCAAGGATCTTCCATTCCAATGGTTTCTCGAATATCGAGTTTGTCCACTTGGAGCCTTGTATGGCGTTCGAGCGACTGGATAACAATATCTCGCTTTTCTTTTAATTGCTGACTATATGCTAAATGCTGCAGCTGACAGCCTCCGCATTGCTCATAGACCGGACATGGAGGCTGTACACGATGCGGTGATTTAATCCGGATTTTTTTTATTTTTGCCTCAGCAAATTTAGGGTTAATCTTGGTTGCCTCTACGACTACCTCTTCCCCAGGTAATGCGCCAGGCACAAAAACTACCTGCTTCTTAAAATAACCGACGCCTTCGCCATTAATACCGAGTCGTTTGATCGTTAAGGGAAAGGTCTGTTTTTCTTGTATTTTAATTGATTGATCTGTTTTCATTTTGTTCACTCCAAATTTCGCTTCCGTTTGATTTCTCCGTATTATAGCATTATTAACAGAGAAAAGCCGAATTCTACTCGAATCCAGCTTTCCTACTCATTATTTTCTCCAGAAACTCGGTATGATCCTTGCAATACCTTTCTTTTCCGGTTTGAATTCATCCAGACTTTTAAATTTATAGCCTTTCTTTTTCAAATCTTTAATAACGGTTTCTAAAGCATCAGCGTTATCCTTCGATACTGTGTGCAGCAATAAGATACAGCCAGGGTGGATTTGTCTCATAATGTTATCATATGAATATTGCCAGCCTCTTTGAGAGTTGGTATTCCAGTCCACAAACGCCAGCGACCAGAAGACATGCGTGTAGCCTTCCTCCTTCGCAATTTGCATGGTTCTCTCACTAAAAACCCCCCGAGGCGGACGTAAATACTTCATCTTCTTTTGACCTGTTATCTCTTTTGTTTTAACCTTAACTTTTCTAAGTTCTTCACGAATTCGCTCATCACTGATTTGTGTCATATTGGGATGGTGCCAGGAATGGTTTCCAATGAGATGACCTTCATCCACCATCCGCTTTGTCAATTCGGGTTGAGATAATAAATAATGCCCCGTCACAAAAAAAGTTGCCGGCACTTTTTCCTTCTTTAAAACATCCAATACTTGAGCCGTATAACCTGCTTCGTACCCATTATCAAAGGTAAGATAAAGCGTCTTCGAGTCTGGGTCTCCTTTAAAAAAGGCACCGTATTTATCAAGTATTTTTTCATACTCTGCACCAGCATCGGGCGGCTCTTCATCTACAGCTTTCTTAAATCCCCAATTGATTGGCTTATTGGGAGCGGAACCATATGTTACCTGAGGCACCATTAACAGCAGCAAACTAAGGATGCACAATAATTTCTTCATCCGTGTTCCCCCTATTTTCTTTTTTATAGTGTTTGTTTACCTATAGGGAAACATGATTAGTATTTTAAGGAAAAAGGATCGGCTGGTGGTAGATACTGTCACTAGTACGGCCTGTTCGAGTAAAGTTAAGGAAGGATAATATGTATCCAGCGGCCCTTGGGGAAGAAAGATTGAGGAACTTCCTGATTTCAGAATTCGTAAACCATGGTTTGAAGATTAAAAAATAATCGTATATAGCTCTAGTATGGGCATCCTTTGAAATAATTTGACACGCAGGGCACATCCATCTATTTCTATTATAATCCATTGGGGCAAATAAACATTCTGGGCATTGAACTCCAATAATAATATCGGATTCCCGAATTTGGAAAAGTTTAAGTATATCTACCCTTTTTGGTGTGTGGTCTCTTAAAAGCAGGTTACTTACTTTTAAAATATCTTGTTCGCTCACCCATATTTTTTTATAGTAACCCTCCAATTCCTCGATCTTTTTTATTAAATCATGTGACTTACAAATTTTATTTTCCGCTTCTTTGTAACCTGGAGTTATAATAATTTCACTGGACGATCTCGTAAAGACAACTAAATTATCCATAAAAATAGGAGGTAATTTATTTCTCTCTGTCCAATTTTTCAATAATATTTTGTGCCGATTCGTCTGGGAAATAGGATTCTCATAAATCTCTCTTGTGTCAGCAGTTTCTTGAATCATTTGATTTTTTTCAATGGTTATTTTGCCTGAGTGATTCTTTCCATCAAGAATAATAAGAATATTGGGCGCAAGGAGCAGTACATCAATTTGAAAAAATGTTTCGCCTGCAGGGAGTCGGAGGTCATGTAAAATGTGGTATTTATGATGAGGAATTTGCCCCAATTGATAATTTAATTCTTTTTCGCCATTATAACCTGACTTTAATATTTTTATGTTATTTTTTATTTCATGCATTTTTTCATGATTTATCTTTAACCTTCTTTCTAAAGCCTCGGCCTGTTGTAATGGTATTGGTGTCGTTAAATTTTTATCAAACAATAAAGTCCCTCCTAAATGGTTTGATGTAACTTTTCTATATCAATTTGGCATATCCTTCTTATATTTCAGTTTTATTATGAAGCTTTAGTGACAATTTATAATTTTCCATATTAGTTTGTTGTTTTATTTTTGGGGAACTTTACATGTTCTACACAAAAAAGTACAGGTTCTACATAAAACTGTACATGTTCTACACAAAACCGGACTGGTTCTACAAATCCAAACCTGCTTCTACACAAAACCGTACAGCTTCTACATAAAACCGGACTGGTTCTACAAATCCAAACCTGCTTCTACACAAAACCGTACAGCTTCTACATAAAACCGGACTGGTTCTACAAATCCAAACCTGCTTCTACACAAAACCGTACAGCTTCTACATAAAACCGGACTGGTTCTACAAATCCAAACCTGCTTCTACACAAAACCGTACAGCTTCTACATAAAACCGTACAGCTTCTACATAAAACCATACAGCTTCTACACAAACCCATACAGCTTCTACACAAAACCGTACTGGTTCTACAAATCCAAACCTGCTTCTACACAAAACCGTACAGCTTCTACACAAAACCGTACAGCTTCTACACAAACCCATACAGCTTCTACACAAAACTGGACTAGTTCTACAAAACCAAACCTGCTTCTACACAAAACTATACAGCTTCTACAAAACACTCCCCCAACCCATAAAAAAGAGCAGACCCCATATTAGAGCCTGCCCGCCAATTTTTTAGTTAAATACGCGATCCTTAAATTGTGCTAATTTTTCTAATGAAGACTTGTCTACATCTGCATGCAGGCTGTTTCCGTGTGAGTCCATGGTTACGACGGCTGTGAAGCCCTCTACTCGCAGGTGCCACATTGCTTCTGGGATACCAAATTGCATCAAGTCAACACCTTCAACGCCCTTGATACAATCTGCATAATATTGTGCAGCGCCGCCGATAGCATTCAGGTAGACACCGCCATGTTCTTTGAGAGCAGCCAATGTACGTGGTCCCATTCCGCCTTTTCCGATAACAGCGCGGATTCCAAATTTCTTCATAATGTCACCTTGGTAAGGCTCCTCACGAATACTTGTGGTTGGGCCAGCCGCTTTAACATGCCAGACATCTTCTTTATCCTTCAACATAACTGGACCACAGTGGTAGATGACTTGTCCATTTAAATCCACTGGTGAATCATGATCTGACAGGTATTTATGAATGGCGTCACGGCCTGTATACATCATACCGTTAATTTGAACAACATCGCCAACCTTCAATTCGCGAATTTGTTCCTCCGTGATTGGTGCTTGGAGAGAGATAACATCATTGGCACGAGCGGCAGCTGTTTCTTTCTCAGCTTCTGTTTCAGTGAAATCAATGAAATCGCCTTCCTGGTACATCCATTCATTAATTTCTCCGGACACTGGGTCTACACTTACGCCTAAACGGCGGAATGCCCAACAGTTGTAAGCGACAGATACATAGAAGCTTGCTGGAATTCGATTCATAACCCCAACCTTACAGCCTAACAACGTTGCTTCTCCGCCAAATCCCATCGTGCCGATTCCTAATTTATTTGCATTTTCCAGAACGTACTCTTCTAACGCGTGTAACTCTTCGTTTGGATTAACATCGTCTAAAGAGCGGAATAATTGTTCTTTTGCTAAATCATAACCTGATGAACGGTCGCCGCCGATCCCTACTCCAATAAAACCAGCGCTGCAGCCTTGTCCTTGAGCCTGATAGACAGAGTGCATAACACATTTACGAATACCATCAAGGTCACGCCCTGCTCGGCCAAGTCCTTCTAACTCGCATGGAAGACTATATTGGATGTTTTTATTTTCACATCCGCCGCCTTTTAAAATCAGACGAACATCAATATAATCCTTTTCCCATTGATCAAATTTAATAACCGGTAACCCAGCTCCTAGATTGTCACCACTGTTTTCACCTGTTAGGGAATCAACAGAATTAGGACGCAGTTTTCCTTCTTTGGTTGCGATTACAATGGCATTTTTGATCGCTTCTTTTAATTCTAATTGGTTTACACCAACTGGAGTTTTAATTTTAAATGTTGGTAATCCTGTATCCTGGCAAATAGGTGAGACTTGATCATCTGCCATTTTAATGTTATTGGTAATGGTAGCAAGGCTCATCGCTGCACTTGTGCCTGCGTTTTCCTTTTCCTTTGCCGCACTAACTGCACGGCGTACATCTTTTGGAAGCTTTGTAGAAGTTTCAACTACTAATTTGTACATACTCTCCTGAAATTTCTCGATATTCACCTAAAGTACCCCTTTCCCCTTGTCCGATTCGCAATCTATTTAAAAATTACAACTATTTGACGATATTATTATACTCCTATAAGCAATTGATTGAAAGATAAAGGTTTTCCCAATAGAAAAGAGCCTGTAATTAAACAGACTCTGGAGCTTCACGATGATTGAATTCCTTACACTTGTTTTCTAATTCATCAATCATTTTAATTAAATTATCGATATCATCAAGATCCGTATCCTCTGGATCGATTGCATCCAATACGTCTAGGAACATGTTCAATCTCTGCTTTAAAAAACTAACTTGTGAATTTTTCTCATGAGTCGGACTGCCCAAAGTTGATTCTCCCCCTTCTATATCAATATCCTACACTTTCTGCAGCTCTTTTTCAAAAAAGAACCCCTACTTAACTTGGCAGGAGTTCTTTCTCCAAATCATCTTGGTCTTTCTGATGCAGCAAAACCAAATGAAACATGATCCTGTACCGGAATCCATGCTCCAATTCCTTGGGAGGTTACATTTTTAATGACGATAATTTTTTTACTACCCTTAAGCATTAAATAAACTTCACCATAGGTGACTTTGCCTTTTTCATTGACCGCAGGTGCATAGGCATATAAGTATCCTAGTCGATTAACTGGGATATTGTAGACATGATCGTTCTTCGTTCCTGATCCAATAATCGTTTCAAATGCCAGCGGAAGATGTGTTTTTTCCATTGCCTTTAACAGCATCATCTTTTTAACATCCTCTGCATTTGCGATTTTCGCGGTTAATCCGCCACGGATAATTTTTTGAGCCTCTTGTACATAATGAATCTGGTAAGGTACTTTACCGCCGCGATTATCATAGTAGTTTGTATTAATTTTTTGATACTCCCAGTTTGGAGCGGTTTCGGTTGATTCGTAATTTAATGGCCATTGTCCAAGGTAGACAATTGCACGATAACCGATTGCAAATGGTGTGCTATTAATACTGGATTCATTGAGCATGCGTATTAAATCGGGATTTTCAATCTTCACCTTTGATGAATCAATCAGCTTTTTCGTTAATTCACTAGGCTGCAAGGTAGGTAAGTCCTGTGTTGAATTGGGGTACGTATTTTCCTTCGTAATATTACGAACCGAAGCAGGAACTTGATAGTTTGCTGGTTCCTTTTTTGCATTTGCCTTTTCAGCAGAAGCAGTTGGAAGAAAAGCTAAAAGTAATAGCAGTGTTATAACGACAGGGATAAACTTTTTCACAAAGAAAAACTCCTTTCACAATATAGCAGTACTAAGTCTGCTCATAGTGTTTTCGGAGTTGAAAACTTTTATCCATTACAGCGAAATATTTCATTATTTCCCCTGATAATTTCCTTCTATCAGTCTTTGCATTAATTTTTCAAAATAAGGGAAACACAGTTGAACAAAGGGACCTATAGTAAAAGTGATAATGATTGTACCTATACCGATGGGTCCTTGTAGAATCAGTGCTGGGATTAAAGCAATAATTTCTCCAATCGTCTTTGCCATCATTAAACTTACTCGAAAACGTTCTCTAATGGCCATCATAAAACCATCAATCGGACTAGAAGGAAACTTTGCTTGTAAATAGATAGCCGCACCAAGCCCTATGATGAAAATTCCAAGAAGTAAGGTAACGAATTTTATCATTAATCCATAAACCACAAATGACTCAAATACAAAAAACATCCATAAATCCACTAAAGATCCAATTAAGATGATCGTTAATAGCGATAGTAGCTCCGGTCTTCTTTTTACCAATAAGGAATTTACAAATACTAACACTGCACCTTCGATGATGATCCAGCTGCCAATCGTCAAACCTATCCATTCAGTAAGTGCAACATTCAGTGCATCCCAAGCCCCAGCTCCCAACTCAGCTTTGATGGTTAAACAAACACCGAATGTCATAATCATTAATCCTACAACAAAAAATAATGAGCGGTACAATAATGCCATTTTTTTCTCCTTAAAAAATTAATCAGAACATTTACAAAATTCAAATAACCAGTTATAATATACTTAACCTTTAAAGAAGGAGGGCAGTAATCAATCGACGAACCATTTACCATTAAGGAGGTTGGGATTCCACTCATATATGAAAATTCAACACTCGTGTTTTTCTATTATAAATTAAACATGAAGGTTGGTGATTGATGGGCCCACGTAAACGCGATTGGTTTTACCCCATATAGCATATGCTCGATCATTATAGCATATTTCCAAGATTTACCCTTACATCGAATGACTAATTAATAAAAGACTCTGTGCCGACTTGGCTCAGAGTCTTTTTACATGATTCTGTTTTATAGCAGGAAAAAACCTATGCCCATAATCAAGTAGGCCGCAAGTAAGGTCAGTCCCTCAAACCAGTTTGATTCTCCGTCATTCGAGATTACAATCATGAGCAGTACCGAGGTTACCATGGCAATTAACTCTGGCATGGTAAAAACAAGCGGCATAGTTTTGGTAAAGAAAAGCGAGATTAAGACTAATACTGGAGCAACAAACA
This sequence comes from Bacillus sp. CZDM1, assembly GCF_055502545.1. NCBI lineage: Bacteria > Bacillati > Bacillota > Bacilli > Caryophanales > Bacillaceae > Bacillus > Bacillus sp. CZDM1. The sequence continues at coordinate 134,589 of NZ_JBUESO010000009.1, read as the reverse complement.
TGGCAATTTGGAGTGTTGAACCGATAGCAATCTCTACCGCAATATCCATTTTATTTTTAAAGGCCATGACGATAGCAGACGCGTGTTCAGCTGCGTTACCAACAATGGCAACGATAATAACCCCTATGAATAACTCCGTCCAGCCAAATGATTCCGCTACATATTCAAATGTATGAACAAGATTTTCAGATATATAGGCAACAGCTAAAGTGGCTGCCAATAGAACACCAATAGCCTTACCTTTACCCCACTCAGGCTCTTCCTCATGGTGTGTTTCAGCATTCTCGCTTTGATAGACCCCTCGATGAGTAACCAGTTTAAAGAAAAGAGCTGCTAGATAAAGTAAGATTAGAATAAGTGAGATCCCGATGCTTAGAGTTAATGTTTTCGCCTCATTCATTTCCATTGAAAAAACTTCTGGTATTACAAATGCAACGATGACCGCAAACATGAGCAGACCGGAATTATGGCGTGCATCATGTACATTAAATTTTTGCCTTTTAAATTTTAATCCTCCAATAAAAAATGATAATCCAGCAACTAGGAGCAGGTTACCGAGTACAGAACCCGTTAAGGACGCGAGAACAACTCCAACCAATCCTTCCTTTAAAGCAAAGATTGAAATGATTAATTCCACTGCATTTCCAAAAGTAGCATTAAGGAGTCCGCCTACCCGTGGTCCAGCGACAATCGCCAAACTCTCCGTTGCCCTCCCCATATAGCTGGCAAGGGCGATAATTGAAATACAATAAACAACAAAAAGAATCATGGTTGGCCATTGCATGAGTGTCCCAATCACGGAAAGCGGGACACCAATAAAAGTAAGCAGCATAAATATTTTTCCCACTATTATCCCTCCTAACATCATATAAAACAATAAGGATAAAAACGTAAAAATTGTATAAAAATCCCTACAAATTGAGAATACTCTTTTTTTCCATTCATTAAAAGAGTGAAGAAAATTTTGCTTGCAAATGCCTTATTTTCTCGTTACCATCGAATGGGTATCAATATCATACTAATGAGGATCATATATGAATAAAAAAAATAATTTTCGATTTTGGATTCTAGTGACCATAGTCGCCATTTCTGGTTTTTCACAAGGAATGCTTCTTCCACTTATTGCCGTTATTTTTGAACAAAGCGGGGTATCCTCCTCCCTTAATGGATTAAATGCCACTGCGCTCTATATTGGAATTCTTCTCGTTTCACCCTTTATGGAAGCACCGCTGCGCAAATATGGGTATAAACCAACGATTATACTCGGCGGCGGGCTTGTGGTGCTTGCCCTTACGTTGTTTCCATTGTGGAAATCCTTTTGGTTTTGGTTTTTCTTGCGAGCCATCATAGGGATTGGGGATCATGCCTTACATTTTGCTACCCAAACCTGGATTACCTCTTCTTCTCCAACCGAAAAAAGAGGGCGGAATATTTCCTTGTACGGCTTATTTTTTGGGATTGGATTTGCAAGCGGACCTTTGATGACACCACTTGTAAATATTAATGAGGCCTTGCCATTCATCGTTTCCTCTATTTTATGTTTAATCGGCTGGGTATTTGTCTTTACATTAAAGAACGAGTTTCCAGAACAGGAAGTAGAGATTAATTCATTCTTCAACACCATCAAACGATTTAGAACAACGATGAAATATGGATGGGTCGCTTTTCTTCCTCCCTTCTGCTACGGTTTTTTAGAATCTTCTTTAAACGGCAGCTTTCCGGTATATGCACTAAGAAGGGATATTGACGTAGCAAGTGTTTCCTTAGTATTAACTGCCTTTGCCATTGGCAGTATCATTACGCAGCTGCCATTAGGTGTGCTTAGTGATTCTTATGGTCGAAGAAATGTATTAATGATTGTGCTTTCCCTAGGATTTCTAACTTTTACATCTGCGAGCATATTTGAACATTCCTTTATTGGACTTTTCGTTTCCTTCCTCCTATCGGGAATGGTAGTGGGCTCAACATTTTCACTTGGAATCAGCTATATGACAGATTTAGTACCAAAGAATTTGTTAGCAACAGGAAATTTGTTATGCGGTATTTTCTTTAGTTTAGGAAGTTTGAGCGGACCGATTATTGGCGGGTTATTTATTCAGTTTTTCCAAAAAGTAAGTTTCTTTTATATAATTAGTACCATGTTACTTACCTTATCCATCATTATTTACGCTTTCGGCAAGAAAACTTTTTCAATGATAGAGCAGCATAATTCTTAAATCTTTTTGGAGCATATTTATATAATAAACATACATTGTATGATAAAATTAATTTAATTTAATAATTGTTTTTGGAACAGTGCTGTCATCTTAATTGATGACAGCTTTCGTGTTTTTTAGGGGTAATGATTTTGATTATTTTTCTCAATTAGATTTAAAATGGGGAGGGAACTGATAATGAGTACGGATGCTAAAAGATTAACTAAAGGGATTCCAAAGGTAGGGTTTATTGAAAAAATAAAACCACATGCAGAACTTATTGCTGCTGGACTAAGTGGTGTTTTCATCGCAGCAGGATGGATTACAGATAAAATGGGTGATCAAGTTGCTTCAATTGTCTTTTATTTATTGGCCTTTGTAATTGGCGGCTTCGCCAAAGCCAAGGAAGGAATTGAAGCTACCTATGAAAACAGGCAACTAAACGTTGAAATGCTGATGATTTTTGCAGCGATTGGTTCTGCAATAATTGGCTATTGGACAGAAGGCGCTATTTTGATTTTTATATTTGCCGTTAGTGGTGCATTAGAGACCTATACTATGAACAAGAGTCACAAAGAGATTTCCTCGCTAATGAAGCTTCAGCCGGAAGAGGCTCTTCTTATTAATAAAGGGATTGAAAGGCGTGTACCTGTTTCCGAGCTAAACGTTGGCGACCAGATCCTCGTTAAGCCTGGAGAAAGAATCCCTTCAGATGGCGTCATTAAGAATGGTTATACGAACATTGATGAAGCTGCAATTACTGGGGAATCGATGCCTGTTTCAAAAGGCCTAGATAAGGAAGTATTTGCGGGGACGGTAAATTTAACAGGTGCCATCACTGTCCAAACAACAAAAGCAAGTAATGAAACACTCTTTCATAAAATAATTGAACTTGTGCAATCCGCTCAAAGTGAAAAATCTCCATCACAGCTGTTTATTGAACGCTTTGAAGGGACCTATGTAAAAACCGTATTAGCTGCTGTTTTGTTGATGATGTTCCTCCCCTATTTCCTGCTTGATTGGAGCTGGAATGAGTCGTTTTATCGGGCAATGATACTCTTGGTGGTCGCATCTCCTTGTGCTCTGGTTGCGTCGATTATGCCTGCAACATTGTCTGCTATTTCAAATGGCGCAAAACGAGGAATTCTAGTCAAAGGCGGTGTGCATTTAGAGAACCTCAGCCACGTAGAAGCGATTGCCTTCGACAAAACAGGTACGCTGACAAAAGGAAAACCTGAGGTTACCGAAATAATCGTTAATGAAAACTTTGATAAGAGGGAGATTTTATGGAAGACCGCATCAATTGAAAATCAATCGAATCATCCTCTTGCACAGTCCATCGTCAAGTACGTGAAAGAAAATCTTGAACGTGACCTTGTTCATCCTGAAAACCTTGAGGATGTTTCAGGGTGGGGCGTAAAAGCGGTAATAAATGGTGAACAGTGGAAAATAGGCAAAGCTGATTTTGTTGGAAAAGAGGCTGCCCTAACATTCGCTGCCGGCAAAGCGGCTGACCTTGCAAGCCAAGGCAATACACTTGTATTTGTGCAAGTTAACGATTGCTTAGCCGCGATGATTGCTTTAAAAGATGTTGTGAGACAAGAAACAAAGCTTGCCATCGACCATTTAAAGCAACAAGGTATTTACACGGTCATGCTAACTGGCGATAGTGAGAAAACAGCAAGTGCCATTGCAGGAGAAAGTCATGTGAATCAGTTCTTTGCTGAATGTCTGCCTGAAGAAAAAGTGGAGCAGCTCAAAAAGCTGAAGGAAAAATACAAAACCATCGCGATGGTGGGCGATGGAATTAATGACGCTCCGGCATTAGCCATTGCAAATGTTGGTATTGCAATGGGTGAAGGCTCGGATGTTGCCCTTGAAACAGCGGATGTCGTCCTAATGAAAAATGATCTACCAAGAATAGCAGAAGCCATTCATCTTTCGAAACGGATGAATCGGATTATAAAACAAAATGTTATCTTCTCCATCACGGTGATCATGATTTTAATTTCTTCAAACTTTTTTCAATTGCTCGATTTGCCGTTTGGTGTTATTGGTCATGAAGGCAGTACTATTCTTGTGATTCTCAACAGTTTAAGACTTTTAAAAAATTAATGAACCGGGCTTTTCAGCCCGGTTCTATTTAATGATATCCGTTGCTGCCGTTAGCAGATCCAGATGTTTTATTTCCTTTACTGCCTTTACCCTTTTGTTTTGTGCCGCCATCTTTTTTTGTTTGTTTTGTCATGGTGAGCCCCCTATTTGTTTTCTGTTCCCCACCTATATTGTTTACAATAAAGTATTTTTCATAAAGAGAAATTTTAACAGTTGGATTTATTCTTCTCACTATAGAAAGCATTTATCTCACCGCCGAGAATGATAATAAACCCCGATATGTATAACCAAATTAGTAAAACAATAATAGCTCCAATACTTCCATAGGTCAGTGAAAAGTTGTTAAATTTACTCACGTAATAGGATAAAGCATAGGATGAAAGGATCCAGCCAACAGTTGCAAAACCGGCTCCTGGGAATGCACTCCTGCAGCGTAATTTAACATTGGGAGCAATCCAATATAATCCAGTAAAGATTAAAAATAATATAAGGGCACTGATGACTAATCTTAACATTTCCCAAATACGCAGGAATTCCATTTGAAAACCTAAATAGGAGAAAAGAAATATTCCAATTTCCCTTCCGAATATCGGAAGTAAAACGGCCACAATAAAAACTAAAATCATCCCGATGGTCAGCACGATGGCCATCGCTCTAGAAACAATAAAAGAACGGCTTTCTTTCACATTGTATGCTTTGTTAAAAGCTCTTACTAGGGCATGAATTCCATTAGATGCCGACCAAATGGTACCAATAACACCGAATGAAAGTAATCCGCCATTTCGATTATTCATGACATAATTTACATTCTTTTCAATTAGATCCATCGTCTGAGGTGGAGCAAAGTCACCTATCCCCCCAAGTATATCTAGGTGTTGAATGGGCAGATATGGCAGTAATGTAAAAATGAAAATAAGGAGTGGAAATAGCGAAAGAAGAAAGAAATAGGCAAGCTGCGCTGATAAACCTGGAATATCATCTTCTTCTATCCGGTGCCATAACAGCCTTAACAAAGATTTACGAACATTCACTGCTTTCTCCATTTCTCACCTCTCCTTTTTAACGCATCCAATTGTTACTTTTCAGTTGAACCATCTTCCACAACAACCTCTTTTAACAGTTCTTTTACGTCTGAATCCTCATGATTAGAAAAAGTACTCTTCGTCTCTTTCACAATTTCCTTTACTTGGGGAGTTAACTCACGGAGTTCGTCCACTTTTCCCGTAATATAAGAAATGTCCTCGCTAACCTGCTCAATCGTGCTTCTAAATTTTTCAGCAGTCTCTTTAACATTTTCTGTGATTTCCTTAGGATGGCGAACAGCATAAGATACTTGCTCATACGCCTTTTTCGCATTCACCCTCATATCCTGTCGTGTTTTTTTATCTAATAAGCTTAGAGCTCCACCCGCTATCGCTCCATAGAACATACCTTTAAAAAATAAATTTTTACCCATTTTTAACCTCTCCTTCCATATGGTTTTTATCATCCATTTCATCACTATGAAAAAAATACCAACTTTCATCACTTTATATTTTGCTTTAAGCTTGCAGTCAAAAGCAAGAGAAGGGCAGATATTTATCTATTTATTTTGTAAACCTTAATAAAAGAAGCTGCCCAAGTTTAGATTGACATCTAGTAGTGAAAATGAAAAGATAAAGTTACGTATGTTGAAAGGGTGACGGGATGAATTTATCAGAAAAGACAGTAGAAAATGTGGAATACATGATCGAACAAATTAAAGAAAAATTAAAGGTATTAAATCTTGGAGCCATTAAATCTTCACACTTTGATGAAGAAATGTATGAGGAATTAAAAGAAATCTATGAAATGGTCATGAAAAAACCTTCGTTTAGCCCAAATGAAATGCAGGCATTGGTGGAAGAACTAGGGAACCTTCGTAAGAATAAGTAAAACAGATCTCGAGGAGATCTGTTTTTTATTTATCCTGATCAGTTAATATAATCGGTCCATCCTTCGTAATGGCAATGGTATGTTCATATTGAGCAGAAAACTTACCATCAATAGTCCTAGCTGTCCATCCATTACTATCCATCTTCGTTTGGTACATTCCAGCGTTAACCATTGGCTCTATAGTAAAAACCATACCTTCTTTAATTCGTGGTCCTTTTCCAGGCAGTCCGTAATGTGGTACATCCGGTTTCTCATGAATGACAGCCCCAATTCCATGACCGATAAAGTCACGAACAACCGAAAATCCTTCCCCTTCGACATAGGTTTGAATGGCATGACCGATATCTCCAATCCTATTTCCAGGGACAGACTGTTCAATACCTTTATAGAGAGCTTCCTTTGTTACCTTTAATAAATGTTCTGTTTCTAAAGAAACTCTTCCAACAGCATAGCTCCATGCGGAATCAGCTAACCCCCCGTTATAATTGACCACCATATCGATGGTGACAATATCACCTTCTTTTAATGGTTCCTTTCTAGGAAAGCCATGGCATACCTCGTCATTAATACTGGCACAGGTAGCATATTTATAGCCCTTATAGCCCTTTTGCTGTGGGGTTGCCTTGTGTTTAGCAAGGAATTCATCAACAAACTGATCAATCTCCCAAGTTGTTACACCTGGTTTTATCATTTTTGCAATTTCTTTATGACATGATGCGAGAATTTCTCCTGCTTTTTTCATGGCATCGATTTCCCGCTGTGATTTAAGAACAATCATCCTCTTCCCAACCTTTTTTTATTATTTTTATGTATTTTTGCAGATTTGGAAACACTCTTTAATATTATCGTTATCAAACCATTATTTCAAAAAGTTTTCGCTATTTAGGAATTTTTTGTGAAAGTCAACCGTTCTTAATATGGAACTTTTTCATCTTTTCTGATAAAATTATTGTAGTAATAATAAAAATTAGGTGTGTGAGACCAATGATCGGTGATCGTGTTAAAAAACTTCGTTTAGAAAAAAAAATGTCATTATCAGAACTTGCTGAACAAGCTGGAGTTGCTAAATCCTATTTAAGCTCTCTGGAAAGAAACCTGCAAAGGAATCCGTCTATTCAGTTCCTTGAAAAAATTTCCTCTGTATTACACGTACCTGTTGAACATCTAATAAATGAACAGATTAACAAAGAAGAATTAGATAGTGATTGGATGAACATTGTAAAAGAGGCAATGGATTCTGGTGTATCGAAAGAACAATTTCGCGATTTTATTGAATTTAATAAATGGCGAATCGGTCAAAATAATGAAGAATAAAGAAAAGCGGATGGCGCCCGCCTATCGGCGACAAGCATAAGTCTAGCCGGCTGAAAGGTTGGTTTTTAACCTTTTGGACGGATTGGCTGTAGACCCGCGAGCCGATGGCGCCTAGAGTTGGACAATAAAAGAACAAAGCATACTACCATATTTGTAGTATGCTTTGTTCTTCTTTTATGTATCTTGGCGATTCTTTACTAGAACCTCTCTAACTTCGTTCTGATGGAGAAAATCAAGTATTGTTTCCTTCGAAATCCCTAGAGCTTTTGCTTCTACGATAAGAGCTAACCATTCTGCATCCATTCCACTCGTCATACCATCCGTTAGTGACACTTTCATCCACTCCTAAAATACATTTTCGTATTCCAGGCAGCCCGGCCATCATAGTAAAAAATATACCTTAGATCCTCGGCTTTGCGTCCCCATTTTTCAGTGAGTTTGCCTTTTTCTGTTTCATATTGCTCATAAATCATTGATTATTCAGTAAATTCCGTAGATAACTTTTCCTATTTCGTGATTACTATGTTCATTATATATAGTACTTTATTAGTATCGTGTTGTTTTTTGTCAAATACTTTAGTCTTTCGAACCTTTTTTTTACACAAATTCTACCAATTTTCTACATAAAAACCTTGGAGTATTCACAAAATGTAGAAAGTTTATCATTCAAATGGAAGTTTAATGGAAAATAAGGGAATTAACAGTCGAAAATAGGATGTTTACCCTAGAACTAAACTTTGAAATTAGGTTGAAAGAGCTAGAAATTACTGTGAAATTTGTTTATTTTGTGACGATTGACAATAACTGTTAACAGCATTACAATATACTAAATATTATAAATATTCAAATAATGGTGGTGATTTCAGTCTATGACAGCCATACATGTGTTGAATTTCGTAATACCAATTGCCTTTTTAGTATTTTTTGGTTTCCTTATTGACACCATGTGCAGTCCTGCAAAGTCTGATGAAAAAATTAAAGAAGAATAATTCTCTTATCCTCCTCTTCTTCACTAATAAATTTCCTTCGTTTGGGAATGATACATTCGTAGACGAAAGGAGTGTTTCATTTGGCACGTGGAGAACATTTTAATCATAAAAAGAAAGGTCATCCTGGTAATTTACCAAAGGATAACCAAACTGAAAGGCATTCAAAGGATGCCATCGGTGACGAGGAGTTCCTTGTAGTACGAGAAGCATTTAAGAATAGAGTTGAAACGGAAGAAATAGAGTAAAAGGCGTGAACTTCACGCCTTTTTTGCTTATTTTACATTATCAAATTTTTGAATGAGTTTCTTAAGATCCCATTCTTTTAGACCTTCTGCTGCCCTCTCGATGTCTTTTGAAAAGATTCGATCCTTCTTTATAGAAGGAACAAGCTCTCTTCCCTTCTCATATATCGTCTTTGTCTGGCAGGCCATTTTTTCCACCCCGCGAATCTCAACCGCCTGCATGGCACAAATGAGTTCAATTGCCAGCACTCGTCTTGCATTCTGAATGATTTGATAAGCATGTCTAGAGGCAATGGTACCCATACTCACATGATCTTCCTGATTGGCAGATGAGGGAATGGAATCGACACTTGCAGGATGGGCAAGTGTTTTATTCTCTGATACCAACGACGCGGCAGCATATTGCATAATCATCGCACCTGACTGCAATCCAGGTTCAGGACTTAGGAAAGGCGGCAGATCGTTCAACTGTGGGTTTACTAATCGCTCAATCCGTCTTTCAGATATATTTGCAAGCTCCGCTACTGCAATCTTCATAAAATCCATTGCGAATGCAATTGGCTGACCATGAAAATTCCCTCCAGAAATAACCTTTTCTCCATCATCAAAAATAAGTGGATTGTCTGTAGCCGCATTCATTTCAATTTCTAATTTTTCCTTAACATAATCAAGTGCCTGCCAGGATGCCCCGTGTACCTGTGGAATACACCTTAGAGAATAAGCGTCCTGAACACGGTATTCTCCTTGAACCGTGGTTAATAAACTATCACTAAGATACCTGCGGATTCTTGCTGCCGTATCAATCTGCTGCTGGTATCCCCTTGCTACATGAACTTCCTCAGCAAATGCATCAATGATCCCGTTTAACCCTTCCATTGTCATCGCTGCAATGAGTTCACTTTCAAATGCCAGCTGTTCAGCTTCAAGATAGCCGACCACTCCCATAGCTGTCATTGCCTGTGTTCCATTAATTAACGCAAGACCCTCTTTTGCCTCTAATGTTAGGGGCAGGATTCCTTCCATTTGAAGCGCATGGATTGACTCCATCCGATTTCCTTTGTAAAATACTTCACCTTCCCCTATCAGCACTAATGCTAAATGGGAGAGAGGAGCTAAATCACCGCTTGCACCTAAAGAACCTTGCTGAGGAATAACCGGTATGATTTCTGTATTAACCAGTTCTAAAAGTTTCTCAATCAGAATTGGCCGAACTCCTGAGTACCCTTTTAAAAGGGCATTGGCACGTAAAAGAACCATTGCTTTTGAAACAATTTCCGGAAAGGGGTCCCCCACCCCGCAAGCATGTGAGCGAATTAAATTGAGCTGTAAATCCCTGACATGCTCTTTATTGATTAATACATCACTAAACTTCCCAAATCCCGTATTAATACCGTAAACTACTTTGTGCTCGGAAACGATTCTTTCTACCGCTTCACGGCTCTTTTTTACAAGATCCATACTTTTTTCTGAAGCAAAAACCTTCTCTTTTCGATATAAAACATCTTTCATTTGATCCAATGTTAAACTTTGACCTGTTAGCATAATCATATTTCTCACCTCTACCACTTTAATAGAATAAAGAAAGAGGCTGGATTCCACATCACATTAGATTTGGAGTCCAGCCTCTTTTATTAACATATTCGAATAATATTTTGTTTTTGGATGCCTCATAGGTTATCAGTCCATTCAAATATTTTTATTCTAATAGTTATTGTATGTGATGAAAAGCTTGATTGTCAACAGAATTGTCAGAATTTTAGCACGATAATACTTTAGCACAATAATACAAAAAAGTTGAAGTGCCTATCTAAACTTCTAGATGGACACTTCAACTTTTTTAATACTTTAATCAAATTTTATCCCTTTTAATAAGTCTGCAAAGGCATTATTAATCGGTTCAGCTTCTTTTTCTTGCTGTTTTAAATACTTTTGTACAGTACGTTTATCCACTTTTCCACCAGTTTCTTTCTTGCGTCGTGCTTCAAAAGCAGATAGTTTCTCGCGATATCCACATGTACATGCGAAGATTTGACCATTACCTTCACCACGAAGTTCCATTTTCTTTTTACATTGAGGGCAGCGTGCGTTGGTTACGCGAGCAACATTCTTTTTATGACCACAGTCACGATCCTGGCAGACAAGCATTTTGCCTTTCTTGCCGTTTACCTCTAGCATTGGTTTTCCACAGTCAGGGCATGATTTTGTGGAGATGTTGTCGTGCTTGTATTTTTTATCGCTTGCTTTAATTTCTGCAACGATTTTTTTGGTATGTTCTTTCATTTCATTTATGAACACATCTTTTTTAAGTTTCCCTTTAGCAATCAGCTCAAGTTTTTGTTCCCACTCAGCTGTTGTCGCTGGCGATTTTAATTCTCCTGGTACTAAATCTAGTAACTGCCGGCCTTTAGACGTGATATAGATTTCTTTTCCACCACGTTTTTCAATTAGAAATGAATTGAATAATTTATCAATAATATCAGCGCGAGTGGCAACTGTACCAAGTCCGCCAGTTGATTTTAACGTATCTACAAGCTTCTTATCATTTGTTTCCATGTACTTCGTAGGATTTTCCATGGCTGACAGTATAGTAGCCTCTGTAAAGCGTGCAGGAGGCTTTGTTTGGCCAGATGTTTGAGCGATTAACTTTGTTATTAATACATCACCCTTTTCAAGACGAGGTAATAATTGCTCTTTAACATCATCCGTTGATTCTTCATCATCAAATCGATTTTCATACACTTCTTTCCAACCTGCATTCATTACCGTTTTTCCTTTAGCAATGAATATTTCTTCACCTATTTTTGCTTGGACTGTTAACTGCTCGTATTCAAAAGCTGGGAATAATACAGCTAAGAAACGTTTTACGACAAGGTCATATATTTTACGTTCTTTATCTGTAAACGCTGAGAATTTCACATAACCTTCCGTTGGAATGATGGCATGGTGATCACTTACTTTCCTATCATCTACAAAGGCGTTTGTTGCTTTAATTGGCTTTGCTAATACTTTATTTGCAAGAGAACGATATTCACCTGCACCACACGCCTTTAAACGCTCGGGAAGCGTACTAACAATGTCTGAAGATAAATAACGTGAATCTGTACGAGGATATGTTAACACTTTATGTTGCTCGTACAGTTTTTGCATGATATTTAGTGTTTCTTTCGCTGAATAACCAAAGATTTTATTAGCATCACGTTGTAACTCTGTTAAATCATATAGAGCAGGTGAGAATGTTTTCTTTGCTTTGCGGTCAATGGAAACAATATTTGCATCTTTACGTCCAAGTGATTTAACGATTGCATCGATTTTTTCTTTATTAAAGCTGCGACTATTACCAAACGCATCTTGCCACGTTAATTTAAGTCCATCTGTTTGAGCCTCAATGCCATAATACGTTTGAGGTTTGAAGCTCTTTATTTCATCTTCACGTGTTGCAACCATGGCAACTGTTGGTGTCTGTACACGACCACAGTTTAATTGAGCATTAAATTTAGTTGTTAATGCACGAGTTGCATTTAAACCGATGTACCAGTCTGCCTCCGAACGTGCTACTGCTGAAGCATATAAGTTTTCATAAGCTTTACCAGGCTTCAAGTTATTGAATCCATCTTTAATCGCTTTATCTGTTACAGAGGAGATCCACAGACGTTTGATTGGCTTATGAACGTTTGATTTATCAATAATCCAGCGTGCAACTAATTCTCCTTCTCTCCCTGCATCAGTAGCCACAATTATTTCATTCACATCACTACGACTTAATTGTGTTTTTACAGTATTAAACTGCTTTCCAGTTTGTTTCATGACAACTAATTTCATGCGTTCTGGAAGCATTGGAAGATCTTCTAGGTTCCATGTTTTATATTTATTATCATATACCTCAGGATCTGCTAAAGTTACTAAATGTCCCAGTGCCCAAGTGACGATATAATTGTTTCCTTCTAAAAATCCATTGCCTTTCTTCGTACACTTCAATACATTTGCAATATCACGTGCAACGGAAGGTTTCTCAGCAATTACTATACTTTTTGCCATATTTTCCGAACTCCTTTACTAACTATGTACCGTCTAATATACCATAGATTCAGTGTGGGAAAGGTATAGACACTCTTATGCACAGAAGCTCCTGCTTTTTTCTTGTATTTTCCTATTTGAGGATAGTATGATGTATTAGCTATCATACATATTGGTTTACGGAGGTACAACATGAGGATTGGAGATTGGGATCCGAATTTAAAGGTTCGCTTATTTAGCGAAGCGATGATGAACATTACGTTTTGGATGTTCTTTCCGTTTTTGACGATTTATTTCGCTGAGGCGTTTGGCAAAAATAAAGCAGGTTTTTTATTAGTATTTTCACAGATATTCTCCGTATTGGCCAACTTAATGGGTGGATATTGTGCCGATCGTTTTGGCAGGAAACGCATGATGGTTCTCTCTGCCTTTGGACAAGGACTTTCTTTTATCGCTTTTGCGGCAGCAAGTTCTCCTTGGCTTGAATCTCCTTGGGTAGGATTTATTTCCTTCGCTATTGCCGGTGTATTTGGTTCTTTTTATTGGCCTGCCAGTCAAGCAATGGTTGCAGATGTCGTTGAAGAAAAAGATAGAAGCAATGTATTTGCCATTTTCTACACGTCAATTAATATCGCAGTTGTAATTGGTCCTATTTTAGGGGCGATTTTTTATGTGAATTATCGTTTTGAAACGTTACTCTTTGCTGGTATTGTTTGTATGCTGCTTGGGTTAATATTAGCAAAATTTACGAGGGAAACCGCACCAGTACAAAAAGTCGACCCCTTCGAAGCGGAAGGTAAATGGTACTATTTCTTACAGAACCAGTTGAAAGACTATACATTAATCATAAAAGATAAAACCTTTCTACTTTTTATTATTGCAGGCGTATTAGCTGGTCAAACTTTTATGCAATTGGATTTATTATTTCCTGTTTATATGAAAGATGTAATCGGTCTTCAAACTCTGTTTTCAGTCGGAGACTGGTCATTCACTGTTAAGGGTGAGCAAGCCTTTGGAATTGTGCTTGCAGAAAATGGTTTCCTCGTTGCATTACTAACGGTTGTGATTACTAAATGGATGGGTAAATATAAAGAACGGAATGTATTTGTTCTTTCATCTGTCATTTATTCCATTTCCATTGTACTTTTTAGTCAGACTCATTGGATTTGGGGATTTATCATCGCGATGGCTGTCTTTACCTTTGCTGAGTTAATGGGAGCAGGAATTCAACAAAGCTTTGTATCCAAGCTTGCACCTGAGCATATGAGAGGACAATATTTTGCTGCTGCCAGCTTGCGATTTACAATCAGCCGCACAATTGCTCCGTTATCTATCCCAATGACCGTTTGGATAGGATATGAATGGACATTTTTTGTACTTTCCCTGCTGGCTCTTGCAAGTGCAGGTTTGTATTGGCTTATGTTTTATTCATTTGAGAAGACAACAGCATTGGATCCTAATTAGGATCCTTTTTTGTTCAAAAATTCGTCAATAAATTGTACTAAAATGTTCACATTTACCCTATTTACTTGTATAATTAAGTTGTAATCGTTTTCTATTATAAGGATGGTGGTATTGATGGAATTATCCCAATTTATGTCTCCCACTTCATGGTCAGGTATTATTACATTTCTAGTATTATTTTCCGCAGGTGTTTATTTTAATATAAAAGTATACGGCAGTAAATTTGAGTAGAGATTCACGTCCCTACTTATTTTTTTGCCTAATTTTGTGCTCCACTGCCTTTCTGCTGTTATCAGTTTCCTTTTAACATAAAAAAGGCTAAAATATATAAGGAAGATTCTGAAAAGGGGGACTAAAAAATGAGTGATTTTCAAAAGAACCTTGAGAAATATGCTGAGCTTGCTGTTAAGGTTGGGGTTAATATACAGGAGGGTCAAACATTAGTAGTAAATACGACCTTAGATGCTGCAGAATTTGTTCGTCAGGTTGTAAAAAAAGCCTATGAAGCAGGCGCCCATAATGTTGTAGTTAACTGGAACGATGATGTGGTTTCCAGAACAAAATACGAATTAGCTCCAGATGATGCATTTACTACATACCCTATTTTCCGTGCAAAGGAAATGGAAGATTTAGTTGAACAAGGGGCTGCTTTTATGGCCATTGTTTCTTCCAGCCCTGACTTATTGAAAGGAGTTAATCCAGAGCGCATCTCTAACTTCCAAAAAGCCGCTGGAACTGCTTTGGCTAAATACCGTCAAGCAGCACAATCTGATAAAGTCAGCTGGACCGTTATTGCTGCTCCATCTCCTGCATGGGCTGCTAAAGTTTTTCCAGATGCACCGAGCGATCAACAAGTTTCATTACTTTGGGATGCTATCTTTAAAGCTGTTCGTGTCAATACTGATAATCCCGTGGAAGCTTGGAAAAAGCATGATGCAACTTTGCATGAAAAGGTTAACTATTTAAACGAAAGACACTATCAAAAGCTTCACTATACTGCACCAGGAACAGACTTAACCATCGAACTCCCACATAACCATCTTTGGGTTGGGGCTGGCAGTGTAAATGAAAAAGGTTTTGAGTTCATGGCAAATATGCCAACGGAAGAAGTCTTCACTGTTCCTCATCGTGAGGGTGTAAATGGTACCGTTGCAAGCACAAAGCCATTAAGCTACGGCGGAAATATTATCGACCGGTTCACTGTTACGTTTGAAAACGGAAGAATTGTCGATTATAAGGCTGAAGAAGGTGAGGAGTTCCTAAAGCGGTTAGTTGAAACAGATGAAGGCTCTCATTATCTTGGTGAAGTAGCACTCGTTCCTTTCAATTCACCAATTTCACAATCTAATGTCCTATTTTATAATACTTTGTTTGATGAAAATGCATCAAACCACTTAGCCATCGGAAGCGCTTATGCGTTCTGTATTGAAGGCGGTAAGAAAATGTCTTCTGAAGAACTGAAAGAAAATGGACTCAATGATAGTATTACTCACGTTGATTTCATGATCGGCTCGAATGAAATGGACATTGATGGCATTAAAGCGGATGGAACAACTGAACCAGTATTTAGAAAAGGCAATTGGGCATTTTAAATGGTATAATAAATGGAGCAGTTTCTAAAAAGGAAGCTGCTTTTTATTGATTATGCGGATAAAATTTGGAGGTATTATTATGTTAAATGAGTTTAAGAAGTTCGCCATGAGAGGCAATGTGATTGACCTCGCAGTCGGTGTCATTATCGGCGGAGCATTTGGAAAAATTGTTTCATCACTTGTGGCAGATATTATTATGCCAATAGTGGCAATGCTAATAGGAAAGGTAAGTGTTTCTGACCTAGCTTTTGGCTCAATAAAATACGGCATATTTATTCAGTCAATTATCGATTTCTTAATTATCGCTTTTTCAATATTCTTGTTTATAAAATTCCTTTCTCGTTTTAAAAAGAAAGAGGAGGCAGCCGCACCTGTCGCTCAAATCGATAAGAAAGAAGAGCTGCTTGCTGAAATACGTGATTTGTTAAGAGCAGAAAAAGATTTTTCTAAATAAAATGAAACATCTTGACTCTTTCTTCGTATATTCTAGTTATAAATATACTTTGAGGTGAAGAAAAATTGTATACACAAACTTCTACTGAATTTTTACCTTCTGTCATAAGGACATTTGCTCTTTCTCTGGCCATCGCCTTTGTTGGAACCATGGCAGGTACCTTTGTACCGCCGGCATTATTTTTACCTTTGGCTATCTTTGAATTTGTTTTATTGATGATTGTCTTTTTCTTTAGACGTAAAAAAGCCATTTCTTATACGTTCTTGTATATCTTTACATTTATTTCAGGTATTACCTTATATCCGATTGTTTCGTATTATGCCATGACTGCTGGGGCAAATGTAGTACTGATGGCTTTCGGAAGTACCACAGTTGTGTTTACTGGAGTAGCCATTTATGCAACAGTATCAAAACGTAATTTCTCCTTTTTAGGCGGATTCCTGTTAGCAGCCTTACTTGCTTTAGTTGCTGTTTCTATTTTTAATATTTTCATGCCTCTTAGCTCAACTGGTATGCTCGCATTCTCTTTCATTGGCGTATTGGTTTTTAGTGGGTATGTATTATATGATTTCAACCGTATGAAGCATTATGGGGTAAGTGCTGAAGAAGTTCCATTGATGGCATTAAACCTATACTTAGATTTTATCAATCTGTTCGTGAGTATCTTACGTATCTTTGGAATTCTTTCAAGTAAAGATTAAACAGCAAAAGCCGGGAGCTCCCCGGCTTTTTTTATGCAAAGGATTGGAGCTTTGGTCTTAAGTGCTCCTTTCCCCTCTTCATTCTTGTTTTTACCGTAGAAATTGGGATGTTTTTTCTCTTTGATATTTCAATTAAGGTAAGGTCTTTAAAATAATAGAGAAATAGTGCAGATTGGTATATTTCTGGTAATGTCTTTACACTTTCAACCATTTTTTCAGTTGAATATTTATGTAGGACCTCTTCTTCGGGAAGAGGAGGTGCCTCAACTGTTGCCGAGTAAGAATACACCTCTTCCTTCCAAAATTGTTTTGTTTTCTTTTCCTTCCGCCAATAATCCCGGCACTTATTTCTTGCTATCGTAAACAACCAGCCTTTTAGTCTGGCGGGTTCCTTAATGGTATGAAAAGCCAAATAGGCAGATACCAAAACCTCCTGATAGAGGTCCTCTGCAAGTTCTTTTTGTCTAACTAAAGAAAATATATAGTTAAAAATAGCTTTCCCATGTTCAATCACTATTTCTTCAAATAAATCTGTCATACTATCCCTCATTTTTTCGTACCTTCTTTCCATTTAACACTTCTCATACTAATAGACGGAATAGTAATGTCTAACCCCTACACAGGATTATAAACTTTTCTAATTATTTTTCTGAATGAAACCTTTCATAAAAATAGAAACACCAATTTTTTTGCAAATGCTTAAGTAATGCATCAAAGCTAGTAAAATGGATCCGGTATTCATTGCGATAATCACGCCTTCCATCCGCCATTCGGGACGTGAAGCTAAGACAATGATGATAGCAAAGGAAACAATGGTAGACCAAATAGCATGTATAAAGGTTTCCTTTATAAGTCCTAAACCAATTAAGATTGCCTGCATCGGCATTACAAAGAAATGGAATAGAAAAAACGGCCAAAGCAATTGTAAATAAATGGCTGCAGTAGAGGATTCAAAGAATATCGACGTGAGCGGGCGGGCAAATATATAGAAAATCACCACCGCTGGTACGCCGTAAAGGAATGTGAGCGTCATTACCTGCGAAAGCATTTTTTGCAGTGTAGGGTAATCTCTCATCGAATACGTTTTTGAGACAGCTGGAATTAGAACCGTCATTAAGGAATGGGCAATAAAAGCAGGGAAAAATCCAATTGAAACGGCAACCCCCATTAGCATCCCAAAATGCTCGGTAGCAATGGTTTCAGAAAGTCCAGATTGAACCAATGCAGACTTAATTAAAAAGGGCTGTATCGCACCTGTCAGTGCGGAGAATAGTCGCAATCCTGTCGTTGGCACAGAGACAGCCATTAAGTTTTTCCGGACAGCCTTACGATTTAAATTGGAAAAGGGCATTCGCCTAAGTTGCTGAAACTGAATAATTAACGTATAGCATAAATAAAGAAAAACAGCGATTTCACTGCCTATAAAGGAAGCAATGGCAATGAGTACAGCGGCTTCTGAGTCAAACTGGAAGAAACGAAAAAGAACAAATAACAACACTAGTTGTATTGATTTTCGTATGAAATTAGCAATGGCGATTTTCCCCATCTGGTGCCTGCCCATAAAATAACCCCGCGCTACAGAGGTAAAGGAAATGACGGGAACCAAAAGAATGATGAGCCATCTCGTATAAGGGTGATATCCATTGAATACCGAAATAAATGGTATCAGCAATATGGCCAATACTAACAGGATACTTGTAAAAATAATGGTGATCGTAATAGCATGATAAAGGATATTTCGATGGAACTTTTCCTCTTTTTCTGCAACAAACTTTGATATGGATACCGGCAGTTCGAAGCTTGATAACAGAACTAGTAAATAAATAGAGGGAAGTATAGACATATATAAACCTAATCCATGCTTGCCCAATTCTTTTGCAAGAATTAAATTGACTAAGAACTCAACACCTTCCCCTAAAAAAGCAGAAAGGGCTAAAAACAAGATTCCTTTGTAAAAGATACCCATTTCGAACTCCCCTTTAAAACAATCTCACTTTTAATAAGCTATGAGACAAGTTCAAAGATTAGTAGGGATTTTTTCAAGGCTGTGTATCAAGGTAAAATGGAATGTTGATTTCCGCTCCACTAAGGAAAGCTTCTTTGAATAATCACCGCAGTGACAGGCCGTCTCTGCCTGTCACGAGGCGCTTCGCTTTCCGCAGGCGTTGCGGGAAGCCTCCTCGGCGCTAAAGCCGCCTGCGGGGTCTCCCCTGCTCCGTACTCCTGCATGAGTCTCGCGCCTTCCGCTCCAATCAACATTCAATAAGCTATT
Source organism: Bacillus sp. CZDM1 (assembly GCF_055502545.1). Classification (NCBI taxonomy): domain Bacteria; kingdom Bacillati; phylum Bacillota; class Bacilli; order Caryophanales; family Bacillaceae; genus Bacillus; species Bacillus sp. CZDM1. The sequence continues at coordinate 115,323 of NZ_JBUESO010000009.1, read as the reverse complement.
CGTAACACAGCCCATCAAAAAAGGACTTCTTCAGTCCTTTTCATGATTATTTTATTAATGAGTGTTTGAACGCGTAGATTACTGCTTGTGTGCGGTCTTGGACGGCTAGTTTACTTAGTATGTTACTGACGTGGGTTTTCACTGTTTTTAAGGCGATGAAAAGTTCATCTGCTATGTCTTGATTTGTTTTTCCCTGTGCCATTAACATGAGTATTTCCATTTCTCGGCTGGTAAGTTCTTCGTGTGGTAAGTGTTGATGTTTCTGGCGCATTTTCACCATCATTTTTCCCGTTACTTCTGGTTCAAGAACGGACTGGCCATGATATGTAGCGCGGACAGCATTAGCGATTTCATCTGCTTTTGATGTTTTAAGCATATAGCTGGTTGCACCTGCTTCTAATGCGGGATAAACTTTCTCATCGTCTAAAAAGCTAGTGACGATAATTACTTTTGCTTCTGGCCATTTTTCAATAATTTGCCTTGTTGCTTCAATTCCGTCCATTTCCTTCATCACTAAATCCATTAAAATAATATCAGGTCTAAGCTCTAGTGCCAGTTCCACTCCCTTTTTACCATCAGCTGCCTCACCAACCACTTCTATGTCCGGCTGTGCTGATAAATAAGCGGAAACTCCAATTCTCACCATCTCATGATCATCGACAAATACTACCCTAATCATTTACACCATCTCCATTTTTCATAACAGGTACCTTTACTTCCAGCCGTGTACCTTTACTCTTTACACTAATCACCTTTAAAGTGCCCCCGACTTCAAGCGCCCGCTCGTGCATATTCTGCATACCATAGGAGCCAGCCTTCATGTTATCGACTTCAAAGCCAATCCCGTCATCCACAATTCTTAATATGACAAGGTCATCCCGCTCTATTAATAAAACTTCAAGTTTGTTTGCTTTTGAGTGCCGAAGCGTGTTGGATACAGACTCTTGAAGGATACGGAAAAGATGATCTTCAATTCCCTTATCAAGTGGAAATGCCTCTACCTTCCACTTAATTTCCATTGTTACTTTCTGCGATAATTCGATTAATAACTCTTCGATTCCTTCCTGCAGCGTTTTATTTTTTAACGCAACAGGACGCAAATGAAGAAGCAGGGCGCGCATTTCCAGTTGTGATTGATGAATCATCTCTTCAACCATTTTCAACTGTTTTGCTTCCCTATCCTCCTCAGTGGTACTTTGTTTTGTTGTATTAATAGCAGACATCATCATAGAGGCAGCAAATAGCTGCTGACTGACTGAATCATGTAACTCACGTGCGAGACGGTTTCGTTCCTGTTCAATAATTTCTTGTATTCTTGCTTCCTGATCTTCTACTTTTTCTGTAGCCAAACGTTGTGATAGCTTGGCTTGTTCAGAAATTTGCCTGCCTATCTTATCAATTTGTTCTGCAATACCTTGCATTTCCGTTATGGCTTGCTTTTCAACGAATCCACTCTGTTTCCCCTGCTCCAATTGGTGTAAGGAGTGTTCAACAGACTGAAACTGTCTTCTCCAGAACATACCTGAAATTATGCCCAATAAAATTCCAATGGCAATACTAAATGCCGGAATAAAAATAACAAATGGGATATCCATGAAATGTCTATTCCACAATTCTGACCAATCTGCAATTGGAAAAACAATGATAAAGGCAGCAGCCACAACAAGAGCAATGATGACAGAAAAGCCGATATTCCAAATAACCTGCCTTTGGATAGTGCTCATATCCGGCTCACCTCTAAATTCCCCACCAACAAGGATGTAAAGATTTTCACCTTTTGCTCTGCCTGATCATAACCCGCTGTCTTTAGATGGAAAGCTTGATTAAAAACCTGTGACTGATGGTTTTCCAAAACCGTTGTAGAACCGATAACACATGAGTGATGAACACTTACTTCAATTTCATAAGGCACTTGAATTTGTATATTTCCAATGATATTCCGAATAAAGATGATGGTTTCCCCTTTTGGTAAAACCGTATAACTTAGATCGATGATAGTATCTCCAATTCCAGATTGGATGTTAATGTCATTCCATTCATAAACACCACTAGGCGTTTTTTGCTGTCCAAAAAATATATTTTCAAAGAGCGGCTTGGTCTTAATCAACGTCTCTTCCTGCCCGGCCTGCTCTGATTCTTTTATATCTAGTGAAATCTTATTTGGATTCTTTTTAGAGTTAGAATATTGAATAATAAAATGTAAGAGAATAGCCAGCAATAAAAACTTGAAGGTCATCATACTAAACACACTAATTAAAAGAAAAATAATTCCAGCAAGGAAAAATACTTTCCCACTCTTCTTCCCTGATTTTCTTCTACTTAGATATATAAGTCCACCAGAAAATAAAAGGGAGAATATAAGACCACTGTTGAAAAATAGAATTTCTAGCAGCAGAACGACAACCCCAATTACAACCAGCCATCCTGTATAATCATTCTTTGCATTTTTTAACATCTGGCCACCCCTCCCTTAATTTTTTTCTGTTTGAATTTAGGCCAAAAGGTGCAGCTGTCTGCACCTTTCTAGAATACCATGTTTTGGTTATTAAATGGACTTGCTTTCTTCTAATTTCATTTCTTTTTCTAATTGAGCAACCCTTGCGTCAATGGTATCGCGATAATAAGAACTTTTCACTTGATGTTCTAAACGATCTAAGTAATGATCAATTTCTTGAAAACGAGTGTTTGCATTATTCATTGTAGTATTTGAGTCTAATACTTGATTCATTCGATGATTGGCACGGGTTACATTCTCACGGCCCATTAATTCCAAGCGCCGGATTTGCATATCTTTAAGCTTATGCTTCATTTCCTCATATTTTCTTTCAAGTTCCCCTAGCTGACCCTTTACTTGCTCAAGTGAAGAAGCTAGCCGCTCAACACGGCTTGAGTACTGCTGATGTTCAGCAGTAGCGAACTCATAAAGCTCTGTTTCTCCAGCCTTAGAAGCCACCTCAGCCTGATACTTTCTTTTTTCTGCCAGTTCCACAGCCTGAGCATGTTCTCTAGTGAATTCATCTCGCAGCGCATACTGGCGTTCCAAAAGCTTTCTTACCTTTTCTGTCTCTTGCTCGCATTGACGAAGATATTGGTTAAGCAGGGCAATTGGATTTTTCTTTTCCTTCTGGTCAACAGCAGCATGTAAATCCGCCATAATCGTATCTTTAATTCTAGTTAATAGGTTTGTCATTTTATATCTCTCCTTAGATTAGTTTTTATTTAATTCATTCCATTGTTTCTCAAAATTTACAAACGGATCAGAATCCTCTTTTACAACGGTCTTTTTACTGCTATTCCAGTTTTTATAAACCAGATAAAGTACATAAGCAGCAAGAACACCAATGATAGCAGGAGCGTTATGAATAGAGGCCATTAAGACAAATACTCCGATAATCCCGAGAACAATCTTGCCTCCAGTCGATTCAGCCTTTAAGAACTGTTTAAAAATGAAGTAGAGAACCGCAAGACCAACTAGTAATCCTATCATCGGACCTATGGATGAAAGTAAAATGATGGCTGCAACACCACCAGCAAGTATTAAACCAAACTTTTTCATTTTGTTTTTTCCTCCTTTCTTTATCTTGATATCATCTTACCTCTTATCCAAATTTCTCATAACGAACCTGCGCTTTATTTTCATATCGGTCTTAAGACGTAGAAAGGGTCAGTCCCTATGCAGGAACTGACCCTTCTTGGTTATTTGGAGATAAACATTTGTGTCCAATAATGTCTTTGTGATCCGCCTTTCGCGTACCCAACACCTATATACGTATAATTTCCGCTAAGGATATTTGCTCTATGGCCAGGGCTGTTCATCCAAGCCTGAACCACTTCTTGGGCGGTTGTTTGTCCAGCTGCAATATTTTCTGCTGCTGCCCTGTAAGAAATGCCAAAGTTCTTCATCATGGTAAAAGGACTGCCATATGTCGGACTCGTGTGGCTGAAATAGTTTTTATCCCTCATGTCCATGGATTTATACCGTGCAACCCTAGAGAGTTCCCAGTCTTGTGTCAAAGCTCTTAATCCATGCTTTGCCCGTTCTTGATTCGTTAATTGGACAACTTGGCTTTCAATGCTTTTCGTTGCATCAAAACTAGGAATTGTCACCTTATCTCCTGGATAAATAAGATTTGGATTCCTAAATTGCGGGTTCGCTGAGATGATTTCAGAAATCCCAACTTGGTAACGAACCGCGATTTTCCATAGTGTATCGCCAGGTTGTACAGTATAAATCTGCTGGGCAAATGAAATGCTTGGAATACATATTAGTGATAGTAAAAACATTAAACTAAACCAAAATGATTTTTTCATTATTTCGCCTCCTCCGATATATATTTTAGATTTCAGGTTCAAAATATACAGAGTGTCAAAATAAAATTTTTTATGTAAAGTTCGGAGGAGAAAGTGTGAGAGACATTTCATGGATTACCTATGTCATGTTAATTTTGGCAAGTTATCGTTTAACACATTTAATCGTTTTTGATAAAATTACTGAGTTTATTCGTAAGCCATTTATGAAAAAAGTTAAGGTCGAAACCAATCATGGAATTGAAACAAAGGAAGTACCGAAAGGCATGTTTGGGTATTTATTGAAGTGTTATTGGTGTGCTGGGGTTTGGAGCGCCATACTTCTTGGAGGCGGATATTTACTTTTCCCACGGGTTACGTTTGTCTTTATTTTGATTTTCTCGATTGCAGGAGGTCAATCCATCCTTGAAACGTTTGTAGGAGTAAATATTAAAAAAGTAGATTATTATGCTGATTTGGATAAGAAAAAATAAATAAAGAAAATAAGCTCCCCCTTTCGCATAAACATTAGAAAAGGGGGGATTTGAATGGCTGGATGGTGGATTGCTGCCATTGGGTTTATCATTTGTCTTGGAATTGTAGGGGGAACAATGGTTTATTTTTTAAGAGGAAGTCTTAACTCCGAAGACTCCACCCGAATTGATCCCGTAAAAAAGGATGCTGACTAATAAAATAGCTAAAACGAAAAGAACCTTGGAAACCCAAGGTTCTTTTTACTTTTAGGCTGTGTTATTATTCATTGTTGGTTTTCGTGTAGGGTTGATCATTCATAGGCGGAGAATTTCCGGCTAATGTATATAAATGAACCATAAGAAGCAGATATAAGCGGAAATATTCCGGTTAACTGCTTTAAATAAGACAAAATCCAATGATTTGGATACCATAAGCGGAAAAACTCCGCTTATTATGAAGGTAAAAATGGCTATTTCCCAATTTAAACGGAAATTCTCCGCTTATTTTCCAAACACATTAAATCAACATTCAGCTTTAACACGGCCTACTTTTAAAGTGATTTCTCAATTGCCTGTTCAAATTGTGCAATAATATCATCTTCATGTTCGATTCCTACTGAAATTCGAACAACTTCTTTGGTAATCCCCAATGCTTCACAGGCTTCTTGTGGGAGTGACCTGTGAGAAGTGGTTAATGGATGGGAAACCGTCGTTTCGACTCCGGCAAGTGTTGGCGCAATTTTGATCCAGGCCAATGAGCGAAAGAATTGATTGATATCGACCGTTTTTGAAAGCTCAATGGTTACCATCGCACCAAAACCATCTTTATCTTGGTCAAAGGGATAATAGACTTTTTCAACAAAACGATTATGTGACAATGCTTCTGCTAATTTCCTTGCGTTACTGGACTGAGCTTTCATTCTCAATGCTAATGTTTTTAAACCACGGCACGTCAGCCATGCTTCAAACGGACTTACATTTGTACCAAGGTTTGCAATTTTCGTGCGTGCACTGGCAACTAAATCTTCTCTGCCAGTAAGAACCCCAATGGTTACGTCGCTATGCCCTCCAATATACTTGGTCGCGCTATGTACCACCAAATCAATTCCCATTTGGTATGGCTGACAATGGTAGGGAGTCGCAAATGTATTATCAACTAGTGTATTTAGCTGGTGCTTTTGGGCTAACTCTACAACTCCTTTGATATCCTCCACCCTTAATAAAGGATTTGTAATGGATTCAGTGTAAAGCAGTTTCGTATTTTCTTTAATTTCCTTTTCTACTTCAACTAAATCTTGAAAGGAAACAAAGCTTGTTTCAATCCCAAAATGATTTAATTCTTCTTTCAACATATGGTAACTGCCGCCATATAAATCATCTGCTGCAATAATATGGTCCCCGTTTTTAACTACGGCTAATACACCCGCTAAAATCGCTGACAATCCTGATGACGCTGCAACACCTGCAGGCGCACCCTCAAGTCTTGCAACACCTTCTCCTAGTTCATCTGTATTCGGATTGCCTACACGTGAATAAAGATACTGACCATTCCCATGATAAAATCCTTCTAATTCATCAAGATCTTTAAAGGCAAATGCAGAGGTCTGATAAATCGGTGTAACTTTACTTGCTATTTTACTATTACTTTTCTTCCTGCCATGTAAAATCTCTGTCTCAAATTTCTTCCCCATATCAGCACCCTCTTCTTAATTTACAAAATAGTTATTATATTGAAAATATCAATACCTGTAACTTTCGTCAATCTAAATATATTTCCAGATAATATTTTTTATAAATGGACCATTACATGATTTTCGCTAAATTTGGAAAAAGTAATCCTATGAATATCTTATTGGAGGTCAACAAATGAGTTCAACTGAAAATACCCACCAATTTCCGCGTACCTACTGGCGTGAAATAGAACTGCCAACTTTTGAAAAGTTAAATGAGGATAAAACCGTAGATGTTGCCATTGTCGGGGCCGGAATTACGGGTATAACAGCTGCATATTTACTTGCAAAAGAGGGTGTAAAGGTAGCGGTTATTGAGGCAGGAGGAGTCTTAAACGGGACAACAGGTCATACCACAGCTAAACTCACTGCTCAGCATGGGTTGATTTACGATGAATTAATCGGTCATTTTGGCGAGGAAAAGGCAAAGCAATATTTCGAATCAGCCTCCAATGCTATTAAATTCGTTGAAACGGCTGTGAAAGAAAAAGGAATAGATTGTGACTTCAGTCAACAAGACGCCTATGTCTATGCTACCTCAGACCAATACGCTGAGAAGCTGGAAACAGAATGGTCTGCTTACCAAAGACTTGGTATTGATGGGGACTTAGTCGGTAACATTCCGTTTGATATTCAAATAAAATCAGCTTTGCTAATGCGAAATCAAGCTCAATATCACCCGTTAAAGTTTTTAAAAGGGCTCCTGAATGAAGCTGTAAATGCAGGCTGTTCTTTTTATGAAAATACGGTAGCTGATACAATAGAGGATGAAGAAACGTCACAGCCAAAGGTAGTTACCAAGGATGGACATCGGGTTACCTGCAGGCATGTCATCGTTGCTTCTCACTTCCCTTTTTACGATAAACCAGGACTCTATTTTGCACGGATGTACGCGGATAGGTCCTATGCGATTGGGATTAAAACGGACATGAAGTACCCAGGGGGCATGTATATCAGTGCTGATAGTCCGACTAGGTCTATACGCTATACACCGATAGATGATGGTAATCTCCTTATCCTTGGTGGTGAAAACCATAAAACTGGACAGGGTATGGATACGCTTAGACATTATCTCGCACTTGAGTCCTTTGCAAAAGAGGTATTTGATCTTTCAGAATATCATTACCGGTGGTCAGCACAGGACTTAGTTAGCTTAGACAAGGTACCATATATTGGCCCTCTAACTGCAAATAAAGAGCATATTTTAGTGGCAACTGGCTATAAAAAATGGGGGATGACATCGGGAATTCTTGCAGCCCATGTACTGACCGATTATATTATTAATCGTGATAATCCATATAAAGACCTGTATTCACCATCACGTTTTGATGCTGACCCAGATATTAAATCAATAGTATCCACAAATGCGGACGTAGCTAAGCATTTAATAAAAGGAAAGCTTGAATTTGTGCCAAAGGATCCTGGGGATTTGAAAAATGGAGAAGGATCGGTCGTCATGCATAATGGACAACGTGCAGGGGCTTATAAGGATAAAGACGGTAAACTTTTCATTGTGGATACTACTTGCACACACTTAGGCTGTGAATGTGAATGGAATCATGCAGAAAAATCATGGGATTGCCCATGTCATGGTTCAAGGTTCTCGTATGCAGGCGACGTAATTGAAGGACCAGCTAAGAAGCCGCTTAAGTATGTCGGGGATAAATAATACGAATCAGATATCTACAAATAAACACGCCTCCTAAAGCAGGAGGCGTGTCCCTTTATTTACCGTGAGGGCGATTCTGTTTTAATTCTTCACCTGTTGAAAACTCAACAAGTTCAGCGCTGTTTTTCATTCCCTTTTTACGATTGTTATTTCTCTGGGCATTGGCATTACCGAGTTTCTGTTTTCCCACACTATCATCTCCTTTTAGAGAAATTCATAAATAGTATGAGTGAAAAGATAAGATGTTATTCTACCCCAATTACTGGTGCTTTTCGGAACTTTGTAAGCTGTTCGAATGCATAGGCAGCTTCAATCAGCTGTGGTTCACTATAAGCGGTTCCCGCAAAGGTTATTCCAACAGGTTCACCTTCTGAGGTATACCCAGCAGGAACAGCAATTGTTGGATAACCAGCTTTGCCACTAATATGTGAACCTTCCTCGCTAGGGAAAAGAATCGCATCCAATTGATACGTTTCTAACGCGTAATCAATTCCCTGCTTGGTTGAATGATAATCATCAAATTCCAATGCCTTTACATATTCTGCTTCCGTTAATGAACCACTTGTAGCATCTGAATCGATTAATACTGCCTGTCCATACTTAAGCATTTGTTCTTCATTTTCCTTATTAAACTGAATTAAGTCTTTTAACGTTCTAATTGATATAGATGGATGAAGATTGCTTAAATAGGCATTTAGGTCCGGTTTAAATTCATAAGTTAAAACATCATATGACCATTTTACTTTCGCGGACGGGATTTCTATATGTTCAATAATCTCTGCACCTGCTGCCTCTAAAATTGCTACAGCATCATGAAAGATTCTTTGCTTTTCTTCACTCATCTGTTCGATAAATCCTTCTAAGGCAATACCGATTTTTTTACCTTTGAGTCCAGCTTTAAGTAAATGCTCTGTAAAGTCCTTCTCCACAAGTGAATTTGTTCTTGTTATTGCATCTTCCTTGTCTCTGCCTTTTAAAGCATTCAACAGAATCACCGCATCCCCAACAGTTCGAGCCATTGGTCCCGCAGTATCCTGCGTGTGAGAAATTGGAATTATCCCCTTTCTGCTGATCAGCCCCACTGTCGGTTTGATTCCTACTAATGAGTTTTGACAGGCTGGATTCAAAATCGATCCAGACGTTTCCGTTCCAATCGCTGCAGCTGCTAAATTTGCACCAACGGCTGCACCAGAACCAGAACTAGAACCGCCAACATCAAATTTATCAGGTCCATATGGATTTAAAACCTGACCGCCTCGTGAGCTATAGCCGCTTTTCATACCATTTGCCATAAAGTTTGCCCACTCCGTCATATTTGTTTTCCCAAGAATGACAACTCCTGCTTTCCTTAACTGTTCTGCCACATAAGAATCCTTTAAGGCATTTGAATCCTTTAAAGCTATAGAACCAGCACTCGTATGCATTTTATCAGCTGTATCAATATTATCTTTTATTAGAATGGGAATCCCGTGCAACGCACTGCGTGGTCCCGTTTCCTTGCGTTCGGCATCAAGAGCTGCAGCGATATGCAGCGCATCTGGGTTCACCTCAAGGATAGCGTTAATCCTTTTATCATAAACAGAAATTCTATGTAGATACATCATTACAAGTTCTTTAGATGTAAGCTCTCCGCTTGTCATCTTTTCCTGCATTTGAGTAATTGTGGCTTCCTCAATCCACTCATTTAAATATTTCTTTAACTTAGGATTTTCCATGGTTTTCCCCTCCTTTTTATAAAATTCTATAAAAATCATGTTATTCCTGCAATGGGAAAAGACAGTAGGATATCCCCACTGTCTTTTATTAACGGCGTGCTTTTTGCTCAGGTTCTGCGATTTGCCCTTGGTAAAATATTCTTTTCATTGGTGTAACATTTAACTCTTGACAGTACCGCTTTAATTCTCGCTCTTCTCGATCCGTCACTAATGAAATGACGGTACCATCCGCGCCCATTCTTCCTGTTCTGCCAGCTCTATGGACATATTGGGCAATGTCCCTTGGAAAGTCTACATGGACCACATGAGTGACACCCTGTATATCTAATCCACGTGCTGCTACATCTGTAGCGATCAGCATTTTCGTTTTGCCATCACGGAAAGCTTTAAGTTCTGCTTGTCGTTCCAATTTCTTCATATCACTATGTAGAATTCCGGTTGATAATTCTTTAAAATTAAACTTTTCTTTGTATACTTGAATTTCCCCTATATCATTAATAAATGCAAGGGCTTTGATGTTTTCTAACCGGACGATTTTTTCAAGCAGTTTAATCTTATCTCTAGGTTCAGCTAGAAAATAGATATGCTCTACATCTCCTGAAGAAGCCAGCTCATCCTTTTCTATCCGTAGGATTTCAGGTTCATTCGTAATTTCCTTTGCTAATTTCTCCGTTCCAGCCTTCATCGTTGCTGAGAATAAAACAACTTGGCGATCACCCATTGTCGATTTAACAATATTTTGGACCGTGTTAATATGCTCTGAAATCAGCAGTTGATCGCCTTCATCCAAAACAACTAGCTTCACCTCGTGCATTTTTACCTTTTTCTGTTTGATTAATTCAAATAATCGCCCTGGCGTAGCAAAAATAACATGGGGACGCTTTTTTAATTTTTCAAGCTGGCGTTTTACGTTTGCCCCGCCTATTATGGAGGTGCCTCTTACTCCACTGCCTTCTGACCACTTTTGAAATTCTGAATAAACCTGCATGACCAATTCCTGTGAAGATGCAAGAACAACAGCCTGCAGGGATTGTGAATTAGATTCAATTTTATTTAATAACGGCAGTAAATAAGCAAGTGTTTTGCCCGTGCCTGTTGGTGATTCTGCAATTAAATCTTTTCCTTCAAGAATTAGAGGGATTGCTGTTTCCTGAATGGAAGTAGGTTGTTGAAATCCAGACTTTCCCCAGTTTTCTTGTAAAAAGGGGCTTAAGTTATTTATCATAATTGACTCCTTTTTTTATCTCATTTCTACATATTATATCCATACATGCCTCTGATACTAACCTATTTACTAAAATGTGTCCATAAAAAACCCATTCCTACGCTGGGAATGGGTTGTTCTTCAGTTCGTATATCGGCTATTTTTCGGCATAGCAATTTCTCTGAAATTGGCTGTTAAATAGCTTAGGTTCTCTCTTAACTCTTCACCATTCATTGGAATTCCATGTCCGGTTACAGCTATTTCTGGCTTGAGAGCCTCTAATTTTTTAACGGAGGCATAAGCGGCCTCCCAATCCGTTGTGTAATATCGAGGCGGCCCGCTTATTTCCTGCGTTTGCGTTAATACCTTATAAAGTGATTCTTGTTTCACTGTGACAAAGGCATCTCCGGCGATTAGTGCTCGATCCTCTTTCCGAAAGAATGAAACATGACCAGGCGTATGCCCCGGGGTATGAATCCATTTCCAACCACGCATATGAGGGATTGAACCATCTTGTGGAAAAGCCTTTACCTGTTCCCCAATATCAATTCCATGATTCGGAAACATTGGGGACAATTTAGCCACCATTCCTGCGTCAACACTTGGGTCCCCTGGCGGGTAATCCTTTTTCCCAGTTAAATAAGGAATCTCCAACTCATGTGCATAAACAGGAATTCGCCACTTTTCTAGAAGTTCTACCAGCGAACCAACATGATCAAAATGACCATGAGTCAAAATGATAGCATTCGGTCGTGCCTGTTCTCCGAAGTGTTCTGCAATCATTTCACTAATTTCATCGGCACTCTTAGGCATACCTGCATCGATAAGTACAAATTCATCCTCATTACCCACTAAAGCTAGATTAACGATTTGATTTGTATAACAAAACACATCAGGCAAAACGGCAATACCCATCCCGCTGCCTATGGAGGTCATCGGTAGAAATGCTCCTTCAAACTTACTGTCCTGATTTTGCTCCAAAAAAAATCCCCCTGTTTTTGTTTATTATTTAACAGAGAGGATTATTATATTAATCAAATGTTCTTATCGCCAATTTATGAATGGTGGAATTTATTTCCTCAGATTCAATAATCGCTTCATTATAGTTAATTTCAATTTTACCACTGCCTGCTAAAATCTTTACCTTCTCTATCCCGTTATACCTTTTCATTTTCCTCTTGATTTTCCCAATACACCCAGAGCAAGCAATATCATTAAGAGACAACTGAATGATACTCATTTGAATCTCTCCTTTCTATCATGACGGCTCCAAAAGATTTGCCAAAGTTAATACAATTTTCTTTGTCCGCACTAGTAGGGGTTTGCTCAATTTTTAATCCACTGCTAACGACCTTTGCACCTAGAGTCTCTAGTTTTTCTGATAGAATATCAACCGCGCGTCCTACATGCTCATATGAAAAATCACAGGACCCAAAGGCTGCTGCAATTTTATCTTGTAGATTTAAGCCATCCATCTCTTCATAGAAATCTATAAACTCATCAGGAAGTTCACCGTCACCCCAAGTGTAGGCACCCAGCAGGATGCCACCGTAGTTTTGCAGTTCATTCACATCTACCTCTAATATATCCTTAATATCAACATCGCTACCTGACAGTTGAATTCCTTCAGCTATTGTGTACGCTATTTCCTCAGTGTTACCAGTCATACTCGCATATACGATTAAACAAGCTGCATTCATTCTTATTCACCTCTTGTTTTTCTTAATCATATAAGAAGTATGGAAAAGAAACATTGATTCACATCAAGAGTTGATATGAATCACTACAAAACCTAATAAAGAAAGATAAACTATAAAGTAACGAATATTTTAAGGGAGTGGTTATATCGTGTGTTGTGAACATTGCTCTCATGAATCGACCTGTCTCATTACTGTTCCTGTTTTTAAAGGGCTGAATGAGGAGGATATTCAGCAATTACGGAAGGTAACCCGCAGCCGAATGGCACATAAAGGAGAATATATTTTTAGAGAAGGCGAACGCTCTAGTACGTTATTTGTTGTTAAAGAAGGACTGATTAAATTAACGAAAACATCTGCAGACGGAAAAGAACAAATTGTTCGGCTTCTGTTTCCTGGAGATTTTTTTGGCCTATATTCTCTTTTAAGAGATGAAAAACATTATATAAATGCTGAAACCGTCCAACAAACGATGATTTGTTCAATAGAAAAAAATGACTTTTTAAAAACTATAGAGGGTAATTCTGATATGGCGTTCCGCTTTTTAGTGGCGATGAACGACCGTCTTTATGAAGCAGATGAATCCATGGGAAATCTTAGTTTAATGGAAGTGGAACAAAGGCTGGCAAAGGCTCTTCTACTCTTCCATGAAAAAATGAACATCCAAAATGAGGCATTTACGCTGCCGATTACGAAGAAGGATTTAGCAAGTTTTATTGGAACAACCCCAGAATCTGTAAGCAGAAAGCTTTTGACTTTTATGTCCAAAAATATTATTCACATGGAAGGTCAAAGGCAGTTACAAATTCTAGAGCTGGACCATTTAAAAAGGATTTCTGAATTTGGTTAAACTTCATTCAATTTTATTGCCATGAGACGAAAGTGTGCTGGTTCGATTTCATTTACAATCGCATTCATCCCTAATGATTGAAAGGTCGCAACCAGTGGCTCTCCACGATGAGGCAGATGAATTTCAAATAATGTACCCACAGGTGCTGATTTTACAAAATTTATGATTTCCCGTCGTGGATGTTCGCCCTTTAAGACTCTCTCTCGAATATCTATGACGGCTCTTTGATTTTCTATTTGGAAGCTGCTCATCTTTTTTTCATCTCCTATTGAGTAAGATTATCTCAAGTGTAACATCCTTTTGTATTTTGAAACTTGATATATATCAAGTTAAACTATGTTTTTAGTATATAACCATAGTAGGATTAGGGAATGTTAATATTTGAACGTATTGTGAACATTATCTTTAATTTGATATAACTTCTTCTGATTGGTGGTAGAATGAAGAACAGCAAGATAACAATATATCGGAGTTGGAAACGATGTTAAACAAAATTACTCTGGTCTCATGTTTGTTGTTCTTTTTATTTGGTTCACAAATATTTGCGCATTCCCACTTGGAAACAAATACAACACCACCAGATCAAGGTGAAACGATTAAAGAAATTGAAACTGCCGCCCCAGATACTAAAGCGGTAATGAAGGAAGAAGCCACAGAAGTAAATAAAACTATTTCAGAAAAACCCTCTGTGATGAATTATGTACTTCCAGCCATAATTGGATTGATTATCGTTTTGGGCTTCGGAAGCTATTGGTTGATTTATAGGAGGAAACACGTCTAGATGATTATTGCAGGCATTGTAAGTGAGGCATTACTTTATAGTTGTTTTTCATTATTACTCGGAAGCTTTATTTTGAATCTTATACCCAAAAATGCTCGGCCAGAAATTTGGATTCCAAAAGGTGTGCTTTTGGCTGCCACATTAGGAATTGCTCTATTTTCATTTTTACCGGTATTAAAAATTGTTCTATATTTATATGAGGATCTAGGTTTAGGCTATACCCTTAAGTCAGTGTTAACGAATTTCGAGGTTGGAAAGACATGGATTAGTACGGGGTTTATTTCGATAATTCTATTCATCTATCTAATTCCCATTAAACTTGAACAAAAACCTTTATTCTCTTTGACAGGTCTAGCATTTATGCTTATCTTAATTGCATCCCTTGGCTGGTCCAGCCACGCAGCTTCTTTATCCAAAATGGCCGGTTTCCTCATACATACCGCCCACTTTTTGGCTGTTACAACTTGGGTTGGAATTCTGATGGTGGTCAGTTGGTTTTCACGGAAGCATGATCATTGGCTGCAATTCTTGAAGTGGTTTTCGCCTGTTGCTATTTTATGTTTAGTTATTACGACCATAACAGGTATATCCTTAATGACTTTTCACATGGAATTGTCCGATTATGTCAGCGTAACAGCTATTTCTTATGGGCAGACATTATTAATTAAACATATCGCGATTCTGCCATTACTAGCTTTCGCCTTTATCAATAGCTTTTTGATTCGGAAAAGACTGCAAAAAGATCCGTCTTATAATCCGCTTCCATGGGCAAAGCTTGAGAGCGTGATTGTTTTAATCGTTTTTTCTATTACTGGTGCACTCGGACAAGCTTCACCGCCGCATGAACTAGGTTCGATGGTTAGAGCAGAAGGTGCTTCCAAGCTTTTTTCCTTTTTCCATCCAGGTGATATAAATTTCCCTATCCATTTTTCCCCTGGGATTGTTGCTGTAACCCTTTTTCTTATCGCTATACTTTTTCTAGCTTTAGTGATTGTAACATTTATAAAAAAAGCTCCAAAAGCTTTATCCCTAGTAATGAGTCTATTATTTATCATTACTGGCTATATGGGATTTATGTTAAGCATTTCATGATCGAAGCAGCGGAAATTGATTCCCGCTGCTTCTTTTTTTAAGGCTGTGTTAAATTAGGCTGTTGATTTGTGCTCCACTAAGGAAAGCTTCTTTGAATAATCACCGCAGTGACAGGCCGTCTCTGCCTGTCACGAGGCGCTTCGCTTTCCGCAGGCGGTTCGGGAAGCCTCCTCGGCGCTAAAGCGCCTGCGGGGTCTCCCCTGTCCCGTCCTCCTGCAGGAGTCTCGCGCCTTCCGCACAAATCAACAGGTTCTAAAATCAACATTTACCTTTAACACAGCCTTTTTTAAAGTAACCGTAACACGGCTCTTACTGGACTTCCATCTCCTTCAACCAATGGCAGGGGCAGGGCAATTAACTCATAATCACCTGGTTCTACATGATCCAGAAGAACGGATTCGAGGATATGAATTCCGTTTTCATTTAAGCTATGGTGCGCATGCAGATCTTTACTGTCAATCGGATCGACCGATGGCACATCCACCCCGATGAGCCTAATTCCCTTCTCCGCTAAGTATGGACCGAGATCCGCTTCTAAAAAAGGAATCTTTTCTGGAAACTCAACAGTATTCTCCCAAGCCAAAGTTCTAAACAACACTCTTTGTAAGCTATCTAAATCTACATCTTTTAGATCCTTCATTCCTATACTTTCTTTCCCAGTCATATCGAGTACCCTTACAGGACCGATATACAAGTCGAGGTCCAATTCAATTATTCTTTTTCCATTATCATCAAAATGAAAAGGCGCATCCACATGCGTCCCTGTATGTGTACTCATAGTAAGACTCCCAACATTCACAGACCCACTCTCTGCTTTGGACCACGAAACCTCATATTGGAAGGGTGTATCTCCTGGCCAAACTGGCATTCCATTTTCAAGCCTTCTGGAAATATCAATCGTCTTCATTCTTCCCACTCCCTTGACAGCATTTAATTTTGCCTATGTTAAAAATATATCGCTGCCAAGATGTTGTCAATTAATGAAACGAAAGCCAAAAGTCTCCATCATGATTAATGATGCTACTTATCTCATTAAACCGAATCGTAAAAGTTGGAAAGCCTGCAGCATAAGGGGCAATTTCATAAGGCTCAAAATAAACATTCAACGCCCCTTCACTAATAAAGAATGCCTGGTCTGCTTTTATTCCTTTATAAGAATCTGGGAAGACATAGGAATATTGATCATCATTTTTGATTTGTTCTCCAACAATTTGACTAATGACCTTTACATAATCTGCTTCCGGCTTAAATAAGTCTTTTAGTTGGTAGAACCTGCCCGTTTTAAGGTCGATATGAGCATATTTTTTAACAGGCATTCCGTGTGCCGCACCAAAAGGATAATCATATCCATTTATCTCAAGGACTACTAGGTTATTCTTACAAAACTCTATATCAAAATCACCTGCATAGCTTGATTCCAATTGCGTATGCGCAGGCGTTGGTTTCACTCCAGATAGGTCCTTCAATCTCTGATTAACGCTCTCCTGATTTTCAACACCCTTTATCTGTGGATAATAAACTAAATAATCCTTGTTTGGTTTATATATATTTTCGATAACAGAATAATCGTGGTTTAAAGGAATGATAGTATTTTGCTTCCAAATTAACTTGCCTTTTTTATCAAAATAGAGAATTCGGAGATCGATATCCCCCTTAATTAAAGATTTCTCAAATGCTAATGTACCACTGCCCTCAACCTTTGGCAGATGTTCTATTCTTTTACCATGCTTATCGATAAAGAATGTAAGTTCATCGTTGAAAGCCGAAGCAATTCCATCCTTAAAATTTGAAATACCATTATAGATAAACCCTGTAAGGATTTGACCATTGGAATCAGCAAGAGCATACTTTTGAAAAAGATATGGCTTCTCTGGATTAGGTGCTTTCCCTAGGGCATATCGATGCTCCTCGAGATTTAACAAACTATTATACTGTGGTTTGATGATAAATTTCCCGTGGGTATCGATCAGGCCGTAATAATTATTTTCTACATTAACAATTGCCTTTCCATCGACAAATGGCTGTGTTCCTGTAAACTGCTGCTCAATGATGACCTTTCCTGTTTCGTCCATGTAACCCCATTTATCATCATTACTTTCTCGAAATGCCAGCATACCTTCACCATAATCGGCGACAAAGAGATTGGGATAAGAATTAACTACCTTACCTGTTAGGTCAATGAGAGCATGGTTTCCCTCTCTCGTCTTTACTAATGCCTTTCCGTCATGAAAGTTATTAGCAGATTCATAGGATAAAGGAATAACCTCATTACCACGTCTATTCAAATAGCCATATGCATAATCTCCCTGTTCATCCGTCTTGGCAGCTAATGCCCTGCCATCTTGATAGTCACCAATAAAGGAATATGTCTTTGAGGTAATTTCCTTCCCGCTTTCATCAATTACTTTAAAGCCATCGTCATCAATGACAGTTGCCCGCCCTTCTGAAAAGGGACTGATTGTATCATATTTTGGTTTGACAATAAAATAACCGTCATTGTTGATCATTCCAGTTAGATTATTTACTTGAACAATCGCTAAACCATTTTCCTGAAAATCATGAGCCATTTCATATTGTGCTGGAAGAATAAAATCACCCTTCTCATTGATATATCCCCACTTACTGCCGCCAATCCCTTTCACTGAAGCCGGAAAAAGATAAACCATTCTGGATAAGGAAAGAAGGTAAGTAATCCAGTTTTCCTGTTCCGTATTTCTTCTAGACATCCGTACTACCCCATTTTATTTTTTTATTATATATATGTAAAAATGGGCGTGATGGCAACTTTCTGCTATTACAAACAAAAAAGAATCTATTTTAGCATAAACGCATTAAAATAGATTCATCGCTATTATTTATATAAAAACATAATTTTGCTTTAATTCTCTCTGGATATTTTCCTTTGTTTTCAATATGGCTTGAACAATTTCATCTTTAACCTCAGGTGAAATTCGATAGGATGGTACACTTACGCTAAAAGCACCATATGTTTTGTTATTCATTCGCAGTGAAACACCTAGACAATAAACATCCTTTTCACCTTCACTGTCATCTATTGCAAAACCATTTCTTTTTACATCCTCTAACTGTTTTAATAATGCTGCCGAATCAGTAATGGTATTCTCCGTTATGTGCTTAAGCTCCACGCGAGTCAAGTAACCTAATTTTTCACTATCCGACATCTCTGAAAGTACGGCTTTTCCCATTGCGGAGCAGTAAAGAGGCTTAGATAGACCAATTCTAGAATTCAGGCAAACAATTGGCTTATTTGTTTCCAGCTTGTTAACTGTTAGGATTTCATCGCCTTCTAAAATACCCAAGTGTATCGTTTCATCTAAACAATTTTGCAGTTCTTTTAAATATGGATAAGAAATTTTTGAGATGTCCAGATCTGCAAGATACTTGTTTGCGTACTTAATTAAGGCACTTCCAAGTTCGAATTTCTTTGT
Organism: Bacillus sp. CZDM1; assembly: GCF_055502545.1. NCBI lineage: Bacteria > Bacillati > Bacillota > Bacilli > Caryophanales > Bacillaceae > Bacillus > Bacillus sp. CZDM1. Next base: position 96,376 of record NZ_JBUESO010000009.1, on the reverse strand, counting down.
TTCTGGATGCTTTTTCACATAACCAATTAGAAGAAGGGTATCTAATATCTTCAAGGCCGTTGAACTTGTTAATCCTGTTTCCTTAGCAATCACATTTAAGGATTGTGGTTCTTTCTTTGCTGAAAGAAAATCAAGGATACTGGAAGCCTTTATTAGAACAGTACCATATGGCTGTTTTGCATTCTCCACTATGCTACCTCCCTTCATTTTTATAACTTATTATAATGTAAAACTAGCGAACTAACCAGCCGCCATCGACAGGGATAATGGCCCCATTCATATAATCAGATGCTCTGCTTGCAAGGAAAACTACTACACTTTGCAAATCAGCTGGAGTTGCCCATCGTCCAGCAGGTATACGAGAGGTAATTTCTGCATGACGCACTTCATCCTCACGAATTGGTGCTGTATTTTTCGTTTCAACATAACCAGGTGCAATGGCATTAATTTGTATGCCTTTTATCGCTAATTCATTTGCAAATGCTTTTGTTAATCCAGCGACACCGTGTTTACTTGCTGTGTAGGATGGTACAAATTTTCCACCTTGGAAAGAAAGCATGGAAGCAACATTAATGATTTTTCCACTGCCTCGCTCTACCATTACCTTTGCAGCTTCTTGGCTCAATGAGTAAACAGCATTAAGGTTGATATCCATTACTGCATCCCAATCTTCTTCCTTATATTCTAGTATAGGCGAACGGCGGATAGTCCCTGCGTTATTCACCAAAATATCTACTCTTCCATATGTTTCTAAGCATTTAGCAACGATATCTTTTGAAACTTGTTTATCTGTTAAATCACCTTGAAAAAACGCTGCACGACGTCCTTCTTTTTCAATTAGTTCTTTCGTTTCTCCCCAATTGTTCCCATGAGTCGAGATAAAAAGATCCGCACCTGCTTTTGCCAGCGCAACCGCAAAGCCTTGTCCAATTCCCGTATTACCACCTGTCACAATCGCGACTTTTCCATCTAATTTAAAATAATCTAATGAAAATTGTTGTAAGTCCTGCGTCATTTTCAAAGCCTCCAATTCTATTTAATGAAGTACATTAAAACAATCAATGAACAAAAGGATTTATCTTAAGTCCTTCATTGGAACCATGTCCATATCATTATATGTAATGTTTTCACCGCACATTGCCCAAATGAAAGTATAGTCACTTGAACCTACACCTGTATGAATAGACCAGCTTGGTGAGATGGCAGCCTGTTCATTCGCAATAACTAAATGTTTGGTTTCATCCGGTTTGCCCATAAAATGGAAGACACGAGTATCTTCTTTCATATCGAAATATAGATACGTTTCCATGCGGCGTTCATGTGTATGACTTGGCATTGTGTTCCAAGCACTACCTGGAGTCAGGATGGTATATCCCATTTGAAGCTGGCAGCTTTCACATACGTTCGGGTGAATATATTGATAGATAGAACGATGATTTAACGTGGATGAATCCCCTGTCACCATTGGTTCAATATTATCAATACTAATTCTTACATTTGGATATTTATGGTGAGCCGGTACAGATACTGTATAGAATTTCGCCGGATTAGACGGATCTTCTGATTTGAATTGAATATCCTTTGTTTCTTTTCCAATGTAATATCCATCTTGCTTTTTCATTGGTTCTTCTCTGCCTTCGATTACAATAGACCCTGGTCCACCGATATTAATTACACCAAGTTCACGACGTTCTAAGAAGTAGGTAACTCCTAATTCTGTAGAGAGTTCAATCGTTAAAGGCTGATTTGTTGGTGTAACACCGCCAAAGATCATTCGGTCGTTATGGGTATACGTCAATCTTACTTCCCCTGGTACAAAAATACTTTCTACTAAAAATTCCTTGCGTAATTGTTCTGTTGAATAATGACGAATATCTTCTGGACTATGTGTATAACGAGTTTCCATTTTACTCACTCCTGTTATCGATTAATTTTTGAAGCATTACATTTCCAAATAAGAAATCAGATTGTTTATTTGGAAATTCATATTTTTATTATATTGGACATTTTTGGGTTTTTCAACTCTATTTTTAAAAATAGTCAGAAAATTACCTCTAAAAAAAGAGTAACCTGATTGTACGAATCAGGTTACTCTCTTTTGCTTAGTCTATATATTTTGCTTCAGGAATTAATATTTTCCATTCTTCATAACTGATGAAGGTTTCCCAGTGTCCCGTCATTTTTGCAAAGCCAACTATTAAGAAGAATACAACAAAGAATGAAACCGGAATAAACCATTTACTTACCTTTTTATTTGCTACTGTCATGTTCAAGGTATCCTTTACAGGGCATGCCTCTACACAGGCCATACAAGCTGTACAATTTAAGTTATTTACGGTTTCGACCTTATGCACCTTTACTCTGGAAGGACAAACCTTCGTACACATTTCACAGTTCGTACAAGTTTCTTCATTTCTACTAATCTTGGAAATTCTAAATATCGAACCAAGTCCGATGAACGCTCCATAAGGGCAGAGGAATCTGCACCAGAAATTTTTATAGAATAAAGACAGGACAAACATCACGGTTAGAAAGCCAAGGCCAAAACCACTAATATCTAAGAAAAATGTCAGCATTTTCACATCCGATATTTTGTTATATGGTTCGTTTAAGAAGGAAATCGCACCATACGTCGGCATTACGATAACCATACCTAAGAAGAAAAGTAGTAATAAATACTTAATTGGGGTTAGCAGCCAAACGAGCCAAGTGGGTACCTCGAAATTTCTTTTGAAAAGTTTTTTCCCCAATCTGCTGATCCATTCCCCAGCTGTTCCAATCGGACAAATCCAGCTGCAAAAAGATCTCTTGAAAATAATAGCTCCGCCTACAAAAAAGCTTAATAAAACGAGGCCTGCTGGATGTATGACATCAAAGTCCCCAGTTGCAAGCCATACCTTCAATGCCATTAAAGCACTAATTGGCAGGAATCCTTCGACTGCTGATGGTCTTTCAACAAAAGGTGTTTCTCCTAGGGTTTCAAAATGCATATAAAATTGATAAAAACGGACACCGATATATAGTAAAAATAACAGGAATACAGCTTGAACAACGTATCTTGTTATTTGAACCGGTTTTCTTTTCAACTGTTTCTTGTACCAGTTCATTGACTTCATTACGATTCCCCCAATCTTCTTCACCTTAAATATAAGGAACGAAGGAAAATCGAGGATGTGATAAAAGTCATCAAGAATGCCGTTTTCATAAAGAGTTCACAACCCTATACTTAAAACAGACATAATTAGTTTGTAAGAAGTATAGGGTTACATTCACCTAGCCTTCTACTCCAAAAACAATATGATTCTGTTTCCGCGCTTCTTCCGTTACACGCAGTACATTATTACTCCAATGCTTTAGCTTCTCATATTCTTGGTCATTGTTGGTTTCAATGATTTCAGCGATATTGATGCATTCATAGACCATATCTTTTTCTTCCTGGGCCACACTGAAGATTTCACTCTCTTTTGTATGACAGTCAAGGAATTTTATTTCAGATATTGGAGCGGCATCTTCTAGGACAAAGGTACCCTTTTCTCCTTGAATCTCACAGTGAAGAACGGAATCTGAAATCTTTGAACAAAGTATGGTACAGACAAAGTCTTGATATTCTAAAATAAGTGTACCGCTGCCATCGATACCGCTCCGCAGTTTAACTGGATAATAGGTGACCTTTTGCGGCTCTCCAAATAGCCCGATAGCTAAGAAGAGCGGATACACACCTAAATCTACTAAAGCTCCGCCTGAATAGGTACTTGAGAAGATATTCGGTTCCTCCCCTTGTAAAAACAAATCGTAGCGTGAAGAATACTTCATATATGGAAGAATAGCACTTCTTAGATTACCTGCCATATGAAGCTTTTCTTTTAAAATACGAAAGTTTGGTGTATGAATATTGCGTATAGCTTCAAATAAATAAACACCATTTTCCTCAGCAATTTGATAAGCTTTTTCTAATTCAGCTGTATTTGAAAACATCGGCTTTTCACAAATAACATGCTTCTTATTTTTTAAAAAAGTAAGTGCCTGTTCAAAGTGGACTGAATTAGGTGAAGCAATATAGACCGCTTGGATTTCAGGACTTTTTGCCATTTCCTCTAAATCAGTAAAATAGTATGCTGCGTTATATGTATGGGCAAGATGTTTTGCTTTATCATCTGTTCGGGAATAGACTGCCGTTAAATTTAGTTTCCCGCTCAATTTTGCTGCCTCTATAAAGGATTCTGTAATCCACCCTGTTCCGACTGTACCTAAATTAATCATATTAAATCCCCTTCCATTCCTTCTATAAGCATATATTGTAGCCTTTTTGCTTTCTTTTTACCAATATCACTATTTTTCTAATGAATAGTTGGGTACAATGGAAAAATATCATATTTTATGTTATTTATAAGTAATAGAGATGAAAGAAAGAGGTTGAATAGAGTGGACAATCTAAGTTCTAATTTTATAAAAGATGTTATGATTAAGGATTTGGAATCTGGCAAACACGATAAAATTATCACTCGTTTCCCTCCAGAGCCCAATGGATATTTACATATTGGTCATGCTAAATCCATCATCATTAATTTTGGATTAGCGGATGAATTTAACGGAAAAACCAATTTACGATTTGATGACACCAATCCGTTAAAGGAAGATGTCGAATATGTTAATTCCATTAAAGAAGACGTGAAATGGCTTGGATTTGAATGGGATAACTTATATTTTGCTTCAGATTATTTTGAAGAAATGTACAAACGGGCTGTGCTGTTAATTAAAAAAGGCCTTGCCTACGTGGATGACCTGTCCGCTGACGAAATTCGTGAGTACCGGGGCACCTTGACCTCTCCTGGTAAAGAGAGCCCTTATCGTGATCGTTCGGTCGAGGAGAATCTTGATTTATTTGAACGGATGAGAAACGGAGAATTTACAAATGGTCAAAAGGTTCTGCGTGCAAAAATTGATATGAAATCTCCAAATATCAATTTACGTGACCCTGTCATTTATCGAATTGCTCATGCAACTCACCATAACACTGGAGATAAATGGTGTATCTATCCGATGTATGCTTTTGCTCATCCTTTAGAGGATGCAATTGAAGACGTAACCCATTCCATTTGTACCGTTGAGTTTGAAGACCAACGTCCACTTTATAACTGGATAGTGGAACAATGCGAAATGGAAAGCACGCCGCAGCAAATTGAATTTGGCCGCTTAAACGTGACGAACACGGTAATGAGCAAGCGTAAGCTTAAGCAGCTTGTGGACGAAGGGTTTGTTGATGGCTGGGATGATCCAAGGATGCCTACAATCTCTGGAATGAGACGAAAAGGTTTTACCCCTGAATCGATTCGTAATTTTGTTCGTGAGACAGGTGTAGGGAAAGGTTCTGGCGCCGTAGATTCCCAAATGCTTGAACACTTTGTTAGAGAAGACTTAAAATTAAAAGCTCCTCGGACAATGGGAATTCTAAATCCATTAAAAGTTGTCATCACAAACTATCCAGAAGGGCAAATTGAATTACTTGATGCCGAGATTAATCCTGAGGTTCCAGAAATGGGTTTACGGAAAATTCCATTTTCTCGTGAAATTTACATCGAAAAAGACGATTTCATGGAAAATCCTCCGGCTAAATATTTCCGCCTCTTCCCTGGTAATGAGGTACGCCTTAAACATGCTTATTTTATTAAATGCGAAGAAGTCATCAAGGATGTAAACGGAGAAGTTGTTGAACTTCGCTGCACCTATGACCCGCTAACCAAAAGTGGGACTGGCTTTACTGGCCGTAAGGTAAAAGGAACCATTCATTGGGTGGAAGCAACCAATTCCGTGCCAGCGGAGTTTCGTTTATACGAACCACTTATTCTCGATAAAACTGAAGAAGAAGAGGAAGATAAAACCTTCCTTGATAACGTAAATCCTGAATCTCTAGTGGTATTACAAGGATTTGTTGAGCCGAACATGCGTGAAAGCAGACCTTATGACAAATTCCAATTCTTTAGACATGGATATTTCAATGTAGATCCAAAGCATACGACAGTTGATAAACTCGTCTTTAACCGAATTGTTTCATTAAAAAGTTCATTTAAGATATAAAAAATAGAACCTGGCATAATGCCAGGTTCTACTTTTTATATCTTCAGCTTATTTTGGGATTTCTAGAATTACTTTTGTTCCCTTACCTGGAGAGGAGTTAATCGTCAGTTCTCCGCCAACTGCCCGCGCTCTTTCATCCATACTGAAAAGCCCAACACCACGGCTTTGGTTCCCTATCTCAAAACCTTTCCCCTTATCTTCTATCATTACCCTGACACTATTATCAAAATCTCTTACGGTAACAGTCGCCTCGGACACATTGGCGTATTTTCGAATATTTGTTAATGCTTCCTGGATAATCCGGTAAATGGTTAATTCAATACTTATATCGAGTCGGCGTTTTAACATACATTCAAAGAAAACGTCAATATGATAGTTCTCAGAAAATCGGGAAAGGAAGGAACGAATCGCAGGAACAAGTCCAAGGTCATCCAATACTGATGGACGCAATTCCCATGATATATCGCGAATTTCTTCAATTAATTGGGTTGCTTCCTTTTGCATTTGATGGAGAAGCGGATGATCTAATTCTGACAATAAACGATTTATTGTAATTAGATGACTATATAGATTTTGTCCAATGCCATCATGTAAATTTCGTGATAATCGCTTTCGTTCTTCCTCTTGAACATCAATGATGGTTGTCATCATTTTTTGAAGTTCCTGTTCCACTCTTTTTCGTTCTGTTATTTCATATCGAATCGCCAAATATTGATAGGGCTTCCCCTTATCATTTAAGAAAGGAACGATTGTAGTATCTACCCAATAATAGCTTCCATCTTTGGCACGGTTACAGATTTCACCTTTCCAAACATCCCCAGCACCAATCGTTCTCCACATTTCCTTAAAAAACTCTGCAGAGTGGTAGCCGGAATTTAATATCCGATGGTCCTGCCCCATCAGCTCATCTTTTGTATACTTTGAAATTTGAATAAATTGTTCATTTATATATGTAATTGTTCCTCTAGAATCCGTTATTGCTACAATGGAAGATTCATCAAGAGCGAATTTAATATCCATTAATTCTTGAATTGACTTTTTTAATTCCAACTCTAGGCTGGTGAGCTCATTTAGTGATTGATGACGATTTGTCTCCATGACTTAAGCCCCTCCTCCTAAGATTTGGCTTCCTAAGAGCTGCTCAACAGATTCAGCTGACTCTTTCACCTGTTCCTGCTCATCTTCAGAAAAAGTGTATGACACCCTCTTTCCAACAAGTAATACACCTTTGGGAGAGCCATTAAAAAATAAAGGTACCGCATAACAGGAAATAAGCTTCTCAGCAAGCATAATGGGATGGTCGGTTACTTTTCCATAGATATCATTCGGAAAGTCACTCAACATCATTGGACTACCGCTTGAAATGATCTTTCCAGCGATTCCTTTTCCGAAACGGACGGTAATTCTTTTATATTTATCGTTTACGTTTCCTGAAGCATAGTGCCATCGAACATCGGGGCCAACTTCATTTTGAAGGGCAAGGGCAACAAAATCACAGCCCACCTCCTTCAGTAACTGATTACAGACCTCCATTACCCCATTATTTTCTGTTATTTCTGTCATTCGTTAGTCTTCTCCTTATATTCCATAACCTAATAGCCCCTTTTTAACCGCATATTCCACCAGTTCAGGTCTAGTCTTCATTTGCAGTTTTTCCATTAAGTTCCCCTTATGAGTTTCTACCGTTTTTACACTTATGATTAACTGTTCCGCTATTTCTTTGTTTGCATAACCTTTAGCTACAAGCGTTAGAACTTCCTTTTCACGCTCGGATAAAAGATGATAGGTATCATGGCTGTCATGCTTAATGCTTCCTAAATATTCTTCCATTAATCTTTTAGTTGCTGCTGGATGAAGATATGCATCTCCGTTTGCAACTGATTCGATTGCTGCCATCAGCTCATCATGAGGTGCACTTTTTAAAATACAACCTGATGCCCCTGCCTGTACCGCCCTAAATAGATATTCCTCATCATCATGCATCGTTAAAATCAAGATATTGGTTTCTGGCAGCTGCTTTTTTAATTCAGCAGTTGCAGTTAAACCATCCTTCCCATGCGGCATACTTAAGTCCATCACTACCACATTAGGTTTAAGCTTCAACGCTTTTTTAATTCCTTCATTCCCCTCAGATGCTTCTCCAATCACTTCAATTTCAGGATTCGTATTTAATAGCATCTTCAAGCCGCTTCTTACAACAGCATGGTCATCAACCAATAGGATTTTGATCAATTTTAACTCTCCTTTGCTCCCTATAAGGGAAGAGATAATTCAATAGATGTTCCTTCTCCTATTTTAGAGGAAATCACACACTGTCCGCCAGTTAGAAGCATTCTTTCCTTCCCAGTTAGAAGCATTCTTTCCTTCATGGAGGCAATTCCAAATGCATAAGGATTCTTTGTAATGGTTTCTGTTTGAAATCCCTTGCCGAAATCTAGAATGGAAATCCTTAACTCATCTTCACTCCAGCAAAACTCCATCTTTACATTAGATGTATCCGCATATTTTGCGATATTTGCAAGTGCTTCCTGGCACACTCGAAAAACAGCAATACTATTTCGCTCTGTTATTTGCTGTTCTTCCCCAGTAGATGTTAAATCAACAAGAATACCAAAGGTAGACGTATATAACTTAATATAACTCTTCACCGCTGGAAGTAATCCAAGAGTAGTAAGGACAGGCGGGTGCAGCTCAACTGAAAGCAGTCTAATTTCTTGCATCGTTTTTTCAATCAACTGTGTCATTTCATTCAAGTGATTTTTTAAATGCGGCTGACTAATTCCAGATGCAACGAATTGTAGTCCAGTTAGAATACTAAACAGGTTTTGTCCAACACCTTCATGGAGTTCCATTGATATTCGTTTAATTTCCTCTTCCTGCGATTGAATAATATAAGAGTTAATCAGATGCTTTGATTCAAAATGCTCCATTACCTTCCCCCCTTATCTCTTTTTTATAAAAAAAAACCTATACTTTTTTAAACGTATAGGTTAAACCACTTTCTAGGTCAGAAGCTGAAAACATATCTTCTGATTGATTTACATTGCTAATATGCGGTACTGCTAAAAAATATATATCATCAAAATAGAAACGGACATGTGTACGATCAGGACAGTTTTGGACTTTTTTTATTGCCCTTTTTACAGTAGGGGCTTGATCCCCACCCTCCTGATCAGAAATAGCGATTTCAACAGTCGCCCCTACGAATCTCTGTAATTCATCAACATTAATGGGTTCCACAGCTGTTACATCCCTTCTTGACTGGATAGATGAACATTTTGTAACCTTGCAGATACTCCCAAAACTTTGAATCCGCATGGTCCTCTATGAATAGGATAGTTTCTTCCTCTGAACCCCAATCGCTCATTCCTTTCACTTCAGCAATTACCATTTCTGCACCATCTATTGTCTTTTCCTCAAGAAACCAATTTAATCGCTTTTTCCCAAACGTATTTTTTAATAACTCATCAATTTCTGCTGCAAATTCACCTGATTGCTCTCTCATAAAACAAAAATCAATATAAGTTTCACTAATCATTGACTTTCACACCCTTTTTATAAATGAGGAATGCGACAGGGAATAAAATTACGTTAATGACTGCTGCCATAATTGTTTTGGTATAGTTTTCATAAAAATATTGATGGACCATGTATTGTGTGAAAATAATATTCAACATTAAAACGGCAAGCAGGAGTCCGACTGGAATGTAGCTACGCTTCATAACGTTTCACCCCTACAGCATAAACAGCGCCGTTTTCTACTTTCACGAAGATCTCAGGAAGCGGGCGTCTTGGCGGTCCAGCAGTAGGTGCGCCTGTTTCCACATCAAACTTTCCGTGATGACATGGGCAAAGCATTTCACCTTCGTCCTTTTGCCAAAATACTGGACAGCGAAGATGGGTACAGGCATTTTGATAGGCCACATATTTCTCTTCTGAAAGCCTAATAAGGATTGCACTGTCATGCTCACCAGGGAAATGGAAATCTACTGCATCACCTATTGGCAGAGACTTTACATCAGTGATTTTCTGTTTTGGATATTTTTTATCCCCTAATCCAATGAGTTCTTTTGCGGCCACTGCTCCCCATGGAAGGGAAGAAACAGCGAATACCCCTGCTGCCCCAACTAATGTTTTCATAAACCCGCGGCGGTCGAGTTTTCGTTCATTATTGCGGGTTATATTATGTGTATAGTTATCTTCATTGAACGGGATTTTATTATTTTTATCTGTCATGTTAATCCCTCCTAAAACAATTTCGTGACACCCTGAAGGATACCAGGGAGATTCACTCTAACATTTGTTTCGCCTTCTAAATAAGGCATACTTGTAACCCATTTACCATTATCTAAATTAAATTGCTTTTGCTTTGCTTCTATTTCTTCATCAGTTAACCATTGCAATGTATTTGATGGACATACACTTGCACACATTGGAGGGATTCCGTCTTTTGTACGGTCGATACAAAGATCGCACTTATACATTAGATTTTGCTCGGTATCAAACTTTGGTATACCGTATGGGCAGGCAATCGTACAGTTTTGACAGCCAATACACTTTTCCACAAGTGCCGAAAGAACGGCTCCTGTTTCATGAATTTGGATTGCTTGCGCCGGACAGCTTCTCGCACATGCTGGATTCACACAGTGAAGGCACATTAGAGGCATAGTTTGACGGTTAACAAGCGGGTTAACATCGTATACGTAGTTACGGTTACGCTCCTCATGCCCTCCGCACTGTGTGCAGGCAGCCAAACACGAGCGACAGCCTATACAGTTTTCAAGTTCAAGATATAACCTCTTTTTCATTTACTGCACCTTCTTTAGTTCAAGTTTTTCAATCTGCGCTGCACAAGCTTTAAATTCCGGCATTCTTGATATTGGATCAAGAGCAGCAATTGTTAATAGATTAATAGATTTATCGTGACCAAAATGATAAGGTACAAAAACCGTATCTTTTCGAATAGCTTCAGTGATTTTTACTTTATACTCTGCTTCGCCTCTTCGTGTAAAAAGACGTACATATTCTTCATGTTCAATGTTATATTTTGCTGCAGTCTCCGGGTGCACCTCTACATATGGTTCTGGACACATATCACGTAAAAATTGAATCCTTCGTGTCTGGTTTCCTGATAAATAGTGGTAAACGACACGTCCTGTTGTTAAGCGCAGTGGATATTCCTCACATGGCTCTTCTGCTGGAGGACGATATGGAAGTGCGCAAATTTTTGCCTTTCCATCTGGATGATAGAATTTTTTATCTAAGAACATATGTGGTGTTCCTTTGTCATTCTCATCTTTACATGGCCAGAAAACCCCGTCTTGTTTATCAATTTTATCCCATGTAGCACCGTAGTAATCAGCATAACCGCCTTTCGATGCTAATCGGAACTCATCAGCTACATCCCTTGCTGTTTTTAGGTGAGAAAAATACTTTCCTCTTCCTAGATATTCTGCAAGCTCTGCTTGGATCTGCCAATCTGGCTTTGATTCACCTAGTGGTTCTTGTGCTTTGTTAATTTTAATAATACGTCCTTCAAGATTTGTTACTGTCCCTTCATCTTCAGACCATGTAACTGTCGGAAGAATGACATCTGCAAACTCTGCAGATTCTGAAAGATAGAAGTCCGCACATACCATGAAATCTAAACCTTTCATTGCTTTACGGACGAAGTTCAAATTCGGTGCTGATACAGCAGGATTCGAACAAAGCAGATACATAGCCCGAATGGTTTTTTGCTCCATTAATTCAAACATTTCATAAGCCGAAACACCTGGCTGCGGCATTTCTTCAGGAGTAATTCCCCAAACCTGGCAAACCTCTTCAACATGCTTTGGATTTGTAATTTTGCGATAGCCTGGAAGTAAATCTGACTTCTGTCCATGCTCACGGCCGCCCTGACCATTTCCTTGACCTGTAAAAGTTGCAACACCAGATTTTGGCCGTCCAATTTTCCCTGTTACTAAGGCCATATTCGTATAGGCAGAAACATTATCTACCCCTTTATGCTGCTGCTCGATACCACGGGCAAACATTACGACTGCATTTGGTGCTTTCCCGTAAATTTCCGCTGCTCGGATAATCTTTTCAGGAGCAACGCCTGTTAGCTCACTTGTATATTCTGGTGTAAATTCTTTTACTAATTCTTTTGTTTCTTCAAAACCATTTGTATGGTTATTAACAAATTCCTCATTTGCATAGCCATTTTGAATTAATAGATTCAAGATTCCATTTGCAAGGGCAAGGTCTGTACCTGGTCTTAAATCCAAATGAACGTCCGCTCTTCTTGCAATTGGTGTTTCACGAGGGTCAGCTACAATTAAATAGCCTCCTCTTTCCTGTACCGCCCATACTCTAAACATTGAAGTGGGATGACATTCAGCAGTATTACTTCCCGCAATAAACAAACAATCCGTTTCATGAAGATCTGTCCATGGTAAAGTGGATCCACGGTCTACACCGAAAGAACGGAGGAATCCGCCTGCCGCACTGGACATACAGAAACGACCATTATAGTCAATGTACCTTGTTTGCATAGCAACCCTTGCAAACTTTCCTGTTAAATAACATTTTTCATTGGTCATTGAAACACCGCTGAATACAGATAGAGTATCTTTTCCGTATTTGTTTTGAAGCTCTCCAAACCTTTTAGCAATTAAGCTATATGCTTCTTCCCATGTTGCTTCACGGAATCCTTCTTTTGTTCCTTTTAGGGAAGCATCATCACGAATCAAAGGTTTCAAGATACGATCATCATGATTCGTTTGCTGATAGGCAGTAACTCCTTTTGGACACATTTTACCGACGGTTACTGGCCAATCATAGCGAGGCTCAACCCCGATTATTTTATTGGTCTTTGTATTTACACGTAAATTCATCCCGCATTGCATACCGCAATAGCTGCAGTGCGTTTTTACAAGAGTTTCATTTGGATGACGGACATTTTCTATTTCTTTAAAAAACTTATCCCTTTGCATTCTGATTTGCCTCCTTGACCTTCACTTGGTGCGTTGCGAATCCTGAGAATCTTGATATTCTGTATTTTCTACGGCATGGAAGGCATAATTCAGCAAGATTAAAGCCATCTTCCATATTGAATTCAATCGCATTTACTCCCAATACTTGAATGACATCATTCGACTGTTCAACTGAAACGAAATGATCTCCGCAAACTTTACACTTTTTCTCTTCCTGTTCAGCATAGTGCTCACGGTAATTCCTCGCAAAGACACTTACCGGACGGAAAGGAATATGAGCAAGTTTTCCAAATGGTAAATAAATTAGTGTGACAATCACGGAAAATTGGTGAATCAATGACATTTGCGGCTGCATCCAGCCATGTAAAAATACGTTTTGAACGGTTAATAAAAGTCCCGTAATTGAAATAAATAACAATAAATAAAGTGGCAGGAAGTCATAGATGAATTTTTGCTCTGCTCTTGCCTGCATGTTTTTTAATCGGCGCTGCAACGCCATGCATACACCTGCAGTAACCATGATTGCTGCGATATTTAATGCATTGTATGAGAACCAAGCAATAATACCATCAGCTTTTACTTCCATTAAATTCATACCCATTAACACGATTGTATAGTAGCCGTTGTCATCCATTGTGAAATACATCCAGCCAAACACGAGTGGGAAGGTAACTAAACATGCAAGAACACAGCCCCAGCCGATTAGAATATGCTGGATCCAACGGTGAATTCCTCGATTTTTAATGAAGTCATAAATAGCTAAATGATTAACCGCAGTTTTAGGTGTGCTTTTTCTTTTTAAAAGCTTTAAGCCTTTTTTGATAAAGATTTTGGTTGGCGGTCTTTCGCCCCATGCGATAAAGCGGTAGAAAAATCCCCCGATAAAAACAATCGTTCCTACCATATATCCATAAAGATTTAAATCAACATGGGTGAACATTCTCGTTGCAATAAAAGAAAGAATAACAATAGCGGAAATGGTTAAAAACATTGATTTTGCAAACTTAGATGCAAACGCATCATTGATTGAGCGTTCCGCTTTTTTATTTGTTGAAGTATTTGCCTGCATTGGAGCTCCTCCTCAAAAAAAATAACACTAACGAATTTCTTACTCTTATTGTAAGTAATTCGTTAGTGTTACAAATATAGGGGAACTCCCCCATCTCACGAGGAAAAAACCCTTAGATATTCAATTTTAGACAAATCTCTGTCACATTTTATTAAGAAGGTATTTTTTCCGCCAGGAATATAGAAGCAAGATAATAAAAATACTAACTTGAAATGAAAAAACTAGGGCATCCCAGAAAAGCAAGCTTGTTGGCGGTTGAACAAATCCAGGTAGCAGCTTTTTAGCTGCATAAATTACCTCTGGAATATAATACATAAAATATAGGACAACAGTTAATATAATCCCTAGTAAAAAGAAAAGGGAATAAATGAAAACAGTCTTTTTTTCACCCGAAAAGACTACCTCTTCGGATGCTTTTGATTTTAGGAATGAAAACCTCTGTCTAATGTTTTGCTGAGCATTTTCCATTAGGTTGTAACAACCAGATACATTTTCGAAAACAAAATATAAATCAGTTTTCATATAAATACAGCATTGGAACAACATCCTCAATACAATATCAAAAACAGCTAGGTTCATTAATCCATTAAGCAACCATTGGTCGTTTGGTACTATTAGTTGTAACATAAGAGAAATAAAGAGGAGAACTGTATCAAAACAAAGACCTGCTAAAAAAGGAACATTTCGGTCTTTAGCTGTTATTCTCCAAACAGATGACATATCTGTTAATAGGACTACAAAAAACATACGGTGGCCAATCTCTAGTTTAGTTGGAAGATTAAATGCTCTCATTGCCAAAACATGACCAAACTCATGGATTAGTACAAATAAGAACGTAAATACCATCCAAAATAGTACATTAACGACCATTATTTCAAATACAAATATGTCCTCATGATGCGGAATTAAAGAAGGATATAGAATGAAAATGACGATATTCAAGATAAATAATGCCCAATATATAGGGTAGGTGACCTTATTAAAAAAGAATTTCCCGATTTTTGGTGAAATCCATAAAAATCCTAATTTTTCTTTTTGCTTTTCTTGCTTATCAATTTTTGCACCATTAATACTATCGATCAAATGTAATTCAATTAGTTGTTCAGCAAAATTAATAAGGTCTACCTCTTCATAAGGATATTTAGCCTTTAGCCTCCGCTCAATCTCTCCTAGTTGCTCACCTTGATTAATCAATTGGATTGCATCAATACAAATCTCAGGCATTTCATAAAACTCACCTGAAACTTGATCTTCTATAATAAAACGTTTCTTATCTTTTCGAATTTCAATAGACACCAAAGACAAAGTAGAATTAAGTGATACACTCATTCAAACACCATCTCTAACTAGAATTTTTAAAATAAAAGAAGGATGCATAGCTTACGCTAGCATCCCACATTCTTAACCTTTTATTCCGATGAACGGGCACCACCAACAAGTTGTTTTTACCTTTTTAAGCTTACGGATTTTCATGACTTCATCTCCTTCTTTAATTCCCATTTTTCTGTCCAAGGATAATTCTTATGAAATTTGATCCATTCTGGATATATATTTTTAAAATTTTCCACAAGAGATGGATCAAATTGTGTACCCTTCCCCTCAATAATACGTTTATACGCTTCTTCAACCGGCATAGCTTCACGATAGGATCTTGAAGAAGTCATGGCATCAAAAGCATCGGCAATTGTAGAAACTCTTGCAAGTAAAGGAATTTCTTCTCCTTTTAATTGTTCAGGATACCCTTTTCCATCCCAGCGTTCATGATGATAGCGAATAACATGAATACTATCACTTATTCCCTCTACATTCTTAACAGCTTCAGCACCAACAACTGGGTGGGACTTTATTATTTCAAATTCCTCATTAGTAAGTTTTCCAGGTTTCATTAAAATGTTATCAGGAATATTCACTTTTCCAATATCATGAAGTAAACATGCATAATAAAAAGATTTTTGTTCTTCCTTTGTAAACTTTCCAACTTCATTTGCTAAAACTAATGCATATTTTGCAACACGCTCACTATGTCCCCTTGTATATGGATCTTTCAATTCTAGTGTCGCAATTACTCCTTTTACAATTCCCTCTAATTGCTTATCATATGATGTACTAACAGCCCTAACATAGCCTTGAAAACGAACTAATAAGAAGAAAGACATACCAGATAATATAATCATGAGAATAATTGGCATAATTAGAAAGCTGGTATGTAATATGATAGCAGTAAGAATATATTTCACAGTAACCCCAATACTAACTAACCAGAAAAAACTGGTATTTAAAAATATTGGTAAAGATAATATAAAAAATACCTCTACGATATTTCCGCTCGTGTATGCTTCCCCATTTCCAATATAAGAGACTATCCCAACAGGTAATGAGATACTTAAATAGCTGACTATAAACACATATTTTATTAAAAAAGCCTTTTTAAGCTTGCTTAAATAAAGTGCAACTGGAATGAAAATCAATAATACTATATAAATAAGGTACCAAAAGTTGCTAGGGAAACCAGGTTTACTATCCACTATATTTCCAGGAGCAATGAAATAGTAAAAAACATCATAACCTATTAAAATAATATATGATATTAAAAGAAACCATTTTACTGTTCGTTTTTCTTCATGCTGAATCATGTTATCCTCCAAGCATCCTTTAATTCACCTATCTTTTGTTATATAGGTCAAATAAATTAGCAAAAACAACTTAATAAATCCTATGTTTTTACAAATTACATTCAATTTTACTATTCAACTAACATTATATCTCATTGGTTATTGGCTTGATATATATTATATTGACGATTTTTGTATAAATATAGAATTATTTTTCCCCAAAAACCTGAACTATCGGTATTGTTACAATAACCATTGTGCCATTTCCAACTATGCTTTTAAAAGTAATTTCCCCTTGGTGGTCTTGTATTATTTGGTTAGATACCATTAATCCTAGGCCAGTTCCTTCCGTTTTAGTGGTATAGAATGGTTCACCTAAATTAGGAATTAGTCCATCATCTATTCCACATCCCTCATCTCGAATAGAAATTTCCATCTTGTTACCACCTAACACTCCTACATTTATCTTTACTCTACCACCATCAGGCATTGATTCAATTCCATTTTTTATTAAATTAATAAAAACTTGCTTCAACTGGTGAGAATCACAATCTATTGGAGGCAATGGTCCTGCAATAGTTGTTTCAACCATTACCTTATTTCTCTCTGCTTGTTGTTGGGTTATCGATAGAGTATAAGCAATAATTTCTTCGATATTCGCCGTTACAAATTTGACTTCTTTTGGTTTGCCTAGATACATCAAATCATTAACAATAGAATTGATACGGTCGATTTCTTGGATCATAATTGGATAAAAATCATTTGTATTTGGGTATCTCTCCTGTTGCAGCTGAGTAAACCCTTTAAGTGATGATAGGGGATTTCGTATTTCGTGACCAATACCAGCAGCCATTTGTCCTATTACTGCTAACTTCTCTTTTTGGCGAAGTTCTATATGAACGGAAGTTAACGACGAAATGTAGGAATTAAAACGAATCAAGATAATAAAAGCTATTACACAAAGAATAATGTAAAGAATCAAAGGGAAAATTATTCGAATATCCTGTAACACTATAAAAAATATGGTATATTTTAATATCATTCCAAGAGACACGGTGAAAAAGTACCTTCTATTTACAAAAATTGGCGAAAAAAGAATAAATAAAACTTCTACGACATGCCCTGACGCAAATGGTTTGTTTGTTCCATAATACATAAGTATATTATGAACCAAATCAATAAGTAAAAAGCTATAAATGTAAAAGTATTTAATTATATACGGGTTCCCTTTTTTAAAAAAATAAATGGAAATAGGGATTAAACCAAGGATAATTGCATACACCCATAAGCCCAAGCCTTCGGTCGGTTTACCACTAGCACCGGATATGTTAGGAAAAATATAATAATAAACCAATTCAAAAGAAAGGTAAAAGATATAAAATAGACACAAAAATAGTTTAATTGCTTTTTTCTCTTCAAAAATCAACTTTGGACTCTTGGTGTTTTCTTTCATTACAGTACTGTGCTCCCTTAGGAATTCATTTGATCATGTATAAAGTATCTCCTACTATTCTACCATCTTTCAAAAAAAATTCCTGATGTTTTTTTTGGGAATTCGATAAAATTCGACAAGATTTCTTCTGAATCTGCTTATTTTCAACGATAATACAAAGAAACTAACCAAGCTTGAGTTGGTTAGCTTCTTAATAATCAAATATTAACCAATTCCTTTTTACCTTCTGGAAGAATCATGGTAACTTCTGTCCCAATACCTAGTTTGCTCTTATAGGATACTTTTCCTTTCATTGTTTCGATAATTCTTAAGGATACAGATGTACCAAGGCCAGTACCTTTATCCTTTGTTGTATAAAACAAAGTCCCTATCCGAGAGAGTTGTTCATGATTCATTCCCTTCCCTGTATCTGCAATATATATATATGCATAATGGTCTATTTGCTTTAGGGTTATGGTCACTTTTCCACCTTCAGAGGTGGCTTCAATTGCATTTTTAATTAGATTCACCAGCGCCTGTTTCAACTGATTTCTATCTGTAAAAAGGTGAAAATCACCTGAATCTAAATAACTATGTAATTGAACTCCTTGTTTTAAAGCGAGTGGGTCAAGGAGCATTTTAACTTCTGTAAGGACATCAACCAAGGGGAATTCCTCTATTTTATCAAATTGAGGTTTAGCAAAGTTCAAATAATCATTAATTATCGACTCTGCACGCCCCAATTCACTTAATACAAGTGAAAAATAATCGTAATTTTTCCCTTTCTCCTCCTGCTGCATGAGCTGTAAAAACCCTTTAACAACTGTTAACGGATTACGGACCTCGTGTGCGATAGAAGCAGCAAGTTCACCCAATGTATTTAGTTTTTCTGATTTTTGAATTTCTACTCTCATTCTAGACCGTTCCACTAACCCCTCATTCAGCTTAGCAGCAATGGCAATAGCTATGGTATCAATTATTCCAACAATTAAAAGGTCCGGAATATTAGTATTAATATTCACTGCCTCCCCTTCCAAGCTTTGGTGTACAGTTAATGATAAAAAGCAAACTAGCAAGGACCATGCACCGATTAATGCCGTAATCAGGACTCTTTTATTTGGAGTGTAGCCCCAGAAACTTTTCATAATAAGAATGGGAATGATAGCAATTAACGAAGAATTAACAAGACCAAATAATACAGTGTCCCCTCCCATTAATAACCGCGCTGCAATAATGGTCGTGAAAACCATTCCTCCAGCAATTGGACCAGCATATAAAAAGGCGATTACCAAAGGAACATAGCGCAGGTCCCAGCTAAAACCATAGTTAGCATATGAAAAAATCATACATAAAAGTGCTGCAGTACTTTGTAATAGTCCACAAACAATAGGTGAATCTAGTTTTCTTTTTTGATCTGTAAGGACACTATAAAGCAGGACTGGTGAGATCGTAATAAGTAAATTCAAAAGAAGTTTTTCTGCCAACATTTAATTTCCCCCAAGAAAATATCCATATATATATATATGATAAAGAATACGACATTATCCGCCAGTATCCTTCAAAATACGAAAATTTTCTTCTGCTTCCTTATCGACTTTTGCCAGTAAAATTCCCGTAAAAAACGTAGCATTTACGGTCTTCATCAATTTCTCTTGAATCTAATGAGAATTCCAAAAACTTTCCATCCCTTTGAACGTAGATAAAATCTGAATGAAGTGTTGTTATTATCTCTTCATGTTCCCAAACATCTTTTTTCTCCACTACTATAGATGATGTTCCCTTTAATTCTCTGACTTCAAAACCTATGTGAGAATAGATCGTGTCCGAGGAATCGTCGTTATAATTTTCTCTTTTCACATAAATCACGGCTGTTCCATCTGGGTCCATAGAAGTCGCACTAACTTCAAAAGTCTCTTTGTCTTTAACGTAGTATTCACAAGTCATTCTTGCTGTCGCTTCAATACGAGAAATATCTTGGTAATTATAGATGGCTGGATAGTTTTTATATTCATCATCTAATCGATATTCTAACCTCATTTTCCATCCCTCTTTCTTTTTCTTTTTATATTACCATTGTTTTCCTGAAATTTACTTTTATAATGGAAATATAACAAAAAAAGGAGGGTAAAAAGGTGAAGAAAACCCAATGGTTAATCACTGGTGTTCTTACTTCTCTTATGGCCGGAACCACCCTGGCCGGTTGTTCTCAAGCACAGGATCTACCTCCTGAACCAGACGACACTAACTGTTCAGATTGGGAATGGGATGATGAAGAGGGAGTCTGGCAATGTGATGATACTCGATCAAGCTACTATGGGCATTTCTTTTATGGCGGGTTGTTTTTCAGTAACAAATCAGCTTTGAGAAATTCATCTGCTTACAAGTCTTATAAATCCTCCTCTAGCTTTAAGGGCGGATTCGGCAGCGGCTCAAAAGGTGGATTTGGAGGTTAATCATATGTCCACATACGCAAAGGACCGAAGTCAATTTTACTCAAAGTTTCCAGTCTTTTGGTCAAACTTATATGGAGGTGAATACAGTTTATATCATGTATTTACCATAACAGAACAAACCCAAACCCTTTTAAAGGAAGCTACTGAACGGATGGGCCGGGTATTTTTTAAAACTGCCGTGCTGCTTCGAAGCCTTCAAGACAATCAGCTTCTTGAACTTGGTTTTCCTGCCGCAAGTCTTCCATTTCTTAGAATGAAAAATCTTTTTCCGGAATCGGTCATTTCTCGATTTGATTTTGCTGTGACGAGAAAGGGTGTAAAGATGCTTGAGTTTAATTCTGATACACCTACTTTTATCGTCGAATGTTTTAAAATCAACGGCGAAGTTTGTACAGAATTGGGCTATCGTGATCCAAACCAAAATCAAGAACGGCTTCTTTCGTCCGGCATTACAAAGGCTGTCCTTGAATCCTCAAAGGGACATGAAACTCCTAATGTTGTATTCACAGCACACAGTGATCATATCGAGGATTGGAATACCACTGTTTATTTAAGTCAGTTATGTAAGGTTAAAAATCAAACACTTCCAATGTCAAAGCTTCGGATTACGGATGAAGCACTTTTGGACGCTAATGGGGTTCCAATCGATGTTTTATATCGGCAGACGTATCCCCTTGAACACCTGCTCGAGGACAGAGATCCAAATACAAGAGACCTTGTAGGAATTGAATTATTACAGCTTGCGAAGAAAGGGAAAATTTCAATTATAAATCCTGTATCAGCATTTCTTCTTCAGCCCAAATCGATTCAATGTCTAATATGGGGCTTAGCAGAAAAAGAAGGATATTATACAAAGGAAGAACAGGAATGGATAAAAACATATATGCTGCCTACCTACCTTGAAGCCGATACATTCGCAGGCAATGCTGCCTATGTCCAAAAACCGTCATTCGGAAGGGAAGGAGACACGATTACCATTTGGGATTCACAAACCCATATAGATGTCCAAAATTCCTTCCAAACCTACAAAAACGAGCTGCCGATCTATCAATCGTATGTGCCTCTGCCAGTGATTTCATTGGAAACGGAAAAAGGTATAGAAGAGTTATCGTATGTATTTGGTTCTTTCCTTATTGCGGGGAAACCGAGCAGTATTGGAATAAGAGCAGGCGAAAAAATTACCGGTAACGAGTCCTATTTTTTACCGGTAGGTATTAATGAAGGAGGACTGTAAATGTTAGATTTCTTGTTATATTTAGCTGTTTCTTTAGCTTTATTACTCATTGGGCTCTTTTTAATGGAGATTACCACAAAGGTCAAGGAATTTTCCTTGATGGCAAAAGGGAATAAAGCAGCAAGCTATGTGCTTGGGGGAAGACTTCTTGGACTTGCCATTGTTTTGTATTCCGCACTTGCTCACTCCATCTCGCTCGTGGATATGGTCATTTGGGGAGCAGTTGGAATCGCGGCACAGATTATTGTCTTTTATCTTACCGAGTGGCTCACACCTCGAAGTTTTAACGTATCGCAGAGCATTGAAGAAGATAACCGTGCAGTCGGACTTTTTCTCCTATTATTGTCCGTATCAATTGGAATTGTTATAGCGGGTTGTTTGACCTACTGAAAAAAACGCATCTGCTTAGATGCGTTTTTTTCATAGCTTTTGGTATGTATGTTTGTCACAGATGACAAATAATCTAGCTTCCTTTGGGATGGGGTCATTCCATTTTTTGAGTATGTTCAAATCATCCCTGTCAGCTATTAGCTGAGCCCCTTTTTCTTTAAGTTGTTCATATGCCGTACCATATGTTTTCCACTCAGTACTTACACTGACCTCCCAGAGATCACTCCCCCCATCACCATCCTGTCTGCTTAGCAATTGTGTAAAGAGGTGGCTGGCTCCTTTCATTTGGGCAGATTTCGCCATCAGGTTCGAGACAGATCCATTTGATAAGATAAATTCATCAATCTTAACATGCTTGAAATTGTCCACGTGCTTTTCATTTACGATTTCTGCAATGGTATAAATATTCTTTTCCGTTCCATCATCGTAGCGTTCTATCGAAGAAGCAGTTAAAAGAGTCTTGCCGTCTACTAAATCAGGATTTGCTATCCCTTCCGCCGCAAACAGCAATACAGCTTGTGAATTTTCAATTTTCGCCTTCTTCAAAGTCTCTACATCTGTTGGACTCCCCTGAATATAGTGAAACCGTTCATGTTCATAAGGAGATTTTTCAAATTCATCTATCAATACGATATCTGTTTTCTCATCACATAATAATAGTTCCTTAATCGTGCTTTTACTTTTAGCACTCCAGCCGATAATGACAAAATGATTTTCACCTTTATATGACAACTTCCCCTCCTCCTTTCGCTTTTTATATTGGGAGATACCGTCTACAATCACCCCTATTACCGTTCCAAAAAGTCCAATACCTAATGTATAAACGACAATCATCGCCCAGGTTCTTCCCGCCTCCGTAGTTGGATATACATCCCCATAACCTACAGTCGTAATTGTAGTAAGGATCCACCACACCGCATGTAAATTATTTTCAAACGTCTTAGGTTCTAGGAATCGAATAATTTCTGCATTAACGATAATAAAGAGTATGGCAGTAAGGATTACCGTGCGATACCGATAACGAGATGCCGTAAGGAACAACTTTCGAAAAAAAATCATCTTTCACCCTCCTTTCTTTTTCCAAACCATTAATTAATATTTCTACTAATTTTCCCCTTTTCCTTTTTTTACAAAGATCAATATTCACACAAAAACTATTTTATATTTGACTTCTTCCTAAATTTAATATAATATTAGTAATTGTGCTTAACAAAAATGTAACTTGTAATAAACGAAATTACGCAATGTAAGAATTTTTTCTGGCATTCTGCTTATGTTTTAAAAGTAAAACTTATTCACGCTGGATCGGCTTCGGAGCCGTAAGGATGTAAGAGAGGTAGGGCTTACATCGTTTAGGTATAAAACCATCAGGTGGAAGAGTAACCGCGGCAAATTGGTCTTTTAATACCATTTATTATATATAAATTTTTACCTTGCGATGGCTGCTAATTGGATACAACCATTCACAAGTTACAATAGTGATCCCATTAGGATCAAAGCAATAGAAGGCAGAGGAACTCATTCCTCTGCCTTCGTCCAATTTTAACGTACCTTTAGATTTTTAAATACCTTTTTTAATCTAATCTTTCGAATTACTTGATTAATAACCTCTGAAAAAACAAGACCAAATGCGATGGAGCCTGAAAGTAACGTTACTTTTGCACCTAACGCTATTGCTTGAAAGTAATCGTCCTCCACAAAATTCCTCATAGTATCGTATGCCAAACCACCGGGAACTAAGGGAATAATTCCAGCAACACTAAAAATTATAACAGGTGTTTTATAAAACTTGGCTAATTCCTGACTAACGATTCCCACAAATAGAGTCGCTCCAAGTGTGGCTAAAACAGAATCTCCTGTATACTTTTCCGCTAAATAATAGATAATCCAGCCGCCCATTCCAACAAATCCGCATTTTACTAAAGTTTCCTTAGGTGCATTAAAAATAACTCCAAATGCTGCAGTGGCTATAAAGCTTGTAATTAGTTGTCCTAATATATCCACAACGTGCCTCCATTTACAAGAATGATAAAACGACGGCAATACCTGAGCCGATAGCAAAGGCAGTTAGAAGTGCTTCCGCACCTTTTGACAAGCCTGATACTAAATGACCAGCCATTAAATCCCTCACTGCATTGGTCACTAGGAGTCCTGGTACTAGTGTCATTACCGAGCCAATAATTATTTTATCTAACTGCTGACCCAATCCTGTTTTCACAAAGATTACCGCCAGTAACCCAATAATAAACGAGGCTAAAAACTCAGAGAAAAACTTTACTGGTATAAAACGATGAAAATATAAAAAACCGCAATAACCTGCCCCGCCAGTTAACATCGCCGGGATAAAGTCTACCCATTCCCCCATAAACATAATCATAAAACAGCCGCTGGCTATCGAGGCAGCAGCTACCTGAAACATAAAGGGGAAGGTTACATCTAATGCATCCAACTCTTTTAAATGAATAAGTGCATCATCTAATTTGATTTCGCCACTCGTTATCCTTCGAGAAATGCTATTCACCATTGCAACCTTTTTTAAATCAGTAGAACGTGTTGAAATACGGATTAACTTAGTTTTCGTTGGCTCCGCACCTTCAGCTGAAAAGATGATTCCAGTAGGCGTTACATAGCTATGAGAATTTTCAATCCCAAACGCTGCTGCAATCCGCATCATCGTATCTTCTACCCGATAGGTTTCACCACCGGATTGGAGCATGATCTTTCCAGCAAGCAAACAAATCTCGATTATTTCGTATGTATGTGTTTTCTCGTTTTCCATAAAAAATTTCACCACAACTATTCTTTCTTCCTATGATTTCCTAAGTTTAATCAAAAGAATAATCTTTATCAATAAAAAAACGCCTTTTCAATCGAAAAGACGTAAGATATCATTTATTATTTCTTATAATGTTCTTTCAACGTGTTCATCCAGTCTTCTTCAAATGCGGTAGATTGGCCCCATCCTGGAATAATATCAGCAAGATTCACCATGTTGACAGGTTCTTTTGATTTTTGAAGGTCTTCTTGTGAGATCAATGATGCTTCGAGATTAAAGGTTTGAGGCGTCTCTTCACCTGCTAGTTTCTTCGCTAATATTCGCATATTAACTGCTCCGATGAGTTTTGGATCAACGGCAGCTGTATACTTCCAAGCACTGCCTTCTCTTTGAATTTCCTGCAAGTCAGCATTAGAAACATCAATCCCATAAAGTTTAACTTCTTCTCTTCCCGCTTCCTTTAATGCACGTGCTGCCCCAATCGCAAACGCATCCCAAGTAGCAAAAATTGCATCCAATTCCCCTTTAGGGTATTTATTCAACATAGCAGCAACTGCATTCTGTGTTTGTACACTTGTATCGGCAGAAGCAACACCAAAACGCTCAACTTCATTGATTCCTGGGTTCTTTTCCAAGACATCCTGATAAACCTTATTTCTTCGAACCATTGGCGGAAATCCATCTACCCAAAGATAGGCAATATTCGCTTCTCCACCTGTTTTTTTGACTAATTGTTCAAGTGCTAATGTCGCCAATGCCTCATCATCCTGTGATGTAAGAGTAACACCATCAACAGTTGTTAGGTTTGGATTCGAGTCAAAGGCAACAATGCTCTTTCCAGCATCAACAATTTTTTTCACATCATTTAAAGTCGCATCATCATCACCATGGGATATGATATATCCATCATAATCTTGGCTTAACGCTTGGTTAATTGCGTCATGAAATTTAGCTGTATCTCCATTTGCGGTAAAAACATCCACTGTGAATCCTATCGCTTCGCCCTCTTGTTTCGCACCAGCTAAGAATTGGGCAGTATGATCGTCCCCGCCAATTTTTCGGATTACCTTAATTTTTGGCTGTTCCCCTTTTGCAAAACGTTCTGGAACTCCTTCAATTGGTGTATTTCCACTCGTTTGCTTTGATTCTCCTCCAGCACCACAGCCTGTCAGTAAAAGTGTTGCTGCAATCGCTGATACAAATGTGCTCTTTAAAAAATTCTTCCTCATGTTGAAATCTCCCCTTTTTAATTATGTACTTCCGTCCCTGCCAACGTTGCTCCTAGGAGAGTAATAACAAAAAACCTCTCCAAGAAAAGAGAGGTTTCATCACAAAAAGAAGGATTACTCCTCTCTTATCTTTCAAAACAATTACTTGTTTTGCAGGATTTAGCACCAATTCCAAACGGAACGGTTGCTGGGCGTCATCGGGCCAGTCCCTCTGCCACTCTTGATAAGAGAACGTATTATTTTACTTGATTAAAGTATTAAACTAAATTTAATCTCCTATTAACAATTTGTCAATAGTGTTTTCTAAATATTTTAAATTTATCCTCTACTTTCACTACATGCACATAATATCGAATCTAATGCCAGAAGCTAATTGCTAGGTATATAACTTTCATTTTTTTGAAAGTTCGGTATTATTGTATTTAGGAAAACGAAATATCTTGCCGAGAGAGGTGAACTAGCATGACTAAGCTGGAGATGGCAAAACGAAATATCTTAATCATGTGGTTTGCCAACTTCTTTGTTGCTGGAAGTATGACGATGGTTCTACCGTTTATTTCGTTATACATAGAGACATTTGGAAACTTTTCAGCGAAATATGTTCAGCATTGGTCAGGAATAACCTTTGCCGTAACATTTGTATCTGCTTTTATCTTCTCACCGATTTGGGGGAAAATTGGGGATCGTTTTGGAAGGAAAAAAATCCTTATTATTTGTGGAATTGGAATGGGATGCTCGATTTTCCTTATGGGCTATGTCCAATCCGTTTGGCAGCTTTTCCTCCTAAGGTTTTTGACGGGATTTTTCACAGGATTTATTCCAATGTCACAAGCATTTATTTCTACACAAACACCGAAGGAAATAGCTGGTCGTGTACTTGGAACATTACAAACAGGCAGTATCACAGGTTCGCTCCTTGGTCCGATGCTTGGCGGGGTTTTAGCGGATTCACTAGGTTACTCCTTGACCTTTAAATGGACTTCCATTGCGATTATTGTTTCCGGCTTACTAGTTTTTGCCACTAAGGAGTATGTGATTGAAACGAAAAAAGGAACAAAATCACATTATTCCAGTAAAGAAGTTTTAGCACATATTGTTAGGAATCCCGTATTGTTAACGGTTTTACTTATCTCAGCACTCGTACAAATTGCCCACTTTAGCATACAGCCGATTCTATCATTATTTGTCAGTGAACTGCATGGTCACGCAAATATCGCTTTTTATTCTGGAATCGCCTTCTCGGCAGCTGGATTAGGAAATCTGCTGATGTCAAGAAATTGGGGGAAGATTGCGGATAAGCACGGTTATATAAAAATTCTAGTCATCCTGCTTTTTGTCTCAGGAATCATTTACCTTCCTGGCGCTGCAGTCACTGAGTTCTGGCAATTGGTTATTGTCCGATTTGCGCTAGGAATAGCAATAGGAGGAATCATCCCGGTTCGTATAGCCTATATTCGGCAAGAGGCACCGATAGCCATGCAGGGTGAAGTTCTAGGCTATAATACTAGCTTACGGTTCCTTGGAAATATCATTGGTCCGATGTTAGGTGGATGCATTTCTGGGTATTTAGGATTTTCTGCTGTGTTTATTAGTACTAGCGCATTATTGATACTTAGCGGAATCATCTTGTTTATCTCTATGCACCGCCACCCGAAGCTTGTTAAGCATACCGTTTAAACATGCATAACCATAAAAATAGCAAAAGACCCAATCTGGGTCTTTTACTATTTTAAAGACTTTTCATAAACCTTTAAATTTGTATAAATGGCCGCTAGGAGCGGAACAGAGATTTCTTCCCGGCGCGCAATATCTAGTAAATACCCCTGCAAATGATCTGCTTCAACAGGAAGTAACTTTTCCATATCCCGTTGCATGGACGACTTCATAGGATAGGCTAAAGCATTTATTTGATTCATTTGAATTGTTTCGATATCATCGGCAAGCGGTGCATCTATTCTTTTCATTATCGCAATTAGTTCTCTTAATAACTGAATAATAATGGATTCACCAATTTCCGTTTCACGAATTGGACCTATTGGCGCTCTCATTAAAGTCGTTATCCCTGAAAGAGCAGATATGAATAAATATTTTTTCCATATCTCATGATTTATATTGTCGCTCAAACGGAAGCCAGTGTTTGTTCCTCTAAAGGCTTCTTCAATTTTCAAAATCCGGTCTGATTTTTTACCACTCCGTTCTCCAAACACTAAATCGTGTCTTGGGCTCGATTGAATTACCTTTCCTGTTACATCAAGCGTAGATTCAAGGAAGCATAGACCGCCAATAATTTTATCTTTACCAAACTCTTCTTCCAATCTAGTAAAATGCGAAATTCCGTTCAACAAAGGCAAAATCATTGTATCCTCGCCTACATACGGATGGATACTCTCTATTGCCCCCTCCAAATGATATGCTTTGGTGGATAATAGAATTAAATCAAAAGGACCTGCAGATTCACTAGCTGTAATCGCTTTAACTGTCTGAGTTACATTTCCATGAACACTTTCGACCACGAGTCCAGCCGTATCTAACTGTTTTTTTCTTCTTTCTCTCACTAAAAAAGTGACATTTTCTCCCTTTTCGAGTAAACGCCCGCCAAAATAGCCACCAATTGCTCCTGCGCCAACAACTAATATCCTCATTCCCCGTCCCCCTAGCAGCATAATAATTTAAGTATACGGGAAACTTTTTACAAGTTAAAGATTGGAAAAAGAAAAAAGCAGGAATGTGTGGATTCCCGCTTTCTAAACTATTTTCCAATATTCGCCTGTTGGTTTGAAAAATCGATATCCTGATAATAGCTATTTTTCACCAAAATGTTAGGACCAAGACATGAAGCTGCTGGACAATGGCAACTCAATTCCTTCGCTATACTGGAGCTCTGCCAGATTTGATAAGCTTCTAACAGGTTGGTGGTTTTGATATTTCCAAGCGGCGGAGTATCACCAAAATCAGTAACGATAATATCTCCATTAAAAATGTTAACATTAAGGCGTGACCTTCCATCAGGATCATTTCTTACTGTTACATTTTTACTTTGATAGAGTCTATTTAATAGCTCTAAATCCTCTGGTTTATGGCTGCATGCGTAAAAAGGGAGAGTCCCAAAAAGCATCCATACTTTTTCATCACGAATATCTAGTAAATGGTGAATAGCTTCCCTAATTTCATTAAGTGTTAACGTTTCAAGATTGCTAGCAAAATCACTTGGATACATTGGGTGAACCTCATGCCTCTGGCAGTCCATTTCATCTACAATCTGGCGATGGATCTTTTCCAAATACGGCAGTGTACGCTTGTTAAGCATGGTTTCTGCGGAAACCATCACTCCAGCCTTCACAAGCTCCCGGCTATTTTCTATCATTCTCTGAAAATACTTTTCACGTTGTTTGTAATCAGGCTTGCGCTCCATTCTTGCAAAGCCGCCTTCAACAAAATCATCAACTGTTCCCCAATTATGTGAAATATGTAAAACATCCAAATATGGAATAATTAACTCATAGCGTGCTAGCTCAAGTGTTAAATTGGAATTTATTTGCGTCCGAACTCCGCGTTCATGAGCATATTTTAATAAAGGCACCACATAATTTTTGATAGAGGAAAGAGAAAGCATTGGTTCTCCGCCAGTAATACTTATCGCATTTAGTGTTTGAATTTCATCCAACCTATTCAAAAGTAGATCAAGTGGAAGCGCATCCGGGTCTTTTGTTTGAAGGGTGTACCCTACTGCACAATGCTCACAGCGCATATTACATAAGGTTGTTGTCGTGAATTCAATATTGGTAAGCTCGGACTTACCGTATTGCTTTATATCATTATATGCTTCCCACGGATCATATTCCGGGGTTATTTTTTTTAAGTAGGACATAGCAAACTCCTTAAAGTCAGTATTAGAAAAACCACTTCATTATATCTGAAATAGTGTTTTTGTGGCTAATTTAAACTACTCTTCCTTTTTACAAAACTTATGAAATCAATCCATTTATTATACATAATTTAGTATCTGTTATATGAAACTATAGGGATGATTCGAAAATTATGGATGGTGCAGTTATGGAGAGACAGCCCTTAGGCGAGGTAGAAAAATTAGCGTTAAAAAAGGTTAAAATTTTCAGGCAAAGCCTATTACGTTATATTTTAAGGTCAATGCTTGCCAGTATGTTTATTGGATTCGGTGTAATTGTTGCTTTTAAAACAGGAAACTACTTTTATTTGGAACATTCCCCATGGGCTTATCCGATGGCCGCACTCACCTTTGGAGCGGCAATCATATTAATTGCATACGCTGGTGGAGATTTGTTTACGGGTAATACATTCTATTACACCTATGCTGCACTTCGGCGAAAAATGGCTTGGCTCGAAGTCACCAAGTTGTGGATAAGTAGTTATATTGGAAATATTTTAGGTGCAGCTGTCTTTGCCTTTATCATTTTTACCACGGGACTTTATGAAGAATCGTCGGTTAATGGTTTTTTATTAAGCGTTGTAGAAAAGAAAATGCAGGTTCCTACAATGGAGCTGCTTTTTAGAGCCATTCTTTGTAATTGGCTGGTTTGCTTAGCCTTTTTTATTCCTCTCGGTTTAAAAGGAGACGGACCCAAAATGTTTTCGATGATCCTTTTTGTGTTCTGCTTTTTTATTTCCGGATATGAGCACAGTATTGCCAATATGTGTACCTTCGCAATAGCTTTAGTTCTGAATCATCCTGGTACGATTTCATGGGGAGGAGTGATTCATAATCTCGTTCCGGTAACCATAGGTAATTTATTTGGAGGAAGCATATTAATGGCGTGGATGTATTACTTTGTTAATAAACCATTTTTGGATGAATCTGAGGAATGAAAACAGACGTATGATTGTTATACGGCTGTTTTCATCGACAAATTCCCGGGAAATACTAACAAATTAACCCGGCAGACGACAATTAGTATGAATATTCTAAATAGTGCTACACTACTTGTTTTTGCTTAAAAAATAAAGATAAGATTTAACCATGAAATAGCTTACTTCTTCAGGCAATAAATCCTTGATTGGTTTTAAACGTGAACGCCCAGCCTCTTCCACCGCTTTTTGAAGCATTGGAATATACTCCGCAGGAATGAGCTTAGAAAAATCAACTTCCATTCCTTGCTGAGCGCATTGGAGTAAATGGTTTTCAACCGTACTCAGTGCCAGCTCGCGTTTTTCTGCTATTTGTTCGATTGATAAGTTTTGCTGATGTAGCTGTAAGGTCTCTAAATGGGAATCACCCACAGCTTTTTTAGATGTTTTTTTAGGAGCAGCAGCTTGTCCCAACTCCGGCTGGCGTTCTGGATGGGCTTCGCAAAACTGACGAATGGCTTGAATAAATTCAAGTCCATATTTCTTCAATTTAAGTTCTCCGACTCCACTAACTCCTAAAAAGTCTTCGCTTGTTCTTGGAAGCTTTGCACACATATCCTTTAGAGCGGCATCAGAAAAGATAACAAATGGAGGCACATTTTCTCTTTCTGCAATCGACCTTCTTACTTCCCGTAACGTTTCGAATAATGGGTCATCCTTTGAAATTTCTCTGACCTTAACGGTTTCTCTGCGATGAACTTTTTCCTTTCCAAGGAGGATGTCCTTCCCTTTTGACGCTACATATAATGTTGGAAATTGTCCCTGTTCGATGGCAATTAATTCTTGTGAAATCAAGAACTCGATAAAATCACTGACTTCTTTCGAACCTTTTTCCTTCATAATTCCATAGGTTGTCAGCTTGTCAAAACCCATCTCAGTTACTTTTTTATTTCTTGAACCTGTTAATACTTGAGCAGTAAGTGTTTTTCCAAATCGCTGTCCCATCCGGATCATGCACGACATTACCATTTGGGCTTCTTTTGTTACATCAATGCTTGTACGTGAATCGAGACAGTTACCACAGCGCCCACATGACTCTGTCTCTATTTCCCCAAAATATTTTAAAATAAATTCCTGCAGGCAATTTTCGGTATGGCAATAATCGACCATTTGCTGCAGCTTTTCCAGTTCCGCATGAATCCGTGATCGATCGCTGGATTGATCAATTAAAAAGCGCTGAACCTGTACATCCTGCGAAGAATAGAGAAGAATACATTCACTCTCGAGTCCATCTCGTCCTGCACGGCCTGCCTCTTGATAGTAGCTTTCCATATTTTTCGGAAGTTGAAAATGGAGGACATAGCGGATGTTGGATTTGTCGATACCCATTCCAAAGGCAGAGGTTGCGACCATAAGGGATGCTTCATCTTTTAAAAAACGATCCTGCTCGCGTATACGTTCGGCGTCCCCCATTCCGGCATGATACCTTGCAACATTAATATTTTCTTTCTTCAGCCTTTCGTAAAGCTGGTCAACGTTTTTCCGGGTGGCTGCATAAATAATGCCCGCTTCTTTTTCATTCTTTTTAATATAATCTTTTAGAAAATGAAGTCTGTCTTGACCTTTAATCACAGCAAACGAAAGATTCTCTCGTTCAAAACCGGTAATGATTGAATTCTCTTCATCGATATCAAGTGTTTCACAGATATCCTCTCGTACTCTTGGTGTGGCTGTTGCAGTCAGCGCCAATACATTTGGTTTTTGTGGAAGGCTGTAAACCATTTGCTGGATATGGCGGTAGCTTGGACGGAAATCATGCCCCCATTGTGAAATACAATGTGCTTCATCCACCGCAACTAATGGAATATCCATCTGTTTCAGGTCCTCGATAAATTCATGAGATTCTAATCGTTCGGGTGCGATATATAGAAGCTTGTACATTCCTTGCTTCGCTTCTCTGATTCGTTCGTTTGCTTCATGATAACTTAGAGAGCTGTTGATAAAAGTTGCAGGAATTCCTACCTGAACGAGGGCATCGACTTGATCCTTCATAAGTGAGATTAACGGGGATATGACAATCGTGGTACCTGGTAAAACAAGTGCAGGAATTTGAAAACAAATTGACTTTCCTCCGCCAGTTGGCATGACACAAATCGTATTTTCTCCAGCTAAAACGGATTGGATGGCACGCTCCTGCCCATTTCGGAAGGATGAATAACCAAAATGAGATTCTAATAATCGTTGAGCTTTTTCAAACAACAAGGACGTCTCCCCCTTCTGCTAAATAACCTTCTTACATTATACCTTTTTTTCGATGTATCCGAGAGTGAATTTTGCTATGTGAGAGTTAATTTCGTTATCCGCGAGTAATTTCTGCTATACGAGAGTGAATTTCGTTATCCGAGAGTATTTTCTGCTTATGCGAGAGTGAATTTTGTTATCCGAGAGTATTTCCTGCTATGCGAGAGTGAATTTTGTTATCTGAGAGTATTTTCTGCCATCCGCAAGTATTTTCTGCCATCCACAAGTAACCGTAAAGAAAAGGCCGCCAAGACGAATCCAGCGACCTTTTCTATTATTATCCCTGTGTGAACAGCTCTTCTAACTGTTTCCGAAGCACAAATTTCTGGATTTTCCCACTTGCATTCCGTGGCAATGCTTCACAGAAGACATATTTACGTGGACGCTTGTAGTTTGCTAGACTATCGCTGTTTTTACAATAGTCTTCTAGATCCTGTTCAGTCAGTGCTGGGGCCTTTTTCACCACAAATGCCGTAACGGTTTCACCCCAACGCTCATCTGGCTGACCCACAACCGCAACATCCAAAACACCTTCATGTGCATGTAAAACATCCTCCACTTCACGTGGATAAATATTCTCCCCGCCGCTTATAATCATGTCATCCACCCGGTCATTTACGAATAGAAAGCCCTCTGCGTCTAGGTAACCGATATCACCTGAATGATACCAGCCTTTATACATCGATTTTTCCGTTGCTTCTTCACGGTTAAAGTAACCTATCATCATGCATGGCCCTTTGACAATAATCTCACCGGTTTCACCAACTGGAACAACATCATCAGGATCTGATGGCCCATCCTCTCTCGTACGAACCACTCGAATATCATGGTTAATGGCTGCTTGACCTGCCGATCCGGCTTTTCTTAACTGGTCATTCTCGGATAGGAAGGTAATCGCTGGTCCCATTTCTGTCATTCCATAGGCTTGAACTAACCGGACACCAAAACGGTCATGCAGGGCATGCACGAGAGACGGAGCCATTGGTGCTGCACCATACAAACCAAGCTTTAGACTTTCTGTATTGTATTGACTTAAATCTTCTTGCAGCAGCATATTCCACATAGTTGGTGCAGCGAAAAATTTCGTAATCTTTTCCTGTCCTATTAACTGAAGGATGACTTTTGGGTTAAATTGGTGCAGAATAACATTTCTTGCCCCTACATGAATCCTTGGTAAAAAGGCACAATGAAGCTCTGCACAGTGGAACATTGGAGCGGTCACAAGACCTACGTCTTCCTGCTCAAGCTTTTGGGCAGCAATACAAATCACACTTTGATCGACCATATTACGATGACTATGCATGACTCCTTTTGGTCTTCCTGTTGTCCCGCTTGTATAGATAAACGCATATATATCATTTTCATTAACCTCTGCCTGTATCTCTTCGATTGAAGAATCAGCCAGTTTATCGTGATAGCTTGCTGCATAGGCTGGTGTCTCTTCATCAATAAACCAAAAGGCCGTTGAATCAAACCGATTTTCGATAGCGGAAATAACAGGCTCCAAAGCTTTTTCAAAAAGGACCACCTTAGGGCTTGCGTCCGATAAAATAAAAGCCACTTCCTCAGGAGTTAACCGAAAATTAATTGGATTAAAGATGGCCCCGATTTTTGCACAGGCAAAGAATGCCGTTCCTAATTCCTCGGTATTAAACATGAATGTGGAAACCCGGTCTCCTTTTTTGACCCCTTCATTCAATAATGCATTCGCTAGACGGTTAACCTGTTCACTCCACTCTTTATACGTATAGCGGACATTTTTCCTAACATCATAAATTGCATCCTTGTTCGGGTATCTTTTTACCGTTAAATCAAAAATTTGTCCAATAGTGGTAGTCATCCAATCTCCTCCATTTACAAGCCTAGATTTTTGGCAATAATCGTTTTCATGATTTCATTTGTCCCAGCATAAATACTAGAAACCTGTATATCACGGAATCTTCTCGCAATCTCGTATTCTTCCATATATCCATAGCCGCCATGAAGCTGCAGGCATTCTCCCGCAATTTTCTTAGCAGTATCCGTTAGTCGCCATTTCGCCATTGAAACCTTGGTCACCACGTTCTGACCATCGATATGTTCAGCTATTAATTGATCTAAAAACGCTCGCCCCATTTCCACTTCTGTAGCCATTTCCGCAAGTTTAAACTGAGTATTTTGGAATTGACTGATAGGCTTTCCAAAGGCTTCACGACTCTTCACATAGTCTATCGTTCCCTGCAGCATAACTTCTCCCGCAATTTGTGCTGCTATGGCCACTAAAAGCCGCTCCTGCTGTAGTTTATCCATCATATAGAGAAAACCTTTTCCTTCTTCACCAAGGAGATTTTCCTTAGGAACTCTGCAGTCCTCAAAAATTAACTCAGCCGTATCCTGACTATGCAGACCCACTTTATTCAGCTTTCTTCCTCTTGAAAAGCCAGGAGTATCTCGTTCAACTAGGAGTAAACTAACCCCTTTATGCTTTGGTACCGCATTGGGATCTGTTTTACAAGCTACCAGAATTAGATCTGACTGAATTCCATTGGTTATAAAGGTCTTTTGCCCATTTAATATATAGTGGTCTCCATCTAGCTTTGCATTAGTTTTGATATTGGCAAGGTCAGACCCCGTTCCAGGTTCGGTCATGGCGATGGCCGTAATAAGTTCCCCTGTTACACAGCGGGGGAGCCAACGCTGTTTTTGCTCAGGTGTGCCGAAGGAATTGATATATGGTACAACGATATCATTATGGAGACCTATTCCCACAAGACCAGAACCCACTCTCTCCAGCTCTTCGTTAATAACTACAGAGAAGCCCCAGTCCACACCACTGCCGCCATAAATCTCATCTAAATCCGGACAAAGAAAACCCTGGTCCCCCATCTTTCTCCACAATGAGCGGGGAATCATTCTCTCTTCTTCCCAATGCTCATAAAAGGGAACAGCTTCTTTCTCTAAAAATTTCCTTAATGACTTCCGAAAAATTTCATGGTCATGTGTTAAATATGGATGTTTCAATATGAATACCTCACTTTCTATTTGTAACCGCCTGCTTTTAAGCGTTGACTTGATTTAATTTTGTCGAAGCTGATATTTTAGTATTTTCCCAGAAACATTCCATTTGGAACTTTCAGGATGAAATTAAACATGGCTGGAACACCAAAGAAGTGAGTAATTTTATGTTCTTGAAGGGTTTGAAGTGTCTTAACTGGATGGAAATCACGATGGATAATATGTGTTGCCCCAAGTGCAACACCTGAAATTAGGAAAAGATTTAACTGTGCAGAGTGGAAGATTGGTGCTACATTAAGGATACGCTCATGCGGTCGTAATCCCATATTAATGGTGACAGAAATCCCAACATTAAAAATCCTCTTATGATCAAACAATGCGCCTTTCGGCCGGCCTGTTGTCCCTGATGTATAAAGAATTTCTAAATCATCTTCTTCAGAGACCTCTATTTCTGGTTCCTCTCCACCCTTAAATAAAGCGCTTACATACGAGTGATAGCCTACTGTCTGTGGTTTACCGATAGTAATTACCTTTACGACATTCATTAAATTGGCGGTAGGTGTAACTACGGCCTTCACATTCAATGGCTAGCAACTCTGGGAACTTTCTAGCATTTTGAGATAAAAGACTACCAATATTCATTTGTTCTTCCTCCTTTTTGTAATTAAATCTCCCCAACCTATTGTAACAAAAGTATAGAATTTTTAGAATATTAAGCGGAAATAAATTGCTAAACTTTTAATTTTCTATCAATAGTGTCATAGGGCTATATTGAATATTCTAAAATTAGAGGATTATAATAGGATTTGGCAATTTAATTTTTGGCTGCGTTAAAGCTGAATGTTGATTTTACTGTGTTTGGAAAATAAGCGGAGAATTTCCGTTTAAATTGGGAAATACCCATATTTCCTTCATAATAAGCGGAGTTTTTCCGCTTATGGTATCCAAATCATTGGATTTTGTCTTATTTAAAGCAGTTAACCGGAATTTTTCCGCTTATATCTGCTTCTTATGGTTCCTTTATATACATTAGCCGGAAATTCTCCACCTATGAATGATCAACCCTACACGAAAATTAACAATGAATAATAACACAGCCTAATATTTAAAAAAGGTCAGCCCTCTTACTCTAGAGGCTGACCTTTTGTTTATGAAACAATTCTTTCCTTCGGAGCA
Organism: Bacillus sp. CZDM1; assembly: GCF_055502545.1. Classification (NCBI taxonomy): domain Bacteria; kingdom Bacillati; phylum Bacillota; class Bacilli; order Caryophanales; family Bacillaceae; genus Bacillus; species Bacillus sp. CZDM1. Next base: position 58,837 of record NZ_JBUESO010000009.1, on the reverse strand, counting down.
ACTCTTTTTTTCCTAACTTCTACTATAGTTAAAACGATGGCAATAATTAAAAATAGACTACTTATCCGGAAGAGATTAGCCGTATCAGTGAATTGTGCAATTGTACCGAAGATAATCCCGCTTAAGCCAATTCCTAAATCTATCGATGAAAAGAACATGCCATTTGCCACACCTCTTCGATTTTCTGGTGTCATCGATAAGGTCCAGGATTGTAAGATTGGTAATGCACAGCCAAATCCGAGTCCAAACAATCCTCCTGCAACAGCAAGCATGAAATTGGTTTGTGCAAAGGAAAGGACCCACAACCCAACAAAGGTAGCACAAATACAGAAGTAGACCATGGCGATTGGCCCCTTTTCATCAAACCACTTTCCTGCAAATGGTCTAGCCACCGTGGCAATAATTGCATTTAGAATATAAAATAAAAAGATTTGGACAATGCCTCTTTCTTCCCCGTAGATTACGATGAATGTTGAGACTGAACCATAACCAAGACAAATTATGATGGTAATAAGCGATGGAAACCAGCTCGATTTCTCTACTAATGAATCAAGGTAGGAAAATGTAAGATTCTCCTTTTTTGTTTTTACAACGGCTTCAGGTGTTTGGTAGCGAACAAGTGCAAGCAGCACGACAGAAATCAATCCTAATATGCTTGAAATAACAATGAGATTAGTAAATGTAGTGACATTATATATGAAGATTCCTAGACTAGGTGCAATGATATACCCAATGGTGTTTGATAGCCCAAAATAGCCCATTCCTTCACCAAGCCTTGAAAATGGAATAACGTCGACCGCCGCTGTACCATTCACAGTTGTTGACCACCCCCAAGCAAGACCATGCACAAATCGGATCAACAGGAATATCATGACAATTCTTGATATTGGGTAAAGAATTGTAATAACTAAAAGAATGACAGCACCAATTAATACAAGTGATTTCCTTTGCTTGTATTCGAGCATATGTCCAATAAACGGTCTTATGAGCACAGCACCGATCGAAAACAACGCTGTAACAAGACCAATTTCTACCCCACTTGCACCTATGGATTTAATATAGGGCGGTAATGTTGGAATAAGCATTTGAAAAGACATAAACACAAATAGATTCCCAGCCATTAACATAACAAAAGATTTAGTCCACAAACGCTCTTTCAAGGAAACACCTCTCTAACTATCTACACAACAAACATTGTGATAATTCTGATTATTTCGTATCACTAAATAATAGCATAGAACACCTTAAAAGATAAATATGAAATCATTTATTTTTCAGCACTTCCCTAATTTAATTGTTATCATTTTTCAGTAAATTCCAGTATCATGAATAGTAGTAATCGAAGTACATATGGAGGAAATATATGCTAAAGAGAAAAATTGTCATTACTCATACATTAGAACAGAATCTTATCGATCAAATAAAAGAAATTATCCCAGATTGGACGATCATTATGGGAAAAGATAGAGAAATTTGGCAGGAGCATTTACATGATGCTGAAATTATTGCTGGCTGGAAAAAAGGCATTGAAAAAGAGTGTCTCATACCCGAATCAAAGCTTAAGTGGCTCCAAACCTGGAGTGCAGGTGTAAATAGTCTGCCCCTTGAATCCCTGGAATCTAGAAATATTACCCTAACTAGTGCGAATGGTGTGCATGCTTATCCGATATCCGAAACAATCTTTGCATTGATGCTTGGCTTAACAAGAAAGATTCATACATATGTAAAAAACCAGCAAGCAAGGAAATGGCACCATTCCGGCATGAATCTGGAAATGCATGAAAAAACGGTTGGAATTATAGGTGTTGGGACCATTGGAAAAGAAGCAGCAAAAATCGCAAAAGCTTTTGGAATGAAGGTCATCGGCGTTCGCCATTCTGGAAAACAACAGGAGTTTGTTGATGAAATGTACACCACAAATCAATTAGATATCGTTCTTCCCAACTGTGATTATGTGGTTGTCACCCTGCCGCTAACCAAAGAGACACATCGCTTATTTGGTTCCAAGCAATTTGACCTCATGAAATCTACCGCTTTCTTTATCAATATTGGTCGTGGTGAAATCGTAGTGGAAAAAGATTTGATTGCTGCTTTACAGAGGGGACACATTGCTGGTGCCGGTTTAGACGTATTTGAACAAGAACCATTAACAGTTGATAGTCCTTTGTGGGAAATGGAAAACGTGATTATTACCCCCCACACCTCTGGTTCAACGGAGCATTATAATCAACGGGTTATTAAAAATATTCTTATCCCGAACCTAAAAAACTATATTTCAGGTAACAAGCCTTCTGTTAATCTAGTAGATTATTCGAAAGGCTATTAGTAGAGGAGCAGTAATATGCAACATGTCACAGTAGAAAAGGCAAGGAGAAAAAACACAATATTTCTATCTTTAAAGCTGATAGCAGCGGCCCTGATTATTTTTCTATTAGTCATTAATTTATTTCCAGTCAAACAAATCAAACAGAAAAGCTTTTTTAATCATAATCGCCCAATGGTTATTGCCCACCAAGGCGGTGAACTGTTAGCACCTTCAAATACCATGGCAGCCTTTCAGAATGCAGCTAATATGGGAGTGGATGTCCTTGAAACGGATATACATATAACAAAAGACGGCCACTTAGTTGCAATTCACGATGCAAGTGTTGACCGGACAACCAATGGTAAGGGACAGGTTGAAGATCTTACTTTAGCAGAAATTCAAGAGCTGGATGCAGGCTATCATTTTAAAAATCTTGAAGGTAACCATAATTTTCGTGGTAAGGGGGTCTATATTCCGACGGTTAAGGAAATGTTTCAAACCTTCAATCACATAAAGATTGAAATAGAAATTAAAGATGACAATCCTCCTGAAAGAATCGAGGAGATTGCTTCTAAATTGTGGAATCTAATTGAAGAATACCAAATGGAAGAAAAGATTTTAATCGGTTCCTTTGACCAAGAAATTCTTAAAACATTTGATAAGTATGCAAAAGGCCGAGTAGCTCTTTCAGCCGGAAGACAAGAGGTTAAAAATTTTGTAATTACTCATAAATTCCTTTTACGTAATCTTTATGTACCAAAAGTTGATGCTTTTCAGATTCCAGTGGAAGACAGCGGTTTCGATTTAACTGATCAAAGATTAATCGATGGGGCACATCGGCTTGGAATGGAAATCCATTACTGGACCATTGATGATCCAGATACAATGGAAAAACTTATTGATGCAGGTGCTGATGGTATATTAACCAATCGACCTGATTTATTACTAAAACTGATTGAAGAAAAGGGATTATAATTATCCTGCTTTTATAATGATAAAGGGTGCCTCAATGGGCACCCTTTTTTATTAATGGCTGTGTTATTATTCATTGTTGATTTTCGTGTAGGCTTGATCATTCATAGACGGAGAATTTCCGGCTAATGTATATAAAGGAATCTTAAGCAGCAGATATAAGCGGAAATATTCCGGTTAACTGCTTTAAATAAGACAAAATCCAATGATTTGGATACCATAAGCGGAAAAACTCCGCTTATTATGAAGGTAAAAATGGGAATTTCCCAATTTAAGCGGAAATTCTCCGCTTATTTTCCAAACACAGTAAAATCAACATTCAGCTTTAACACAGACTCATTAATAAATCGTTTGTACACCCTTGCCTGCAATTGTCGTCCATTCAAATTGACGCAGTCTAACTTCAAATAGTGTCAACGGATCCCGGAACAATTCTGGGTTGGTATTCATTTTTTTCAGTATATCGTGATTTTTCGTTATTTGAGACATTGATTCCTCAATTGCTTCATTAAGAACCTTCAATGGCTGTCTGTAAAACATGGTAATGTCTCGTTCTAATGATTTTTCAAATAGCTCGAATTGTTGGAAGAAGCGTTCAATCACAACCTCAGTTGGTTCAGAATAGCTATCATTTTTAACAAAGGCCTTGTATTTATTATACAGCATGGCTTTATTTTGAGAGATTGCCCCAAATATTTTCCCTGCACTTTTCAATAAAAATTGTGAAGCTGTGTTGCGAAGTAAGATATTGACCTTTTCTAATTGGAACCGGCTCGTCATTCTATCGGTATCACGAAGCCAATCATCAAGCACTTTAAAATCACATTCTGTGCTAATTCGCTCTTCCCCATACAGGCTATTTAAGCCTTCAGCCATTTCATTTAAAAATGCCTGCCCTTGCTCAAACTCCTCTTTGCTGCTGATAATCCATTCTTGAAGTGATGTATAATATTTCGGCAATACTTCTTGCTCCAAGTAATCTTGGATTCTATTGTTCATCACATCATTAAGCTCCAAATGAATCGTACTAATATTACTGTCTTCTTTGATTAGCTCGGAACATTCTTGCAGTATTTTCGGTACTGCAACAGAAATTTCTTTTTGGATGGATTCCTTAATAGCGCGGTATGATCTTGTGATTGCTTTTGTTTTTTGTGACTCCGCATCCTTTAATTGGTTAAGAGCACCATTTAACTTCATCACCACTTCTTCATTCCAGCGAACCGACTCAATTAATTGATTCTCAACATCAATTCTCTTTTGCAGCAGCCTGGATATGGTTGTTCGGATGAAATATAAAAGCTTTGCCAAGCGTTTATCGGCTATGTTTCTTTTATCCTTTATCGATTGAACAAATCTCTTCAGGTCGACTAATTGCTGTCCACTTTCATATTGAGAGGAAAAGGGTAATACTTGTGCTTCAGGTAAATAGGACTGAATCCTGGACCTAGTATCGTCGTAAATTCTTATTGCTTCCTGCTCATTGACAATTGTATCCATCTTATTTAAGAGAAAATGGACGGGCATATCAGGAGCAAGTTCATGAATTTGTGATAGAATTCCCTTCTCTTTATCTGTAAACGGAGCATTTGCATCTAAAACAAATAATAAACTATCTGCCATTTGTAGATATTGCAGCACTTCATAGCGGTCTTGGTGGCTGCCTCTTAGACCTGGCGTTTCAATTAACGCCAGTTTCTGCTCATATAACAATGGAAAAGGCTGTTGAAATTCGATAATCGATTCTAGTGCATTTCGGCGCCGATCCATTCGCTCTTGAAATTGCGCGAAGTCTGCGAGTGGCACTGTCTCCTGATCGGTTATTTCATAAATATTTAAGTCTTCAAAGTCTTTAAACATAACAAGCGACGAAGTGGGGCTATCCTGAATCTCTTCCCCTAGAATGGTATTTATGAAGGCAGACTTCCCGCTGCCACTTAATCCGGTAATCAACAAGTGATGGGTATCAAAATCTTTCAATTGCTGGACCATCCATTCTAAGCGGTTATTCTCACCCATGTCTTGACTATTCGCCCAACTAATAATGGACTCAAAGAGATTTATACATTCTTCTAATTCGTTGAAATGACTTTCTGTTTCTCCAATAAGATTTTCAGCCACATTAACAATTGACATACTAATACTTGTTGGAAATAGCTCATTCCATGATAATACCGCAGCTGACACTATGACCGTATGCGCAGGAACTGATAAGCGCAGCCAATTTGTTAATAGGTCAGGTACAAGGTCTTCTAGTGTTTTAATACTCTGGCTGCCGTTTATTAATCCAAAATACGTTTCATGATGGAGATCTGATAACAATTGGAAATGGTTGTTTGTGCTAATATCAAGATTCAATAGGAGATGATTTAACTCTTTTAGCCATGTAAAATAGGACTCTTCACTTTTATAACTGTTCCATAGTGATGCAGTAAGCTCTTCAAACATCTGATGATCCAGGGCATACAATTCAAATAGTCCCTGTAAGAAATAATTTGGGTTTAAGCTTTTGGTAACACCTTTCTTTACATATGAATTCAATGTATCAAACCATTCAAGTGAACCCGTCCGTTTTGCTTCATTTAGAGCAAGTTCAATACCATGATCCCAATCCTGCTGATCCTCAAAATATGCGCGGGCTATAGCAGTCACATTCGGATAATCCGGGTTAGCATCGATTGTTCTTTTGATAATCTCCACTGCTGCCTCAGACTTTCCTCGTTCAATATAAAGAGAAAACAGCTGCAGGGCCACTTCTGTCTTTAATGTAGGATTATTTGTTTCTATTGTGAGATAAAGGTCCTCAGCATTTGAGAGAAGACCTGTTTCAAAATAGGCATCGGCAATATTTTTCTTCGCCCAAAGTTCAAGTTCCCCCATAACGTTTTCCCATTTAAAAATAGCTGCCTCAAAATCCCGATTGTGAAAATAGATTTCTCCTTGTGCAAAGCGTATAGACGTCAAATCTGGCAAATCCTTTTGAAGCTCTTCCTGATACGCATCACCTAACACACGTATCGGCTGTATATTTTCATGTTCATTTATAAACATTTGATAATATGACTTTTTTATTAACTGACTCTCCAATGTCATTTCCGTCCCCCCAATTACCACCACTTCTATGCATTCATATGGAAAAGAGGCAGAATTATTCCTCTATACAATTCGAACGAGGTATTCATTTTTAGTCCCTATTATACCGATTCTACCAAACGATTTTATTATTAAGGTTTCAGTTATATTTCAATTTGAATACATTCCTTTACATAGCAGGCTTCTACTTTTATCCCATTTCGCTGTATAATGTATTCATTCTACCAAAAGGGGCATTTTTTTTGAAAAAGGACGAAGCCGTATTTATGGCAGATTTGATAAAAGAATCAAGACCTGCCGCTTATGAAATTAATAAAATGGAAATTGTTAATGGGATGCTGCCTCGATTTCATCAATGGACAAATGGTAAAAAAACAATAGCAGGCTTTGAGGTTACTAGGGTAGATAGCGATACCAGCTATTATTTTCTATTCATTGATTGGCACCGCAATGACAACTATTATTTAGTCATTTATCTACATAATAAATCAACCACAGCTGCGGAGCTAAGAATAGTTGAACAAGTAGACGGAAGCCCCCATATCGTATGGAAGTATAATCCTTTAAAACGTGATGGGAAAAACGATCAAAGAAAAGCTTATTTCAAGCAAATGTTTGGCTCAACTACTGTACAAATAAAAGTTCCTTCCTCTACTTTCGAAGTGAAGGAATTCTTTGAGCAACTATTTAAACTCTGCCAAAACCGGATAAAATCAGACAAGATTGTCGACGTTTTTGATTTTGAAGTATAATTAATAGTAAAAAACAGGGTGGCTCGGCCTCCCTGTTTATAAAACCTTACTCAAGAAGGCTTTGGTTCGATTTTCTTTTGGATGATCAAATAGTTCAATTGGAGTATTTTCTTCGACGATAAGCCCGCCATCCATAAAGATGACACGGTCGCCTACTTCTTTTGCAAACCCCATTTCATGTGTAACAACCACCATGGTCATGCCTTCTTTGGCAAGCTGCTTCATGACCTCCAAAACCTCCCCGACCATTTCAGGATCAAGGGCTGAGGTTGGTTCGTCAAACAACATGATTTTCGGTTCCATCGCAAGCGCTCTAGCAATCGCGACACGCTGTTTTTGACCGCCTGATAAGGAATCAGGATACGCCTCTGCTTTATCCTCTAACCCTACTTTTCTTAAAAGCTCTAACCCTTTTTTTCTAGCTTCCTCAGCTGAAGTATTTCTGACTTTCATCGGGGCTAGCATGATATTTTCAATAACCTTTTTATGTGGGAACAGATTAAACTGCTGAAACACCATCCCTACTTCCGTCCTAATTTTATTGATATCTGTCTTTTTGTCGGTAATATCAGTTCCTTCAATATAGACATGTCCATCTGTAATACTTTCTAAAAGATTAATACAACGCAGGAAAGTAGATTTACCTGAACCAGATGGACCAATTACAACCACAACCTCTTGCGGCTTAATGGTTACATTAATATCCTTTAGTACTTCATTCGTGCCAAAGGACTTTTTTAAATTTTTCACTTCAATCATTCTGTTGTCAGTCTCCTTTCAAGTCGGCTTAATACGTAGCTTAAAGAAAGCGTTAATACAAGGTAAATAAGCGCTGCAGTAATATACGGCTCCCATACACGGAAATATTGACCTTGCATGGCTCGTCCCCAATACATGAGTTCTGGGGCGGCCACTAATGATGCGAGTGATGATTCTTTAATAAGGACAATAAATTCATTACCTAGTGGTGGAATCATTCGTTTAAACGCTTGTGGAAGGATAATATAACGCATAGCTTGTACTTGCGTCATTCCGAGAGAACGGGCTGCTTCCATCTGCCCTTTATCAATCGATTGAATTCCTGCACGGAAGATTTCTGCTATGTATGCCGCAGAATTTAATGACAGAGTAAGAATCGCTGCAGCAATTCCATTTGTTCCCCCTATAAACAGCGGTACTACCGCAAAGTGAATTAACATAATTTGTACCAGCATTGGTGTGCCTCGGAACAAAGTGATATACACGCCAAAAGGGAATGATAGAAATTTATTTTTCATCATTTTTCCTAATCCAATAAACAATCCAAGTACTGTCCCGATTAAAATACCAGCTAATGATAGTCCAATTGTCAGCAGCGTCCCTTTCAGAAAAAAGGGTGCGTATTCTGCTAAAATATCCCATTGAAAATCCATAATTAATCCCCCTATTGATACGTTGACCCTCTGTTAAATTATGTAAAATAAGGCATTAAACCAAAAATTGCGTAACTTCTGATTTCTAAGAGTTACGCAATTTTTGTTATTATTGTTGGTCTTTTAATAGTTGTACGTCTGGATCTACCTTAAACCATTCATTGTAAATTTCTGCATATGTTCCGTTATCAAATACTTCGTTTAGCGCTTTATCAAAATCTGCTTTTATCTTACTTCCCTTCGGAAACATTAATCCGTAGAACTCTTGAGCAAATGCATCCTTATCTTCAATGATAACAAATTTATCATTCGGATTATTTTTTGCATATTCTTCAATTACTGTATTATCCGCAACAACCGCGTCTGCTCCTCCAGCCTTAAGCTCAAGGATTGCTAAGTTATTGTTTTCAAACTTTTTAATCTGACTGCTGTTTTTACCAAGAAGACCTTCAACCGCTTCCTGCCCAGTTGTTGCGTTTTGAACAGCAACTGTTTTATCCTTTAAATCTTCAGCACTTTTAATATCACTGCCTTCTGGAACCATAATCTTATTGGTAGATAAGAAGTATGGGACAGAAAAATCATAGGTTTTCTTTCTATCATCGTTAATGGTTATGGAAGAAATACCAATATCGGCAATTTTCTTCTCTAATTCTACGAATATTGGATCCCACCCGGTATGAGCAATATCAATTTCGTAACCCGCTTCTTTTGCAACCGCTTTAATTAAGTCAATATCAAAGCCTACTATTTCACCCTTATCCTGGTATTCAAATGGTGCGTAGGCTGCATCTGTTACGACGCGGAGAGTTTTCTTGTCCTTATCGGAGTCATCCCCATTACCACTTGTTTCACTCGATCCACAAGCAGTAAGCATTAACATAAGAGCCATGACCAAGAACGTTGTTAAAAGTTTAAACTTCTTCATTTTCTCATCCCCCTAATATTCTTTTGAAAAGTTAATCTTAAAAACATTTTTAATTTTTAGAATATAATGATTATAACTTTTTTTGTTTGCTTATTCAATATGTTAATATTAATACTTTAGTGTTTTACCATTTTAAAACGCAAAAAAAGTAATATGAAAATAGTATTTATTAGATAATTGTTTATTTTGGATTGATATTTTGTTTAGGTTTCCATTTTATCTAGGCATATGCCCACACTCTCCACGGATGACTACATAATCTATAGGGTATTAATCAAAAAAGGAGAGTTGCCCCATGTATCCTTATGGCTATTACCCAGCTCAACCAGTACAGTATGATTACAATATGTATGATCAATATGTTCAAGAAGACCCATATTCCCAAGACCAATTTGACCCAGATAGACAACCGCAGCAACTTGAGCGCAGAGTTACTCGACTTGAAAGAGAAAGTGAACGTCAAGAGAGAGAAATCAATCGACTACAACGTGAATTAAACCAGACTCAGCGTCGCCTTCAACGTGTAAATCAACGTCTTCGTCAAGTCGAAAGAAGATTTAACTTCCCATTCACACCATTCGATGGAGAATATTAATAACAAATTTTAAGAGCCTGGCTGTTGACGCCTGGTTCTTTTTTATTTAGTAAGATTTCCTCTAATAAATGAAATTGTTTGTCAGTGTTTCTGACACATTCACAGACAAATCCTAATAATTTAGTTACCTTTTACAATATATTCAATTAGAAGGAGTGAAAAGGCGGTATGACAAATCAATTGCGTAAAGGAGTCGAAACACTTAAACTATTTTACATTAATCGATTAATTGCATCTGGTCTTTATAACGCTTCTGAACATAATCTAGATTCCCTCACCTTAAGCGAATTACAAAGTATTTTTATAAAGACATTCCCCCAAAAAAATAAACCAAAGCATCTTAAAATAACTTGTACCAAAATCCAATCAATGTAAGGAAATTTCACATAGGTTAGTAATAAAGTACCTAATCACAGAAGAGCGTGGTGAGATCAAAAAATGGCAAATGATTTTTCTTATAAAGATAAAAAAGTAATCACAATTGGGATTGTTAGAGACTTAACAGGTCTCTCTGAGAGACAAATTCGTTATTATGAGGAGAGAAGGTTAATTTTCCCCGAGAGATCCCCTGGCGGAAGCAGAAAGTACTCCTTTGCAGATGTAGAATTATTAGTGGAAATCGCGAACAAGATTGAAGATGGTGTTCAAACGCATGAAATTAGGAAAGAAATGCTTCGAGCTCAGAAGAACCAAAATCAAAATGATGTTAGAAGAAAAATGATTCAAGGACAATTGAATGCTCAATTCGGTTTACGAAAAGGTCCATCTTCTTAATAAAGAAGATGGCCTTTTTTCTTCTCCCTTCAAAAACCATGTTAGGAAACCTAACACAATTGTAGAATCCACATTAAATCCATGTAAAAATACAAATACACTAAATGTTAAGAAAGTTAACATGAATTTAAAGGGGGAGAAATGATGGATACTATATTCTTAATGAACAGTCTTTGGGTAATGGTTGGTGCAGTTCTAGTTATTCTTATGATTGGAGGATTCATTCTGCTGGAAACTGGATCAACGCGAATGAAAAATGCCGGACATATAGCAGGGAAAACGATACTTACCTTTGGTATCTCATCCATCATATTTTGGGCAGCAGGGTATGGCTTAATCTTCGGAGAAGGAAATCCACTCATTGGATTATCAGACTTCTTCTATTCGGGTTATGATGTGGAAGGCTTAGCACTTTCCGGTTCTGTATTCTTTTTATTTCAATTAGCCTTTGCTGGCATTTCCTTAACCATCGCGTTTGGCGGCTTTGCAGAACGAGCAAAATTAGGAGCATATCTCGTGTTTGCCGTATTATTTTCAGTCATTGTTTATCCTCCTATCGCCCACTGGATTTGGGGCGGAGGCTGGTTAGCAGAACACGGTAAACAGGATTTCGCAGGCTCAACGGTTGTTCACTTAACAGGCGCTATGGCAGCATTTGCAGCTACTTTAATCCTAAAACCTCGTATTGGGAAATACAATAAAGATGGTTCAGCAAACAATCTCGCAGGACATAACCAAGTATTCACTGCTCTTAGTGTTTTAATCTTATGGGTGGGATGGTTTGGATTTAATGCAGGCAGTACAGTTTCTGTTGATGGAGCATTCTTTGGTTTCGTAGCAATGAATACGAACTTAGCGGCGGGTGCCGGAGTCATCGCTGCAATGATTATCTCTTGGATTGTCATGGGTAAGGCAGATGTTCCAATGATGTTAAATGGTGCCCTAGCAGGTTTAGTCGCCATTACAGCTTCCTGTGCTTTTGTTGATACTTGGGCTGCAGTTCTAATCGGTTTCATATCTGGAATACTTGTATTTTACAGCATTCGATTCTTTGAAAAGAAAGGAATTGATGATCCAATCGCAGCATTGTCTGTACACGGTACAGCAGGTATATGGGGAACATTATCAACTGGACTGTTTGCCACACCGGAATTAGCAACAGTTGGGGAGCCAGGATTATTTTACGGAGGCGGATTACACCAGCTTGGTGTTCAGGCATTAGGTGTTGTAAGCAGTGGTGCTTTTGCTTTCATTGTCTCCTTTATCCTGTTAACGATAATGAAAGCTGTTATGAATGGCTTGCGTGTTACAGAAGAAGAAGAAATTATTGGTCTTGACATGAGTGAGCATGGAAGCTATGGTTACCCCGAAATGGTAAAAACAGAAAAAACAACAATAAGTTCAGAGCCTAAGTTAAAGTTTTAATAGCCCTATTTTTATAGCTAGTCCCCATCCCCTTTCACCTAGCAAGGGGATGGCATTGTATTTTTTAGGAGGTGCACTGAATGAATGAACAGCTACTTAGAGATTAGAAGATTCCGTGATGACCAAATCATTTGGGTTACTCGAAATCATTTCCAATTAAATCAGTTACATGATGAAATTATCAAACGTGTCATCACAGCTTCTGTTAATCAAATTATAGAAAGATACGGCCCTATTCCCTGCTCTTTCTCCTTTTTTATGATGGGCAGTGCTGGACGGTTTGAACAATCCGTATGGAGCGATCAGGATCATGGCATTATTTATCAACAACAAGGCACTGAGATAAATGAATACTTTTTGGCATTAGGGAAAGAAATCTCACAGGGCTTGCAGCTAACCGGCTATGTTTATTGCGATGGCGGAGTAATGGCCAGTAATCCTTTATGGTGTAAATCAGTATCCGAATGGAGGCAGCAATTAGCCACTTGGCTGCTTGACTCAAACTGGGAATTGATTCGTCAATTATTGATTTTCATTGATGGGCGATCCCTATACGGTGACGAAAGCTTTCTAGAAAACTTAAAAACAGAAGTATATCAGACTATCCACAAAGAGAACCTCTTAAAAAAATTGCTCAGTAATACCCTGCACCTCAAAAAAGGAATGGGCATATTAGGTCAAATACTAATAGAAACACACGGGCCACATTCGGGATCGCTCAATATAAAGGAAAAAGCCCTTTTTCCATATGTAAATGCGATACGTCTATTAGCAATAAAAGGGAATATATTCGAAACCTCTACTCTTTCAAGGCTAGAAAAGCTGCCAGACTTTGAACTTCCTTCTACTAAGAGAGAACTATATAAACAACAGTTTTTAAAATTATTATACTTTCGTCTATCACTAGCAAAACCTGACAATTATGAAAATAGCCATTTTCTTCCTATAACTTCCCTTTCAAAAAAGCAAAAGGAAGAAGTTAAAGAAATATTGAAAAATGGAGCTGCCCTTTATCGTTATGTAAGAAATATAGTAAGCAAGGAGGATTCCTAATGGGAATGAATGATATGATTCACTTTTTCAGACAAATATCAGGCAGACTTGGTTCCAACATTTATGCAGGTGTTCAAGGGCATGCTAACATGCAAAATATCTCTTTTATTAGAAAGCTTCAAAAAGAAATGAAAGAAAATAACTGCCTGGACACACCTCTTCACGAATTAAAGGTTGTGGTGTTTGATTTAGAAACAACTGGTTTCTATCCGGAAAAAGGAGATAGAGTCATTTCCATTGGTGCCATCAAGATGACAGGGCAGCAAATCAAGGAAACAGAAACTTTTTATTCCCTAGTACATTCTCCAGATAGACTTTCAGATGAAATCTCCGTCCTGACCAATATTACGGATGAAGAATTACAGTCAGCACCATTGGCTACAGAAGTGTTGATGGAATTTTTCAAATTTGTACAAAATCACGCTCTTGTAGCCCACCACGCTAAGCATGAACAGACTTTTATGCAAAAAATGACTTGGGATATACTAAAAACTAGATTTGAGCACCGAATCATTGACACCTCCTTCTTACTGCGCCTTTCAAATCCTATGATAAAATCATTGCCGCTTGAAGTTGTTTGCAAGGAATGTGGAATAGAAATTATCAACCGGCACCATGCACTTGGGGATGCCAAACTGACAGCACATATTTGGGGACATTATTTGGAGATGGCTCAAACAATAGGTTATAAAAATCTCCGTGAAATATACGAATACCTCGCGAAAATAAAGTAGCAGCAAATGCGAAAACAAGTATAGTGAAAAACTAATGTTTATCTTTTTTTATAGAAATGGCTTAGTAATCCAAGCTGTTTTTTTAGTTGACAATAGTAGAATCCTCGTATGAAATTACTCCTTCTCACTCTTCTTTTTTAACCTCAAAAAATATTTTTTTACTATTTTTATTTCTCCCCAACCTTAATCTAACAATAATGAAAACGCTATCAACTTTTTCGATTTATTTGAATTGTCAGATTTTTGTGTTGACCAAGATTTAGATTGGGTGTAAGATAACTGAAAATATAATTTGTATTAAATATTCTCATCAATGAAATTGCCTTCAGTCATTCCTTCAAACAGGAAATAAGGCATGGGCATTTTTTTACAAATGATTTTAATTATCTAAAGCGTTGTATCACTAAAAGGAGTGGTTAGGTTGGGAAGTCAATGGATATTCCTTGACGAACAATTCGTCAAGAAAGAGGATGCTGTAGTTTCAGTTTTTGACCATGGATTTTTATATGGAGATGGAGTATTTGAAGGCATTCGTGTTTATAACGGAAACGTCTTTAGACTCGATGCCCACTTAAAAAGACTGTTCGAATCAGCACAATCCATTATGCTGAATATTCCTTTTACACAGGAAGAAATGACACAATTAATTGTGGATACGATCAAAAAGAATGAATTGGACAGCGCCTATATTCGAGTTGTAGTTTCACGAGGTAAAGGAAATCTCGGCCTTGACCCTTCCTCCTGCATAAAGCCCAGCGTTATTATCATCGCAGAGGAATTGAAAATGTTCCCTCAAGAATATTACGATCGAGGAATCAAAATTGCCTCTGTGCCAAGCAGAAGAAATCGTCCGGATGTCCTAAGTCCACAAATTAAATCATTAAATTATTTAAATAATATTCTTGTTAAATTAGAAGCTAATCAGGCTGGTGTAGAAGAAGCTTTAATGCTCAATGATCAAGGTTATGTAACAGAAGGCTCTGCTGACAATATCTTCATCGTAAAAAATGGAGTAATCTTTACCCCTCCTGTTTACTTAGGAGCGTTAGAAGGAATTACACGAAACGCTATCATTGATGTGGCAAGAGCAAAAGGCTACGAGGTTAGAGAATCTCCATTCACCCGCCACGATGTTTATGTTGCGGATGAGGTGTTCTTAACCGGAACAGCTGTTGAAGTTATTGCTGTTATTAATGTGGATGGCCGCGAAATTAATGGCGGTAAACCAGGAATCGTTACAAACGACTTATTAGAAGAATTCAGAAAAATCGTAACAACGGACGGAGTGGCTTGTTATCCTGAATCTACAAACCACGTTATTGTCAGTTAGGAGATAAAACAATGCGAAGCGATATGATTAAAAAGGGGATTGATCGTGCTCCCCACCGCAGCCTATTATACGCTACCGGGGTAACAGTGAAGGACCTAGAAAAACCGTTTATCGGTGTCTGTAACTCATTTATTGAAATTATCCCTGGGCACAAACACCTTAATCATTTCGGTGAAATCGTTAAAGAAGCGATAAGAGAAGCTGGCGGAATACCTTTTGAATTTAACACAATTGGCGTAGATGACGGAATTGCAATGGGTCATGTTGGAATGCGTTACTCCCTTCCCAGCCGTGAAATTATCGCTGATAGTGCAGAAACAGTAATTAATGCTCATTGGTTCGATGGTGTATTTTACATTCCGAACTGCGACAAAATCACACCAGGAATGTTAATGGCAGCAGTCAGAACCAACGTCCCTTCTGTTTTTGTTTCAGGTGGTCCAATGGAAGCAGGTGTTTCTTCTACCGGAAAAAACCTTTCTCTCACTTCTGTTTTTGAAGGAGTTGGAGCGTACCATAGTGGGAAAATGACACAGCAGGAGCTGCTGGATATTGAAACTGCAGCATGCCCTACCTGCGGATCTTGTTCTGGAATGTTTACGGCAAACTCGATGAACTGTTTGATGGAAGTTTTAGGCATGACGGTTCCGGGTAACGGCACAATTGTAGCTACTTCTGAAGAAAGACACGAGTTAATTCGACAAGCAGCGAAACACTTAGTTGAATTAGTGAAAAACGATATTAAACCACGAGATATCATTACTAGAGAAGCAATTGACAATGCATTTGCTTTAGATATGGCAATGGGTGGGTCGACGAACACCGTCCTACATACCCTAGCCATCGCTCATGAAGCTGGTATTGACTATGATTTACGAGAAATTAATAAGATTGCTGAAAGAGTTCCATATTTAGCAAAAATTATGCCTGCATCCGATTACTCTATGGATGATGTCCATCGCGCAGGCGGAGTTAGTGCCATTCTTAATGAGCTATGTAAAGTAGAAGGTGCGCTGCATCAAGATTGCTTAAGCATTACAGGTAAGACTCTTGCTGAAAATGTGAAGGAATCAACAATAACAAACGAAAATGTCATTCGGACCAAGGATAATCCATATAGCCCTGTCGGCGGACTATCCATCCTATACGGAAACATTGCTCCAGATGGCGGGGTTATCAAAGTTGGTGCTGTGGATCCATCGATTAAAACCTTCCTTGGTGAAGCAATTGTTTTTGAGTCCCAAGATGAAGCACAGGAAAACATTAATAATGGCACAGTTAAGTCTGGTCACGTTGTTGTCATTCGTTATGAAGGACCTAAAGGCGGTCCAGGAATGCCAGAAATGCTTGCTCCAACGTCAGCGATTGCTGGCCGTGGATTAGATAAAGAGGTTGCTCTCATTACAGACGGTCGTTTCTCAGGTGCCAGCCGAGGAATCTCGATTGGGCATATTTCACCAGAAGCTGCTGAAGGCGGTCCAATCGGACTCGTTGAAAATGGTGACAAGATACTAATTGATCTTCAGGAACGAACCATTGAATTACTTGTTGATGACGAGGTACTTGCTGAAAGACGCAGTTTATGGAAAAAGCCAGAACCTAAAATCAAGACCGGCTACCTAGCCAAATACGCAAAGTTAGTTACATCCGCCAATACCGGCGGGGTTATGAAGATATAGTTACTGAGTTACTGTCGCTTTAACCTGCACAGGGTCTAGGCTCCCTTTTAAAGCCGAGGTTAAAGACATTTCAGTAGATTTGAAAAGTTCATAGACAAAATCGATGACGGGAATAAAGGAATAAGAAAATGTATTTTCAGAGAGCTGGGGTTGCTGGAAGCCCAGTAATACACCTTATTCCGACATCATCCCTGAGTATTGAGCTGAACAGACCTAACTTATTAGGCTCAATCAGGTGCTTTCTTTAGGCACCTGTTACCAAAAGAAACGGCTAAGCGATTCTTTTTAGCCGCTTCAAGAGGCAGTATTCGTGAGAATGCTGTAAAACCGGGTGGTACCGAGAAATGGAAGGCCTTTTCTCCCCGATATATTCTGCTTTTGTTTTTAACTGCAGTTTATTTCGGAGGCGAAAATGGCCTTTTACTATTTAAATAGCTATCAATTTATGTAATGTCATAGGATGACTTTTGAAAAAGATTCGAACATCCATAAGGAGGGATTACGAGGTGAAAGTAGAAGCAAAGCCGGACGTCCAAACTAGTACGGCACCGAAAACGGGTGCAGACCTGCTCATTGACTTATTAATTAATGAAGGTGTTGAAACGCTTTTTGGGTATCCGGGTGGTGCCGTTCTGCCAATATATGACGCGATTTATCGCGCGAAAGGAAATATTAAGCACGTACTCTTCCGTCACGAGCAAGGAAGCATTCATGCAGCTGAAGGTTATGCCCGGATAACTGGGAAACCTGGGGTTGTAATCGCAACTTCTGGTCCTGGTGCAACCAACCTGGTTACGGGAATTACAGATGCGATGATGGATTCTTTACCACTAGTGATTTTCACTGGTCAGGTGGCAAGAGGTGTCATTGGAACAGACGCATTTCAGGAAGCAGACGTAATGGCTATCACAACACCTATCACCAAACATAATTATCAGGTGCAAGACATTTCTGATTTGCCAAGAATTGTAAAGGAAGCCTTTCATATTGCTTCAACAGGCAGACCTGGTCCGGTTTTAATTGATATTCCAAAAGATATCTCTGCAGGAGAATTAACTCAGATACCTGAAGAAGTAAGTGTTCACCTTCCGGGTTATCAGCCAACAACAAAGCCAAATCCACTGCAGATTAAAAAACTTGCAGATGCGATTACAAAGTCTAAGAAGCCCGTTATTCTTGCTGGTGCAGGTATTCTTCACGGTAAAGCTTCTAATGAGTTAACCGCTTTTGCTGAAAAGCACAAGATTCCAGTTGTAACCACACTTCTCGGTCTTGGAACTTTCCCAGCAAACAATCCTCTTTCTCTCGGGATGGGCGGCATGCATGGAACGTATACAGCAAACATGGCAATTTACGAATCAGATTTACTAATCAATATTGGTGCCCGCTTCGATGACCGGCTTACAGGAAATCTAAAGCACTTCGCTCCCAAGGCCAAGGTTGCCCATATTGATATCGATCCTGCTGAAATTGGTAAAAATGTTCCAACAAATATTCCGATTGTTTCTGATTCAAAGGAAGCTTTAGTTGAATTAATTAATCAGACAACAGAATCACCCGATACTGAAGGATGGTTAGAAACGCTTAATAAGTATAAAGAAGAATTCCCATTATGGTATAAACACAATCCAAACGGGATGTCTCCTCAATGGCTGATTGAAGCTATTCATAAAGTAACCAATGGGGATGCCATTGTCACGACGGATGTTGGTCAGCACCAAATGTGGGCAGCTCAGTATTACAATTTTGAAAAACCACACCGCTGGGTTACATCCGGTGGACTTGGAACAATGGGCTTTGGCTTCCCTGCTGCCATTGGCGCACAAATGGCTTCTCCAGAAAGCACAGTAGTCACTATTGTCGGCGATGCCGGGTTCCAAATGACCTTACAAGAGTTATCCGTAATCTATGAACAGAACCTTCCAGTCAAGATTATCATTGTCAATAACGGTGCCCTAGGTATGGTTCGACAATGGCAGGAATTGTTACATGGCAACCGGATTTCTGAATCTATCCTTAATACGCAGCCAGATTTTGTGAAGCTTGCTGAGGCCTATCATATCAGAGGGTTAAAGATTGAAAGCCAAGAAGAATTGATCACAAAGCTGCCTGAAGTATTTGCTTATGACGGACCTGTTTTAATGGATTGCCGGGTATTGCAACAGGAAAAAGTCTTCCCGATGATTGCTCCTGGCAAAGGGATACATGAAATGATTGGGGTGAAACCATCATGAAACGGATTATATCTTTAACTGTTCAGGACCGAAGCGGTGTCTTAAATCGAGTCACTGGTTTATTGCAAAGAAGACAATTTAATATCTCAAGTATTTCCGTCGGTCCAACAGAAACCGAAGGCATTTCAAAAATGACCTTGGTGGTTGAAATCGAAGATGAACAGCGTTTAGAACAAGTTACAAAACAACTAAACAAGCAGATTGATGTTTTAAAGGTTTCAGATATTACAGATAAAGCAATTGTTGCCCGTGAGCTGGCTCTAATAAAAGTAGCCGGCAGTTCACAGCTCCGCAGTGAAATAAACGGGATTATTGACCCATTCCGCGCCTTAATCATTGACGTTAGTAAAGAAAGCTTAACGATTCAGATTACAGGTCGCCCAGACAAAATTGATGCATTGATTGACCTGATTCGCCCATATGGAATTAAAGAAATTGCTAGAACAGGATTGACCGCCTTCTTACGCGGTCATCAACCACAGGTTAACGAGTTAACTACCTACTCTCAAATAAAATAAACATTTTGGAAGGATGATTAATAATGGCAAAGGTACTATATAACGGAGATATTCAAGAGGCAGTTTTACAAGGGAAAAAGATTGCAGTTATCGGATACGGATCACAAGGTCATGCACATGCATTAAACCTAAAGGAAAGCGGTTTTGACGTTGTTGTTGGTTTAAGAGGCGGAAAGTCTTGGGATAAAGCAGTTGAAGATGGTGTTGAGGTAACTTCTGTTGCAGATGCAACTGCTCAAGCAGATGTTGTAATGGTTTTACTTCCAGATGAAATGCAGCCTAAAGTTTACGAAGAAAGCATTAAACCAAACCTTGAAGCTGGTAACGCACTAGTATTTGCTCATGGCTTCAACGTTCATTTTACACAAATCGTCCCTCCTGCAGATGTTGACGTATTCCTAGTTGCTCCTAAAGGACCAGGACATTTAGTTCGACGCACATACACAGAAGGCGCGGGCGTACCAGCACTTTATGCTGTTTACCAAGACTTCACTGGCCAAGCGCGTGAATTGGCACTTGCTTACGCGAAAGGAATCGGTTCTGCTCGTGCAGGTGTACTAGAAACTTCTTTCCAAGAAGAAACAGAAACAGATTTATTCGGAGAACAGGCTGTTCTTTGCGGCGGTGCTACTGCCCTAATCAAAGCTGGTTTCGAAACTCTTGTAGAAGCTGGTTACCAGCCTGAGGTTGCTTACTTTGAGTGTTTACATGAATTAAAATTAATCGTTGACCTTCTATATGAAGGAGGATTAGAAAACATGCGTTACTCTATCTCCGATACAGCTCAATGGGGAGATTTCGTATCCGGACCACGTGTTGTAAACGAAGATACAAAAGCACGCATGAAGGATGTATTAACAGATATCCAAACTGGTGCATTTGCAAAAGGCTGGATCCTTGAAAATCAAGCGAACCGCCCACAATTCAATGCGATTAACCGCAGCGAAAATAATCACCCAATTGAGGTTGTCGGCCGTGAGCTTCGTGCTTTAATGCCATTTATTAAGCAGCCTGTAAACCAAAAGAAAGAAGTGGTGGTAAATGGTTCACGTTAACATCTTTGATACGACACTACGCGATGGTGAACAATCTCCTGGTGTAAATCTAAACCAACTTGAAAAACTTGAGATTGCTAGACAACTAGAAAGATTTGGTGTGGATATTATGGAGGCCGGATTCCCGGCTTCCTCCCAAGGGGATTTCGAGGCAGTAAGAGCAATTGCCCGGAGTATTAAAAATAGTTCCGTTACTGGCCTGGCAAGAGCAACCAAATCGGACATTGACATTGCGTGGGACGCATTAAAGGATGCTGCAGAACCAAGGTTGCACGTTTTCCTAGCTACCTCCCCTATTCATATGAAATATAAATTGTTCAAAACACCTGAGGAAGTCATTCAAACCTCCGTTGATATGGTGGCATACGCCAAACAAAGATTCCCTCATATCGAATGGTCTGCTGAAGATGCTTCTCGTTCGGATCTTGATTTTCTTGTCAAGATCATTACAAAGGTCATCGACGCTGGAGCAACAGTCATCAACCTTCCTGACACTGTAGGTTATGCAACCCCAGCTGAATATGGGTACATGTTCCGATATATTCGTGAGAATGTTCCAAATATCCACAAAGCAGCGTTATCGTGCCATTGCCATGACGACTTAGGAATGGCTGCTGCCAATTCACTGGCGGCAATCGAAAACGGTGTTACCCAGGTGGAAGGAACCATTAATGGAATTGGTGAACGTGCGGGGAATGCCTCACTTGAGGAAATCGCAGTAGCCCTAAATATTAGAAAAGATAAATACCCTTATACGACCAATCTAGTTCTAAAAGAAATCAAACGTACCAGCGACCTTGTCAGCCGCTTTACAGGAATGATGGTTCCTGGTAATAAAGCAGTAGTCGGAAAAAATGCCTTTGCACATGAATCTGGAATTCATCAGGATGGAGTATTAAAAAATACCCTAACCTATGAAATTATCACTCCTGAAATGGTTGGGATTCAATCGAATGATTTAGTCCTAGGTAAACACTCTGGACGTCATGCCTTTAAAGATAAAATTGAAAATATGGGCTATACATTAAAAGCTGAAAAGCTTCAAGAAGCATTTACAGCTTTTAAACAGCTCACCGACCGTAAAAAAGAAGTGACCGATGAAGATTTATTTACCATATTAACAGACATCCAAACAGCGGTAGCTGATGTTAAAAAATATGAACTTGTTGCTTTCCAAGTACATTATGGTTCAGCCAACCTCCCTACTGCTACTGTTGCACTCAACACGCCAGAAGGTGTTCGAGTAGAAACGGCTCGTACAGGTTCAGGAAGCGTTGAGGCACTAATGAACACATTGGAAGCTCTTATAAAAGAAGAAATTCACTTAACTGATTTTAAACTGAACTCCGTTGGTCAAGGGCGTGACGCATTGGCTGAGGTACATGTAAAAATGACAGTTGACGGTTTACAGGTAAGTGGGCGCGGTTCAGCTCAGGACGTATTAGAAGCTTCTGCTAAATCTTTCTTGAATGCTGTAAATCGAGTATTTTTCACCCCTAAAGTTGTTGTTCAAGCAGCAGCAGCTCAAGCATAACTTGCTTTTCGCGAGGCGAATTAAAAAAATGACGAGGAGGTTGCTTCGAATGAAAAAACGTATTGTATTACTACCTGGTGATGGGATCGGCAAGGAGGTTATTAATTCTGCACAAGATGTTTTGAATGCCGTTGCGGAAGAATTTAACCACAGTTTTAACTTCGAAACCCATGAGATCGGAGGGGCAGCCATTGACCTATACGGCACTCCGCTGCCGGAAACAACAGTTGACGCTTGTAAGCGGGCAGATGCTGTATTATTAGGCGCGGTTGGCGGCCCAAAATGGGATAACAACCCCTCCCATTTACGCCCTGAAAGAGGATTACTCGGTATTCGGAAGGCCCTTGATTTATTCGCAAATTTAAGACCCATTAAAGGATTTAAAAATTTGCTGCATGCTTCTCCTCTAAAAGAAGAAATTGTTGCAGGCAGCGATTTATTAATCGTCCGTGAACTAACCGGCGGTATTTACTTTGGTACTCCAAGTGAACGGCGCGACAACGGTCAAACTGTTGTTGATACACTTGCTTATACTCGTAAAGAGATTGAAAGAATTGTAGACAAAGCCTTCCAAGCTGCACAAGGACGGCGTGGACACCTTACTTCAGTTGATAAAGCAAATGTATTAGAATCCAGTAAAATGTGGCGCGAAATTGTCGAAGAGAAAAAGGCTCAGTACCCAGACGTGGTGGTTGAGCATGTATTGGTGGATGCGGCAGCAATGAAATTAATCACTAATCCAACCAAGTTCGATGTTATTGTTACAGAGAATATGTTCGGTGACATTCTTAGTGATGAAGCCTCTGTCCTAACAGGTTCACTAGGAATGCTTGCTTCAGCTTCTTTGAGTGAAGATGGAGTTGGTCTATATGAGCCTGTTCACGGTTCTGCACCAGATATTGCAGGAAAAGGTATCGCCAACCCAACAGCAATGATTTTATCAACTGCATTAATGCTGCGTTACTCTTTCCAACTAAATGATGAGGCAAAATTAATCGAAGATGCAGTACAGTCTGTGTTAGATAGTGGATGCCATACAGCAGACCTTCACATTCCTGAAGGAAGACAAGTGGGCACAGAAGAAATGACCCGTCTAATTGTCGATTATATTAAGTCCCAAAACGCATCAAAATGTATCATGAGCTGTTACGTTTAACTAGTCGCAGCTGGGCTCATCGGTCCAGCTGCTTCTCCATATCAAGGAACTTCTTTTTCCGGGGATGACTACCCCCTCTTTACTAAATCTAGAAACGTGAGGAAGGACACTATGCAAAAACCCAAAAATATAATTCAAAAAGTTTGGCAGCAGCATGTTGTACATCAAGAAGCAGGAAAACCTGATTTACTTTATATTGATTTGCATCTAGTTCATGAAGTAACCTCTCCTCAGGCATTTGAAGGATTACGAATGAACGGACGAAAAGTACGCAGGCCAGATCTTACTTATGCAACAATGGATCACAATGTTTCCACACGTGATCGAAACGTGATCAAAGATCCTGTTTCTAAGAAGCAAATTGATACATTAAAAGAAAATTGTCAGGAATTTGGCGTTGAACTCTCTGATCGACAACATCCCGACAATGGGATTGTACATGTAATCGGTCCTGAACTTGGCCTAACACAGCCAGGAAAAACAATCGTCTGTGGTGACAGTCATACTTCTACACATGGTGCGTTTGGCGCGCTGGCGTTCGGAATTGGGACAAGTGAAGTAGAACATGTCTTAGCTACACAAACTCTTTGGCAAGCACCTCCAAAAACAATGAATGTGAAAGTAAATGGAAAGCTTGGAACAGGCGTGACAGCGAAGGATTTAATCTTAGCGATTATCGGTAAATTTGGGGTTCAATTTGGAACTGGTTATGTGATGGAATATACAGGTGAAGCTATACGCTCTCTTTCCATGGAAGAGCGTATGACGGTTTGTAATATGTCCATTGAGGCTGGTGCACGAGCAGGCTTGATTTCTCCAGATGAAACAACTTTTGAATACGTAAAAGGACGCCGTCATGCTCCTAAGGATGAGGCTTTTCTTGAAGCCGTTGCAAAATGGCAGGCACTTGCCTCTGATGAAGGTGCAGAATATGACGCAGTGGTTGAAATTGAGGCATCGGAGGTTGAACCGCAGGTTACATGGGGAACAAACCCGGGTATGTGTATCCCAATTACAGCAACCGTGCCAAATCCAGATAATGCAGAAAAAGCGAATAAAAAAGATGAAATTTCTCGTGCCCTTCAATATATGGGACTTGAAGCCGATCAGCCTATTTCTAGTGTGGAGATCGATCATGTCTTTATTGGCTCTTGTACAAATTCACGCTTAAGTGATTTACGCAGTGCGGCAGATGTCATCCGTGGCCGTAAGGTAAACCCTAAGGTGAAGGCAATTGTCGTTCCAGGTTCTTTTAGTGTGAAATTGGCTGCCGAAAAAGAAGGCATTGATCAAATTTTTATAGACGCAGGTTTTGAATGGCGTGAAGCTGGCTGCAGTATGTGTCTTGCTATGAATGATGATATCGTTCCTCCAGGCGGACGCTGTGCTTCCACTTCTAACCGGAACTTCGAAGGCCGCCAAGGAAACGGTTCTCGTACACACCTTGTCAGTCCTGAAATGGCTGCTGCGGCGGCTGTTGCAGGTCACTTCGTCGATGTTCGCAAGTTCACAGCACAGGAGGTACTATAAATGGAACCACTACGCATTCATACAGGTATCGTTTGTCCTTTAAACCGAAGTAATGTTGATACAGACCAGATTATTCCAAAGCAATTTCTAAAAAGAATTGAGCGAAGCGGTTTTGGACAATTTTTATTCTATCACTGGCGCTTTGATGATGAAGGTAACCTTCGTAAGGATTTTTCAATGAATCATCCAAAATATCAAGGAGCCTCCATTTTAGTAGCTGGCGAAAACTTTGGCTGTGGATCCTCTCGTGAACATGCGCCATGGGCGATTCAGGACTTTGGCTTTAAAGTGGTTATTGCTCAGAGCTATGCAGATATTTTTAAAAATAACTGTGTGAAAAATGGTATTCTTACGATTCAAGCTAGTGAAGAACAGGTTCAAAGCATTATGCGGAAAGCTGAATCTGAGGAGTACTCACTTACTGTGAATCTCGAAGACCAAGTGGTTACCGATAATCAAGGGTTAGAGTTTACTTTTGATATCGCTCCATATCCGAAGGAAATGCTGCTTAACGGCTGGGACGAGATTGGTGTAACGCTTAACTATGAGGATAAGATTTCGCAATATGAACTTGCAAATAAATAATCCTTTAATAATCATTAGAAATGGCAAGGGTTTATACCCTTGCTATTTTCTTTTAACTTTCTGGTTTTTCTGATTCGGAACCATTTTCTCCTTCTCTGGGAACGATTTCGTATGGTATGAGAATTCATAGGCGGAGAATTTCCAGCTAATGTATATAAGGAAGGCTTAGGGTGCAGTTTTAAGCGGAGATATTCCGATTAACTCCTCTAAATAAGACAAAATCCAAAGATTTGGAGAGCATAAGCGGAAAAGCTCCCCTTATTTTAAGGGAAATATGGGTATTTCCCAATTTAAACGGAATTTCTCCGTTTATTTTTCGGTAGGATTCCAAGCTCTTTTATTAATGCCGCGGTGCCAGTAACATCACCAAAACACCAACAATACATATTCCTGCACCAACACAGTCATATAAATCAGGTGCTTTTTTATCGATCCCCCAGCCCCATAGAACTGAAAGCACAATGAACACTCCCCCGTAGGCAGCATAAACTCGCCCGAATGAAGGGAATGACTGAAAGGTCGCAATTACACCGTATAAGGCTAAAACGAGCCCGCCAATAAGTCCCCAGTAGGAAGGCTTCCCTTCACGCATCCATTGCCAAATCAAATAGCCCCCTCCTATCTCTGCAATTCCGGCAAGAATAAATAAAAGAGTTGCTTGAAACATTACAATCACATCCTAATCTTTTTACCTTTTTTTTAAAAGAGTATAAATAATTTTCTGCAACATAGAGTTTTATAACGGACAAGGTTAGGAGTGGTTACTTGATTAAATTAATATTAATAATTTTATTTGTCCTTCTTTCCATTACTATACTCTTCTTTATCTTAACAAAAAATAAGCAGCAAATGATTCAGACCTATTCAATTTCAACTTTTATGGGAGCAAGTACTGATAATGAATTTCTGGAACCAAAACCAACGATCATTGAAAAAGTTAATCATTTTTTTGATGATAATGACGCTGGGGATGATGGCATAGACGACGGTGGTGATGACGCGGGAGAATAGACAAATGGTTTAGGTTTGATACTAAGTAATAAAAAGGAGGGAATCGATATGGATGGAAAGTATAATACAGGCGATGATGCGAG
The DNA here is from genome assembly GCF_055502545.1 of Bacillus sp. CZDM1. NCBI lineage: Bacteria > Bacillati > Bacillota > Bacilli > Caryophanales > Bacillaceae > Bacillus > Bacillus sp. CZDM1. The sequence goes on along the minus strand of NZ_JBUESO010000009.1, from coordinate 32,079 downwards.
TGTTGAGCTGAAGAAGGCTCTTAACAAAACTACACCTAGAAAGAATCCAAACATGAGTGAAGCAGAGTTTAAGATGAAATATCAAGGAAAAGCAAACAAACTCTAACTAGTGCTAAATTAGAAATAACTCATCTAACATCTAACATAAAAGCAGTGGATTTCGAGTAAATCGCACTGCTTTTAGCATTTACTTTAGAAAAGTTTTTAATTATCTCTCTCAAAAGGACCATATATTTGCTACTATTGATTAATAGTATTTATCTAAGAGGAGATTGTATGTGATGTCTGTAACAAAGAATGTTTCATTCGTAAAAAATCAAAATTTTCTAATCGTTGCTATCGCATTGGGTGTAATACTTAACCCACTAAACACAACGATGATTACGGTTGCATTGCCAGAGATAAAAAATGAGTTTTTGCTTACCTCAAAAGATATTGCATGGTTGATTGCTTCCTATTTTATAATTAGTGCTATATTCTTACCCCTAATTGGTAAATTAAGTGATTATTATGGAAGGAAAAAAATTTTTCTATTTGGACTACTCTTGGTAGGTATTTCTTCCTTTACCGCCCCATTATCGCCGAATATGCCGTTTCTACTAGGAATGAGATCGATACAAGCAATCGGAACGTCTGCGCTATATCCTGCCGGGATTGGAATCGTTCGTACATATATTGAAAAAAATCAAAATAGAGTAATCGGTACACTATCGGTATTTGCTACCACCTCGGCAGCATTTGGACCGACAATCAGCGGGCTGTTAATTCAACAAGGCGGCTGGCATGTTATCTTTTATGTTAACTTTCCAATTATCATTATTTCTGCTATTTTGGCTGCCCTCACTATTCCGAAAGATGAAAAGAGTACCACGAGGATTTTCAAGTGGGATGGAATTGGGATTGTTTTGTTCGGGCTATTAATCTCTGTTTGGATGTATTATTTCCAAACGTTAGAAAGTGGTATGAATGTATGGGCATTAATCGCTTCTTTAGCGTTAACTTTTTTATTTTACTTCTTTGAAAAAAAGAAAGAAGATCCTTTTATCGACGTTATTTTCCTAAAGAAAAATCTAAATATTTCATCGTTGTATATTCAATATATTTTTTCAACAGTGATATTTTTTGCTATGCTCCTTTCAATGCCGATTTATTTACAGTCTGTATTAATGCTTAACTCCAAACAAACGGGTATCATTATGCTCTCTATTTCCATATTTGCCATGATTATTACACCATTGGCGACGCGTTGGATTGAAAAATCAGGTTATAGAATCCCTTTATTAACAGGGGTATTGATAGGAGTAGTTGGTGTTGTCCTATTACTGACAGTCAATCATAACTCTCCACTTTATTGGATATTTATGGTGTTATCAACCATCGGATTGAGTAATGGTATTCTAAACATCGGTTTACAAACGCTGCTCTATTCATTTGTTTCTATATCGGAAAGTGGAACGGCCTCAGGTCTATTTATGACATCAAGATTCATAGGGAATATCCTTGCTTCAAGCATATTTGGTGTCATGTTTGCCACAGGAGTCAATGATACTAACCAAAATTGGTTAGCCATCATTTTAATCGTTGTATCCGTTATTTTACTGCCAGGAATACTGTTCGTAACAAAAGACAAACCCGTACCAAATACTCCATAGCTAAAAAAATGCAATGTACAGACTGCCTTTTTTGCATAATACCATAATCGTTTGTTAAAACTGAATTTTACAGTATCGTTCCCTTAAACGCTCATTTTCGTCGTTCAAGGGACCGATTCTCCAGGTATCTTACCCTTGGCACCTCGTTTTTGTCCCCTCAGATTCGATTCTATAAGCAAACACAATAATTGGTGCATACGTTTCATACTCCTCCTCAATCTTATTAAGGTTTTATTGCATCGATTATTAATGAAGGAAATAATAGCTTATCCCCTTGATTCCTAGGATCAAACTTTTTCGACCGAAAAATCACTCCATCTTCAGCATACCATTCCCTGAAATGAAAATTACCTTCTTCATCAAAATATTCAAGCAAAGTCACTTGAAATCCTGCGACTTCAAACATTTTAGATAGAGTTCGGTAATTATGAACGATTTTATGACTTGCAGCGGGATGATCTTTTGGACCTTGGCCGCCGATTTTTACTATATTTTGATATTCCTCATCGGGAAAATATCCATCTGGAACAGCACACCGTATATAGCCTGAAGGCTTTAGGTATTGATAACAAAGTTTAGCAGCCTGAATGCCTTCTTCAAATGTTAAGTGCTCCCAAACATGTTCAGCTAGAATCGCTGTTATGGAATTATAAGTAAACTTGTTTCCCCACGTGATCTCATCTATTAAATTGAGCTCTTCTTCCTGGGTATGTAACCACCCTGGATTATTATTGTATTCCCCTGCTCCGATAACAACTTTGATTTCCTTTTCTACAACCACAAGTTTCCCTCCGACTATTTCTTTTTTACTTTTCCCTCTGCTTTCTTTCTATTTTCAGCCACTCTAAATTTAACAATCTCGCTAATTAATTCATATGGCAGCGGTTTGTCTTTAGGGAACTGGACTGCCCCTTTTGAGCTTTTAAACTCTGTTAATTTATGTTGAAAAGCTGCGATTCCACTTGGAGTTGGATAGAATCCTATATGATTTTTATTAGCAGCGAAATACACGAGATTTCCATTCCAGGAAAAAGCGGGCATTTGATAACTTATCTTTTCAACTGCATCGGGTGCTGACTCTTTAATCACTTCTCTTAGATTTTGGAGTATATCCTGAACTTCTTTTGGAAATTGCTTTATGTATTCATCAATCGAATTAATGTTGATTTTATTTTCTTGCATGATTTTTTCTCCTAACTATAGCAGAATTTTCAACTAAACCATTCCTTAGTTTCATTATAATAAATTCCCCTTCATTCCTTGCTTAATTCCAATAGCATTCGCTCAAAGGTTACTTTATTATTTTCCTTTTTCAAAAGAAACACATCAGGATTACGTAGATTCCGCCAATCATCAAATCCGAATTCATTATTATAATGATTTAAAAGTAAAGACAATAAATTACCATGTGTAACAATAATGGTATCTTGAGATTCACTTTTCAGAACTTCCTCTACTACACTTACAATACGACTAGCCGCTTCATTACTAGACTCTCCACCTTCGAATTTCAATTCAAAATCATCAAAGGTATCTTTTAGTTTTTCAAGCCAGTCGGAAAGGTCTTCGGAACTAAGTACACGTTCTGTTAATAAATCGTTTGTTTCAATCTCCAAATTTCGTCTCTTTGCAAGGGGTTCTATAGATTGCACTGTACGCTTATATGGACTAGCAATAATACGGTCAATTGGAATTCCGGTAAACAAATCCTCCAAATGAATGGCTTGATTAAAGCCCTTTTCTGTAAGTGCTGCTTCAGGTGGCTGCCCTTCTGCCTCACAATGCCTAATAAGAAATATTTTCTTCACTCTAACCTCTCCTAACTTTATTCTTTTGGTTCTGCATGATTATATGCCCCCATACAAACTTCTGCTTCAGGTGACACTGCCTACTTTTATGTCAAAATAAATTGATTAGGAAAGCCTTACCTCTGAGAAGTAAGGCTTTAACTATTATTCAATAATTAACATATCATTCTCATCAAAATTCCAGCTTTCAGCATAGGCAGCTTCCCAATAATACCCATCTGGATCTGAAAAATATCCACTATATCCACCCCAAAATACCTTTTGCGGGGCTTTTACAATCCTTCCTCCCGCCTGTTCCACTATTTCAAAGATCCGATCAACCTCTTCTGTGGATTTTGCATTATAAGCGAGGGTAATCCCTGAAAAACCTTGACCGGCAGGAGGGTCATTTTCATTGATATCCTTGGAAAGCTCATCTAATGGATACAATGCCAGTTTGGTACCGCCATTTTTAAAGAAAACAATTCCCGGATTATCCTCCGTTACCGAAGTTTCAAATCCGAGTCCGTCACGATAAAATTTAAGTGACTGAGATATGTTTTTCACACCTAACGTAATCAGGTTTATTCTATTCATCTTTTATACCTCCACTTGTTTAGAAAAACTACTCTATTACAACTGTTTCTTGTTTAATTACTTCCTTAATAATTTTGTTTCCATAGGCACCGCGATGGAAGGCGTTAGTATCAGACCAGTATAGCTCTCTAAATGAAACTCCATTATTCAGTTCAATCTCTAAAAATATACGATTGCCTTCAAATGCTTTCTCTTTATACATTTCCATGTAGTCTATAGCTTCTAATAGAAGCCATTCATTAAGAAACTTGTCCTTCGCTTCAGGCGAAAAAGTATGAATTCTGCGGCCATCATCTGTACTTTCAATATGGATGTCCTTAACCAAATCCTGAATTGGATAAATATCTCCGATTGTTTTTGCGTCTTTCTTTTGATCAGCCACATACACTTTATCGTTTGCAACCACCATGATGGATGAAGGATACCCTTTTACAGCAAAAACAGTCGTTCCTTTTGCCAAATAGGCTGCATCACCATTTTTCATTTTATGGTCGCTGCAGGCATTGTCAGCCATTTTATAGGTAACTTTTCCAATAGGCTCTCCTTTTTCAATTTGAGTGCTTAATGGTTCATTTGGTGCTTCGTCAAATTGATGTTTAAATGTAACATCATTAATCTTTAACAGATCGACCCACTCAATGGCGCCATCAGGGCATCCAATCGTTAGATTGCTTTGATTGCAGGAGGATAACAATATTGAAAGAAATAAGAGCATTATAAGTCTTTTCAACTACTCACCTCCCATAACTTTCTCAACAGTATATATTCATCATTTTACTTTGTTAATCCTTCCATTAAATAGAAAAGCTTTACTCTTTTTGGGAGTAAAGCTCAGTCTTTAAAGTTCATCTAATATATTTTGATTTTGAGGATCTTCGTTAAAGGACAAAACCTCTTCAACAGGTTGATAGGATTCACCGTAAAAATGTTGATCCTTGTAGGTATGAATCTTGTTATACGTCTTTCTCATGCCTTCAAATATCAACTCTTCAGACTCTTTATTTGGAGCCCAATAGAGAATTTCCATTTTATTAACCTCATTAGTAGCTAGCGACCGTCTTTCATACCCGATTGAATTGGCATGTTCAAAGCCCTCACGTTTATAAAAATGAAGCCTTTTTCCTGAATCACTGTCTTCATAATTAACGGGTTCAACTTCAAGAATAATAGGCTTTCCCTTATGCTTCATTTTTTCAAGGAGCTTATGACCGAGTCCCTGACCGCGGGCATTTTTTGAAACGAAAAGGTAATCAATAAAGACAAAATCATCTAACTCGGCGTACATCAAAACATGATTAGGACCCTCATCCTTATGGTAGATATCAGACCTCTCTCTTAATAATGTCTCCATATGTTCTCTAGACTTCATTTCTTCTACAGGAAAATATTGATTTAGCTTCTCATACCAATGCATTACACTGCTCCTCTTTTAAATGTCTTATTGAGGAAAGTATGTGTAATTATTCTCTTAATCATTCTTCATCTTATTTACTATTTTCCTAATGAAAAAATGTGTCTGTAAAGAAATAGCGCTTTACTTTTATAGTATCCGCTGACCATTCTTCAGGACCCTTTTCTTAAATAAAATTTACAGATTCCAAATGAGTGATATCTCCTTCTAGCACAAGTTTAAAACCATTTTCATTCATTTCTACAATCGTAAGACTCGTATCATGGATATAGGGAGGGTCCCATAAGGTTTCAATTGGTGAATTCTTAAAAAATGAATACAAACATTTGATTGCTACAGAATGAGTAACAATTAATATATTTCCAGATTTATATTCTCTTTTTATTCGATTTAAAACCTGAATGACTCTTGCCCGCGTTTCTTCAAACGTTTCGCCTCCATCAGTCGTAAATAGATGTGGGGTATTCCAAAATGATTCAAACTCTGTTTGATACAATTCTTTAATGGAAGAATGAGTTTTTCCTTCCCATTGACCCAGTTTAATTTCCCTTAGATTCTCATCGTAAATGACAGGGATATCTCTTTTACCCCGTATCAAGTTAGTAGTGGCTTTCGTCCTCCCGCTTGTGCTTGAATAAATAGCAGTTAACTCAATTTCTTTCAATCTTTCACCTAAACATACTGCATTTTTCACACCGTTTTCTGTAAGATTTGAATCCAGCCAGCCCTGCATTCTTTTTTCACGATTCCACTCTGTTTCACCATGTCTTGTTATGTATAGAGTTATCATAAGTTTCTCCCTTATTTGTTTATTACAAAATCTTTATATTAAAAATATTTAATTAACCCCTCGTTGCAATTATAACAAAAACTCGCCTATCTAATAGACGAGTTTTATCTGCCATTTTATTTGTCAAATTTAATATCATAAATAGAATATCTAAACTTGAATAGTGGATTAATGCTGATGTTAGGTCTTTTAAATAATCACTTCTCACGCTTCATTAGCTGCAAATCAATAAACAGGTGACATCTTGTATTAAAATCGTCAAAATCGATTGCAGTTAAGTCGGTGATTTGCTTGACCCGATATTTCAATGTATTGATATGGACGAAAAGTTGATCGGCTGTCGGCTTAAGCCTGCAGTTATTTAATAAAAAAACTTCTAATGTTCTAAGCAAATTTGTTTGGCTTTCGAGATCTTTCTTTTGCAGGATTAGTAAATCTTCATTTATATAACTTGTCTCACTTTGATGCCGATAAATCGTTTCAAGATAACGAAAGACTCCGAGCTTTTTATATTCGAAAGTAAATAGTATAGGAGAGCCGATGTATTTCGCAGCATTAATTACTTCCAGTGCTTCAGCATAGCTTTTACTAAGCTGAAGGATAGATAAATATGCATTGCCGATTCCGGAAAAAACCTTTTGATTTTTAAATTGGCTTAATACTGTGTGCGTTAGTTCATTGGCGCTTTCAGACAATCGTCCTGAATCCTTCGATGTGCTTCCGATGATGACAATGATCTTCAGTTGATCTGTGAAGAGGTGGGTCGGTCGGTTTAGAGCATTAGCAAACAGCCGAACTGTCTCTGTGAGCTCACCAAAAATATCTTCATCGTTTTGAGCCACTGTAAAAACATTAATAATAAAAGCATCTGGAATAATTACCTTAATATTTGCGGCTTCCCATTTTATTTGGTTTTCCGTTTGATAGGTTTTCTCGATTATTTTCTTATAAAATTGATTTTTTTCTTCATCTTTACCAAGCTTTAACTGGTTCTTTTGATAAAGAAGCTTTCCGATATGAAAAGATACTTCATGCAAGAAATTAAGCTCATTATCTGTCAGCAGCGTATTTGTTTCTTGAACCCAGATATATCCGAAAATGATTTCTTTATATTTTGCACTTACAACTACACGCTGATTAAGGCCAATACTTTGAAATTGCTTAATACGGAATGGCTTAGGAATACTTTTTAACTGTTCAACGATTCCCTCATCCATAAATTTTTCTAAAATGCTGATTGGCCATCGCTTCGTAAAGATTGTTTGTTGATTTGCTTGATCAAATTGGTCGATATAATACGAGCTGTAGGACAACAAGGAAAACTGATCACTCTCGATTACTATTGGCTTTTTTAAATAGGCGCTGACCATATCGGTAATTTCGTCTATATCTGTCAAAGATAGTATTTTTTCCAACGGCTGACTCATACAGCTCCTCCTATTCTTTTTAGTTAAATAATTATTAATAAAAAAATGATAGTTATCCATTAGCATACATTCATTAGAGACGATTGTACATAATGTTTTTTTCAAATAGGGGAATAGCCCGCAGCATAAACTGCGGGCTTTTCAATCAACTTTCTTTTTTTAGAATTTCAAGTGTTTCTGTGAATTCCCTATCAATTTCGGCATTCGGTTGATACGTCGCGATACTTACAAAGTACGTAACAATCCAACAGATAATGAAACCGGGAACAATTTCATAAAGCGTGCCTGTCAATGAATCAACGTTACCCCAAATCATGACGGTGATCGCACCTGCGACCATTCCCAAAAGGGCACCCTTAGTCGTAATCTTCCGCCAGTATAGGGAAAGTAAGATAATAGGGCCGAATGAGGCACCGAACCCAGCCCAAGCAAACGATACGATTTTTAAAACAGACTCGTTATTTGGCCAAGCGAGCGCCATTGCAATAACCGAAACGATTAGGACGGCCATTCTTCCTAAAAATACGTATTGTTTATCAGAGGCATCTGTCTTAATAACCGCTTTATACAAGTCTTCAATAAGCGCTGATGATGTGACAATCAGCTGTGAAGAAATCGTACTCATAACAGCTGCAAGTACAGCTGCAAGCATAATCCCCGCAATGAACGGATGAAAGATAATCTGCCCGAGGACAATAAACACAGTTTCCGGATCAGCGAGTGTGGCATTATTTTGCTGATAATAAGCAACCCCGACAAGAGCCGTTGCAACAGCTCCAAAAAGGCTGAGGAACATCCAGCCGATTCCGATACGTCTTGCGCTTTTCACTTCTTTAACCGAACTGATCGCCATGAAACGGACAATAATATGCGGTTGACCAAAATAGCCAAGCCCCCATGCAACCGCTGACAAAATCCCGAGGAAGGAAGCACCAGAAACAAAGTTCAACAATTGCGGATTAACTTCCCGAATGCTTGTTGTTGTTTCCGTAAGACCACCTGTAAGAAAGACCCCAGCAATCGGTACAAGTAGAAGTGCGAGAAACATAATAATCCCTTGGACAACATCCGTATAACTTACAGCCAAAAACCCACCAAACAAAGTATAGAAAATAACGACAGCAGATACGATCAAAAGACCAGCGTGATAGTCAAGACCGAAAGAGCTCAGGAAAAACTTCCCGCCTGCAACCATTCCAGAAGATACGTAAAAAGTAAAGAAAATAAGAATAATGATACCTGAAGCAATACGTAAAAGACGTGATTTATCTTTCAGGCGGCTTTCCAAGTAACTAGGAATCGTAATGGAATCATTCGACACTTGCGTATAGACGCGAAGACGTGGTGCAACGAGAACATAGTTAAAATACGCACCAGCCGTCAGCCCAATTGCAATCCAAATTTCAGCAAGACCACTCAAATAGATTGCACCCGGTAGACCCATGAGTAACCATCCCGACATATCTGCAGCGCCAGCACTGAGAGCCGTAACTGCCGGACCAAGTGAACGTCCGCCAAGCATGAAGTCCGTCAGGTTGGATGTACGTTTAAATGCATACCAACCGATGAAAACCATAGCACCCATGTAAATAATAATTGCTAATAATTGATACATTTCATTGGACATAGTAAAACCCCTTCTAAATCTTTTTTATTATTAACATTATTCAATAAAATAAAACGCTTCTGTTTTCTGATATTAGAAAATAGAAGCGTTTTTTCCTTAGTACATTTCAGAAGTAGTTTTTGCTTGCATATGAAGTTGTAAGTAATCCGGTCCGCCTGCTTTAGAGTCGGTTCCTGACATGTTAAAGCCTCCGAACGGCTGGTAACCCACAATGGCACCTGTACAGCCTCGATTAAAATAGAGGTTTCCGACATGGAAGTCTTCACGGGCTTTAGCCATGTTCGCACGATTTGTTGTAATAACTGCACCTGTTAGTCCATATTCTGTGTTGTTGGCAATTTCAAGTGCATGATCGAAATCTCTCGCTTTTGCGAACGCGACGATTGGACCAAAAATTTCTTCCTGCATTACGCGGGCGTTCGGATCGACATCCGCGACAATTGTAGGTTGGACGAAATACCCTTTAGAGCTGTCACCTTCACCACCTGCGAGGATGCGGCCTTCTTCTTTGCCGATTTCCACATAACTCATAATCTTGTCAAATGCCGCTTGGTCGATTACCGGACCCATGAAATGATTTTCCACTGGATTGCCTATAGTCAGTTCTTTTGTTAATTGTACCGCGCGATTTAACACTTGTTCATAGACATTTTCTACGATAACCACACGTGAACACGCTGAACATTTTTGACCTGAGAAACCGAAAGCGGATTGAACGATTGATTGGGCAGCTAATTCAAGGTCTGCCTCTTGATCAACAACAATCGTATCTTTTCCGCCCATTTCTGCGATAACGCGCTTCATCCAGATCTGACCGTCATTAAGCTTCGATGCACGTTCAAAAATACGAAGTCCAACATCACGAGAACCTGTGAAAGAGATAAAACGCGTTTTCGGATGGTCGACAAGGTAATCGCCGACTTCAGCGCCACTACCAGGTACAAAGTTTAAGACGCCAGCTGGGAGGCCTGCTTCTTCCATTACTTCCACAAATTTTGCTGCCACAACTGGTGTTGTAGAAGCTGGTTTCAATAAGACTGTGTTTCCAGTAACGATAGCGGCAACAGTTGTTCCCGCCATAATCGCAAACGGGAAGTTCCACGGGGAAATAATAATTCCTACACCTAGTGGAATATAATCGTAGCGATTGTATTCACCTTGACGGCTTTCAACTGGAACACCCTCTTTTATTTTCAGCATTTGACGTGCATAATACTCTAGAAAATCGATTGCTTCTGCTGTATCGGCATCTGCTTCATTCCAAGGCTTGCCTGCTTCTTTTGTTAAAAGAGCTGAAAATTCATGTTTACGGCGGCGAATGATGGCTGCAGCTTTAAATAAAACATCCGCACGGATTTCCGGTTTTGTTTTTCTCCATGCTTCAAATGCAGTAACAGCAGCCTGCATTGCCTTTTCAGCAAGTTCTTTATTTGCTTTTGACACACTGCCAATTACTTCTTGTTTATCGGCAGGATTATTTGAAACAATTTTACCATCAGTTGTTACTTTTTCATTTCCAATGACTAATGGATAGTGTTGTCCTAAATAACCTTCTACAAGCTGGAGCGCATCTTCATATGCCTTTTTGTTTTCCTCTTTTGAAAAATCAGTAAATGGTTCATGTTTGTATGGAATCATTATTTTTTACTCTCCTTTTAGGTATGATGTATAAATTAATCCTTTCGTAATGTCCTTTTTGCGTTGCTTACTAAAGGCGCATTATGTTTGTTTATAGCTAATTTAGCTTTTGACCATCCCTTTAAAAGCAAAGGAAATATTCGCTGGTCTTTCGGCTAATCTTCTCATGAAGTAGCCATACCAATCCATGCCGTATGGGACGTAGACTCTAAATTTATAACCTTGTTTGGCTAACTCTAACTGTGTTTTAGTTCTCATTCCATAAAGCATTTGGAATTCAAATTGATTATTTGGAATATTATGTTGCTTAGCGATCTCTTTTGTATATTCAATCATCGCATCATCATGTGAAGCAATGGCGGTATAGTTACCGCTTAGCAAGCTTTGTTTGATTAGTTTTTTATAATTCTCGTCTACATCCTTCTTTTCAGGAAAGGCCACTTCAGATGACTCTTTATATGCCCCTTTTACAAGGCGTAAAAACGGTTGATAAGAGCCAAGGTCTTTCAAATCCTGTTCTGTTCGGTATAAATAAGCTTGCAAAACAGTACTGACACATCTGTATTTTTTTCTGAATTGCTTAAATAGATCAATCGTTGCCTGGCAGCGCGACACATCCTCCATATCAATCGTTACCATGATATTATGTTTTTCAGCTGTATCGAGAATTCTTGTCATATTTTTAACAACAAGCTCACGGTCAATATCAAGTCCTAAAGAGGTCATCTTCACAGACACTTGTGAATCAAGATTTTCATTGCTGATCATTTCGATTGTCTGTATACACTCCTCTGTTCGTTCATTGGCGACATCAACTGAATCAACAAATTCTCCTAAATGATCGACTGTAACGGATAATCCCTGTTTATTTAGTTCACGAATAAAGCGAATCGAACTTTGGAAATCGGTACCACCAATAATTTTCCCAGCAGCAAAACTGCCGCCTTGTTTTTGTGCAAATTTATTTAATAAATTGTTTTTTGATAAAAATAAGAAAAAGTCCCTTGTAATCGCTTCCATACGTTTAACAACCTCCGAAAAGTATTAATATTTAAATTAATCTTACGATTTTGTGACATATCTCTACAATGTTCTTAATTAACAATAAAACGACTGTGCTTTTGTTGGTTTTGGACAATGAAGGGGGAAAGATAAAATAATCATAGGGATTTTTCGGAAAAATACCTGATTCAATTAAGGAAGCAGGAATAAGGTTTAGCTTGATTAAATATTTTGACAGCAAAAAAGACATTCCTTGAAAGAATGTCTTTTACTATACTTATTAAAGCTGTAGGCAAGGTGACTCCTCCTTCTTAGAAAGATTCCTGTGAGTTAAATTCTACTTTAACCAAAAAAAGGCCACGCATTCGACCTTTTATAAAATATTTTGAAGTGTTTCTAAAATGTATAAGATAAATTGATACACCATTGAGATTAGCTGAGATAAAAACTCAAATAACGAGTCCAACAAACAACATCACCCTTTCATAACGTCCTGTTTTATACTATGCTTTGTGGGACGAGTATGAAACGGATAAAAGTGTACTTCAGTTACAATACAAGAGAAATAATACCTTGGCTGATACTAACGATAATAATACTCTGACCTAAGCCACTTACGATTCCCGTTGTTACCCTTAATGGATTATTACTCAATCGAAGTTTCTTTTTTTGGGTCCAACCATCCAAAACCATTGGAAGATTTAATACAATCCCCAGCCAAAGTGGAAAATTTAATTCAAATACAAATAATAAAGGGAAAAATAAATAACCCAATAAGATACCCGTGCACCGTGCACATAATGGCAGCGTATGCCCTTTAATTGATAGACTTCTGGACTTCATTCGATGACAAGGTACAATATCAGTTAACCGCTTCAGACTAATTACAATTTGGTCCACAGTCACAATCTGGCCCTCCATCACAATCTGATTTACCGTCACAATCCGGACCGCAATCAAATGTTGGACAGTCTGGAGTACAATCATCCTTCTTCTTTTTTCGATGCTTCTTACTTCCATAATAAAAAAGCACAAACAGCAGTATTAAAATACCTATCGCCGCAGCAATTATGCCAAATACCATTTCACCATTCAGTAAAAATGCAGCAGCTACCACAAATGAAATGATCATTCCAGTTAGAAGTAAAAAAAACATAACCCTCACCTTTTCTCTAGTTACTTAATAGAATAGGTCCAATAACAAGAAATCTAAATACACTTGGAGTGGCTAAACAATACAAACTGAGTGGCAATGCCCAAATAGAACAAATAATAAGCAGTTTTGGTTTTAAGGAAATGCTTGCGTAAAAAGCCAACGTAACAGGAACTAAGTACATGACAGCAAACGAAGTTAGGACATCTGGCTCTGCGCTTGAATGGGTATAAGGGCTAAATAGTAAAATAAAACCACAAAACACAAGACTTCCAATCCCGCAAAACGTCCCTATCAGTCTCAAAAGCTTCACTGAGTTTCCCCCTAACAATAGTCTTTTTTACTATTTATATTCCATTGAAATGGTAAAAAACCTTTTTCTAATGAAAAGAAAAAGGGAGCGGCCCTTTGTGCCACTCCCTTTGCCAAACTAAAATTGGGGAAGTCGATCCAGATTGTTTTCCTTAATTCCATCCGGTTCGCTGCGAATGATATCTCTTCCGTACTTATGGAAAACATCTACATGTGCAATCTGACCTGATTTTGCTTCTGTCAAAGCCGTTATATAATCCAGCTCTCTGCCATTGCTTGTTTTAAATGCAATGATATCCCCATCATCATTTTTCCTAACGGCTACAAACTCCTCTTTTCCATCAGGATTACCATGAGCTGCCTCTAACTGCGCTTGCTGCTCACTTTGCTGTTTGTATTCATCATAAATTTTCTCATAATTCTTTTCTTCCAATTCATCCACCTCCGAACGTATGTTAGTATTTTGACGTTAAAGGCAAATAAATATTCAAAATACACAAAACCGACAAAAAAGGTCAATTACCGCACGTGGTATAATTTACCTAATTGGGGGCGATCTAATGGAATCAAATAAGGAAAATGTTTGGTTTGGTGAAAAACTCAATTTCAAAACCGCCTTCAAGCGCAGCATTTTTGTTAGTGCTGCTGGTATGGGATTCGGTATCCCTATATTAAATTTTATTTGCTTCTTTTTTTCCTATCGGGACCTAAAGGGTCGTGGAATGTCCACTTGGGACCATAAAATCGGAACGATAACCCTATATGGAAAGGTTAGTATGTCGAGGCTTTGCATTGCAGGATGCTTTCCTATGGGGATGCTAGCTGCAGGTTTTTATATTTAAAATGCCAAAGAGAAGGAGCCGTCTTGATGTTGCAAACAGCTCCTTTTTGAGTTCAATGAAATATCAACTAGTACTTGTTCCTCTTACTAGAGCTTTTCCAGATAATCGGTAATAATAGTGGTATAAATGCTTTACGTCCTGGAGTGAAAAATAAATGCTGAATTTTGATAAATTCCATGACCCGAGAGAAAATGGAGAACTGATTTCAGTGATTACCGGAAAACATCTTGATATAGAAAAAGCCATAGCAGAGACAGAAATGCTATTTCATCAATGCCTTGAGAATAGGCCTGTACCTCAATACAACAAGACACCAATCACAGTTCCTTTTTCGAAAAAAATCGCAGAGAGATTGTTTCGATTATTTGCCAGGCCAAATAGCATTTTGGAGCCTGCACAGATTTACGTCGATTCTAAAGGAAATGTAAATCCTGAATGGAAGCCGGAACTGGATAACGAGTACGAAAGCTTGATGAGTAGAATTACCAGGGAAGTAAATATTGAGGATTTTGGCGGAGTTGGAGACGGAAAAACAGATAACACAGCCGCTTTTAAAAGTGCGGTTGGAAAGGGATTCGTTAAAGTAAACGTTCCTGAAGGCATATTTATTACGAAAGGAATTGTTTTGCCATCTTGGACCTATCTCGTTGGGGCTGGAAAAGGCAAAACAACGATTAAACTGCATGACACTGCTTCAAAAGGAACTCGATTAATTACCAACGCCAACCATTGGAGAGGAAACCATCATCTGATTGTTCAGGGAATGAGTCTAGATTGGAATGTCGATAGGCTTGGGGATGCTAAAAAGACAAGTACTTGGGGCAATCATTCAAGCTGTTTAACCTATGCGAACGTTACCTATGGCTGGGTGAAGGATGTTGAAGCGATTAATCCTGGACTCCATTGCTTTGATATTTCCTCAACTCTCTACAATTATGCTGGAGATGGATTTCGTGCCAAAGGAGGCAGCAAATATGTTTGGGTCGATAATCTAACAGGTTATGGTTTTGGAGATGACGGGATAACGACACATCATAGCGACTATATTTTTATTTCAAATTCACATATGTGTGACCCGAGCGGTCGTGCCCATCAGAAGGGTTTTTCAAATTCTAATGGGTTTGAAGTCGATGATGGGTCAAGGAATGTGCTTTTGGTTAATAATTCTTCGGCCAGATGCTTTGGAGGTATTGAAGTAAAGGCCCATCAGAATTCGTCAGCTGCCTCAAATATACAAATCTTTGGTCATATCTCTGTAAACGATAATCGGTCCTATAACTTCCGCCATATTGGACACCACAAAAGCGCAGATATCGAATCAAAATCGGCTTACAATATTTGTGCTATAAATCTTGCAGCCATTAAGCCGGTTTTTACTGAATTATATAAAGATTCGACGACACGTGGATTGGTTGTGTCTGCCTATAAAAATGTCGTGATCAACCATTTTACATTGATTGGCGACCCTGATTACGATTATAAAGGCAGCCCAGTTATCGCCGTTCAGTACCGTGCTAGGAATGTGGTGCTAAACAATATTTCAATCAAGGAGTTTAATCGTGCAAGTGCAGATATTAAGGTTTATGGGGGAGAAAATCGGGCTGATTCTGTCTCTATAAATAATGTTGAGGTTTGTGCATCTGCTTCAGAGGCAATTGATATAGGTATAGATGTAGAAGATATTCAGATAAAACAAATAAATGAACTAGAAAAAGCGTCAAATCATTTATGACGCTTTCCCTCTTTTTCAACTACAATCTCGTCAACCAGTTTTTCTGCTACTTTTCGGTATAAATTACTCATGTGAACGAGTGAAGAAATCATAAGTACCTGCTCGAGGTATGGAGCGTTTCGATCTGCCATTTTCGATACTTCTTCATTGACATCCTTTATCCGTTCATTAATCTCCTCATTAAAATCAGCCACATTTCTTTGCGAGAGGTTTAAATAACTTTTGTAAAAAGAATCTATCTCTATATCCTCTTTGATAATCCTTTTATTTATCCCATCCAGTGTTGTCTGAATATCATTAATAGAAAGAGCCCCTTTTAATTGATAGATTAAACTCATCAAAATCAAATGCTCTTTTGAGTACTTCTTATTTTTAATCGGAAAAATAAGCTTCCCTTTCGCATAGTTATTGATCATTGTTTTCGTAAGAATCTTTTCCTCGTCATTCCGTTTTGAATCTGCAAATTTGTTCTCGAATAACTGAATCACCTGATCCATGTATAAATCAATATTCGGTATTTCATCTAGTTTAAGATTGGACTCCAGCCCAAGGCCCTCGAGAATTTCATTAATTTTTTCCATAAAAAAACCCCGTTCATCATGTTCTCTGATTAACATTATATCGTAACAATTATCCGTTGACTAGCTATTGTTTTACGAGTATCATTATAAGTAGTTATTAAAACTACATGTTGTAATCAGGAGGGATATTGTGAGTAATTTTATTCGGGAACCAATTAATGGACTAACTCATTTAACTGGGGCGCTTTTATCGTTTGTAGGGCTTCTTGCAATGGTAATCAAAGTGTCGAGTACGACCTCGTCAACGATGGCCATTACTGCTGTCATCATTTTCGGAGTCAGCATGATTCTTCTTTATTCTGCTTCGGCCACCTACCATATGGTAATAGCTAGAGATCATGTGATTGCTTTTTTAAGGCGGCTCGATCATTCGATGATTTTTATTTTAATTGCCGGCACCTATACGCCTTTTTGCTTTATCAGTTTAAATGGAACAACTGGCAATATTTTATTTTCGATTATTGCAGCGGTAGCTTTAAGCGGGGTTGTTTTTAAAATGGTATGGTTTAATTGTCCACGCTGGATTTCTACTGCATTGTATCTTGTTATGGGCTGGATGATTGTATTTGTTTTCTCGCCATTAGCAGGGAGCATGGATAGGATGGGGTTATTTTTATTAGTTCTTGGAGGTATTTTTTATACCATCGGTGGAGTTATTTACGGGGCAAAGCCAAAATTCCTTCAATCTAAATACATGGGCTTTCATGAGATTTTTCACATTTTTATCATGCTTGGGAGTTTATCTCACTTCTTATGTGTGTTTTTCTTCGTCATATAAATTGAAAAACGCCCCCTTGAGAGGCGTTTTTCCTTTGAATTATGAGTTCTTTTTGTTATCTCTTGCAGCTTGTTTCCTTGCTTTCTTACTTAATCCTTGTTCCGCACCAAATTCCGTATCAGCTTTGCTCCCGCCAGTATGAGGTTGGTTACGATTGTTATTTTTATTGGTCATTATTTGTATTTCCTCCTTAATATGTATGTTGGGCTAGCAACATCTTTTATAATGCTTAAAAGGATAGGAAGTTATACCTACTTTCTCTTCATTTCTTTATCAGAGGAAAGTGTGGAAATTTTAGCTGCCTTATTACACTTACCAATTTACGTTTGCATCTGGTGCCTTGTCGGCTACAAGATTTAATTGAATGTTGTGCTCTAGATACGCCTTTAATCCGGAGAGTACCATTGTGTATCCTCCCATTGAATCAATGGCTTGGCTGACCATTTCATCTCCACTTCCAGAAAATCCAGAGTTTGTAATTGAAACAAAGGTTTGATTGTCTACTCGGGGCGTAAAAAGCCACTCAACCTGGGTTCCGTCAGTCCACTCTATCCTTATTAATTTGCTTTGGACTAATTCCTTAACATATAATTCATCCCCAACACCATACATCTCCCAGTCCCACCTGATCGTTTTACCTTCTTCTAATCTTCCGCTGCTTTTAGTGAACCAGAACTTTGTAGTGATTTCTGGGTTTATAAAAGCTTCATATACTTCCTCAACTGAACTGCGAATAAGCATTTCTGCTTTTACAACGGGTTTTTCGTTTAGTGTTATCATTCTAAATGCTCCTTTTCCTTGGTTCATAGCAGTATTACACTATGTTTTCTAATTGGATGATTATTTAATACTAAGTTCTTTTAATACTTTGTCTGACACTCGCTCAGCAATTAGTTGATATCCAGCCGGATTGGGATGTAAGGAATCACTGAAATAATTACTTTTTGTTCTATTTTGAAATAAATCTAACGTTGGAACAAAGTAGACATGATCAAAATTATTAGCCACAATGGCTATCTTGTCGTTCCACCGTTCTATGGTTCGTAGAATCTGCTGATGATTTGGATAGTTTACATAAGGTTGATATAATCCTAAAACAAAAATAGGAGCATCCGAATTTTCTATTCTAAGGTGTTCTAGGATTTTATGAAGATTTGTTGTGAATTTAACTTTTCCTTCATTTATCAGTTTACTATTAAGTGGATTAAATTGATGCTGAGCACTCTTTCTAAAATCATTCGTTCCAATGAAAAGAATAATATATTCTGCCTTTTTTAATTGCAGGTTCATTTTTTTATCCTGCAGTTGTTCGAGAATGTTATCGGTGGTATACCTTGGAATCGCAAAGTTACTCACATGAACAGGAGCTTTCTTTATTTCTTCCAATTTTACTTTAACACCTTCTATATACCCCTTTTTTTCAGGGTCCCCGACTCCATGTGTGATGGAATCACCGATGGCTACTAAGTTAGTCCCCTTTGTACTCGCTGAAGAACCTGGGTTCCCAGTATAAGTTCCAAACAGGATTAAAATAACACAGAATAGAAAGAGATAATTTCTCATAAAAAAACCCCTAGGTGTCAAATTCTTTTGTTTCAATATGATTTATTATTCTCTTTAGCTCTCCTTCTAAAACGATTGCATGATTATAGACAGGATCCTTTGCCCCATATAGGAGAGTAATATTCCCCTCTGAAGTCAGATGAATTAATTCATCTATCATCCTTAGCTTCTGTTCATCCGTACGTAATTCCTCTATGTATTTCGTTTGAAACTCATCAAACAACTCGGGTTTGTGGCAGAACCACTTACGAAGTTCAGGACTGGGAGCCACCTCCTTCTGCCAAGCCGTCAACCTAGCAGCCTCCTTCGAGATTCCACGAGGCCACAATCGATCCACTAAAATCCGAAAGCCATCTGACTCATCATACGGTTCATAAACCCTCTTCAAGAAAATATCCCCCATTAGAAGCCCCTCCTTATTGCGATTTTGAGCAAGTGTCCATACCAGGTGGACACTGTCCACGGACGGTGACAGGCACCATATTGGCACCATATTATAATGATTCTAAGTTAGTCCTCATCTTTTATATCGTGGTCTTCGGGGATGGGTTCGCTTAGGATTTCTTCGACTAGGTGTTTGTATTTTTCGATTTGTTTTAGGTGGGTGTTGAATTGTTCTTTGTTGATGATCCATCCTTCTCCGTCATGGATGGCGCGGATTTTTTTTTGTTTGATTAGGTCTTCTATTTTTGATTCTGACATGGATAAGTATTCTGCTGTTTCTTTTATTGTTAGGTACATATCATTCATTCCTCGCCCGTAAAGGTAATATTATTTACAACTCTTCCCGCTCTTCCTTTTGTGGTGACTGCCTGTGAAAGTGAGTTAAGAATCGCTTCCTCTGCTGCTTCTGCCGCCCCGGTGAATAGCTGATTCATCAGAGGGTGATCCTCGCGAAGTTGAGTCCTTTGTTCCATCGATTTTTCAGAAAAATGTTCTGATTTATGAGCTGTCGAAAAGGCGATGACGATATCCCCG
This sequence comes from Bacillus sp. CZDM1, assembly GCF_055502545.1. Lineage (NCBI taxonomy): Bacteria > Bacillati > Bacillota > Bacilli > Caryophanales > Bacillaceae > Bacillus > Bacillus sp. CZDM1. The sequence continues at coordinate 12,209 of NZ_JBUESO010000009.1, read as the reverse complement.
CTGCCATGACTGAAATGACTGCCTGTTCTGCCGAGGCCGATGCCGCAGCGCTTGGATACTCGCATTAGCTGCCTGTCACTTAGTGGAGCATCCGTGGCAAGCACAATGATAATGGAGCCATCAGCAGTATCTGAAAGTCCTTCCATTTTTGAATAACGTAATTTTTGTAGTTCTTCCTTTTTACCAAAGTTACTCAGGACTAAGCAGCCAATCATATATTCTCCAATGGTACGCGAAGACGTACCAATCCCGCCTTTATAACCAAAGCAAACCATCCCTTTACCAGCACCAACAGCGCCTTCCTCAGCCTGATGGTCTGAGGCATTTCTAATTGCTTCAATCGCATGGTCTGGTTTAACTGGAAATTTCCTAATTGAATTTAAGTAACTATCATTGCATTCTCCCACCACAATGTTAATGGTACCTGTTGTTTCTCCAATTTCAGGATTCTCAGCCAGCATGTATTCTAGCGTTCCTTGAGTAACTGCAGGCACTCCAAACGTATTTGTCAGCATAATGGGTGATTCTAACTGTCCTAATTCATTTACTTGAACAAGCCCGGTGGTTTTTCCAAAACCATTAATCACATAGCTCGCAGCTGTTACCTTCTGTTTAAATACATTGCCTTTGTGAGGGATTATCGCCGTAACTCCTGTGCAGGCATATTCGTTTCCGGATTCATCCAAAGGATAATCAAGCGTTACATGTCCAACCATTAAACCCTCAACATCGGTAATACAATTTTTGGGACCTGTTGGCAGCATGCCAACACTTATTCCTGTTTGTCTAACTTTCATCCTAACACTCCTGGCCGATGGTTGAGAAAGTTTTGATAAGCAAAACCTCTCACCTCATCCTCTTTAAAATGCTTTAATAATTCATTAATGAGATTTTGTGATTTCGAAGCGTCCTCTAAATTAGTAATAAATGTCCCTATCCCATCAAAATCGGACCCTAATCCAATATGGCTCACACCACCTAATGAGCAGAAATGATCAATATGCTTTACTAGATCAGAAATCGTTACCTCTCCTGCTCTTTTTATAAATGGAGGAAAATAAACAACATGGATCATAGCGTTCCTTTTAAACATCGCTGTTGCCTGTTCGTCTGTTAAATTACGAAGGTGATTACAAAGCGTGCGTGAATTAGAGTGGCTTGCAATTGGATACTTTGCTAATTCAATAACCTCCCAAATTCCCTTGTCGCTCAGATGAGAGATATCTGTCAGGATTTGGTGTTCATTATTAAACTGAACAATCTCTTTCCCAAAAAGCGTAAGCCCGCCGCCACGAGGTTCGCCTGCACCATCTGCTGCTAAATTCGCATTATTCCATGTCAAACCAATCGAACGAACCCCCAGTTGATGAAGGATATTGAGCTTCGTTAAATCGTTGCCGATGGCGTCCACACCTTCAAGTGTTAGCATGGCACCAATTTGGCCGATATTAATTCTTTCAAAATCGGACCATTCTTTAATGTGGACCATATCTTGGTTTTTCCCGATTACTTCCTTATAAAAATAATCAATTTGTACGAGTGCTTCTTGAAATTTCTGGTCAGAAGGAATGTCTGGCTCAATAAAAATGGCAAAGCACTGAACCTTGACTTGCCCTTTATGCAGCCTCATTTTATTCGTCTGCAATTCTTTTGCATTTGCAAAACGAAGCGAGCCTTTTCCTTCTGAAAGTTTAAGTAATGCATCACAATGGAGGTCAATTAATTTCATGATGATCCGACTCCTTTTTTAAAAAATTTTATCATAAATTAAGAAGAAAGGTTAAATAAGGAAAATACTATACCAAATACTAACACTTATCTAGTAGAAAATTACCAGTAAAAATAACTTTTAGAATATTATAAATTACCTATTAATGATGATAAATAAATAGTAGAATTAAGTATACACTACAGTATGGAGGTGAATTTACCTATGACAAATAAACCGATTCATTATGATGGAAGTATTCAAAACAATGAAACTTCTGCTAGTAATTCAACAGTAAATGAGCCATTTACATTAACTGACGAAATGCGTGCGAACATTAGCGGAAACCCTTACATCAGCGAAAATAATAACTAAAAAATAAAAGGAGTTTGCCAAAACGCAAATTCCTTTTATTTTGGTTTATACCTGTTTTGTATCTGCATATATTTACATTCATTGCACAAACTAGAATGCATGCTTGATACAGAAAGGATCGATACGAAAATGACAAAAGTATTGTACATAACAGCTCATCCTCATGATGATACTCAGTCCTATAGTATGGCAGTAGGTAAAGCATTTCTTGATACCTATAAAGAAGTAAATCCTGATCATGAAATTATTGATGTTGATCTATACAAAGTAGATGTTCCACATATTGATGTTGATGTCTTCAGCGGCTGGGGGAAGCTCCGGTCAGGAACGGATTTTAATGAGCTTTCCGCAGAAGAAAAGGCAAAAGTCGGCCGGCTTTCGGAGCTTAGTGAGCAATTTATTTCTGCTGATAAATATATATTTGTCACTCCATTATGGAACTTTTCCTTTCCACCTGTTATGAAGGCCTATCTGGATGCGGTATCAGTAGCAGGCAAAACCTTCAAATACACCGAAAAAGGTCCGATTGGCCTTTTAACAGATAAGAAAGCTCTTCATATCCAAGCCCGCGGTGGAATCTATTCCGAAGGACCTGCTGCAGCAATGGAGATGGGTCACCGCTACCTGGATATTATGATGCAATTCTACGGGGTCCCATCTTTCGAAGGTTTATTTATTGAAGGGCATAACGCAATGCCTGACAAAGCGCAGGAAATCAAAGAAAACGCCATCGCGCGGGCGAAAGATTTAGCCCATACTTTTTAAAATTCAAAGAGCCAACAAACTTAGTTGGCTCTTTGAATTTATTTTTCTGCTAATAAATCATAAAGGGTACATGCGACGATTTTGGTTGCAGCCTGTAAATCAGACAGTCGAATATTTTCATCTGCTCGATGGCCGTTTGCCTCTTCTAATACTTTGGGTCCTACTCCAAACATAATCGTAGGAATTCCTGCAGCATAGAAGTGTCGGGCATCTGTATATAGTGGTACTCCGTAAACAGGTAACTCACTTTCATCTTTTAAAATCAAATGCCAGTTTGCAGCTAAGGCTTGAACTAATGGCGTATTTTCCGGAGTTGGCCCAAAACTTTTAGCATGAAGGATTTTCTTGATTTCAATTTTGATGCCTGGGATATCTGATACTGCTTGATGAACTAGTTCCCTGAACTCATTCTCTGCGGCAATAAAGTCTTCTTCAGGAATTAATCGTCGGTCCACTCTAATCGTGCATTCATCTGGTACAACATTCGTATTGATCCCGCCTGAAATAAGCCCCACATTCAAGGTCGGAAAGTCAATGCCTGGGATAGATGATTTTATTTCTGCCAGTTTTTTACGATATTCATATAATCCATTTACGATTTTATTAGTCGCCTCAATCGCATCAATACCCGTATGTGGCAGGGCTGCATGCGCGGACTTTCCTGTTGTTGTGATTTCAAAATGCAAGCACCCATTATGAGCGTTAACAGCTGAATAAGTAAACCCTGCAACAATGGCTTGATCAGGCTTGATATAACCTCTGTCAAGCAGCCACTTAGGACCTATTTCTCCTCCTGTCTCTTCATCAAACGTAAATGCCAGGTCCACCCTTCCAGAAAGCTTTTCTTTGACCTGATTTAAAGCAAGTACAGCGTAGGTATAAGCAGCAATATCAGACTTTGACACAGCTACTCCCCGCCCATAAATTTTTCCATCAATAATTTCTCCTCCATAGGGGTCGACACTCCACCCTAATCCAGGTGGAACCACATCTCCGTGCGCGTTTAAAACAACATTTGTCCCTTCTCCAAAAACTGTGGGGGCAAGGACGTTAGCCATACTAATCATCCCATTTGCTTTAACACTTTCTTCATCTACTTCAAGAAGAGATACATTTTCAAAACCGAGTTCCTGAAGCTGTTTCTCTAAAACACTGGCTATAAGTAAACAATCTCCAGCTGGATTATCCGAAGCTGTTTGAACTAATTTTTTTAAAAAGGAGATTAAACCTTCCTCCTGGTCCTGTATCCACTGCACCATTTTTGCTTTATCCTGATTCAAAAAAAAACCTCCTCCGTGCTAGTAAGCTAATTGATGTAATAATTGTATAAGTACCTCTAAACCTGTTTCTAAGTCTTTGGTCGACGTATACTCGAGTGGTGAATGACTAATGCCGCCCTGACTAGGTACAAATAGGATGGTTGTAGGGCAAACTCGTGCAAACAGCTGAGCGTCATGACCTGCACCACTATTCATCCAATGGGAGGAAGTCATACTCCGTGTGCAGATACTTTGGATGATTTCATTAAGCCCGCTATCCATCTGGGCAGGGTGAACCTCATGCCACATCTCCACTTGGATATCCAAATCTAGTTTTTTCGCATTGTCTTGAAACTTCTGGGGGAATTGCTGACAAAATGAGCGTAAAACCGATTCATTCGGATGTCTCGCATCGACTGTAAACTGAACTTGATTAGGTATTACATTGGGCACATTGGGCTCCACAAAGAGCTGCCCCACACTTGTTACCAGATCTTCGTCGTATTGCTTCACACTTTCATATAAGTCATGAATCATGTTTACCGCCCCATGAAGAGCGTCTCTTCTCCATTTCATTGAAGTTGTACCAACGTGGTTAGATTCTCCGTTCACGCTAATCCGAAACCGTTTTTGACCGACAATGGCTTTTACTATTCCAATTGATTTTTCTACTTTTTCAAGGGTGGGTCCTTGCTCGATATGTAGTTCAATAAAGGTTTGAATATCCTTTCGGACCCTGTATTCAGAATTTCTAAATCCAGCAGCCATCATGGCTGTTTCAAAGCTAATTCCCTCCGAATCCTTAATATCCACAATATCTTTATAAGAATATATACCAGTCATCATGCCTGACCCCCACAATGCCAATGGAAAGCGGCTCCCTTCCTCTTCGCAAAAAGAAACCACCTCAAGATTAATGGCTGGCTGTCCATACTTCTTTTTTAAAAATTCTAAAGCCATGATTCCAGCTATAATTCCATATGCACCGTCGTATTTACCACCTGATTTAACGGTGTCGACATGGGAGCCAATAAGAATAGTCTTGGCATTTTGATTAGGTGAAGCCAATCTCCCAAATAGGTTTCCAATAGAATCATAATTTGATAGCAGCCCCACTTCCTCCATCCATCCCTTTAAGGCTTGCTGGGCTTCTTTCCAAGGCTGGGAATAAAGTGTTCGAGTTACACCTCCATCTGGCTCTCCCCCAAATGAAGCTAACCACTGTATTGCCTCTTCTATATTAATGGGGAATTGACCCATAAACTCACTTCCTTGGCTGTAGATACTGACCATACTTTTCTTCCGTTCCCCCTGCTTGATCGTCATAAATTACTTTTCCTCTTAAAATGGTTTTCTTTATTTTCATCAGAAAAGTTCTATTTTCATAGGGAGAATATTTATTTCGAAAAGCAGTCGAAGACTGGTCGGCAAACGTTGTTTCGTCCAATGAAATCAGGGCTAAATCCGCATCTAATCCAGGGCGAATTCTTCCTTTCTTCTCTGATATTCCAAAACGATCAGCCACATTAGCAGTGCCCATCGGGAGTATATCTTTAAGTGGAATTCTCCTTTTCAAAGCCTCATCTAATAAAGCAAGCCAGGTAAATTGTACACCTTGGATTCCACCCCATGCCTCCCAAATGGAATCAGTATTTTTCATGGAATAAAGACATGGCGAGTGATCGGAGCCAATCGTATCAATCCAGCCATTGGTGATACATTCCCATAATCCTTCTACCTCTTCCCGTGGTCGAAGCGGCGGTGCACATTTAAGAATAGGACCCTTTTTAAGGAAATCTTCTTCGTCAAAAATTAAATAGTGGGGACAGGTTTCTACGGTAACGTTTATTCCACTTTTCTTTGCTTGTTGAATTGTTTTTACTACTTTTGGTGAACTGATATGAACGAAATGGATTGCCGTACCATATTTTGAGGCTAACTCCAGTGCAGAAATTACTGCCTGTTCTTCAGCAGATATTGGCCGGCTGGCGAGAAATGCCTTTCGCTCATTCATGTTATATTGATTTTTATAAAAGGTAGTAAGGTTATGAATGTCTTCCTGCGATTCTGCATGCAGGGCGATGATTTTATTTTGGTCTGCGGCAATCTTCATAGCCTGTTTTAATTGTTCTGGTGCAACATAGGGAAAATCATCGATGCCGCTATCTGACATAAATGCTTTCCACCCGATAATTCCCTTTGACATTTGGGCTAGTTCTGCTTTATTTTGAACATTATTACCCGTCATGCCTCCCCACAGTGCGTAGTCAATATAAGACTTAGAGGTAAGATATTCACTTTTATTGTGCAAATTTTTCACATTCGTCACGGACGGAGAACAATTCAGGGGCATATCAAAAATAGTGGTGGTGCCTCCAATGGCTGCGGAAAGGCTGCCAGTTTCAATTCCTTCCCAATCAGTCCGGCCAGGGTCGTTAAAATGAACATGTGCATCAATAAAACCGGGAACAACCAGGTAACCTCCTGCATCGATGATATTGACATCGTTTCCTTTCAAGGGTTCGTGATTACTGTCGTAGAGAGCCTCTATTACGCCATCTATAATTTTTATACACGTATGTCGAAATCCACTGCCTGTAAAAACATAGCCGTTTTTCACCCAAAGTTCTGTTTTCATTTTTCCTCCTAACTCCCTCGGTAGGTACTATACCCTCCTGGTGAAATCAAAAGCGGCACATGATAGTGGGAAGCCGGTTCTGAAATACCAAATCGTACGGGCACACAGTCTAGAAAGAAGGGATCTTCAGTGGATGCTCCTCGATTTCGGTAATAGTCGCCAACATGGAAATGCAGTTCATAGATTCCCTTTTTCATATATTCCCCTTCCAATAAGGGATGATTTAATCTACCATCTTCATTTGTATAGGAAGATTGGATGGTCTCTATCCCATTATTTTGACCAACACGTACTAACTCCACTAACACACCGCTAGCTGGCTTTCCTATGCTTATGTCGAGGACATGAGTTGTGAGCTTCCCTGTCATTTACTTGGTTCCTCTTTAGGATCTAGGTCATCACGCGTCATCGAAAAACATTGGAAACCGTAGGGGGGACGGGGTTCAGTAAATACTTTTCCTTCTTGTGAAGCAGGAATTTCATCTAAAATCGTTTCCCAAGTCCGATTATTCGATTCAAAACGAACCTCTGCTAATTGTGGAAAGCGTTCTAGGATTCTTGTACCAATTCGATAAATGAGATTTTGGATGGAAGGTGAGTTTGCCTCATGAAAGACCGTGTAAGCTATATCTCTTACCTGTTCTGCTGCCACATAACCATCAGATGTATTTCCTCTAGCATCCTCGAGATCGTTATAACGCCAATCAATATTTAAAAAGATAAACAGAGGGCGGTCAAAGGATTCCGGTAATGTCGTGTATTCATCCTTCACATAACCGTAGAACGAGCTCCCCTTTACCTTAATCAATTTCAGACCCTTTAAACTGCTTACTTGATCGGTAGTGATGGTTTCGTCTTTATTACGTTTCACCTCAACAGAGGCACCAGCCTGTTCATTTAAAGAATAACGAAATACAAGCGGACTTGGTTCAAACGTTCCATTTGTGGGAACAGGAAGCTCTTCAAAGGAAATTTGTTCTCCTGAAATGCTGACGCCCGTCATATGGGAATAGGTTTCAAGAAAGCGATGGGCGACAAATTCAAGGAATCCCTCTTGTGTCGCACCCTGATAATCCCCTGCATGCTTGAGGATGAAGTTTTTCATTGAATCCGTAGCGACCACTAGTGTGTTATCGCCATCTTTAAATGAGGGGAAAAATGCTTCACCTTCTACGGCGACTTTTACATTCATGCCAAACAGAATGTTTTTTCGGCCGGAGAAGGTGGATTCGGGAATAGCGCGAACTTCAGTTAACGGCTTAGCATAGGTGCGATAAACCCATACATCTGCTTTTCCGTAGCTCATCGTTCTTTTCATATTTGAAGCCTCCTTTAGTTTTTTGAAAGGCTTGGAAAACATTGATTATGGTAAATCTGCATTGACCCATAACTTATTTTCCTTCTGTTTCGGTCACTCCAGACACCCTGCATTGACCGAAAGTTCTTCTTTTTCTTTGCTTCGGTCACTCCAGACTGAAGATGCTTCTTAAAAACAGATTCTATTAACTTTTGAACATATCATTCAATCGGAAGCCTGCAATTTTATAGACTTCAAGTAACGCGATGTTAAACTCTTCATTGTAAGAGTTATTTACTCTTTGCTTCATGGCAGCAAGAATACTTTCTTTGCTTTGACCTTTCACGGCCAAAATAAACGGAAATTTAAACTTCTGTACATAGCACCGATTGAGGGAAACAAACTCCTCAAATTCCTCCTTTGAAAGCTGATTAAGCCCTGCACCAGCTTGTTCCTTCTTAGAAATCTCAGACATTTGCAATCTAGTTCCTAAATCAGGATGTTCACGCAGTAATGCTAACTGCATAGATTTCTCCGCATTTTGAACAATGTCAATCATCGTTTGTAAAAGGTGTTCATGAGATTCAAAAGGGATATTTTCCCACGCTGCAGAAGCCACCCACGGTGAGTGTTCAAACACCCAGCCTACTTTTTGTATAAACTCCTTCCTGTTCATTTGATTTACTTCCTCACATTCCATCCATTCATTTACATTCATCGTTTCACCCCTCACTTCCAGCTGGCTTACCGTTAAAACTATGTATATTCTAGACTTCCAAAAAATACATCAACTGTTCATTCTCTATTTTTATGAACCTTACAATGAATGTAAGTTTTATTGATTAGTAAACTCGTCCGGTCATTTTTCAATATACGATCGAAATGACGAAATAGTATTTACATAAGGGTCATATACTCTACTATAGCTTTGGGTCTTTAATTACCACTTTTGAACGATCAAAAAATACGAAAGAATGGAGAGGTTACATGTCAGATATTCAATTTATGAAAAAGGCAATTGATGAAGCACTTAATAATGTTCTATCCAAACATGGGGGTCCGTTCGGGGCGATTGTGGTAAAAGACGGGAAAATAATCGGTACTGGACGAAATGAGGTCACCACATCGAACGACCCAACTGCACATGCAGAAGTCCAGGCCATTCGTGATGCTTGCAAGTACTTAAACGACTTTCAGCTTACTGATTGTGAAATTTACACGAGCTGTGAACCCTGTCCAATGTGCATCGGTGCCATTTATTGGGCGAGACCAAAGGCCGTTTATTATGCATGCACGAAACAGGATGCGGCAAAGATAGGGTTTGATGATCAATTCATTTATGAGCAGCTTGAACTCCCAATGGAACATCGAAAAATACCCATGCAGCAAATTTTCCCCGACGATGGTGATCTCCCTTTTCGAACTTGGGAAAGCACTAAGAACAAAGTAGAATACTAATCTGATAGTAGAGGATGTTGGGCAATGGAGAGAAATCAATTAAGGAGAAGAATCTCTGTGGCTTCAGGAAAAGAACCTGCGGATACGGTTGTGAAAAATGGCAGGATTGTTGACGTTTTTAATGGGGAAATACTCGAAGGTGATATCGCCATTGTGGATGGTTATTTCGCAGGTATCGGAGAATATGAAGGGAAACATATTGTTGATGCTAACGGTCAGTATATACTTCCTTCCTTTATTGACGGTCATGTTCATATCGAATCGTCCTTGGTGACACCAAGTGAATTTGCAAAAGTCTTGCTGCCGCATGGAGTAACGACCGTTATTGCCGATCCCCATGAGATTGCAAATGTCTTAGGCACTGCTGGTATTCAATATATGCTAGATTCTTCCGAAAACCTTCCTTTCGATTTTTATATTATGCTTCCATCTTGCGTTCCAGCGACAAGCTTTGAAAACTCAGGTGCAATTTTAACAGCGGAGAATTTAAAACCCTTTTATCAACATTCTCGAGTCCTTGGATTAGCAGAAGTGATGAATTTCCCTGCAGTCCTTCATGCTGAGGAGGATATGCTGAATAAAATATCTGACGCAAAACAATTGTGTAAAAAAGTCGATGGTCATGCCGCGGGGTTGTCTAAGAGAGATTTGAATGTATATATGGCTGCAGGTATTCGGACCGACCATGAGAGTACCACAGCACTAGAAGCTAAAGAGCGCCTTAAGAGTGGAATGTATTTAATGATTCGTGAGGGTACTGTTGCAAGGGATTTACACAATTTGATTCCAGTTGTAAATCAGTATAATTCCCGCAGGTGCTTATTTGTTACGGATGATAAACATCTAGATGACCTTGTGCTCGAAGGCAGCATTGATCACAATGTGAGGCTGGCGATTGCAGAAGGACTTTCCCCTATAACAGCTATTCAAATGGCTACCATCAATGCCGCGGAATGTTTTGGGCTCCAAGATAAGGGAGCCATCGCAGCAGGTTATAAAGCAGATTTTTCCTTCGTTGAGGACCTTGAAAGTATCAGAATCTCACATGTATATAAGGATGGAATGGCAGTCGTCGAAGATGGAAAATTGATTATTGACTGTAATAATAATCATAAGAATGGTTTGGGTAAGTCAGTCCATTTTGATGATCTCATAGAAATGAATTTGAATATTTCCTTATTTTCAAAAAAGGCAAATATCATCGAAATCATTCCTAATAGCCTTATTACTCAACATATCGTGGAAGAAGTGGAAATCTGCGATCAAGGTTTCTTCCAGCCCTCTATCACTGCTGATCAATTAAAGCTTGCCGTAATCGAACGCCATCATATGACGAAGCAAATTGGTTTAGGAATTGTCAAAGGCTTAGGGTTAAAAAATGGCGCGATTGCCACCACGATTGCCCATGATTCGCATAATCTTATTATTGCTGGAACCAATGATCGTGATATGACTTTAGCGGCAAATAGGATTAAAAAAATGCAGGGCGGGCTGATTGTCATTAAAGATGGCCAAATCCTCGCATCATTAGAGTTGCCCATTGCAGGATTAATATCTGACCGCCCTTACCGGGAAATATATGCGAGTCTAAATAACCTTCATATTGCTCTCGAAAAGCTTGGAGCAAACAGTCATTTCAATCCCTTTTTAACCCTTTCCTTTTTAGCCCTGCCCGTCATTCCTGAACTAAAGCTTACGGACAAAGGCTTGTTTAAGGTATCTAAATTTGAACATATCACTATCTGTTCTGAGTAAATTTTGTGCTTTTTAGACATACTATCATGCGAGTTAACCGAAAACGGTTGCGTTCAATGTAATTACCTGTCAAACTAATAGGATGAATTGACTTCAAAGAAAGTATGTAGGTGACAATCATGATAGAAATAAAAACATCAAAACTCAGCGATGGGGAGTTCAATAGAGGTGTATTTGCAACACGTGATATAAAAAAAGGCGAACTGATCCATGAAGCACCCGTTATCGCTTATCCAAATGCGGAGCATGAACATATTGAAAAAACCTTGCTTGCCGATTATGCGTTTGAATATGGAATCAACCACACATGCCTTCTCTTAGGTTATGGAATGCTATTTAATCATTCTTATCAGCCAAATGCCACTTATGAGATAAATTTTCCAAACCATACCTTTGATTTCTTTGCTTATAAAGACATTAAAGCTGGCGAAGAGATTCTTATCAACTATAATGGCGATGAAGAAGATCAAGAACTGCTTTGGTTTGATAAAGAGAAACAAGAAAACTAACAGCCATTTGATTAACAAAAGGTTCCGTTTTCAGGTGCATTCATATTAATAGACACAAGAATTGACGTATGAATTGGCATACGTCTCTTTCTTTATTTATCAAGCCTTCTACGAAATTTCATTATCTTCGACATACATAGCAATTGCCATCATTATTATGATGGCAATAAGTATTGTTCAATTCAAATAAGAGGGTCCGCGCATTTATCGGTCGGGGAATCAGGTTAAGCACCCAGTTGATAAATAGACGGAGAAATTCCGCTTAGCTCGTAAATATAACTAAAAAAGGCTTAAATAGGCGGAGAAATTCCGCCTATTGACTCAGAAAATTTGAAAATAGAAGAATTTGCAATGCATAAGCGGAAAATCTCCACTAGCATTGCATATGTATCCACAGGCAAAAAAATAAATTTATTACCTCCTATTAATTGAAATAATAGGGGGC
>NZ_JBUESO010000008.1:0-280601 GCF_055502545.1 Bacillus sp. CZDM1 | reverse complement strand
TTAGTAGAGGATTAATTTGGTAAAAAAGTGTTCAAACTTATCTGGCGGAAACTGTTAATAATAGTTTAGCAGTTACACCTCGGTCATTTAATACCGTAAAGATTCGAAAGGCAGAATCAAAATTAGGAGTTGAAACAACAACAATATAACAAAGAGTTGCAATAACACGAGGGAGAACCTTTATGGTCTGTTCATCCAAGTCATTTAAACAATTTATAAAATGCAATGCATTATCCCGAATGTGCCTTTGACTGTCTGTTTTTACCGGAGTTTCTTTATTAAGTCTTTGAGTTCCTCCTCGTTCTTGAATATATACTTTAAAGAAATAATTATCTTTTTTCCGTAAACAAAGTCGATAAGTATCAGAGGTATTTAGAATCTTTTTTCCTTTTTGAACAATCATTTCTTCAATTTCATCTGCATAATCTTTGCTTAAATAATCCCTTAAGACAGCTAATAATATCGTAACAGTTGTTAACCTTTGTTGACCATCTAATACATCTGAATTTGGACCATCCTTCTTCACTAAAACAATACTTCCAAGAAAATATGGCTCATTTACATTAATAAAATTTTTTTCGTTAATCTCAAAATGGTCTAAATAATTTATTAAATCATTCAGAAGTTCTTCAGCTACATCCGTTGTCCAAGAATAAGGTCTCTGAACTGAAGGAATAGTAAACAAATATTCATCAGAAAACACTTTATGTATTGGTTTCTCCTCTGCTGATAATGTCGATTCCACATTGTCACCCCTATCATCTCTCAATAAAACTATTTTACTATTTTTTTACTTTTTTATATATAATTTCTATTTAATATCCCTTATTGAAGAGTAAAATAGTCCCCACCAAGTTAATTTGGCAGGGACCATTATATGTTAAAATAATTAGTTTTTTACGACAGGCATCTGTCCAAACATGATGAGCATGGAATAAGCTAAACGACACATTGGTAACTTTTTTCTCTTAAAAGCAAAGTTGGAAAACCCGTTTTTATTTGCGTTCTTTTTCTGGCAATGTAGAGGGAACATTATGATGTATATCTAAAACCAAAAAATCTTTCCGTACTATCCTCTGTACGCATTAACTTCGCAATAACTGATTCATTTTTGTAGAGTTCGGTTATAGCAGTATCCTCTAACTCGTCAACGTTAACTGTAATGAAATACTGTCCCTTAGTCATTTCTTTAAGCACTTTATCAACGTATGTTAAAAGTCTATATTTGGCGAATCTATCTGGCTTTGAATAGGAACCATCGTGAATTAAAAATGTTATGTTTTCTCTTTTGTTAAGTCCATCAATAAACCAAGTCAAATCAAACATATTGATTTTTAAATGCAGTCTTCCGTGAGATTTTTCATCATCTATTCTGCAATTTATTTTGATTCGACCTGTAGTATCATTAACGCCAGTATTGTTGTTTAATTCAATATCTAATACACCATTCTCGTCATAAACTTCTAACACAAGTCTATTAAATAACTCTTTAAGATCTCTTACAGAATTCTCATAGGTCTTGAATATATCAAGCTTTATGTCAATTTGCTTTAAAATTTCCTGCTTAATCCTGTTGATTTCAGCAGTTACATCTGTTTTTTCTTGGTACATATGAATTTTCACTCGAATCTGAGCTAATTCTTCATATTTTACACCTTTATCATTCGTTATCTTGGTTAAATCTGTAATGATATCGGTATTCTTAAAAGATTTAGTGTAGTTTTGAAGTCTTGCACTTAATTCATCAAGCTTTTTCTGCTTTTGTTTGATATCATAATCAATTTCATTAATTTTATGATTGAAATATTTCCCTCTGCTTTCAACCATGAAATTATAAAATTTAAAAATTTCTTCTTTATTCTGCTTAACTTTCTCAGGAAAGAAATTAATTAATTGCTCATAAAAAGGTTGAATGTCATTAATCAGTTTAATTTCTTCTAACTTAGCTTCTAGGTCATTAATATTATTTTGATATTGTTTTTTTACATGTTTTAGTTCAAATAGAGAATTTCGCAACTCATTAAATTGAGCTTTGTAGGTCTGATATTCCTCTGCCTCCTTTTCAAATTTCTTTGAAATTTTTATTTTATCAATAATATCATCTAATTCTTGTATTTCCTTGGACAATTTCCTCTCTAGTAACTTTAGGTCACTAACTTCATTCTTTAAAGAGTTAATCAGACTTAACTTCTGGTTTAAATCCTTTTGTTTTTTCTTGTATTTCGAAATTTCTTTTTCAAAGTCATAAGGTAAATTGAATAAGAAAGCTAGATACATAGCTTCATACATTGGGGTTCTGTTTGGAAGACCTATTTTGGTAAAACCCTCTTTTTCATCCCTTATTATATATTCCCTAAGTGCTGAAAAGGATGGTTCTTCAGGTGTAAATCCAAGTAATACATCGTTTACATATTTTTTGAAATCCTTATCTTCCTTATCAATCCAATCTCTTAAATCAAATGATACATTTTCTGCACTCAGGTAGTATCCTTTTTCAGGTTGATTAATGAGCCTTCCTAGGAAAATATTTTGATTTTCAGAAAATACCTCAAGAACTAGTAAGATATCTTTTTCTGCTAGAGCGGGCTTTCCAATAAAGTCTTTTGGACAAGAACCCCCTAACAAAAAGTTCATTGCCTCAACCATTGTGGTCTTACCAACTCCATTAGCTTCTATACCTTCCACCTTTTTTTCACCCAAAAATAACGTTTAGACCACATCGATTAAATATGTATTCCTTTAGAACTTCTTTTGTTTGAAAGCTGTATATAAGCAACCTTTTAAGAATCATTTTATTTCTTCCTCATTACTAAATTGTTTTGTAAAGATATTAAATCGAGTGAATATAAGAATGTTAATGAAAGGTATAGAACTCTTTCAATATTTAAATTCAAAACTATGTTTTGTTTTTGTGCAAATTCAAGAAATAACTGGTCAATGTGTTTCTTTTTATGAAGAAGCTCATACAATATCTTGGAAGAAACTAAGACATTCTCTTCGATTGTTTGATGTTTTGATAAAAGAAAAAAATTCATTGATTTATAGCATCCCTTTGCCTTTTGTCTTCATTATAAATATCACATTCATAAATACTCCAAAAAATTAGTATTCGAATATACGACTTCAACCGATCCTCTGAATAATTGACTTTACTTTTATATTTATTAAATAGATTATTAATCATATGATGTAAAATCAAATCTCCATTGTCATAGCTATAAAGCACATTTAAATACTCAGTTACAATAACATCAGGTATAATAAAACGTTTATCAAAGCTAAAGAAGGAAGTTGTACCCAATATTTTATTTACATTTGGAAAATAAACTGAGCATCTGTCAAATTGGCGTTCCACGGTTGGGGAACAAAGCATATTAACAAATTTTTCAGTGATATCCTTTGGAATAAATTCTTCATCGATGATATTGGATTCCTTATTTACAATTGTATGAAATTCAATCAAAAACATTCGAAACTCGTCTTCATCAATTGCAAGATGAGTATCATCTGTTATTTCAATCTTTTTTTTTAGCCGCTGAATTTCAAATTTATAACTTCCATCTACAACTTTTCTTCCTACTGAGTTATCCTGATGCCAGTATTCACCTCGCTTATTCCAGCTATGGTAAATTACTTCCCCACTAGCAGAATTGGAATCGATAGTTCCAGTAATAATAATCGGGTCAGCATAATCATCAACAAATACTGAACCTGAAGTAAACATAGTGATATTATTATAGTTATCACTATCGTTATGATAAGCAGCTTTATGAACATGACCATTCAAATAAATATCAATTTGACTGTCTGAGAATCTGTGAAGTAAACTCTCCTTTTCATCTTTGTGAATACAATCAATCGTATGATGCCCTATTGCAATGTTTATAGAATCATCCTTTGGCAATAGTTTTAAGGCTTCATACAACTTATTTAACCCAACGAGAATTTTTCCTTCTACTCCTGCTGTTCCGGCAATAAGACAAGTATTTAAATGTACCACATTAAACCCTTCACGTTTCTTTACAAAATGGAGTGAATTCATTGGATAGTCTTCACCCATATATTTCTTATAAAAGTTAAAGAAAGGCTCCTGACTAGATAGTAAAGATTTATAAGTATCAACATCCAAACTGTTGACTTCATTTTTTGCATTTGGAGAACTCAAAATTTGGTCAGTCAATCTATCATTCATTGGGTTTCTTTTAATATCGTGATTACCTGGAACGATAAATACGTTTTTTTTACTAATTTCAATGGCTGTTATAACAGAGTCTAAAAATGACTCCACTTCAGATCCATAGCTACTTCCTTGGTGGGCAATATCTCCTGTTATAAATAATAAATCAATATCACTTTTCTTTTCATTAAGATAATCAATTAATTTATCTCTCATTACAGTTGTATCATAATTATTATATAAGTGATGTATATCCGATAAATGTGCCCATTTAAGTTTCATACTCTATCCCTCTTTTATTTCTTTTGTCCACACTAAAAATTCGACATTAATTTCAATAATCCTTTATATTTGGCATTAATCCACTTAAAAGTAATTTTCTAACTTACTACTAATACCAATTGAATAATAGGATATCCAAACAAGATTTACAGTTTTTCCACAAAGGAGTCATTAATAAAACAAACTCCTGCTAGAATTGGTTCTAGCAGGAGTCTAATCTATACATTCATTGTAAAGAAGAAAATTTTCAAAGTGGGAACGAGAACAAAGGCTCTCAAACAAATATTTAAACATACACCTGGGAATAATAGTATTTGTTTTATTTTTTTCCTCATTATTATAGTCCTATCCCACTTGCTGCATTATCTTCAAATAAGTTTGCCTTTTTAATGTAACGCTGCAAAGAATCGGAGCGCTTATGTCGAGTTTGTTTCATGATTTGGTGTTCAGCTTTCCCTGCTCTTGCTGCTGTAGAACAAAAACCACTTCTTAAACTGTGAGCACCAAACCTTTCTGAATCTAATCCAACTTTTTCACAACAACCCTTTACTATTAAACGAACCGATTGAGGAGTTAACCTCTGTAGTATTTTCCCGTGCCGGTTAATATTTCTAAACAACGGACCTTCTAAGATTCCTGATGCAACTAACCAATCTTCTAAACTGCGAACGGGACATGTTAACGGATTACTTCCGTAAGGCAGTGCTACTTCTTGCCCTTCTCCTTTTTGATCCGTTTTACTTCTACCTAAATGAAGGATTAATCCATCTCTTGATTTGTAAACATTCTCAACATTTAAACTAATTAGTTCACTTCGTCGTAGTGCTCCAGCCCATCCTAGAACCAGCAAAGCCCGGTTTCGTATACCAATTAGCGTATTCTGAGGAATCGCTTCAATGATTAGGCGCAGTTCATGTAGCCAAAGGGCATCCTTCCCCTCTTCCTTAACTCCAATATTTCGTTGAATACCATCCCATACTCCTTTCACAAGTGCAGTTTTGGTTGGGCTTTGATAATCAGCTGTTTCGTGTCGTTGGGAGATAGCTGTCATTTTTCGTTTAATGGAAGATGCTTTAAGTGTCTTCCCTAAAAACGTAATGTAGTACACGATGGTTTCTGGGTCAGCTGGGAGACTTTCTAACCCATTCTTCTGACACCATTCGAAAAATTGTTTCCAGTCAATTCCGTAAGCATTTTTCGTGTTTTCGGATTTGGAGTTTGCTAGGTGTATTTTTGCTTCTTTCTGAAGTTCCAGCATCTCAGTTGAGAGAGTATTCACTTCTCTTAATTTCAATCCCAAATTCATGGATTTTTCTCCCTTCCTAGGTATCGATAAGACGGTTTATGAATAGTTAGATTACTAAAAAAATCGGGAGGAGTTTGTCCCTTTTTAATTTTATAATATGCCTATATGAATTCATGGGTAAATTCAGGTATGTCTCATTAACTCACTTTTTAAGTCCAAATTATTATGGATATGCGTCATAATTCCTATTATATTTACAAATGATACTCTAACATTGCTACTGCATTAAAAACTATCTTTTATGGACACAAATCCCCCTAGCATTTTTGTTATATCCATAATTATCTATATATGTTCTTAAAATAAATATTAAGTGTACTTCCAATTTACTTAATTCAACTTGACTTATCTCGTTTTTCCCAAATGTTAAAAGGGGCTTAAACTCAAAATCATACATTCTTTTTCTATTAAAATCATTTTGCAATTGAGTATTTTGATGATTACCTATAATTAGGTCATACTGGTGCTTCTCTAACCTTTTTCTTATCTCAGTTGATTGTCCAATGTAGAATTTCCTTAGACCATTATTTTTATTTAAAACGATAATGATATAAAGCCCTATATCATAGTGAACCACTTGATTTGATGCATTTATTGGTCCGTTGAATCCGAAATTCTTGTTATATGTTACTAGAGCATGAATTAACTGATTTCTTTTTTCACGAATCTTTTTTGGAGAAGTCCCTTTGGGGAAATTTAATATGGTGGCATATTCCAGCTCATGGTTATGTGCGAATGCAAGGTTCAATCCTTTGCTTTCATGGCTGCCATCTTCGATCCTCCACATGTGATTACGAACCCGGTCATACATATTTTTCCTAGAGCATCCAAAATAAAATTTCTTCGTGTTAAAATCGACAATTCCATATACACCTGCCGAGCTATTAACAATCATTCAATCACCCTTCACAATATATTGTTTATACTTATGATTGTAAGATTCTGGAGACATAAGTATCAATGTTATGTCTTGTATAGATATAATAATGACCTTCAAATATTGTCAATAAAACACTTAAAAATAAGGCTTTATCTGCTTAAATATATTTCTAGTTAACTGTCCTTTTTAACTGTCATTACCTAGTAAAAAATGTGAAAAATCCGCATAGTGAATGAGATATAACACAAAATTTTAATAGCTGCTACAATTTTAAAAATTGTGGGAGTGATTTTGTTTGAAAGCAGGAAAATTCAAAAACTGGTGTATAAAGGAGATTAATCATAATTTCTATGTTTACAGCTGGTGCTATCGACCTAAAGCATTTCGAACACCCAGACGAAAACAAAGGTATTATTGGTGTTATCGCGGGAAGTTTGGCAGCAATGAAGTAAATAACTTTTTAAGAACATTACCAGAGGATGAACAAAAGCAAGTTCATTTGGAATTTGACAGGTTAGTAAAGCAGTCGCTCAAAAGAAATGAGGCTTTACAAGCACTTGAAAAAGAAGAGCCTTTTAATTCTGAAAAAAAAGCCATAATGATGATTTACAATAGTAAAAAACGGCGATTGGCGCTTAAGGATTTCAATAAAAAAATAAAATATGCGATAAGAGAAGTAAATAAAAATCTGACCAAGCCTAATAAATAGTCTTGGTTTTTAGCTATAAAATGATTCATGCTTATTTAATGTGTGTTAAGTAAAGGAAAAAATGATAGGATAGATATGGAGACAGCAGGGTTTACTTTTAATTTGTATTGATTTGAATTATAAAAATATTACAAAGGATTGAAGCACAAATAATGCCAAGTATATCGTTAATGGAATCTAAAATAAAAAGGCTACGATTAGACATAAGTGGATTAGAAGGGAAACGGGCAAGTGCAGTGAAGGACGAAAGTAACTCAATAAAAAAAATAAATAGTGCTAACTCAGCGTTAAAAAGAACGAAGAGCACATCCACAATTTCTTCAAAATTAAAAGAAATAGAGCGTGAAAATAAAAAAATTCAAAAAGCAAAAGAAGACCAGGCAAAATTTATGACTGAATTATCTAAAAAAAATATGGAATTAAATAAAGCATTATCAGAACTAAGTAAGACACAACAAAAAGAAGTCGAAAAAGTATATGCTCAGCAGGAAGATAAGTTTAATGAATTATTCTCCCAACAAAAATCCGACCTGGAAAGACTGACTTCTTTACCTAATTATGAATTAGAAGAATCTAAGGAATATGATGTTTTTATATCCCATTCTACGGATGATAAAGACAGTTATGTTTCGGAATTGGCGGAAAAGTTGAAATCAACTGGTGTTACAATCTGGTATGATACGGACAGCATAGGTTGGGGACAAAGTATAAGAAAAGAAATCGATAAAGGACTTGCTAAATCCAAGTATGGAATAGTAATTATTTCTCCGAGTTTCATAGAGAAGTATTGGACCAATTATGAACTCGACGGATTTTTAAACAAAGAAAGTACAACCGGGAATCAAATGTTACTACCTATTTGGCACAATGTTACAGCAGACCAAGTAAAGAAATACAGTTATTCCTTAGCTGGTAAATTAGCCCTTAACACAGCTTTAAATACAATAGATGATATAGTAGAAAATGTAAAAAAAATTATTAAATAATAATTATCAACTAATTCATAAGGAATTACTTATGGTTAATTTTACTTAACTAAAAAAGAGATGAATAGAAAAACATATTTTTATAATAAGATGTAACATACACGATTGTATTCAAAGCTTGTATATTACGCCTTATTTCTCTAGCCCCTTTGGTTACAGTAACAATCAGCCATTCACTCACTGTTTTGAGGGGGATTAGAGAAACTTCCTACTATGCCCTTGAAATTTTTTGATCAGAAATACCATCATTGTAAACACTATTCTAATGTACTAAATCCTTTTTATTGGCTGTTATTAAATTTGAAACGGAACAAAAAAGAACCCTTTTCTTTGTAGGGTTCAATTTTCCTATATTATCTTTGTTCCAAAGTATTTCTAAACATCCATGCAATTATTTACTTAATCATTATCTTGCTCATCGTCCCTTACCTCATCATCCCACTCAGTCCTGTAAGAATCTCCGTCACCATCATCATATAATTCCTCATACTCACTCATTGTCATGTTTTCTTCAAGACATTCATCACTACAATAGTAAAAAAGCCCATTTTCTATACAGTAGCCTTCATACATTTTTTTCCGCACTCCGAACAGATACGATATTCTCTTTTTGCCAGCATTTCTTCCTCCAAATTAATTTTACTGTAAACTATAGATTTTTAAGTAAAAATGATTTTCCTTGTTTGTTACTTGAATTTTTTAATATAGTATCATCGATTTCATTTAGGTCAATAAAAAGTATTGTAGTTGAAAAATTAACTATATAATCGTTAATTGAAAATTTATTAGTTAGAGGAACTTTAAGACATGAGGTTCATTCATAAAGAGGAAATTAGGGTCATTTCTTAACTTTCAGGTGCCCTTCGATAAAATATCCAATGATACATAAAAATAAAAAAAGGAGCTATTTTCGCCTATGAAAGTAAGATTAAGTCCGAATTCTTTTGATAACCTTATATTTATTTCCTTATATTCATTACCTTTACCACAGTAATCTCAGCCGAATACTAATCATTTTTTCTTTTATTTCGTTTCTTTGCTAAGAACTCTTTGGCTTTTACAATAACGGCTGCATTTCTTTCTTTGAAAAAGTTGTTCCTCTCTTGGAGAATTTTACTCGACGGTTTAATTTTTAAAATCTTTATTTCTGCCCTTACAGATTCAATGACTTCTAATGCTTCATCAAATTGTTCTATGTCACTATCTTTCTTATCTTCAATCATTTGCTCCAACGAACGGTTATCTATCATTGGTCTCAGTTTCTTCTGAAACTCCGCTGATTTTGCTTTTGATTCTTTTCTTTTTGCTACCCGCTCAATTCTGTTCATTTCTACTATTTCCTTGATAGATGGCAATTCATGTTTTTTCATTAATAACAACCTCCTCCTACAATGGTAACAGCATCAACCGAAAAGGAGCCATCTCCACTTCTGTTTCTAAATCCTTCTCAATCATTGAAAATACCTCGTTTTTAAAAAAAGAAAACACTTTTTTCATGCCAATGACTCTCATAAAGTTTTCAGGTTGTTCATATTTGTAAAACTCCGAATGGTATTCACATTGAATTGAAAAGTTTTCAGACATATCAGGTTCTATTAAATTACTTAATTTAAAAATATACTTCTCATGGTCATAATACATTTTAAATCGTATTTGGATAAAAAGAGTACCATCATAAACGAGATGTGCTCTTTCCAATAAAACAAATTTAGCTGGCAATGTCGCTATCATCAGTTCCACAGTAACACTTCCTTTTTCCTCTAATCATACCGAACGTTAGTTCCCTAGCGCAATAAAAATGACTTACAGATTACCACAAAATTCTTAAGCAATAATTTATGAATCGGGAAATGCATATCGTATTTACTACAAAAGACCAGTGGAAACTTATTAACAAGATGGCAGCATTAACTCTCCTTGACCATCAATGATTATTGGTGGTTGTTAACTGTATAATCATCAAGTGACGACTACCATTTTTTAGGTTAAAATTAACATAAAGAATCATATTGAGGTGAATAAAAATGAGAGAAGAACAGTTCATTTCGTTTTTAGAAAAAGATAATAACATTGAGAGTAAAATTAAGGCTGTAAGATCCAGAATAAGTAAAGCAAGAAGAGTAGAAGAGTTATTCCGTGTTAACCTAGATGAAGTTGTTAAAAATGACAAAGCTACTTATGAGTTACTAAAGAAATTAAGGGAATCAATTGATGTAAATACACAGGGCAGTCATGGGAATGCTGTTCGTAAATACTATCAGTTCATTAATCAAAAAAAATTCCCTACACTTGCTCGGTATGAACAAAAAATGAAATTTAGTTCAATAGTCTAATTGGCTGAGGAGAATGTATAATGCAGGGTTACGATAAGCTAACTGCTAAGCAAAAAGAGCTTTTCGAGGAAACATACGAAGCTCATACTTCTACAATGGATGAAGAATGGAAAAAGAGGCACTCCAGAGAAAAAATTATCGAGTTTAAATGGGATAATCATGAAGAACTATTAGAAGTTTATTTTAAATGGAATCACCCCAAAAAAGGATACTTAAAAGTTTATTATGACAATGGCGAATGGTATCACTTAGCTCCCGGCGAAATGTTTAAAATTTAATAAGGTGTAATATAAAAACGACAGAATAACTGTCGTCTTAAAAATTTCTTATTGAACATAAGCACCCGTGAGCTTAAGTACAATTTTTCACAACCTTGCTTTCTTTGATAAAAACTGCTAACCATATTCCACTCTTTTAATAAATGCGGGTGTTTTGTAACAAACTTTTTGCTCCTAATTTCCTGTTTTTTAAACAGATAGAACAATTCGTTGCGTTTTTTTCTCTTGTCCGATTGTAAACAATGGCTTTAAATTCATGCCCTTCTTTACATTTCCACCAAACTTCTTGTGCTGATTTGGTCGTCACTTCCCAAGGGTTAAGAATTCCATTCTTCTCATAATCCCATTCTTCGACTAAGTGTGGATGGGTAAAAGCAATACTTCTACATTTCGGACAGGTGGAAGGATTTTTATTGCTTCTTGTCCGATTATAAATATGGGCTTCCCAATCGTGACCGTTCGGACATTTCCACCATATTTTTTCATGAGAACCAAAAGAATATTGTTCGGGTAATTTGCCAATATTCTTTTTGTAGTTCCATTCATTTGCTAAGTCGGGGTGTGTATGAACAAGTGTATTCTCCCCCAAATCTCTATAACAATCGGGGCATCCAGAGGGATTGATAGACTTTGTTCTATTAGATACAACTGCTTCCCATTCATGTCCTTTCTCACATCGCCACCAAACCGATTGCTTTGCTCCCCTTGGTACTTTAAAAGGAGAAAGACCGTGATTTTTTTCATAATTCCATTCTTTCATCAATTCGGGATGGCATAAAGCTAAACTATTTTCCCAAGTTGTGGTTGAGATCTGACCGTAAATTGCCGTTCTTTCTGAATAAGAATCAATAATTAGAATTGAACAGAGTTTTACACCAAGATTTTTTTGAATGAAGTTAAGAATATACAAAATGGCTAGGTCAAGACTTTGAAAATATTCTTTTGAATAATGCTTATTAAAAGCATGGATAAATGTGTTAGGGTGTTCGGTCTGTGGCATTAAATTTCTTTTTTTCTCAAACTCTAAAATTCTTATCAACTTGATTCCTTGCTCTTTCAGAAACTGATTCTTTTGAAAATCTTTCTGCTTTTTATCTTGGTGATAGACCCTTCCATCATATTCAATTGCTAACTGTAAAGAAGGAATAAAAACATCCACTTCCACTTTTCCATTTACTTTATAACGGCTAACGGTATCGGGAAAGGCTCGTTTTACATACATAAATATAGCTTGCTCAGGAATTGAACTTTGAAACCCTTGTTTACATTTAATACAACCTTGTTGGTCAACTGTACGTGCTTTTACGGGCATTTGCCACTCGTGTCCTCTTTGACATTGCCACCATACTTTTTGTTGTGACCCGTAAGTAACCTCATAAGGAGTTTTTTTATTTTTGGTAGGATGCCATTCAGAAGCAATGTGTTGGTGTGTGACTGCTAAGTTATTATCTTTTCCCACTCTTTTATTACTACATTCGGGGCAACCTTGCCCTCTGTTTCGGTCAGCACATCTAGCTTCCCATTCATGACCTTTTTGGCATTTCCACCAAACTTTTTTATGAGAATTTGGGGGAATATCAAACGGTGTGAGAGAATTATTTCTTCTGGAGTGCCATTCTTGTGCCAATTTTGGATTAACCGCAGCAAGACAGTATTCTTTGCTAACTTTACTAGCCATACCAAAACTTCCTTTTATGTTAAATAGAAAAATTAGAAAACGTGTGAACGTAACCCGTTCACATATTTATCTTACACTATTTACTTTACTTTGGTTTAGGTCTTTATTTCTTTTCCTTATTGTGTTAAAGCACCCGTTAGCTTAAGTACAATATTTCACAATCTTGCTTTCTTGGATAAAAAATATTACTAAAACTTTTATTTAATTTTGTGTAAATATTCTAAATAAGTAAAAAAGCTTACTCAAAGAGTAAGCTTAACCGCTATAAACACTATCACATGTTCCAGCTTTTGGTTCATAAAAACAATGTTCTTTAAATTGACCAGATTGAGGTTGATCGTACCATGTAGGAGGACACCCTGGCGCCGTTGGATTAAAATACCAAAGAGCATATTTCGCTGGATGATCTCTCCAACCATCTATATTTTGTTGTGCTAATCTTCTTTCAGAAGTTCTTGATCTTTGATAAAAAACATTCCCTTTTTGCACTGCTTCAAAAGAATAGTTTCCTCCTTGTATTTGAAATATTACATCATGAATATTGTTTACATCTTTGAAATCTAAGCATTGTGCTACAACACGATTTATTATTACATTTCCAACATATAACATTCCTTGCTTTCCTTCGCCTTCTGCTTCTGCTCTCATCATTCTTGCCATTTCATCTACTTCATGACTTCTAGCTCTTGCTCTTGCCATTTCATCACCTCCCAAATTAATGTATGAAAAAAAGCCTACATTCATGTTATTGTTTATATAATAAGAATGCTTAGTTTTTTTAGCATACAGTTTTTAAGTAAAATGAAAACTATTGCATTCTTTTTATACCTTTATTCAACTATACTGCTTCGTTCGTATTATAAGGTCACCAGATATTTCTGGTTGACCATTTTTTATTTGGTCTTATTATATCAGTAGCCAGGGTAGAACGTAACTGCTCGTGGGGCCTTCGACCCCGTCAACTAAACGGTTCGCCCCCTTACTTGTAGAAACATGATTGAGGCTGGTTGGGACTTGGATCTCGTATAACAAGCGAAGCTGTGACACTGCATGGAGGAATTAGGGGTACTGGCAAATTACTAGTTTAGGAGTGTGATTGAGAATGAATCCAGTCGTTGGTCTGGATATTTCAAAAGGGGAAAGTCAGGTACAAACATTTTTGGATAAAGGCAAACCATATCGTAAGAGTTTTAAAGTTTCTCATACTCTAGAAGGTCTAAGTTTACTTGTAGATTTTCTTGAGGAAGTTAAGAGAGAAACAGGTAAGAAACCACCTGTTGTTTTAGAGGCAACAGGACATTATCACTCCTCTGTTGTTCAATACATAGAGGACCGTGGATATTTAATGATTATTATTAATCCATTGATTTCTTATAAGGCTAAAAGTTCAAGTCTTAGGAAGGTAAAGACAGATGCGGTTGATGCTTATCTTCTCTGCGAACTGTTTTATAAAGAAGAACTAGAGCCATATAAAAAGCGAGGAGTTCAACTTTTAAACCTTCGAAATCTAACAAGACAGCACGAGAATATAACTGGGGTATTAATCCAAACAAAGCTACAATTTCAAGCCATT
This sequence comes from Bacillus sp. CZDM1, assembly GCF_055502545.1. Lineage (NCBI taxonomy): Bacteria > Bacillati > Bacillota > Bacilli > Caryophanales > Bacillaceae > Bacillus > Bacillus sp. CZDM1. The sequence goes on along the minus strand of NZ_JBUESO010000008.1, from coordinate 266,399 downwards.
TTGGACCAGGTCTTTCCTGAATATAGAGGGGTTTTTGGCGACTTATATTCAGTAGTATCACTCTTAACTCTTTCAGAGTTTCCCTCATCTGAAGATGTATTAGAGGCAAGTGTAGAAATCATAGCTGACAAAATCGCTCAATTATGTAAAAGTCGTTCATACAGATGGGCTAATGAAAAGGCTATTCAACTCAAAGCTGCCGCAAACCGAAATCCGTTTGAAAAGACTTTGTATCAGAGTCATATTTTGAGTCTTGGTATGTATATAAACATCATTCTTCAATACAAAGAGCACCTATCCAAGTTAGAGTCAGAGATAGATGCCTTCGCAAAAGAAGTTGAAGAATATAATATTATCAAATCTATCCCAGGTATCGGAGAAAAGATCGCTGCAACGATCATTTCAGAAATTGGGGAGATAGATCGATTTACTGATCCTAAAAAGCTGGTAGCTTTCGCTGGTGTTGACCCTAGTGTATTTGAATCAGGTAAGTTTACAGCTACCAGGAATCGAATCACAAAAAGAGGGTCCAGCAGGCTTCGCCACGCCCTATATATGGCTGTTCGTTGTTCTATACGTGACTGTCGTAAAAGCAAAACAAGTGATGAAATTATTCCTCGTAATAAGAAATTACGAGAGTTCTATGATAAAAAACGTGAAGAAGGAAAACCCTTTAAAGTAGCTGTTATTGCATGTGTTAATAAGCTCTTACATTGGATTTTTGCCCTTTTAAAGAATAAAACGACTTTCCAAGATATAGCTTAAAACCTATATCTAACTAAATAACACAAAACCTTCCAAAATTAGGCTAACGGAAGGTTATTTGGCATGCACATTTTTAGTATAGCATGAGATATTTTAAATTTTTATTGAAAAATATTGACAAACTATTAGCTGGTTTAGTTCAACAAAAGAGTGCAATACTCCAACTGACGTAATGCTTTAAACTATCGCTCACCATATAGTTTTATACAAAATCATAAACAATCCTTATCACCAAAAATGATTTTAGTTTACCGTTATTCATGATACGGTTCTCCGTAATGTATCTAAGTGAGGTTTTTATTCACCCTCTTTACAGTACACAGCTACTAATGCTGTTTCCACACAGTTTTTAGTCCCAGAAATCACTTTCTGTTCAATTACAAATAAACATTCAAAGGTCAATCCTTACTTCTTTGTTAAAACAAGTATAAAATGATGCCTACTTCAAATACTAAAAAAAATCTATTGAAGGATATGTTTCAATTGAAAATCCATCTAAATAAAAATAACTGCCCTAATTATGAAAAAATTAAATACATCCTCAACGAATCACCAGACTTAATGTGTAGAACACTTGAAGTTGGTGGAGATTGTCTCGAAGTTATTTTTATGAAAAATTTAATTAAACATGAGTTTCTAAATGAGTATGTAATTAAATACATTCAACAACTTCCAATAGAATACATAACTTTCTCTTACTTATTGAAAAACATACCAATGGACGAAGTAAAGACAAACTTTGATGAACAAGAGGTTATCTCTTCCCTCTTAAATGGATTCGTTTATATTTACTTATCAGTCGAAAGTAAAGCATTTATGGTAAATTGCACTAACCCTATTGAAAGGTCTATCGAGAAAGCTGAAACAGAATCATTGGTATACGGTCCTAAAATATCATTTACAGAATCATTAACTTCAAATATAAAAATTATAAGACAAAATCTAAAAGATTCTAATTTGTGTACAGATGAACTAGAAATAGGAGAACGTGCTAAAAAGCAAGTAAGAATTATATATATTAAAGATATAGCGGATGATGACATACTTAAAACACTTAAGGAAAGGTTTGAAAAAATAAAAACTGACGATATAAGTGACAGTTCAGTATTAGCACAATGTCTTGAAGATAATCATTACTCGTTTTTTCCACAGTTTATATTAACAGAGTTGCCCGATCGATTCCTCTATTCTATTTTAAACGGAAGGATTGGTGTTCTAATAGATAGAAGTCCCGTTGCCATTATAGGACCTGCTAATTTTTTATCATTTTTTGAATCAACAGAAGATATTTATTTAAGATGGTCCTTAAGTACTTTTATTAGATTTATACGATTATTTGCTATGGTTGGGTCACTCCTCTTTACAGCATTCTATGTTGCAACCATTACCTATCACTTTGAACTTATTCCATCTAAATTGTTAATAATAATTGGTCAATCCCGTTCACAAGTTCCTTTCCCCCCTTTGCTAGAAGCACTTTTATTGGAATTTTTAATTGAATTACTTAGAGAAGCAGGGGCACGCCTTCCTTCAAAAGTTGGTCAAACAATGGGAATTGTTGGAGGGATTGTTATTGGCCAAGCAACTGTGGAGGCGGGCTTGACTAGTAATATTCTAATTATTATTGTGGCATTTAGTGCATTGGGGGCGTTTATGGCTCCTATTTATGAAATGGGGACTGCTATAAGAGTTGCCAGATTTCCTTTCATCATTCTAGCTGGTGTTTGGGGATTAAATGGAATTATTATCGGTGTCTGTGTACTGATGGTCCACTTGTTAAAATTGACATCATTAAACAAACCTTATCTTGCACCTTTATACCCGTTAAGGATCGAGGATTTAAAATATTTCTTAATACGTCTCCCACATCATTTTTATATGAGACGTCCTATTGTCAATCGTCCATTAAATGCAATCCGCACCAGGTGGAAATCTAAAAAAACAGAAAAAGATTTGGATGAATTTTGAGGTGGATAATGAAATCAAATATTAGTTTTGTAAACGCCTATATTGCTTTCTTTATCATACACACTTCGCAAATTGGGATGGGCATCCTTGGTGTTTCTAGAATTATTTATCTTGAAGCTAGGCAAGATGCATGGATGTCCATTTTACTATCTGGTCTATACATTAGTCTTATCACTTGGATTATGATTAGCTTACTAAATAAATATGAAAACTGTAATCTTTATGAAATACACGAAATTTTGTTTGGTCGCTTTCTAGGTAGTATCATCAATACCTTTATTGTCATTTACTTCATTGCAGCCAATTACTCTATCATCATTGGTTATATAGAATTGTCCCTAACATGGGGATATGAAGGATTTTATGAATGGGGAGCCACTTTAGTACTATTATTACTAACCATTTATGCAGTATCAGGTGGATTCAGAGTAATTGCAGGGATATGCTTCTTATCCTTTATAATGACTATATGGCTGGTATTTGTGATGTATCAACCACTAGACTCCATAAAGTTTGCTAGAATTTTACCTATCCTGTCTGCTTCCCCTTCAGAATTGATGAAAGGAGTATTTAAAAGTAGTTATACCATGTTGGGTTTTGAGACTTTATATTTTATTTTTCCCTTTCTAAAGGAGAAAAATAAAATACTTTTTTTCAGTCAATTAGCAGTTTGGTTTACCACCCTCCTTATTTTATTTTCAACTGTTATTTCTATATTATTTTTCAGCCCAAAAGAATTAGAAAGGCATATCTGGCCTATTGTCAGTATGATAAGTTCTGTCCATTTTCCATTTATTGAGCGTTTTGAATTTATAGCCGTTTCATTATGGATAATAGTCATTTTTCCGAATTTATGTATATACCTATTTATTTCTTCAAAAGGAGTTAAACAAATATTTCACTTAAAACAAAAACACGGAATATGGGTAATTTCTATCATCATTTTTATTACCAGTCTTTTTATCACAAAAAGAGTCGACAATAACCTTTTTTTTGATCAAGTTGGTCAGGTTGGCTTTTACCTATGGTTTATCTATCCGATATTCTTATATTTCATTTCAATCATTAAATCTAAAATCTTTTCACGTTCTTAACGGAGTTGAAAAAATGAAAAAATGGTTTATTCTATTGTGTTCCCTTCTCTGCACTGCATGTATGCCCCCTGATAAAATATTAGAAAGGCAAGGGATTTCAACAATTATTGGTTATGACTTACTTGATGAGGATACATACAAAGGCACAATTAGCTTGTTACAATTCGACCCTAAAGAAGAAAAGACAAGTGTAACCATTTCTGCCGTCGGAACGACAAGCAAACAAATAAGACAAAGGTTAGAACAACGGACAAGCCACGACATTACTTCTGGACAACTAAGGACAATATTATTTGATAAAGATATGACTGAAATGTTAGGAATTGCTTCTTTTTTAGATACCATGCAACGTGACACCAGCATTGGGTCTTTAATATTTTTGTCAATTACAAACAATGCTGAGGATACGATTAATAATAATAACTATGAAGAATTCCCTGACATGGGATCATATATTTACCAATTATTAGATAAACACGAAAGGAAGGAAATGTTAATAGACTCCAACTTGCACGATTTTTTCTCCTCACTATATGATATTGGTATCGATCCTACCTTACCTATTATAGCGAATAAGAAGGGTGTAGCCCCCTATATCAATAGTGTTGCATTATTTAAGGATGATAAAATGGTGGGTTCTATCTCTTTGAAAAAAACCTTGTTCATAAAATTATTCACTAAAAGAGATGCTTTTTTGGGAGATATAACATTTAACATTCCTGTTGAGGTTTTAGAAAAAAAGGGAGTAACACTAGTCGAAAAGACAAAAGGAGATAAATTTAATATTACCATTCGCCCAATAAAGTACCGTGGAAAAATTGAATTTTCTAAAGAAGAGGCGGTAAACCTAAACGCCACTATTTCAGTTTCAACTATAGAATTACAGCCTGGTGTGACTTTAAAAAATAAGGAATCCATAAAAAAATTGGAGCAAATACTTGAGGAAGAACTAAACAAAGAATTAGGGGATATTCTTGAGGTGTTTAGGAAATTAGAAATTGATCCAATTGGCATTGGAAGAAAAATAAAAAGTATTCGAAAATATTCCAATACTAATGAAGAAGATTTGAGAGAAAAGTATTCCAGATTAAAGTTCAAACCAAATATAACGTTAGAAATAAAACGAACTGGGGCAGTTGATTAGTAAAGATAATAGATAAAGTCTTATTCTTCCATGTATCAATATGTAAAACCATAATTAACTACAATCCTTGTTCAACAATTGGGCCAGATTGTTGAACAAAGATCAAACAACACTTTCAACTAGTCGAGTAGAAAGGAACCTCTCTACCTTACGGTAGATTGTGTTCCTCCCCCTCACAGAACCGTGCTTGCGCTATTAACGCACACGGCTCCTCCTAGTTACCATTCACAAAACCTTGCTAATCTCTTAGGATCAGATTTTGCTAATTCTGCTATCCTTACTAGTTTTGTCTCCATTTATTATTCCTACCTCTGTGTGTAGTAAATGGGTCCCTAGCAAGGGTGATAACTGGTAGCTAGCCTTTCCTCCATCGGCATTACCCAACTTCATTGGTACTACGCTGCTATCCGACTCCCTACACCGGCATTTGGTTTCCTTACTTTTTATCGCTTGTACACCATACTCTTCTAACAAGAAAAGACTGGTAGGGTCTCCCGAGTTGCCGAATCATATCAATGTGTAACGTGCCAAGGTCTCTGACTCCAGAGAGGTTTTATCCATCTTGCCTTAAACGAAGGAAAAAAAATGTAGCTTTCTGCTGCAGGTAAAGCATCAGCCCTCTCGATTTACTAACATTATGGAGCTCAATCCCTTCAACCATTTGGCTTTCGGCCCGCCACCTAACTGTCTACGCTTAAAGACTAAAGTTACCTTTAGCCCTCCAAGACTCGCTACGAGCGAATGGCTAGTTCTTACTCGACGGGAATCCCACCCGTTATATGATACGACCTAGGCTCGGCCGCACACCTGCCCCGTTAGTTGCACTAAAAAGAGACCGCCATTGACGATCTCATAGTGTGACTAAAGCTATTCATTAGTTGAACAAATAAAGCTGTATGTAGTTTTACAATTCTATTTTATGTATAGATGTATGAGTTCTAACAACATTGTGTTTATCATAATCTTCTTGGAGGATTCCATAAACAGCACAGTCCTTGTATTGATTCTTCGAATTACGAATCATATGCCTTATCGTTCCTTCTTGTAGCATACCAACTTTACTCATAATTTTTCCAGAAGCTCCATTATCTAGGTTATGAGCTGCGGATATCTTATGAATATTCATATGTCTAAAACCAAATTCTACGACGGCTCTTAACGCTTCAGTCCCATATCCCTGATTCCACCATTTGTATCCAATTGAATAACCTACCTCGCAATTTTCAGTTGTATTATCAAAATTAAAGAAGTCAATTGCTCCAATTAGTTCACTGTTAGCTTTAAGTTCTATACCCCAGTAACAAAATTCTTTACTGCCATAGTCACTTACAATCTTAGTCACCCTCTCAATTGTTTCCGAAACTGTCTTATGTGCACCTTTAATTAGGTTATCTGTAACACTTTCGTCTGAAAGCCAATGGTCAAAGACACTTTGGGCATCTGAAAATTCCAATTTTCTAAGGATTAAACGGTCAGTTTCTATTTTGGGTGTTCCTGCAAAGTTAATCATCCTGTCATCCTCTCAAAAAACCTTATATTATAAAACCATTTTCTAAATCCTTTTCTATATTTCATAATATCCTTCTTCCACTAAACTGCCCCGTTAGTGGAACAAGAAAAAAGCCGCCGAAGCAGCTGGTGGTCTTAAACTATCGCACCCGTTCGTAATATAAGGTTCGTAATATAAGGTTAGCCAGATTTTTCTGGTTGACCTTTTTTTATATAGTTTTATTATATCGGTAGTCGGGGGAGGACGTAGCACCCGTGGGACTTTGATCCCGTCAAGTAAACTGTCCACCCCCTACTTGTATAATCATGTTTCAGGCTGGTTGGGACTTTGATCCCGTTTAACAAGCGAACCTATGACATTACAAGGAGCATTAGGGGTTACCGACTAATTTCTATTTCTTGGAGGAGGAGAAAATTAATGAATCCAGTGATTGGTCTGGATGTATCAAAAGGAGAAAGTCAAGTTCAAGCGTTTTTAGATAAAGGTAAACCATATCGTAAGAGTTTTAGTATTACTCACGATCTTAAAGGATTAGGATGTTTATTAGAGTTCCTTCAAGATGTTGAAAAGGCTGCTGGTGGTCATCAACCTTCGGTTGTTTTAGAATCAACTGGTCATTATCATATTCCCGTTATTCAGTTTCTAGAGGAACAAAATTATGTTTATATTATCGTCAATCCTCTTATCTCTCATAGAGCCAAGAGCTCCAGCCTTCGAAAGGTAAAAACTGATGCAATTGATGCTTATCACCTTTGTGAACTGTTTTATAAAGAGGAACTAGAGCCTTACAAGAAGCGTGGTGTCCAACTATTAAACCTTCGTAATCTGACAAGACAACAAGAGAGTATTGCGGAAATATCAGCTAAAACAAAGATACAGCTTCATTCTTTAATTGATCAGGTTTTTCCTGAGTATCGAGGTGTATTTGGAAGCCTATATTCGAAAGTATCATTGCTTACTTTACTAGAGTTCCCTACTTCTAAGGCTGTATTAAGTGTGAGTGAAAAAAAGTTAACGGATAAAATAGCTTCATTATGTATGAGTCGTTCGGAGTCATGGGCAAAGGAAAAGGCACAGAAGTTAAGAGAAGCAGCCCTTCGTGATCCTTTTCAAAACAATCTCTACGATAGTCATATTTTTAACCTTGAAATCTTGGTTAAGATTGTTCTTCAATACCAAGAGCATCTATCCAATATTGCGGATGAAATAGATGCCCTCGCTAGCGAAATTGAAGAATATGAAATCCTTCAATCTATCCCTGGAGTCGGTGAAAAAATCGCTGCAACAATTATTTCTGAAATCGGAGAGATAGATCGGTTTAATGGTGCCAAGAAGTTAGTTGCATTCGCTGGAATAGATCCTAGTGTGTACTCTTCAGGAAAGTTTACTGCATCGGTAAACCGTATAACCAAACGTGGCTCGTGTAGGCTTCGCCACGCCTTGTATATGGCTGTTCAAAGTGGTATTCGGGATTCCCGTAAAAAGAAAACGACTGATGAGATCATTCCACGCAATAGAAGACTACGAGAGTTTTACGATAAGAAACGAGAAGAAGGAAAACCCTTTAGAGTAGCGATTATTGCATGTGTAAACAAACTCTTACATTGGATTTACGCCTTACTAAAAAGCAGAACTTCTTTCCAAGATATAGCATAGGACCTATATCTAACTAAATACAACAAAACCTTCCAATAAGAGAATTCAGGAAGGTTATTTGGCATGAACATTTTTAGTATATCATGAGATTATTAAACTTTTTATTGAAAAATGTTGACAAACTATTAGCTGGTTTACTTTAAGTACACTTTTTCACAATCTCTCTCAGTATCGTAAATTCTTAAAAATCTTTAAAACACTGGCTTATTATTGTTTGCTATAATAAAACATAGAAAATTGTAATCTAAGAGGTGAATCAAAATGTATTGGACTCCATTATTTGAAAACGATGTACCAGTAGCACACTTCTGCTCTTAGTGGAGTGAAGGTGACTACATCTCTCCGTTAGGGGCATTGTCGACCTAATCAAAAAAACGGAGGGTACAAAAAATGAGAAATACCTTAATAGGTTCTTTATATTTAATACTAGCTTCAAGTATTTGGGGCGGAATGTACGTTGTTGTTAAAGTTGTAGTATCGGTTATACCTCCACTGGAACTTGTGTGGATGCGATATGTAGTAGCTATTGTTGCACTTCTCATTATCGGCTTTATAACAAGACAAAAATGGCGAATCGAAAAACGTTATTTCTTAGTTATCATAGCCATTGGAATCATTGGTAATGCCATTTCAATCGTTGCTCAGGAAACTGGTACTATGCTATCCACAGCACAAATGGGAGCCATTATAACTTCTTCAACACCAGCTTTTATGGTTATTTTTGCTCGCTTAATCCTTAAAGAACGGATGACGTTAAGAAAGGGAATCTCCGTTTGTTTAGCGACAATTGGAGTATTTCTCATTGTTGGAATTGGCGATGTGAGTATGTCCGGTACACTTGGAGGTATTGCACTTCTTATTGCAGCTTTAACATGGGCACTCATGTCTGTACTTGTAAAGCTTTTGCCTAGTGATTACTCACAAATTGTAGTAACCACTTATTCTATCTTGGTAGCGTTAATTGTGCTAACTCCTTTTGTTTTGCCCAGGTTACACGAAATTAATATCTCCCAACTGACTCACCCGACCATTTGGGGTGGACTCTTGTATTTGGGTATTGTTTCAACAGCAGGTGGATTTCTACTTTGGAATCGTGGATTACAAATACTTAACGCCTCAAGTGGAGGAATATTTTTCTTTTTTCAACCCGTGGTTGGAACATTACTTGGATGGCTTATACTGGGAGAGAACATAGGTTTAACGTTTTGGATTGGCTCCATCCTAATTCTCACAGGTGTTTTATTCGTTATCAACGAGAAAAAATAGTATTTAGAACCCCTTCAATTGTATTTGAAGGGGTTTTGCTTGTTTATCAGCATTAATCATAAATTTGGCTTATAGAACTAAACTGCCCAGTTAGTACAACAAGAAAAATGGGAATCACCGTAGCGTCCCCTTCTTTAACTATTAATAAAGTAAACAAAGGCTATTATTTACTTGTTAATATTAACTTTCGTGATTTGGCATCATATATTTTATAGCTAATTTCAAACATATGGTCTTTTGTTACTGTCACCTCGCAATAATAAGGGATTGACTTTCCATAAGCATCAAGTTCAGGTATATCATTGAAAGTAAACATCTCACCTGTATCGAGCATTTTAAAGTCCGCTACTGAAGAACGACCTGATGAATCTATTTCGATAACGCATTTCCCACTTACTACATCATATTCCTTTAGAACAACATATTTGAGGCTAGGGAGAGTAATAGCTAAAAACAAAACACCCAATAAAAAGACAACAAGGCTTTTACCTATATTTATTAATCGAAAGTCTTTAGTACCATACATAACAACTAAGGCAAATACTGCTCCTATCACAAATAAGGCTCCAAGTAAGAGTATAAAATAATAAACGAACATTTTATGCACTTCCCATTACTATAAAATGGAAGATAATATTACCACTTCATTCATTAAACTGCCCCGTTAGCCAACCATGAATCAGAGATTCACCACCGAATATGCAAAAAAATTTCGTTCTTACATGGTAGTTCAACAATCAAGTAGTCAATCTACGAAAAATAAACCCATAAAGCGAAAGCACCGATTACAACTGGAACAAGTGATAACAGTATAAGAATTATTTTTGCAATAATGTAGGATTTACTTGCTATTTTGTGAAAAAGAATCATATCCTGTTCTGCCCAAGAAGCATAGGTATCATTTCTTATCCATTTCCACTTCTTAACTTCCTTCCAATGTTCCTCTTCCGTATAGTTTAACAAGACCAATATGAAAAAAATTATTCCTGGAATTAAAAACAACAATCCAACAACTAAAGCATCCATTTTTCTCAATTCCTTCTTATAATTTCACTTTTCTATACGTTTTCCCATTCTATAATGTTTCAACCCTTCTCAAGTAACCTGACCGTTACTTCAATAAGAAATAGGAGCTGCCGGTCGCAACTCCTTGTTCCACACAAGCACCCTATAGTTTAAGTACATTGTTTCACAATGTTAGAGTAAATGTTTTCCAATCCGCTTATGAAGGAAACTGCTTCCTCTACTACTTAATCTTTTTTTGCTTAATTATTACAAATACAATTGGAACACACGTACCCAAAATCGTTATCGGTAAAAACCATTTACCAAACCCATTTTCCCAGCCTAAAGAAATGGAAACTGATTCAAATAAGATTAAAGCAAAGATGATTAGACAAATATTTTTTATTTGATTTACCAGTTTGCGACTTAGTAAATAAAACTTTTCTGCGTTGGATTCATTAAACCGTTTAGGATAATTGTGTACTTCAGGGAATTTTTCTATAAATTGCATTAAAACCATAACAAATGCACCGACAATAGGTATGATGAAAAGTTCCCATTTTGATCCCCAACGATCTACTTCACCCGAGGCATTATAATGTGCAGGAACTTCTTCTGGAAGCATACTCCAAATCATAATCAAAAAGATTATCGAGCCTAAGTAAAATGTGTATCCAATGATATCCCAAGCCCATTCACTTTTTGTTTTTGAAATTTTAATTTTGGGTCGCTCCCAAGAATTTGACATTTCATTCCCCCACCTTCCTATTAAAGCTACGACAGTATGGCTACCCCAATTGCACTCTCCAATGTATTCACACCTAAACGCACCTCATAAAATGCTTCTCAATTATAATCTCTTTCCCTACTGTGTTAATTACGTTTGGTAAATAAAATAGGTTTCACTTAATTTCTTGTTTCACTATCCTGCATCGTTTGTTCAATAAGTAAGTTCCACAAAAAAAGCGTTAATGTTAGCTAACCTGCCTCGTTTGTAGAATAAGTACAACAAAGGTACGACAATCTTCCTGGATCATCGCACCCGTTAATTGAGTAAGACTTAATACCTTACCTCTCCATTTGGTCTGCTAACATTAAAGTAAATACAGTCAAAATATGAAGAACAGCTAATACTGCAAAATGGTATCCCTCAATTCCATTCAAAAATTGATATACAACTGGAAATAATACTGTTTCCATACCAAATAACATAATTACAAACCCGATTCGTCCCGCTAATTTCTTTTCGTTTTTTGGCAGAAACACTTCATTATTACCCGCAATGAATGAAGTTTTACCTTTTCGTTTTATAGAAAAACCGACATATACAATTACTGAACCTAAAGCCATTAACATTAAGGAAATCACCAGCATATTCTACCTCCTAAAAGAAATAGATGTATCTGTATCTTTCACTAACCTTCTTCGATAGCGTAATAAGAGCTTAAACAAAAAAGCACTAATCCTACCGTGGATCAATGCTTCTCATTAATTATTTTTCATTAAATCCGTTGCTCCTTTTTTAACTGTTGAACACTTATCATAAGACCCGTGAGTCCGGCAAAAAGAGATGGAAAAATACTGTATATTAAATAATTCCATTGACCAGTTAGCAAAGAAGTTATTAGAAAAATAACTGGTAACCCGCCTAATACAAATAAAGATACAAATAGTCCAAGCTTAGGATTGTTTTTCATTTAACATCACCTCAGTTTCATATTTATATCCATATTATACCATATACAATAAAAATTTAATTCAACTCCCTCAGTTTGATACGAATATCTCTTGAATGCTCACTTATTCGCAGGATTTCATAACCTCTATAAATAGAATGACGGGTAAATGGAATAAATTCAGATCATTTGGCTTCGTGAAGGCATAGTTAAATAAAGGAGTTAGCTACTACTCCATATTTTACCATATAATGTACATCTCCACGCCGCCCCTGGAGGCTTTCCCTCCCATGTCTCAACGGGTCAATTGCCCTATCATTCCTTCGTCATGCCTATCCAAGGGGTGGAGGCCAGTTATGCTAACCTGATGGGTCACAGTGCCCTTTTGTTGAATAAACCTGGTACTCCGTACATATTTGAAATCCTACGAATAAGACAACATTCAAAATTAAAGTCAATTTTTTAATTGGTATATCTTATAAACTAATGTTTTATTTCTAAGCAGCTAAAGGGATTAATTCTTGAATTTTATTAGGACAGTAAGACTCGTTTCGTCGTGCTATTCCTACAAAAATCCTTGCTAGTTTACCGATCAGTTTCATTATTGATTTCATTTTCTTTATCTTCTTGACCTTCACATTATGGGAATGTAGGGCTTTAAATTCAGGGTTATTCATCACAAGGCTCATAGTTGCTAAGTAGAGGAAGCGTCGTAGTCTTGACCTTCCACGCTTTGAAATCACAATCTGACCTTTCCATTTGCCTGAACTTGCTTCAGCTAGATGTAATCCCGCATGTCGTAATAGAGAGTTTCCGTGAGAGAATCCACTTAGATCTCCTGACTCACCTAGTATCCCAGCTAATGAAATTTCACTTATCCCTTTAATCGTAAGTAGTTTTTTTGCAAATGGTATTTTATAGAGAACTTCTTTAACTTGTTGTTCAACTCTTTCGAGTTGTTTTACAGCGAGGTCATATTCTTCTATTAATTGTTCTAGATGGAATTTATAAGCATCAAGTGCTTGTCCCGTTCCTATAGAAGTTTTTGCTAGATTGATCAGTAATTGAGCTTTTTTAGGTCCTGGTTGTCTTTTCATTAATGACTTCCACCCCCTCTGGACATCTAGTGAATCCATTGAAGATATTTCATCTGGAGTTGGAAACAAACGAAGGGTTGCGATTGCTCCTTTGCACGAAACATCGTTAAACACTTGTCGCAACTCTGGAAAGACAACATCTACCCATCGATTTATTTGATTTATAGACATTACGAGACGTTTAACAATTACATCACGGTTAGACATTAGAACTCTAAGTTTCTCAAATGATTCTGAAGATGGACGAATAAAGGAATAGTAGCCGTTTTTGACCATATCCGCGATAACCAGTGCATCTTTTTTATCACTCTTAGATTGGGTATTATCACGATTCTCTTTATTCGTTTTTACTAAGTGGGGATTGACTGTAACTACCTCAATGTCTTTTGTATATAACCATTTTGATAGGTTAATCCAGTAATGACCTGTAGGCTCCATACCTACTATTGCTGTATCTAAGTTTTTTAGTCTTTTTAAATTTTGGATCCAGTTTAATAGATTAACGAATCCCTCTTCATTATTTTCAAATATAAGAGGATCTCCAACTACAATTCCTCGGAAGTTAACTGCTCTTGCAACGTGTAGTTGTTGAGCAATATCAACACCAACAATAAGGTGTGTATCGGAAATTCTTTCTATTAGTTGATTTTGTTTGTCTTGCATTTTAAAATTCATATTAGGGCTTCCTCCTTAAGAATCTGAGTTAGATTGGACTCTATACTCGTATCTTACTGAGGGGCTCAATTTTTTTCAAACCTGATATTTAACGATCTACAGGAATGCTAACCTGCTCCGATAGCTTAAGTAAAAACTTTCACATTCTCACCTCTATATTTCAACAGTATGAAGTGGTAAACTGTCTGTCATTCATTGATATACTTTTTGTCATTCAGTGGTAAAAACTATGTCAAGGATGGTACATTTCAATGGCTGTAATCATGGGAATTTATTTGGCTCCTCTAAGGAAAAGGTTGTGACTTATTAATAGGGAAAAAAGACTGTAATTTGTAACATGTCGATTAAAAATAATTAGTTCGAGAGGATATAATTTTTAATAAAGATTAATTCAATCCGTCAAGGTCCAAAAAGTTGAAGGTGGGTTATAGGATGACAACTCTATCTCAAAGAAAGTTGATACGATCACTACGAAAAGAAGGGCGTTATGCAAAAACAATTGCTACTATAATGAATTTATCCATAGAAGAGGTGCGTGATGCACTCCAATTTCTAAAAATCCCAAAAAAAAGGGCGATAAAAGGGCAACTCCAAAATAAACAAGTGCTTAAAATTTGTGTTGAATATGATATTTTGCTGGAAAATGGTTATGAGAAAAAATATATTCATGAGGAATTAGCTAAATGGTATAAAGTAAAACCTATAACAATTCAAAATATTGTACTTGGTTTAGCTTATAAGAAGGTAAAAAGAAGAGGATTAGAGCAAAAAAAGTAGAGGAATAAATACTTGATATTATGCGCTGAAAAGGCACTACTAGGTGAATGGTGCTTATAGTCTCGTGCTATGTTCAAATTTTATCCTACTTTTGTGCTGGTATCATCTCTTGAACCTTTATACTTGGTAAAGTAGCAGTAAAGAAGAAAATGCCTCCAAAAGGTTAGAAAACTAATGTAAGAACTTTTTTTATTAAGTTCTTTTTTATCAAAAAGATGATTATTTAACAAGTATGATACTGCTTGCCCAAAAATAATCGCCATTCAAACATTCACCTGTTTTTTATTTTTCTCCGAGAGACTGATGATGTTTTGGTATGTAAAGAATGAGGCTACCCACTCAGACCCGTCATCAAACTTAACCATTACATCTGAAGTATTATCTTCTTCATTTCTATTCTCTTCTGCTCACTGTTCAGTTTCAATCCAAATAGAAAAAGGTTTTCCTTCCCAATAAGCCTCTTTACTAATTTCACCATATAATCACTAGTAATAATGCTAAAAAGCAGTGCGATTTCGGGTAAGAACTCCACCACTTTTATACTTGTTTTTATATATGCTTTTTCCTATACGGGTACTCCAAAAGAGAACGCTTATTCTAATGGTTCATATCTTTTCTTCGTTTTATTCCAAAGAAATACTCCCTCAGCAACAATAGCAACATCCGCAAAAACAGGCAGATACTTAGATTTACCTCTTCTCCTAATCATTTCATTCATTATGTCGCTGACATCCTTAATACTAGCTACAGTATAACCATTTTTTCTCTCTTCTTTAGGAGCCGGTTTTTCTGAAAAACGATAAATATTCCCTTCAATATCTTTGTAGATGAAATAAGTTTCCTTTATCTCATTGTTATTGATTGGGGCGTATAATTCTTTATCCTCTCTCCACCAAAATGCTCCTTCATTTACAATAACAATATCAAATTGAGGAATTAACTTTCCATTATTCTTTGCCCGTATAGATGGTCCCTCTGCCTCAAGATAATTTAAAATTAAATTATAGTTTGCCAGTTCTGTTTCATCATTTCCACCTATTAATCTAATATCCTCCGTGACAAACATAAACAATTTTCTTCATGTTTATTGAAAACCCATGCTACATGCTTTGTGTAGGATTTTATCAATAATGTAAGCGCCCACACGCTTTATCGACTTAAAAAGTAAAAATATTAGGAATATTAAAACTCCCTCTTGTTTTTATAATCAACTATGAAATTTAAAACAAATGTTCTTAAATAATCCACCTTCGCATAAAAATATATTGATGATGATTTTCATTGTTTCACGTCCACGAAAAGAGCCGGTAGTTGCTACTACTGGCTCACTTTTTTATTTATTTTTCTTTCAGCTGCTTTTGCTAGCTCTCCATCTTCCATAGCAAATTCATCTTTATATTCCTCAAATTTGCGACTTAAATACTGATTTTTAGCTTTGGTAGGTCCTATTCCCAGTTCCTCACGCATCCCGTCTATAACGCCCTTCTGAGCTTGCTCCCAAGTGATAGCAGCCCAATCATTATGATTTAGTCCTTTAATAAATGCTTCCTGTCTATCGTCTTCCCTCATTTCGGATAAATAACGCACTATTTCTTTGTTTTTTAAGAATCGTTTGAATTGAATTAATGAATATTCCTCAAATAAGTTTTCTTCTAGTTCTTCTGATACTTTAAATTCTTTCTCAAATTCTTTTAAATCTTCTTCCGTAATATTGCCGTTTTCGAGATGCTTCTTTGCTTTTTCCATTGCAAGTGCTTTTAAATGTTTTTCATCCATAATCATACTGTAAGAACCTAAGCAAATTGTTACATTGTTTCTGCTCATATTTTGATATGTAGTCCCGCTATCTTTACTTGGCTTATGTTTCTTTACATTATTTTTGTAATTAACACTGCTGTAAATTTGGTAGTATAACACGAGGTTCCCCGACCTTTTCACGTCTTTTAATGAAAAAAATCCCATCTTAATTACTCCCTTCTCATTTAAAGCCCTTGATATTGTAATCGTATTTTCAAAAAGAGCAATAAAATTATTGGGATGTTTAAATAACAGCCAACAATTGTTATTTACCAAATAAATTTGATAAACCTTTTCTTATTCTAAGGAATTGTTAACAGCTGGGATGGAATTATTTTAATAAATGACTTGCGTTGGGAGGCCGATCAACTTGTTGCACCTGAAAATACAAAAGGAATTTCAAAATTAAATTCATTAATCACCAAATGATAATAAATAGAAAAAATATAAGAAATATTACAATTTGATGGTATATTTCATTAAAAAAACTACGATAGGAAAAATTAATTACAAATTTTCCGATTTAATACTTCTTTTTGCAATTTAAACCTGATTAATCCTGAATGCATTTTTTTATTATATTAAGAGGATTTTTTTATTTCTCCTACAAATTTAAAGTTGTAAACGTAGCGTTTACTTCAATTAATTAGTATGTTGAAAGGGGAAATAACAATATGAATTATACAATTGGAAGAGCTGCAATTGATATTGGCAACGACAGTCTTAAGGCTCTTTTTAATAACGATAGTGAACAAATGCATATTCCTAATCTCGTAGCAGAAATGGCAAATAACCGAAACATTAAAGAATTTGAAAAGGATGTTCTCGATGGTATCCATGTAGAAATTACTTCAGTTTCTCTGAAACGTAAAAATGGGGTATATGCAGTCGGGAATTTAGCTCGGCAACAACACAATTATTCTGAATTAGCCATCCATTCTAAAAAAAGTGAAAATGACCAGTCAGTTATTCTATTACTTACCTCACTAGCAATACATGCTGCTCAATCGGGGGATTTTCCAAATAAAGATGAAATAATTGAAGCTAAATATAATCTATCTACTGGTTTGCCTATGATGGCAACCTTAGAGGAGAGAAAGTTATTCAGGGATAAACTTCAGAAAAATACCCATGAAATAAAATTTTTACATACACCACTACTTCTTGGAAAAACAGTTAGAATTTCGTTTGAAAAGGTATTCGTCAACTTAGAAGGGCTAGCGTCTTTTATTAATCTCTCGAAGAAAAACGAAGAGTTGACTCAACAGGAATTGATGATTGTGGACATTGGTGCATTAACAACAGATATAGCCGTTATCGGTAAAAAAGCAACTGTCAATAATTCTGTATCTACTGGGTATTCAGAGGGAATCTCTCCTTATCTTGATAGAATCATCAATCGAGTCCGTAGTGAAATTGGTTATCCAATCAAAACAAGAAAAGATATTGTAGAAATTATTACAACTGAAAACACCTTAGATAAAAATCATGTTTATCTCTTCGGTAATCGTACTAGCATTGCACACATCGTTGAAGAAGAACTTACGACTCTGGCACGAAAACAGTATTCCTATATGTTAGATGTATGGAACAAAGTACCAAGCATAAGATTCTGTTATTTTGTGGGTGGTGGTGCAATTGTACTAAAAGATTACATTGAATCTATTATGTACAAAGATAGCGATAACCTTCCCATAAGGTTTCTTAACACAAATGATAGTATTTGGAGTATTTGTGAGTCTTATTTTTCAATACTTGAAACTTGGCTAAATAAGCAACAGAAAGAGCGAATGTATCATGGCAATTAAAAAAGGCGGAGTCATATCTTTCCGCCTTCCACAAGATACTTCAAATGAAATTCTTAATTACTTAAGCCAATTAAAAATTACAACAGGAAGAACATTTTCTTCTCGCATACTTCAGATTTTCCTTAATGGGTTAGCCAAAGAGCTTCAACAACACACTAGGGATGATTACATATTTCTTAATATCCCTAAAGAGTTTCCTTTTGAAAAGAGGAGATGGCTTCAATCTAAAGAAACTCAGCAACACTTATTGTCACTTCTAATGCACCCAATACAAGAGTTACCAGCTACAGATTTGGTTTCAGAAAAATTCATTATTGAACAATCCCAAGTTAAAATTCCTACCGATACAGAAATATTTATCTTAGACAATTTCATTGATTTTAATGATTAGAACTGCTTATAAAAGCAGTTCTTTTTATTGGCACCCATCATTTGTTACAATTATTACTAAATGATCCACACAAAGTGTCATTTTAATTCATCTTATTATGTATAGTTTAAACAGTTCACTTACTCATTAATTTCTTTAAGGTAAGATTTGTACATTTCATCAATAATAAAAGCTTCTATCTCACTTTCAAAATTAAATAACCTGCCTTGAAATTTATATGTCCTAGTGTAATCCTCCTGTAATACTTCAATTAAACCGGCTTTGTATAGGTCTTTAATATTCATTGTTACTTCCTCCACTGTTTTGATTAGGATTCAATTATATTAAATTGAAATCAATAAAACTTAAGATATGCCAAAAACTTTTAATGAAAAGGAGATTTTGTTATTAATTTTAAATAATTTATTTCTATGTTAAATTAGACAAATAAAAAAGGAGAATCACGGCTTGTAGATTCTCCCTTTTTCTTCAATTAAATGAGTTAACTCATCATAAAATCCTTACTTAAATTGATTATAAATATTTTTGAAGAAATTTACGATTTTTGTTGGAGTATTAGCTGGTTTTTCGTGAGAAAACTTTCTTAGTTCATCTGAATACTTGATAAGCTCGGTATTCACTTCTTTCATTGATTTTATTAATTCATCGTATTCTGGGTATTTTTTTTGAATTTCTTGTGGAGTAAGGTTTTTATTTTCTTCCTCATCAACAGCCTTTTCATACCACTTTTTGTATTTACCTTGCCATTCAGTTAAATGAGGTCTCAATCCCTTATTTAATACATCTATTGATAATTGTACTATTTCCTGAGCATTCTCATTATTCTCTAAATCCTTAGCAGAAAATTCCAATAAATACTCTCTAGTTAATTTAAACATGTCATACCAGGATGAGTAAACATCCATAATAATATCGTTATTTTCATCAATAGGAATAGCAGCCTTCCTGGTATTCAACTGTATATAAAGCTTCCAGGCAATATCTAACTCTTTTTGAGAAAGTTCTGCTTTATTAAATGAATAAGTACCTAGGGCAAAAGGAGCATTTATTGTGATTGTTCCTCTATTATATGTACTAAAAAAATGGATAATTATAAATACAAAACCCATGAAAAATAAAATGAGACTTATATTAAGAAAAATCTTTTTCTTCCTCCTTTTCTTATAGTTCCAAATCATTATCCGTTTCTCACCCTTCTTGTTCTCCAATTCCTTATAAGAGAAGGATACTGGCGGTTAAAAAAAGCCTGCTCAATTTTACTATCAAGTTGCCATGAAATGTTTTCCCATTTCATGCTTACAGCATAACCACTATCAAGGTTGTCTTGTAGCCGGGATGGAACAATGGTTGCACTTGGCAACATTATGGCTAATAGACCATTTCTTGTCCTACTGCCATATGAACGTAAAGAAGAATAAATCTCCCAATCTACCCATTTACGTTTATATGATTCACTACCTACAAGAACAATAGTTACTGTAGAGTCTCTTAAATGTCTACTTCTAATAACACTTAAGATATAATCATTATCCTCACTGTCTAAAGCTGATGGAAGAGACCGGTCAATTATAGTGTTGTTTTGACCATAGAACCCCTTTAAGTAATCTGCCTTCGATTGATCATTTCCATGATGATAACTTACAAATACTTTACGCGCCAAAGTTCTTCCCCCTTATCATGAATTCCACTTTAAATATTTATTTAATGGATGAGTAGAACTATAATACTCAACAATATTTGGAGAAGAAACAATTGATTTTTTATACAAAGCTTCTGTCGCAGCTAAATCAGAAAGGTAACTATTTAAACTTTTAATACCGTTTAATATATTTGTAACCTTTAAGTATGATGGTATGTAATCAACATCTTTCATTAATAGTGTTGATATAGTATTGCTTGCATTGCCTACAGTTCTGCCCTGACTTTTAGCAAACCCAACCTCATATGGAACCCACCATGAACGCTTAGTAGCATTCGATACTAAGCATAAAATATCTGTTGAATGAGTTATTCCTTTTTCAATACTTTGGGTGATTTTTTCATCATCTTCTTTGTTTACAGCGTCCTGCAGTCCCCTATCATAAATATCAAGATAGATGTCAAAACCAATTTTGTTATATACTCCCCAATTTCAACGGCGGTTGTTTTATCTATAGAGATATGTGAAATAAAAATGCATCGCTTTTTTAACTCTTGCTTTTCACTAAAAGCATTACGAAGATTAACAGCATTAGCTAAATTTGTTCCTGGAACTCTCACATTAGATCTCCTACCCATCAATTCAGAATTCAAAACATTTGTTCCCTTTTTACAATTTAATACTAGCATATTTTATATCGGATTGGTAAAGAAAAATATATTATGTATTTATTCAAATACCCTACTAAGGCAATGTATATCACACTTATACACTGTATACATCGCGTATATACTCTGTACTTATTGAAAAAGAAGCCCATAAGAGGCTTCTATATTATGTATTGGGAGCACTTAAATTGAAAATACATTGATTTTCCCCTCTATTTTTACTAATGTTCAAAAATGCACCGATATTTTTGTCAGTAATTCAATATAAAACAATGCTTTATTTCTTAAATAACCGAATACCATCGATTATCATAATTAGCGTTTTCAACACGAAGAAGTCCTTGTTTTACTAATTGTTCTAACACCATTGATACGTATGAATAGACCTTTGGTTTTCCTGTACTATAATTTCCTTTAAAGTTTTGGGGAATAATATTTATTTCCTCACAAATCTCAAGAACACTGATTGTTCCGCTATGTTCTAATAGTAGAATGATAAACTGATGCGCATCCTCCCCTAAAGGAGAAACAATCATTGGCTTTCCAGATAGCTTTTTGGGATTTGCACTAGTTAATATACCTACAGGTGCATTAGTAGCAATTCGTTTTGATTTCTGCTTATTATTTATCGTTTCAAGTTCTTGCAAATACTCTTGTTCCCGTCTTTCTGCTTCCTTTCCTCTTACTACTTTTTGTATTCGACAAATTTGTTTATCTAATAAAGGTAAACTAAGACAAATATGCTCTTGTATATCCTCCGGAAGAATTATCTGATACTCATTGGCTTTTGTAACAATACCTTAATCCCAGCCATTTTCAACTTTATAAAGAATCTCATCTAATTCGTAATCAATCCGTTCAAATCCTTTGATTATATCCTTAACAATATGAGAAGGTATTCCTGTATGAAACTCAAAATGATTTTTACCAAACCTTTTGATTTCGCCTGTCGTTAAATTTCTTACTATGTATTGGAAACGAAGTGACATTCCGCATCCACACCGATATGGTCTATTTCCTTCCCCACCATCCAGTAAATCAAGAAATTCCCATTGTTGAATTTCTTTCTCTAGTTCTTGGTCTGAACCGTTATCAGTTCCTTTTCCCCTTGCTAATTCATTAGAGAATACAGTTCTTTTCCCTCGCTTTAGCCTATCCAATAGGTAATTGCATTGCCCTTCTGTTAAAGAATTTAAAATTTCATTTCTTTGATATGTAGAATAAAAATAATTCATCTAAATGACACCCCCTAATGAAATTATAGCGAATAACACATCCATTTCCTTAAGAGATGGATTTTTTTTGTTATTTGTTCTCGCATTAAAAAAATATTATAATCATGTATACGAACATACATTCTTTGCCGAGGTGAGAAGAATGAAGGCAAATATATCTAATGAACTTGAGGATTTAATTATTGAAAAAATATATCTGGAATTAGAAGTCCATATTTTGACAAAACGATTAGAAACAGCGACTCGAAAAAAGGAAAGTAAAGGGATTACCTTTTTTGAGAATACTTTAAAAAGTAAATCGGCGCTTCTTAAAAAGGTTAACGATCTACTAAGACAGGAGAACGTAAAAATACACGAACCAATAAAGAATGGCATATTTGTTCAATATAATTTTTATGTAAAAGTAAAGGGGGGTTATAAAGAGGGGTGTATGCGTTTTTGGAAAGATGCAATAAAATATAAATTAAATCAGCGGTTAAATGGAAAACAGAAATGATTCCAGCATATCTGATATTTTATAAAAATTCCCTCACAGCTGTCATTGGTGGTCCTAGTGGGATAAATACATTTATTAAAATATTATTATATTCTTCAATGACAAAGACAATGTATACATTACATATACACTGTATACATCCTGTATATACGCTGTCCTTATTGAAAAAGAAGCTCATATAAGGCTTCTTTAGATTATGTATTGGTGACATCCAACGGCAATTAACATTGATTTTTCTATTATTTTTAATGTTTCCTCACAAACCCTTGCAATCGGTTGAGAAAGAATCCTATGTTTAGAAATACTACGAATTTGTTCGCAAAGGATTACTGAAGACTCGATTGCTGCTTTCCTTTGCTCTAAATCATTCTCATCAATATGTACATGGGTAGGTAATTTCCTTTGTTTTGATTTATAGCTACTTGTTATTGGACAAGCAATAATTACTGGACTATATATGTTTGCAAGTTGATTAGAAACAATAACAACAGGTCTTTTTCCACATTGCTCACTTTTAATACCATCCAATTCACAATATACTATATCTCCACGTTTCAATTCCATTTGTTATCACCTTTTCTTTGATTTTTCATATTTTACAACCAATCTAGGAAAAATCAATAAATAAAATAATTTATTTAGTAGATATATGATTAAGCAGATTCCGAACTTTGTATTACTTTAGACTAGAAATCATGTGAAAAGAACAATATTTTTAACTGTTTTATAAACAACAGGGTTCTCAGTGGATGAGTGTGAGGGAGATAAACTACCCCTTATAAAAGGGGCAGAAAACGGATACTAATTTATACTCAAATTTGAGTGCTCGGTCGTTTTTTTCATGATATGCTGCTCGCAGTGTAGCACTACAAACAAATCCTCCAGGTCCATCGTTACGGATTAATCCACCACAGATACACATCATGCTACCTCGCTAACGCGAATGGGACGGTAAACATCTGGAAAAAATAATACCCATCTAACGGGTTACACAACGATGGTAAGTCGTTGCCGGGGTAGACGGGATACCCAACGGAAAAAGCTTAACGTCAATATACAACAACATGCTTGCCTTCCAATCATGCCGAGGTGCGCTTCGCAACATTCTCAATTGTCTAATTAAGATTTTTAGTAAAAATAGATTTGATTAAAACCTATGATCGTTATTTTTCAGTAATAATATTAAATCCTACTTGAATTTTTTTGTTTTTAAGTTTTCTTTAAATTAGAAAGCCTTATGGTATAACAGCCAATAATTGAAATATTATACCGATTAATAAATAATCCCTATAGGAAAAAGCGCCAAAAGGATGCTACCATCCATTATTTACACATGGTTCACTGCCAAATTTATTTTGTCTCATCTAGATAAGAAGCGAAATCAATACTGCTGAATCACTGACCGCCTTTTTTTATTAATGATTAATCATAAGGGTAGGATTCTTCAACTTAAATGTCGAACATTAAAGAACATACGTTTGCTCAAGGAGGAAAGAAAAATGGATAGAATTAGCAGTTTAGCCTATTTGCTGTACCACTTTAACGATGAGAAGAATATCAAAGATTCAGCTATTATGCTATTGAATGGTGATGTTGATTTGAAACAACTAAAGAAAAATAAGAAGATGCTCCCTTACCTTACAGAAGCGGAGCATTACTTAAAGGAATATGAGATAAATACTAGCAATGTTGCAGCCTTTATCGAGGAGTTTTTGTTAGTCGAAATTTAATAATAAAAACGCAGTATTTTCACTGCGTTTTCTTATTGTTTTCTTTGAACTTTTCCGATTTAATCTTCTCAATAATTTGTTTAATAATTACCTGTGCTGATTCGGTGTCATTCTTATTGATTATTGCTAATTCTTTAAGCGATTTGATTAATTTGGAACGTGTCGGTTCTTCGAGATTATCAATCATATCAATAACAATGCTGGTGTCAATTTCTTCAGTGCCCAAAAGAGTTTTACTACTTTCTATTTCAAGTCCCTGTCTCTTTTTATTCTTGTTATAGTGTTCAATCATTGATTCTTCCGGTTTTAACTCAATCAATTTTATCTTCAGGAAGGTCCAGCCTTTTATCATATTTCTTAGCTAAAGATTCATCTTCTGGAAGGTCCTTTTTCTTCCTTATTGTTCCATCGGGATACTCATACACGATGTCACCTTCATCGTCCTTGTAAACAATATACGTACCATTCTTACGTGCTTCCTCCATCGCTACATCACCCATATTTCTAATTAATCCCTCAAATTTATCTTCTTTAGAATTAAAAGTAGCTTCAAGCATTTCTTCCGGCATAGAATGCGTATCCCAGAATACACCAGTTTCTTCTTCCGTCATCCCTTGTGGAATTTCACTTAGGTTATTGATGATAATTCTGCCTTTTTCATCTTTCCTTTTTTTCATTACTCTCATCTTCTTTCAAGGCTTTTTCCAATCTTTTACTCAGTTCCTCAACTCTATTCAGGATTTCTTTGGTCTTTCTGTTACTTTCCGTTTGCTGAAAATTTATCATACCTTCCAAATCCAACTTATCGAAAATAGATGTGACTTTTTTATTTTTAATCACCAATCCACCATTTCGCCTGACCTTTTTCTAAGAGTTCCTCAACTTTAAGACCTATTTCAATAACTTCCCAGGGTTAATAAATTTCCTCTGCCCATAACATTCCTTGTTTGTTTCCGACTGTTTCCAGCATAAGTAAATGAGGTTGGTCATCTGGTTCATAAATTTCTTCAAGCAGCTTGTATTCTTCCTCAGTAACGCCTTCAGGAAGCTTATTTGTAATTGTTACTTTAACATTTCTTCCTGATCTTTTCTTTTCGGTCATACAAATCAACCTTCTTCTTTTCTTATTTTTACATTATACCTTGTTCTAAGATAGAGCACTCTTTGTTGAGGTAAAATACATAAAAATCCCTGCCGCAACAGGGATTACTTGATTATATATTTCTGCATTTCTCTGATGTACTCCTCCTCCGATATTTTACCTTCCATTCTGTCTTTTAGTGGCGGTGGTAACATTTCCAGTAGGAACTGGTAAGCAGCTTTAATTCCTACGGCATCAGCAAGCTCGAAATAATGGATTTCATCCACATCATCATCCACAAATGCCAACATGAGTTTATATTTTTCCCATAATTCACCATTATTCTCTTTAATATATTTTAGATTAAATGAGTACAAAGATTTCTCCATCTCCATCTCCAAGCCCCTTCCACTTCCATTAGGACTTTTAGTTTATTCTCTTCCATAATAGTAAACCATAATGCGCTACATATATTGATATATAGGTATTTTTTGATGATTTAAGTCACTTCACTTAATAGGATTCAGTAAAGGGTTGATTAATTCATTCTTTCATCGTGATGATGACATTTTTTCTCACCCATTCCATCGCTTCTTCCATCGTCATTTTTCCATCTTCGAGAGCCTTGATGTGCGGATTCATTTCTAGGAAAAATTCATGAGCTGTTGACCTTGATATTTGAGCCAGTTCATTTTGGTATACTACCTCCGTGTCAAAAAATACAAATAGCATTTTGAATCTCTCGTATAACCCAGGTTGATTCTGCTGTAAAAATTTTATGTTATAGCCGATTCCTGTTCTTAGCATGTTTCTTTCTGAATCCGTCATAATATCAACTCCTAAATTTTTCAGATTGTACCACGATTATAGAAAGCAAGATTAAACATCTTCAACTATTGGCTGTTATTATTCGCAATGTAAAACATAATTTTATTTTTTATGGATTAAAAAAAGGATTTCCTCTTTTTCTTTGCAAATAGAAAGTTACTAAAGAACAAGGAGGAATTC
Source organism: Bacillus sp. CZDM1 (assembly GCF_055502545.1). Lineage (NCBI taxonomy): Bacteria > Bacillati > Bacillota > Bacilli > Caryophanales > Bacillaceae > Bacillus > Bacillus sp. CZDM1. The sequence continues at coordinate 239,913 of NZ_JBUESO010000008.1, read as the reverse complement.
ATAATTATGGAAGATATGAATGTAGGATACGTTAAAATTCTTAATGATTATTATGACAAAATTTTAGGTATGTGGGTTAAAGAATTTATGTTTAAATTGACGAGTGAAGATATGGGATATTATGTTCGTATTAAATCTTTAGATAATAAATACAAATATTTGGACTATGTAGCTGGAGATGATATCGATTTTTCTGACCATAAATTGCTGAGGAAATTATATTTAGATTTCTGTTTTTTTCTTAAAACAGGTGAACAGGAAAAGTGCAATTCTATTTATGAAATTTTAGATAGACTTGGTGATGTGAGGGAAAACATTGATTACCTAATTCCACTTTTATTAAAAATGACAGAAGATAATGATGAAGCAAATAGTTGCTGATGATAACGTTAATTATATCAATTTGAAGAGGATCACCTCTTCCATTTTTTTGTTTTCTAACTGTTATAACAAAAATAAGAATTCAATAAAGGCTTTATTTATTTTTATCACAAATTATAGTGGACAAAGCACAAGGAGGAATTTTTCTTATGGGAGATAGAAATATTGAACTTTTAAAAGTAAAAGATAAATATTATGATAAGGATATGTGTAAATGGGTCAAAAATTTTATCATAAAGCTTGACAGTGATGTCAATGAATATTATATACGCCTAACATCTCTAGACAATAAAGTTTGGTATCTAGATAAAGGCACGGATATCGGTTTCGCTGACCAAAGTTTGAAAATGAAACTTTACAATGATTGTCATGCAGCTCTTGAAGTTGATGATATGGCAAAGATTGATTCCATTTTTAAGATATTGGATAGACAAAATAAGATTAGGAATAATATTAACCATTTTATCCCTCAGTTATTAGCAATGACAGAAGATAAGGCAAAAAGTTGATGATGATTTGATAATAATTAAGGGAAGAGACTAGCACTCTTCCCTTTCGCTTTCTTTAGATTAATAATTTGTAATCACTAATTCGCTAACTTTACCGCGTCGACTTGGATTTGAATTGATGCTTCGATTAGCTTCAATTCTGTTAATATTAAATGACCGATAGTTCCGGTCAAAGAAGTCATCGTCAGTATTCAGGCTTGTTGGGTCAGAATTAGTTAACATTAGCATAGAACCTTTCTTATTCATTTCATTAAAAAAGCCAGCTAGCTTAATTTGTTCTTCCTCATTAAATCCAGCAGCCTGATACTTGGTGAAGTTTTTAGCTGCATCCAGTGGACGATAAGGTGGATCAAGCAGGCAGAATGTATCATCATCGAACCATTTGCCGCTTTCTTCATAGCTTTGATTATAAATCTCCACCTGCTGCAAGACAGTAGAACATAATCTCAAGTTTTCCTCATCACATATAACCGGTTTTATGTATCTTCCAATCGGGACATTGAATTCCCCTTTTTTATTCTCGCGATAAAGCCCATTGAAGCATGTCTTATTCAGAAAGATAAGCAGAGCAGCTTTTTCAATATTAACCGTATTTTTTTTATTAAAGCTTTCCCTCATTTGATAGTAAAAGTCTTCTTTCTCTGTTTCTGATAATGAATAATATTGAACTTGTAGTTCTTGTAATCTATTAATAAGTTCCTCAACGTTTTGTTGAACTGTTTGATATGTAGTAATTAAATTTACGTTGGTGTCAGAAATGATTGCTCTTTCAATAGGATATTTTTGTAGGATATGAAATAACAATGATCCTCCGCCAACAAAATTTTCAATATAGGTTTTACATTTTCCCTCTTTTAATTCAACAGGGAAGTATTGCTCCAACTGGGATATTACTCTCTGTTTTCCGCCAGCCCACTTAATAAATGGTTTTGCAATTGTTTGTTTCATGATGAACCCTTGCTTTTTAATAGAGCAAGGTCTATCCTCCTCACAAATTCGTACTCTGCTTTAGCAGGTACATGTTATTTGCAAGGATTTTTGGCTAATCCTAGTTCAATATAAAATATTATTAATAAATTTTTTTGATAATTTGAGCAGTTCCACTTTAGAGGTAAATAGTCATCTAACCCTTAATCAAAAAATTCAAATCCTTTATCTTATCAAAAAAATGGAGTCAAATGTAGAGAAACACAAATAACTTACTTCCAGAAATACTTTTTATCTGTTTTTGAAAATAAAATTTAAAAATCAACATAAAAATTTTATCAACCTGCTATTATTCATTCATAAGATCACTTCAAACAAGGATGTCGTAATATGGACTACATACATGGCTCCTTTTTGAAAAAACAAATAATAAGAAATGAGGAAATTAATATGCCAAATTGGTGTGAAGGTACATTAAAAGTAAGAGGTACAAAAGAGAATATTAAGCGGTTTTTACTAGAATGTTTAAATCCAGTTAAAATGAATCACAAAAGGAAGTTAAAGAGAATAAACGGAAACTTGAAATACGTTCTGACCATTGCTTTCATATTGTAGGAACTAATAGAAACTTGATTACGAGCAACATCGTTTTCTATTTTGATAATGATGAAGAGATAGAAATCTGTGTTATCGAAGATTACAAAACGGCTTGGTCCATTGACACAGAACCACTAGCACAAATATCTCTATAGTACGATATAGATTTTAAGATATATGCTTTTGAAGCTGGCACGGAATTCAACCATGATATTGAAATTCATAAGGGCGAAATTATCATAGATGACACAATTGAGTTTGATGATTACAACTGTGAATGTATTAATCCATGTCTAGGCGGATGATGAATAACACTAATAATATTGTAGAAAAAACACTGCAATTCAAGTTGAATAACGTAAGACGAAAATCAAAATTACATACTTCTTGCTCATAAGAAATTATTCCCAAAAATAAAAAACTCAAAATTGATAAAAAAAGTTTTTGAATTTGATATTATTGGGACACATCAAATAAGGAGGTCATTAACAATGGCTAATAACTGTCACCAAACATTAATTATTAAAGGAAATCAAATAAATATACAATGGATTATTTCACGCCTAACTGAGGATAATGAATACATTCGTTTTAGCAACATAATCCCAATTCCATCTGATGAAAAGTTAAAGGAATTACAACTTTCTAAATCAGAATGGTGCGAAAAGAAGTACGAACCAGATTGTGACTTTGGAATACTACATGGAACTGAAATCACAGAAAATCAAGGAATACTTGAATTTCACACTAGAAATTCACCATGTCGTCAATTTGTTTTTCAATTATGCCAAATTTTTAAATATGAAAATTTTTATTTATCGTTCAATGAACCATACGGTGGTTTTCGAGGTCACATAGAATGTGAAAATGGAGAAGTATTAGAAGAAGAATATTTTGATAAAGATTTTGAAAGAGAATTGAGCCTAGAAGAAATTGATATACTCCATGATGAGTTAAAAGGAACAAATTTCTATCATTATCTAACTTTATCCGGCGACACCAATACTCTAAAAGAAATTTCATCTCGCATAGAGTATAATGACCAAATCGTTAAATTTAGCAGCCTAATTCCAACACCATCTATAGAAGAATTAGCAGGATTAAAAATTTCTTTAAGTAATTGGTTTGAAATGAACTACGGTTCAAAAAGGGATTACGGATTGCTGTTTTCTAGAATAGAGCTTTCTGATAACCTCATCTCCATTAACTTTTATACAGAAGATTCTCCTTGTCGTGAATTACTTTTTAAATTGAGTCAGGTATTTAAAAATGTGGAATTTCACACCAATTTCGGGGAAGTTTCAGGGAAAATTGGTGGAACATTCAGATGCAAAAATGGAAAGGTAATTTATAGCGGTATTGAAGATGAATGCGGATATGCAATTAAAGAACAGACCCCATCATTTCTTGAACCTTTTGGTAATTTTTTAGACTACGTGGACAACAAAAATGGGGACATTCTTGAAAATTCACAACCTGATGTCCCAAGCGAAGAGGCTAAAAAAAAGATGGTTGATGATATTGAAGCCTTTATGTCATTTTTTCTATAAATCCTTGGGGACATTAACTCTATTTATATATAGGAGCTGTGAAAGTGCTACCAGCGTGAACCGTCTTACAGTATAATACTAATTTCATTGTAAAAATACATATTCAAACCTCTAAAAGGTTCTTAAGATTACATAATAAAAAGTCATTTTGGGGCCGGATCAACTGAAGATGAATTACATTTATCTAATGTGTCCTTCCCCATTACAACTAAGCAGTGGATTACCCCAACCTTCCATAAAAGCAATCACGAGCACAAAGAGAAATAAATAATACAGTTGAGAAGTGATAGTTGAAAAACCTAATAATACGATAGAAATTAATAAAGCCTTAATAATTTGAAGGGAAACTAAAAGTTTAGAAAAACGAAATCTATAAAGTAATAAAGGAGCTGTGAACCCTGCTGCAATTCGTGCTAAAGCATTGAGTAAAGGAAAAATGGATGCGATGAATGCTGAACCTGTATTTTGATAAATAAACGTAGTTAAAACCATTATATAAACAACATCAGCTAATGAAATACTGGTTTTAGCAATCCAGAAGTAATAAAAGGGTCTCTTTTTCATAAAATCTCCATTCAGAAAATATTACTCTTATAAACTCATATGTAAAATAAATAATTCTCCTTTTCTCCCCATCACTCTTATCCCTTTATCCTCAAATCCACCCTTCTCATATACATATTGGGCTACCCTATTCGAATGATTTACTGCTAGAATTATTTCATTTTTACTAGGAAAATGTTTTTTTACAAATGAAGGTAACTCAAATAGTGACTTTTTAGCTATTCCTTTTCCTTGATAGCTGGAATGAACAGAATAAGCTCTCAATAGAATGGCATCTCTATTGTCACTATATGCTTTAACTCCCTCCCACCCGTGAAGCACAAAAAATCCAGCTGTCTTGTTATTGTTGAGAATAACGATGGGATAACGTTCATCCTCTTTTTCACATTTCTCGATAGCATCCAATGGTAATGAAGTATATTTTAATTGTTCTTGTGGCAATTCATAGTTTTTCAACTGCGATTTATACTCTGGTTCATAAAAATCTAGAACTACACTGTTTTTTTGTGTTGTATGACTATTCATTAGGTTCACCCTGCCTTATGTATTTATTAAAAAATAGAACAAATTTTTGTAATTGTGTATTTTATTATGATTGTTTCACTGCATTTCTTCAACTATTCTGCCCTTTAGTTCCTTAACAAAAAAAAAGCGAACTGCAAAAGCAGAACGCTGTCTTAGTCAACAAAAGCTCATTCGTTAGTTGGAAAAATTTATTGTTTAAACAAGTATCTGATTCAGTAGTAAAACTACCTTTAAACAAGTTAACTATTTGAAAGTTAGTTTATTGATTTCAGCATATTAACTCCCGCAATTCAAAATCCGAGTGCCTCGTATAGTCTTCGAGTCCCTGCATTATTCCCAAAGACGTGTAGTTTAAAGTAATGAACCTCTTTTTGTTTTAACCATTCTTCAATATGATTCATAACTTCTGTTCCGAATCCCTTTTCTCTGTGTTCTTCAAAAATATAAATTTCATAGAGGAACGCACTTTTCTTTTCTATTTCAACTTTTAACCAAACAAATCCTAATTTATAGTCATCTTTATAGATGTTAAAAAGATAATGATTAGGTGTTTCATTTCCTTGTGGGAGTAAATTATTTAACTGTTTGAGTGCCTTTAACGATGGCTCTTCACCTTCTTCATTCACATTTTGTGATAAGACATCCGAATATCTTTCAATCTTATTCTCGAAGTAAAGTCTAAACTCTTCATCAGTCATTTTTCTAAGTGAAATATTTCTCATAAGCCCTCCTTTTTTCATTATGTCTTTTTAAAAATAATAACATTTCTTGTTCAACTAAACTGCTTTGTTACTGGAACAAGAAAAGGGATTGCCGCAGCAGTCCCTATCTTTAACTCTAGCACCCCTTAGCTCAATAAGAAATAGGATCTGCCACAGCAACTCCATTGTTCAACTTAAGCACCCAATAGCTCAATGAGAACCCTATATACTCTTACCCGAAAATTTGGGCAGCAATCCCAAGTAACGTGTTGTTTCTAAGTGGCATATTCACAGAATTGATTACCATTAATGGCGGTTGACCCGCTTTAACAAAACCACTTTTCTCCAAAAACAACATAAACTCTTCGTTACCTGTTGGCACGTCAATTCTTAATTTCCCTTGATGCTTTGAAGATAATTTATCTATTAAAAATGATGCTGTTTGGAAGTCTGGTGCTACAATAGGACCCAATATGAGATTTATTGGTCCTAAAATGGAAAGTCCATAACCCACAATCGTTCCATTATTGTCTTTTACGACTAAACATTTTTCAGCTTGTTTTATTCTATTCATAAGAAAATGCCTTCTTCTATCTCCGAAGGCATTCTCATCCAACTTAAGAATTTCAGTAAAATCACCTTCACTGAAATTTTCAATGTTAACATCACTGTTATTCAATAATTTAGCATCTGCTATATAGTTATCAGCAAGATATTTATGAACACTATCAACAGTATTAAAGCCCATACTTTCATATAGCGGTTTTCCTTCTTCAGTTGCAATTAGCATAATAGAAGTGTCTTTAGAAACACTGTCTATACATTTCTGAGTAGCTTCTTTTCCTAATCCCAAACCTCTATATTCTTTATTAACAATGACCATACCAATTGAAGCTAAATTAGTATCATAAGGGATTATTGCAGCACTAGACACAATTTTCCCCTCAGCATTTTTTTGTCCGAATATTTTTCCAGTTGACAAAACAGTTCCAATTTCCTGTTCATCATAATCCCAGCCAACTGAGGCGGACAGCTCAATTAACCCTATGACATCACATTTATCAAATTGGACTAATTCCAATATGGTTTTTTTGTATGTAACCATTAAGATTTCTCCTTCTTTAGAACGTCATTTTTTAATCGACTTATGTAAAATTATACAATAAAATTTAACTTGCTATTGAAGTAACCTGAACCGTTAGAACAATAGTTTAACAAAAAGAAGCGTTAATCCTTCTTGGATCAAAGCAACCTTTTGTTGAAGAACAATATGTCATTTATTTGACTTGACTTCCCATTAAAATATCCTTTAACTGCTCAACGCTTTTTACAATATTAGTAGGATTAGAATGACTTAATTCTTCAAATGAACCATATCCATAGGTTACTCCAATAGAAGCAATGCCATTATTATTCGCACCAATAATATCGTGCTCACGGTCACCAATCATAATAAAGTCAACTAGCTTATGCTCTTTGTACTTATCTAGTATGTATTGAATAATTTCAGTTTTTGATGTTCTTGTTCCATCTAGATTACTTCCAACAACAAGGTCAAAATAATGGTCAATATTAAAAAACTTTAAAATTTGATTAGAAAATACCGTAGGCTTTGAAGTTGCAACCACTAAAGTATATTGTTGTTCTTTTAATAATTTTAATAGTAATGGAATATTTGGATATAACTCATTCTCAAACATACCCTTTTCCTTAAATCTTTCCCTATAAAAATCAATTGCTCTGTGTGTTTTTTCCTCATTAAACCCATAATAGTCAGTAAATGAAGCCTGAATTGGTGGACCAATAAAACATTCAAGTTTATCAATATCAGGCTCAACAATGTCCATTTTCTGTAATGCATATTGAACCGATGTAGTTATACCTATTTTTGGGTCTGAAAGTGTGCCGTCTAAATCAAATAAAATAATTTTGTATTTGTCCATATTAAACTCCTTTTCGTGTGTCTATCGCCAACCTTTAATATCATAAGAATTATAACTCTTCTTCAACTATTCTGCTTACGTTAGCACAAAAAGAAAAGCTGCCACCACTGTGACAGCTCCGATCTTTAACTAAAAACTGGTTAACCTTATAATACGAAGCACCCGTTAGTTTAAGTGTAATTCTTCACAAAACCAGAATAAAATGTTAGTGTATTCTATTATTCCTCATCATAAAAATCAATCAACACTCCAACAACCTCTTTAAAAATGTTATATTTTACTTTCACTTCGTACACTCCGTCGCCATAACCAGACATTGAAACCGTACCACCTGGAATAACTCCACCCTGAGCGTCTGAAGCAACCATATCACAACATGCAACATAATATTTTAATCCCACTTCATCAATCTCTATGTCATTGACATTTTTCACTTCAAATTGGATGGCATCGTCTCTACCAAATACTTTAAGGTCGAAAATTCCAGCTTGTGCTGAGTCCACTCCGATAAGTTTATCGCAAACATGCCATTTTCCACTTGGTTTCTTTTCTCCATAATATACGGTTAAACTTTCAACGACTTCGTCAGGTGTGTAAGATATGGATGCTGTCCATTTCCCATTTTTCACATTTGAAAGTATGATTTGCAGTTCTCCTTCTTCATCTACCTGATAACATGGGTCAGTAACAATTAGCTTTCCACTTTCTACTGTAAAAGTACCTACTGTTTTGGGCTTATTAGTATTCACTTTTGGCACATACCAATCAATAAATTGGCTCAGTGTTGATGCTTTACAATCGCTTATCCCAGTTTTATCATTCCAAAGAAAGATTAATTCCTGCATAAATCTTTTTCTAATGCGGTAGCAAAGTTTATCACCATTGATATTTTCACCAATACAAATCATATCACTCGGCATATTTTTAGGTCTGTAATTCCGACTTTGTTTTACAATATCAATTGTAAATGATGATTGTTCATTAGTTTGAAGAGGGAACAAAGTCCAATCACCAAATTTTGCTCCATTCGTTTCTAAAAAAAGTTCTTTGAATTCATCTGGAAACATAGCACCAAGTGCTTTTTCTGTTTTTTTCAATTCAAGTAACGACACTCCAGCCACTTTTGAACTTGGATTAATCATGTTTATTACTTTCTTCATCTCTTCCTCCATGATACTTTCGGATTGGATTACTTTGTATTACTACATTCAAATTAACTATGAGTGTTTTCGATATTTATTAGTAAAAACCTCTATTTATACAATAAAAATGCATTTCTTCTTCAACTAACCTGCTTCGTTAGCTGAACAAGAAAAAAGGGCTGCCGCAAAGACAACCATTTCTTGAACTCAAGCTCCCGTTAGCACAATAACGAATAGCCTAACCTTTACCTTTTAAGCCACCGTATTGGTCGACGATAGTTTTTAATTGTTGTAAGGTGGAAACCAAATAACTCTGTTCGCTTTCAAATTCAAATTGTAATATATTTTCCTCGGATGGTATTTCCTTAAAATGTCCCTCAATACTTATCTGACCAAACCTGTTAAAGTTAAGGTCAATTTTAAGAGCATTCTCCGATTCAGAAAATGTGGCACCGCCTTTTAAATGGTTATAACATTTTTGCATTTCCAAAAAGAACTTATATACTTGACCTGTTGAAAACCATAGTTCAGCATCTTTAACATAATAATTGCCACTCTTGATTTCGATTTTCCCTTGAACATCATACCCACCCAAATAACTTGTCTGATTAGGGAAACCAAAGACTTCATTTAATTCAATGCGTACGAATCCCTGTTTACCTGCAATCGTAAACTCATTCACTTGACTCAGCTCTTTTCGTTCATCAACATTAAACTAAGGATACCAAAATCCCCCATATATTAACAGTTACTTCTTGGACTAAACTGCCCCTTTACTTCAATAAGCGAAGGAGCTACCATCACGAAAAATCCTTCTATCGTTCTAGCACCGGTTTGTTAAAAGTGTTAAGAAATATTATAATGAACATATTTTATCAAAATCACTTAATTGTCTACGGTAACATGCATGACTTAATGAAATTTGAAGCACTCATGTCCTCATATGACTATCGAATACTTCATAGCAAATTTGCCTATCAAGAACTTATTGATGCAAAAGACGAAGGAAATATCTCGGTATGCAATATATATTTCTCTAAATCATTTAATAATAAAAAGAAACGAGAAGAGCACTATAAACTTATTTATAACCCAGGCATGGTTCATGATATTGAATTCAAGAATACTGGTAGTATTAGTTACGATTTCTCCACTAAATATGCACCTTGTTATGGAACATATATATTATTAAGCAAAAAGTTTCCTAAATTGTGGTTTACTCTAATATTCAAAAACTCTTTTACGGGACATGAAGAAAGCTGTGAATTTTCAGGTGGAGCCCAAGGAAATTTGATGGTGGACTCTGATGCAGAGGAACCATATGGATATGAATATGAAGACAAAGAAAGGAAAATAAGAAATAAGAACAACATAATTCATATAGACAATTTTATTTTCCAAAGAGATAATGGATGTCATTCCCAAATTAATGCATGATTATCTCATTATTATTCAAGTGCATTAAACTTGCTCATCTTATTATTCAAAAATAGCTACCGCATTAGACGGTAGCTATTCTTGTAATTCTATAATGTTTACCACTTCAATCTTTATTTAAAAATTCCTTCAACTTATCCATTTCTTCTTTGTTCAAAGTAACACCCTTCCCCATTTTCTCATGGTTTGGTGCCCATTCTCGAATGTCATACTTTGGTTCGCGACCATTCCAACTGATAAGATTTATTTCCTTTGTCCAACCTTTAGGTGATTCAGAAAGGACAGCAATCTGTTCTATAATTTCGTATTTTATTTCTGACATTAATCTACACCCCCTTTATTTATTGAGCTTAGAATAGTCAGTCTTTAATTAGTTGAATTATAATGTTAGTATAAATTAATCTTCACTTCTAAGGTCTTTATAAGCCTCTTTTGCAACAACTTCCATGACAGCTTGATAAAAGGTCGAATCATGGAATAGCTTTTCAAATGAATTCATTGATTTTTCGTAGTTATCTAATGCACTTTTGTGGAAAAAGTCCGGAAAAATACTTCTCTCAAAAATTTGGGAATCATTATTTTTAGCAGATATCTTTAATTTTTTATCTCTTTTTGCTGCTTTATATAAAGTTTCTACTATTACTCGATCACCATCGTTAAAATCCCCTTGAAATTTATCATTTATTTTTTTGATGATGATTTCAAGAAGCTCATCTTCTTCCATAGGTTTAACGCCTGTTCCTCTGTTTTTAGGGTTTACTAACACACTATCCACAGTATTAGGATTTAATGTGATGTCTCCTTTGAACGTTTCCTCAAGCTTGAAGTATTCCAATTTTAGTTTATCTTCAATGCTAATAGCTGTTGTAGTTACAACAGGAATAAATTTATCTAAATAAGAAGTGAATACATACTCTTTATGTAATACTTTATCAAACATACGTGCTATTTGAATAATGTAGGAGTACCATTTATTGAAATTGCGAATAGAAATTCTAAATTCGTGCTGTTCTTCATCGCTTAAGTCTGCATAACGTTCCAAAACTGGCTTTAAAAGACTGATCATTTCACCTAAATCTTTATCACCTTGTTTCCCTTTTTTATAATAAATTTTTAAGAATTTTTCAATATCTTGTTCATTATACAATTTATAATTGCGGATTATTGTTTGTACATCGTAAATCATATTTACATCAATTGCTTCATCCAGCGAAGTAGATTCATAGTACGGAGCAAATGCATCTTGTATTTCATCTGCTTTATTTACAAAATCCAATATAAAGGTATCTTCTTTTCCTGGATGTATGCGATTTAATCGAGATAAGGTTTGAACTGCTTTTACACCCGATAATTTTTTATCAATGAACATTGTATGTAAAAGTGGCTCATCGAATCCCGTTTGATATTTTTCTGCCACAATCAACACGTTAAAATCATTACCGTGGAATTCACCTTTTAATTGGTTCTCAGAGATGTTTCTACCATCTTTTGTTTTGTTCATACTCGTTTCACGGTAGTCAATTCCACCATCATTTACTACTCCAGAGAAGGCAATCAGAATGTCCAAATCATTGTAACCCTTTGCTTCAATATAACGCTTAAATTCGTGATAATAACGGACAGCGTGCAGCCGTGAAGCAGTAACCACCATAGCCTTAGCTTTACCGCCAATTTTATTCTTCGTGATATCACGGAATTGTTCAATCATAATAATCGTTTTTTGCTGCAAGTTGTGAGAATGCAGTGATTGGAAACGACGAATGGCTTTAACGCCTTTTGTCGTAGGAATCTCTGGGTTGTCCGGCGTTTTTTTCGCAATCCTATAAGATGTTTGGTATGTCATGTAATTCTTTAGGACATCCAAGATAAAGCCCTCTTCAATTGCTTGCCGCATACTATATACATGGAATGGATGGAATGTACCGTCATTATGGCGGGTTCCGAACATTTCTAAAGTCTTTTGTTTAGGAGTTGCCGTGAAAGAAAAGAAACTCAAGTTTTTATGTCGACCATGACTTAATAATTCTTTCACAATTTGGTCTTCTCCATCTTCCAAGTTAGCCTCTGCTTCTCCTTCAATTTCAGCGTATTCTCTTAACGCACCTTCCGTGTCTGCAAGTGCAGTTCTTAACTTCTTCGCACTGTTTCCTGTTTGAGATGAATGGGCTTCATCAACGATAATGGCAAATCTGCGACCAGTATTATCATTGATTTCATCAAAAATAACCGGGAACTTTTGAAGGGTTGTAATAATGATTTTCTTACCATCATTGATAGCATCTCGAAGGTCTTTAGAACTTTTTCCTTCACCTATAGTTTCTACAATTCCAACCGTATGGTCAAATCCCGAAATAGTAGCTTGTAATTGATTATCTAATACCCTTCTGTCCGTAACGACGATGACCGAAGTGAAGATATTTTGGTCTAACGCATCATGTAAACTAGACAAACGATAAGAAAGCCAGGCAATACTATTAGATTTTCCTGAACCAGCACTGTGTTGTATTAAGTAGTTTTCACCACTTCCATTCACACGAACATTTTCAACTAATTTTGTAACAACATCTAATTGATGGTACCTTGGGAAAATTAAGCTTCCTTTGGTAATGTCACCATCCAGGTGCATGTAACGCTGCAAGATATCAATCAAAGCATCTTTTCGGAGAACACTTTCCCATAAATAGGATGTTGAATAGCCACAAACATTTTGAGGATTTCCAGCACCCCCGACATTTCCAGCACCATTTGATCCTTGGTTAAATGGAAGGAAATATGTCTTGTTTCCATCTAATTTCGTTGTCATCCAAGCTTCGTACAAATCGACTGCAAAATAGACTAAGAAACGTTTGTTGAATTGAAAACATAATTCCCGTTTGTCACGATCATACATAAATTGTTTTTTAGCATTTTCAACGGTTTGCCCCTTGATTTGGTTTTTTAATTCCAATCCTACGATTGGAATACCGTTTAGTGACAAAACCATGTCAATGGTATTGCGGTTCTCCGTGGAGTAAGCGAATTGTCTTATACATGTTAGCCTATTGGCTTCATATGAGCGAATAACTTCGGTATTTAGGGAAGACTCCGGACGAAAAGAAGCAATTTTTAATCTTGCCCCTCTATCACTTATTCCGTGGCGCAAGACGTATAACAACCCATTAGTATTAATTTCTTGTGTCAATCGCTTGAATAGCTTATTTGGTGCATCCGATTGATACATTCTAACGTATTTCTTCCATTCCTTTTCTTGCGTTGTTTCTATATAAGCTATCAATTCATGGATATCAATAGCTTTCTCTTTGTCATAGGTAGCCTGAGTTCCTTTTGTATAACCTCCTTGGGTTAGAAGAAAAGTTTCAATGTCTTCTTCAAAACGTTTTTCAGTATCTTGTGTGACCGCCATTTAAAGGACCTCCTTTTTCCCTGTTACGTACTCATAAATCAAGGATTTTTTATAGTCCTCAAACTCTTTAATGAGTTGTTGTTTTTGTTCAATTAGACTATCTATATGAGAACATTTGTCATTAAGAAATTCTGCAATTTCAACTTGTTCTTTGCTTGGAGGTACTGCAATTTTATAATTTACTATGAAATTTCCTGGTATTCTCTTTAAGCCACCTGTACCATACATTGTGCTTACACCTTCATTTTTAAATCTCTCATCTTGCAATTTATAGAACAAAAATTCTGTATTAATTTTTTTTGTTCTTATCGTAAAAATTTCTGATGTTCCAAAGCCAATGCCATTGGTAAGATTTTTTGCTATTGCTATATTTCCATTTTCAAAACAAGGAGTTACTTTAGCTAAAACAATGTCATTCTCTTTAAAGTATGAATATCCTGAGTATACCTCACTTACAATTTGATTATTATCAAGTAACATCCTACCATTTCTTAATTTTTCCATTGGAAGAAATGTGCATTTAACATTTTTAGCTTTCACTTCAGATTTCGGAGGTTCAAAATTAATTAGATATTTAAGCTTATTAACCTCCCAATGTTTAGGAATTTCACCCATTGAATTAATTCCACTATTTTTCCTTTCTACTTCCCAATTTAATCCTTTTGTGACTGTTTCGGTAATCAGGGCTTGTTTATATTTTTTAATTTCATTAATGGAATGTTTTGTGTTTTCAATGATGCTATCAATTTTTCGTACTTTTTCGTTTAGAAAATTGGTGATTTTTTGTTGTTCATCCAATGACGGAACAGGTAAGACAAAATTTATGAATTTATCAGTTTGTAATCGCCATCTTCCCAAATTGGAAACTCCTTGTCCTAATCCAAAAAAAATTTTATTTGAATAGCACATTTGAAATATATATTTAAAATAATCACTTAAATAGGAGCTATTATTAATAAAATTAAAAACGCGATAATCCGGACTGGTAACACCACTATAGTTAGAACAATCAACCCAACCGGTTAACAAGTCCATATGATTCATTACAAAATCTCCAGGATTAACTAATTGATACTTACTATAATCCATAGCAATTTGACCTTCGTTACTAGATATGTCCTTTATTTTCAATCCTTTTTGGGTAACAGACAATACATTATGACCAGTTTCATTAGCTATAATTTTTTTTATTCGAAATATATATTTCAACTTTCTAGTTGTCCAATTTTTAGGGATTTCCCTAAGCCATTCAACTCCACTATCTTTCATAATCCTATCCATCGATTTCAACCTCCTGACCCGATAAAGCTTCAAAAGATTTCACGATACTTTCTTCTAGTTCTTTAATTCTATTTACTATAACTTCTGTTCTTTCAGGTTCTTCATACTTGTAAAACAAACGGGTAAAAGGAATCTCATATCCAACCTTAGTCTTTGTTTTATCTATCCATGCTTCAGGGTTAAAAGGTTTAACTTCACGTTCAAAATATGAATCAATGTCTTCAATCAATGGAATTTCTTCTGTATCTCTTAATTTAGTATCAGGTACTAGTTTATTTTTCTTCATCACAACATTGCCATCTTCATCTTTTAATGGCGACTCAATAGTTACTTTGTTAAAACCGAAGTCAACATTGTCTACTATTTTTGATTCAAGCGTTTTATCTCCTAATGTGTATTCTTTGTTAAAGAATTCTCCGTAAGCTTGAATAATGATTTCACGACAATCCTCAGTAATATCATTACGTTTGCTGCCAATAGCCTTACGACGTTTTTCAAACATGTTTGAAGCATCAATCAGCTGGACTTTACCTTTCCGATAGTCTTGTTTTTCTTTTGAAATGACCCAAACATATGTAGAAATTCCAGTATTATAGAAAGAGTCTCCAGGTAATTGCACAATCGCTTCCAACCAATCATTTTCGATTATATATCGACGAATTTCACTTTCTCCGCTTCCAGCAGCACCGCTAAACAAAGGAGAACCATTATGAATAATTGCCATTTTTCCTGTGTCTTTCAATTTTTTTATTCCGTTCAGCATGAACAGCAATTGACCATCGCTTTTCTTCGGCAATCCAACACCAAATCTACCATAACCTCCAAATTCATTTTCTGCCTTAACTTTTTTGTATTCTGCATTCCAGTCAATACCAAACGGGGGGTTACTGATGCAATAATCGAAGGTATAACCTTTGAATTGATCCTCTGTTAGCGTATTCCCTTGTTTCATGTTATCGGGATTTCCCCCCTTGATAATCATGTCAGCTTTAGCAATTGCGTAAGTTTGAGGATTAATCTCTTGACCGAATGTTGTAACCTCTGCATCAGCATCCAACAATTTTAAACGTTCTTCCATAGCTCCCAGCATTTGTGATGTACCCATTGTTTGGTCATAAACAGTTTTTACTACTCCTTCTTCTATTAAAGAATCCTTTTCTTCAGATAATAAGATATCCGTCATTAAATAGATGATATCACGACTGGTAAAATGCGCCCCAGCCTCTTCGTTGTAGCTTTCTGAGAATCGTTTTACTAAGTCTTCGAATACATATCCCATATCAGTGCTAGTAATGATATCTGCGCCCATATAACCCTTAGCCGTGTTAAATTCTTGAATTATGTGAAATAATTTCCCGTTTTTAGCTAACTTCGAGATGTGGGTATCCATTTCAAAATTAGTTAATACATCTTGGACATTTTCCGAAAAACCATTTAAATAAGCTCTAAAATTTTCTTCAATATGTTCAGGGTCTGCCAATAATGTATCAAATGTATACTGGCTAGTATTATAAAATATGTAGCCAGAAGCACGCTGAAGGAACCCATCTTTAACGGCAAATGTTTGATATTTTTCAGATGCTTCCATTACTGCATTTCTTGTTGGTAATAATGTATCATGGAATCTTTTGATAACTGTCATAGGCAGAATGACTTCACCATATTCATGTGGTTTATATAACCCTCTTAAAATTTCAGCAATATTCCAAATTAAATTCGATTTTTCTTGAACATTAAAGTTTGTTTGTAAGTGTCTTTTGGTTTCATTCATGTTTTAATTTCCTCCTAAAGTTTATTCACGGTGATTCCTTAAATGTTGTATGTAAATTATTCATATTTTACTTGCATTCATTACTCTTTATCACAAAGACAGGACCCACTTCACTAAAGTTACATTTCTATTCTCCTAATGAATTTTACATAAACCAATTTTACCATTTTTCGTATTATTATCGGTTATTACTTGACAAAATTTTTCCGGATTTAAATCTCTTATCATAACAAAAAAGCTGGGGTCGATGGAGGAAAAATCAAATAAGTTTATTACCTAGTAACATTTTTTATATTTAACAAAAAAATTTAAGAATATCAAAAAAAACACTTAATGAACCTGCTATTATAAGAACACATCTTACAAGGAGGACCATTAAAAATGGCTATTAAATGTCACCAAACACTTATTATTAAAGGAAATCCAAAAAAATATAGAGAGAATTATTCTACGTCTAACTGAGGAAGATAGGTGCGTACATTTTAGCAACATTCCATCTAAACAATATAATAATTTCCTAGGTTATGAGAATGAAAAGGATGAAGAACTCATTCTTGACAGCTCACAAATTTGGAAATGTCATTATTGTGATAAAATGACCGAATTGGTAGCTAACGGGTGTTGTGATAATTGTAATTGGGTATTATACACAATCGAATTATCCCAATCAATAGCTTTTGAGAACCGCCACCCTTTAATAAAAGGTAAATCTATTATCAAAAATGAAGAAAGAGAGAGAAATACAAATGAATAAAACTTTTGAAGATTACCCAACAGTGCTAACAGCAACGGACTTATCTGAAATTTTAAGAGTTTCAAAACCAACTGCCTATGAAATGATGGAAGAACAATCCTTTCCATTAATAAAAATCGGTCGAACCAAACGTGTTCTTAAAAATGAGTTTTTCCTGTGGTTAACACGTCAAAAACAGACAAATCAACACGTTCATAAATAATATAGATAATATTATCAATTAGCTTCAATATTTAGTATTTCCTAATACATAAAAAAAGGTAGTTATAAGATTCGCGTACATAAACAGAATTGTAAACCGATTTCCAAAATACATATTCATTCAATAATTATTATTTGGGTAAACAAGTGGTAAAATGAATGTAGACCACTTGCTTACCTTCTGCTAAAACGATTTAAAATGTGGAGGTAAGTTAAAATGAGCGGATATTTTCATAAAAGAGGAAAAACCTGGACATATGTAGTTCGAGTTAAAGATGCTGTAACCGGTAAAAGTAAACAAGTTACAAAGGGAGGATTCCGAAGAAAACAGGATGCAGAAATCGCTGCACGGAAGTTACTTGCTGAGGTAGATGAAAATGGGTATAAAGCACCTAGCAATGAAACCTTTTCAGCCTACACTGAATTTTGGTTTACAACCCATTATCAAAAAAGGATTAAAGAATCAACAGCTGAAGCCAGAAAGTATTTGATTAATAAACATTTAATTAGGGAAAATCCTTTTTCCGACAAACCGCTTTCAAAAATCACGACTGAAGATATTGACTCATTCTATAATCTCAAATTAGACGAGGGATATAGTACGAGTACAATACGAAAGATACACCAAATGATACATCAGTCATTGGAACAAGCTGTAACATGGGGGAAAATCAAGATAAATCCTGCAACAAAAGCTGACCCACCATCTGTTACTAAAGAAGAAATGAAAATCTGGTCTATTGAAGAAATTCGTTCATTTCTTGAACATTGCAAGGATGAAAGGCATTATATAACGTTTTTACTCGGCATATATTCTGGCATGCGCCGAGGAGAAATTCTAGGCATGGATTGGGCATCAATAGATTTCAAGAAGAAAGTCATTCAGGTAAGGCGTTCACTTACTCATGTAGAAGGTATAGGATATGTCGTTAAATCGACATTAAAAACAAAAAAAGCCTACCGACAAGTTCCAATTCCCGACTTTGTTTTAGATGAATTAAGAAACCATAAAAGCCTTCAAGAAAAATGGAAAAAACAGCTTGGAGAACAGTTTCATGACCAAGACTTGGTTATATGCACCGAAACAGGTAGCATACAAGATCCGCGAAATTTACTGCGAGCTATGGCAAGAATTATTAAAAAGGCTAATGTGAAGTCGATCCGTTTTCACGACCTTAGGCATACTCATACTTCCATTCTCATACATGAAGGAATTGACATTGTAAAAATTTCCCATCGATTAGGGCATGCAAACCCTAGAATTACGTATGAGAACTATGCGCATCTATTGCCAAACGTCGATAATGAGGTTGCCGATATCTTCCACAAGGCGCTACAAAGTTCACGTTAGCAAAATGTTAGCAAGCAAAAATTTCATTATTGAAATTGAGTAGTTAACAAAAAAACTATTACTCCAATTGAAAAAGAAATTGTTAAATGTAATTAGTTTAACAATTGTAGTAAACAAATAAAAAAAGCTGAAACCCTTGATAAATCAAGGATTTCAGCACTTGAAATTGATGACCCGTACTGGGTTCGAACCAGTGACCTCTTGCCTGTCAAGCAAGCGTTCTCCCACTGAACTAACGAGTCAATATGAAAAATCGGGAACGACCCCATCCCTGTCAAGGAAGTGCTCTCCCACTGAGCTAACAAGTCGTATTAAGCTACAAATATAATTATAGTAAAAATGAAAAAAAAGTCAATAGTTTTAAAAAAAGAACATGCGATCTATATTCATTTGAATAAAGAACGAATGTTCGGATACAATAATAGTATACGATATCAGAAAGGCGGGATTAACATGAATGGGCTTTTATTACGTTCTATAGAGGAAAAAGTTCCGTTGGAGATGATTTATCTATCAGAAAACCAGCAGATTTCACAACGTAAATTACTTGTGAAAGAAGTGAATGATGAGTACATTCGCGCTTACTGTCTTTTACGGAAACAGATTCGTACCTTTCGCAAGGAAAATATATTATCTATCATGCCAAATCCCCACTCTAAAGAACGCTTCCTACACTAATATTCACTCAAAAATAAACTTCACTTTCCACTTGAGCAATTCTAACAATGTTATGATAAAATGCAGTTGTATCAATCGAACATTGGGGGAATTGTCGCATGGAGATACCAAGAGGCACGATAAAAGAACATACAATTAAAAGTCATGAGCTCGAAGAAGACATACAGCTTCTCATTTATTTACCAGCAAATTTCTCACCATTATATAAATACTCACTGTTAATCGCCCAGGATGGCAGAGATTATTTTCAACTTGGCAGAATTGGACGATTAGCAGATGAGTATCTTTTTGAGCGAGAAATTGAAAATTTAATAATCGTTGGGATACCCTATAAGGATGTGGATGATCGCCGCAGGAAATACCACCCTGCTGGAGCACAAAATCAACAATACATTCGCTTTTTAGCACATGAACTAGTTCCATTCCTAGATAACGAGTTTCCAACTTATCAGATGGGCTCAACAAGGGCGCTGATCGGGGATTCACTTGGAGCAACTGTATCATTAATGACCGCTCTCCAATACCCGCACACCTTTGGTAAAGTGCTGCTACAATCACCATATATTGATGAACCGGTAAAGGATTCTGTCAAAAACTTCACAGAAACTGGACTTTTAGAAATCTATCACATCGTTGGTAATCAGGAAACTGAAGTCCAAACTACTAACGGTAAAACAAGTGACTTTCTTAAACCAAATCGTGAGCTTTCAACTCTTCTGACAAGCAAGTCCATTACATACTTTTATGAGGAATTCGATGGAGACCACACATGGACATATTGGCAGCCCGATTTAAAAAGAGCCTTAAAGATGATGTTTTAGCTGATTTAAGGTCATTTCATATTTTTTGAATATTTGCTATAATATCAAGAAGGTCCATGGCTGCACTGATTAAAGAAAAATTCTTGTTTATATGGAGGTTACACAAATGAAATTTGGGGTTGTTATTTTTCCATCAAAAAAACTACAGGATTTAGCTAATTCCTATCGTAAGCGTTATGACACGCATTATTCACTCATTACTCCACACCTAACGTTGAAAAATGCATTTGAAGCAAGTGAAGAGGATGTTGTTCACTTTGCTGATAAATTAAGGCAAATAGCAAGCAATACCAATGCGTTTACATTAAAAACAACTAAAATCAGCTCTTTTCAGCCAGTAAATAATGTGATCTATTTTAAAGTAGAGCCAACTGTAGAGTTAAATCTATTACATCATGAAATCAATCAAGAATTTAGTGAGCAAAATTTAGAATACGCCTTCGTTCCACATATTACGATTGGTCAAGAGCTATCAAATGATGAGCATTCAGATGTTTATGGCTCCTTAAGAATGAAAAGATTCGATCATGAAGAAACTGTTGACCGATTCCATTTACTCTATCAGTTAGAAAATGGTTCTTGGACGGTTTATGAAACATTTCGCCTAGGAAAGGAATAATCACCTGTGAATGTAAAAGTTGTAGAAAATGAAATAGAACTTGAAGATGCTTTTTCTGTCAGAAGAACGGTCTTTATTGACGAGCAAAATGTTCCTGCCGAAGAAGAAATTGATCAGCATGAGGATGAATGTACCCATTTTGTTGCCTATCATGATGGTTCACCAATTGCAGCCGGCAGGTTCCGTGTCGTCGATGGCTACGGTAAGGTAGAACGAATTTGTGTATTAAAAGAAGCTAGAAATACTGGCTCTGGAAAAGCCATTATGAGAGAAATTGAAGCTTATGCTCTCAAAAAGGATTTACATAAATTAAAATTGAATGCTCAAACACATGCTATCCAATTTTACGCTGGTCTAGGTTATGAGGTTGTTTCCGAAGAATTTTTAGACGCTGGTATTCCTCATAAAACCATGATAAAAAAAATTTAATTTCAAGCGCTTGCCCTTAAGTGGCAAGTGCTTTTTTCATTTCTTGAATAGACGGACACTTTTCGTTATTTCCTGGTTTTGATATGATAGAGTTTGTCGTATTTTTGAAAAAAGAGGCTAAATAATGAAAACTGCTATGCATCAAAATCAAAGGATTGTTCTTGAACAAGTAGCTAGAGAACAATATCAAATAATATATTTGCAGGGAAAAAACAATGAATTATCCTGCCCTGTATGTAATGAAAAGGTACGTTTATTTCTTGGTATACTGGAAGAACCTTATTTTTATCATATAAAATCTCCGGAACATTCATGCCCAGAACCCGTAATGGAAGAAATGGAACCAATTATGGTAGAGCGGAATGGATTTCGTATCCCCCAAGGAAGAACCATTATTGAAACAACTAAAAGTACCAGCACATTCCGTCCAGCAACAACGATCGAATGCTCACTGCCATTTAAAAAAACGGAAGGTTTAAACCATATTGAACAAGACTCCTATCTAAGAGAGCTGGCAGCAAATGGAGTTATACTTGATAAAAGTCAAGCAGCTGCTGTTATGGAAACTGAAGGCTCATTATTAGTCCTTGCTGGTGCCGGCAGCGGAAAAACACGAGTACTCACAGCGCGTACTGCTTATATGCTAAATGTGGAAAAAATTGACCCGCGTACCATCATGCTCGTCACATTTACCTCAAAAGCTGCTGGCGAAATGAAAAATCGATTGATGTCTTATCCGCAGATTAACAAGGGACAAATAAATAACTTAGTGACAGGCACCTTCCATAGTATTTTTTACCGTATCCTTATGTTTCATGAGGGGAGTAATTGGTCCGGAGAGCGTCTGTTAAAAAAGGAATGGCAGCGCGATAAGATTTTGAAAGAGGCTGGTAAGGAAATCGATTTATCTGAAAAGGAATTTGCCTATGATTTAGCCCTTCAGCAAATTGGCTTTTGGAAGAATTCACTTGTATTTCCTCATGAAGTGAAGCCGCTGACTGATTGGGAAGAAAAAGCTGCCTTCCTTTATAAGAAATATGAGGAATATAAAGCTCAAAAAGGCTTATTTGATTTTGACGACATGTTGATAGGATGCTATCAGCTGCTGAGGTCTAATTCTTCTCTTCTCGACCTATATCAAAATCGCTTTCAGTATTTTCTGATTGATGAATTTCAGGATATTAATAAAGTCCAATATGAACTGATAAAGCTGCTCTCAGGCAAGCATAAAAATGTTTGTGCTGTTGGGGATGACGATCAGGCTATCTATTCCTTCCGAGGCAGTGACCCTAGTTATCTGTTAGAGTTTGAAAAAGACTTTCCTTATGCAAAATTAGTTTCACTTGAGCAAAACTACCGCTCCTCTCATGAAATTGTCTCAACTGCCAATGCGATGATTGCGAAGAATAAAGTTCGAAGAGTAAAGAATATGAAGGCACAATTTGAATTCGGTACCTATCCTATCCTCTTCTTCCCTTTTGATGAGGAAGAAGAAGCAACGATGATTGTAACCGACATCCAAGAGAAAATCGTGCAAGGAGCAAAACCATCTGATTTTGCCGTTTTATATCGGACCAACGCTGGTTCTCGGGCTGTATTTGAACGTTTAGCAAGTTCGAACCTGCCTTTTAAAATTGATTTGGATTCAGAGGCTTTTTATGAACGGCGAATTGTAAAAAGCGTTCTTTCTTTTCTAAAAATAAGCTTAGATGAAGATGACAATCAGGCATTAGCTGATATTTTACCTGCTCTTTTTTTGAGTCAGACTGCCCTTAAGGATTTAAAAGCTGAAAGCATTCTTAAAGATTGTACCTATCTAGAGGCCCTATCACATTTAAAAACAAAACATGCTTTTCAAGAAAAAAAATTAAAAAAGGCCGTACAGCTCATTCGCTCGTTGAAATTTGCCTCCCCACTTAAGTCAATTGAAACGATCGAAAAGGACTTGGGTTTTCTTGACTTTTTGAAAAAACGAGGAAATGAATCGAATCAACAAGATAAAGGCTCTGATGATCTAAAGGATTTAAAAGTTGCAGCAAAAAGCTTTACGAGTATTCAAGCCTTCCTGTCACATGCTGAACATATGTCGGCGATGAACAAGGAAATCAAAAATTTAAGTAAGCATTTTCCTGACGCCATTAGTCTTAGCACCATCCACCGGGCAAAAGGATTAGAATACACAAACGTATATATCATAGGAGCGGTCGATGGCAGCCTGCCGCATGATTACGCATTGGAAAGCTCAAGAAATGGCGACTTTGCAGCACTGGAAGAAGAACGAAGACTTTTTTATGTGGCGATGACACGGGCAAAGCATGAACTTCTTATCTCTGTTCCCCAGAATCGAAGAGGTAAAAAGGCTAACCCTTCCCGTTTCTTAACACCTTTAATGAGAAAAAAGAAAAAATAACGAAAAGACCTGTTTCCACAACATGGAAAGAGGTCTTTTTTAATTATTTCTTATTAATCATTTTTGAAATCGTATTAAAATCAAGTTGTTTTCCATCATTAACGATAGATTGCACAATTTTATCTTCCGTTTCTTTATTTACTGGTTTGTTTGCAATTTGCGAAACTCGGCGGATAACATTGCGAACGGTTTTTTCATCTTTAAAATTTGCATTTTGTAAGGAATTCGCTAATTCTAGAATATCTTTCATATTAACGCCTGTTTTCTTTTCAACATTTTTAAAGAAACCATTATCCATGGTAAAAATCACGCTCCTTCATAGGCTACTGTTATTGTATGAAGAAGGGATAAAAACGTGAAAAAGAATAACAAGAAAAGCGGAAGCGCCTTGTCCAGGGGCTCTGGAGCTAGACACTTAAAAGAAAAAGGCTGGCCAACTGATATGGGCCAACCTCTTCTTTCGATGCTTTGCTTATGCTGTTTTTTAATAAAAGCTAGCACCAACAATGATTAAAAGAATGAATAATACGACGATTAAAACAAAAGTTGAACCGCCGCCATATCCACCACCGTAGCCACAGCCGCCATATCCATAGAACATAAAGTGTCACCTCACTTTGTAAGTCTCACTAATAACATATGAGATAAAGCTTCAAAGTGTACTAGGCGACACGCTGCAGACAACCTCTGAAATTTTCTTACCCCTTTGGTTTAAAGATTAAAGCACCAATAAATCCAAAAATAATTGCCGCTGAGATACCAGAACTGGTAACCTGAAACATGCCAGTTAAAACTCCAATCAGCCCATACTTTTCTGCGTCCTGCAAGGCACCATGGACTAAAGAATTTCCAAAGCTTGTGATAGGGATCGTTGCACCCGCACCAGCAAAATCCATTAGTGGCTCATACAGCCCAAATCCATCTAATATGGCGCCTGCCACTACTAGTAAACTTAGTGTATGACCAGGTGTAAGCTTAGCAACGTCAAATAGAAGCTGTCCGATCACACAAATCAATCCCCCAACCACAAATGCCCAAAAAAACATTGCTAACATGCGTATTACCTTCCCTCTTCATTCATTTCAATGGCCACCGCATGTGCGATACATGGAATCGATTCTTTTTGCTGAAAACTAAGCGGTGACAAAAGTGCCCCAGTTGCAACCACCAATATCCGCTTGTACCTTCCTTTTTGCAACTGGTTTAGTATATGGCCATATAAAACAACAGCTGAACAACCCGCACCGCTCCCCCCAGCTTGAACCGGCTGATCATCCTTATAAAGTAATAGACCACAATCTTGGAATTGTTTCCGTTCTAATTTAAGCCCACTCTTCCCGAGTAGTTCAAAGGCGGTGTCATGTCCAATTCTGCCCAAGTCACCTGTAATAATTAAATCATAGTAAGATGGGTCTAGTTCCATATCGCGAAAATGAGCCATGATGGTATCTGCAGCCGCAGGCGCCATGGCCCCTCCCATATTAAAAGGATCTGACAATCCCATATCGATAACCTTTCCAATCGTTGCCGAGGTGGTAACAGGCAGCTGTTGTCCAGGGCTATTTTGTGTAATCAAGCCAACCCCAGCACCTGTAACCGTCCATTGGGCCGTCGGAGGCTTCTGACCTCCATACTCAGTTGGATAACGAAATTGTTTTTCAGTAGCAGCATTATGGCTTGAGGCTCCAGTTAACACGTTTCTTGCCCCTTGGTAATTGACAACAAAAGATGCTAATGCCAATCCTTCCATAGAAGTCGAGCATGCACCAAAAAGTCCGAAATAAGGAATTTGCATGGTTCTTGCCGCAAAGCTTGTGGGAGTTATTTGATTAATTAAATCTCCAGCAAATAAAAATTCAACTTGTTCTTTCTCTAATTTTGCTTTTGCTAAAGTGGTTCTTACTGCCTCTTCCAATAGAACTCTTTGTGCCTTTTCGTAGGAATCCATCCCCATCCATAAATCCTCATGAAGGATATCAAAGTCATTAGCGAGGTTTCCATTTGCCTCAAAAGGACCTCCGGAAACACCTGTTGCCGCTATCATTGGTCGGTTATTAAAAACCCAAGATTGATGCCCTTTTAACAATTACAAAACCCCCCACATTCCCAGCAGCGTTTTAATTAGCGCAACAACAAACGCAGAGAACACTCCGAATAGAATAACTGAGCCAGCAAGCTTAAACATATTTCCGCCAACACCCAATACAAAGCCTTCTGTTCGGTGCTCGATTGCAGCAGAAATAACTGCATTCCCAAATCCAGTGACAGGCACAGCACTTCCGGCGCCAGCATACTGTCCAAGGCGATCATAGACACCAAATCCGGTTAGCAGCATTGACAAGAAAACCATTGTTGCTACTGTCGGATTACCAACATTCTGTTCTGTGAAATGGAAAAAGTATATGTAAAAATAACTTATTGCTTGCCCCACAGCACAAATTAATCCACCTACCCAAAACGCCTTTATACAATTTTTTAGGACAGGTCTTTTAAGCTCATGCTTCTGCTGAAGCTGCTGATATTTTTGTTGCTGGGGCGTCATATTTTTCTGCTTGCTCGCCATTGATATTCATCCCTTCTTACTTCATATCTGATGACATTTTAACAATCTCGTTAAAACGTTTTTCCGCCTGCTTATCAGAAAGGCTTCCATTATTCTTCCTCTCAACTAGGCGCACAGCTTCTAAAAATATCTTATAGTCACTCGACACTGTGAAATTTTCCTTCGGATATTTTTTTTCTAGGGTTTTGTTTAAATCCTTTTCAATTTCTTTCATATTGAATCGTTGCATATGTTTCACTTTATATACAACAAGTGTATCCTTTTTCCCTTTTACAACTGCAACATCATAAATCTCATCGAAACTTTCTACTTCCTTCTCAATTTTTTCTACTTTGTCCTGGCCCTTATTTTTCTCTGTAACAGTTGGGTTAGGATTGACCGTTTTCATGAGAGCCAGTTGGCTATCCTTCTCATTTGGCCCCTGACTACAAGAGCTCATTAAAAATATAGATACAAATAACATTAGCCGAATTATGTAGACCATTTATTTTCCTTCCCTTATCCGAATTATAGAAACACCACTCCAATATAGTTTTTTCGAAGTTAACAAAAATTATGACTTGATTGCGGTAACTTTTGTTTTTTAGCTTCTAGAGGGCAAAAAAAAACTGCCATTATATTCTGGCAGTTAACAGTTATCTTTGAGTTTTTTTACCGCAGCCGCAGCCTTTTTTCTTAGAAGTCGTTTTCTTCGTTTGAGTAGTTTTTGTTGATTGCGTTTTCTTATTATCTCTATTCACCCTATTACCACTCCCATATCGTTATTTCTACTACTAATAAGATATGTTAGAAAGATATAACTTGTCTCGGGCGTACAACCATTTTAGCTTATTTCTCTTATATCCAAAGCTGAACAACAGATTCTATAATTGCCGCCAAACCCGCAACTGCAAAAACGACAATAATGGGTACAAATATGGACGGTAGAAAGAGGTATCCAGTTATAACTGCTGCTGAAATCCACACGCCCGTACACCAATAACAGCTTAACAGCTCTCCAATAAATTTTTTAATGGGTGTACTCTTCGGAAGATAATACAACTCTACAATACCATCTTCGTTTTCTTCTTCAATTTCATCAAAAAACGGCTTCCTTAGAAATTCAGTAATTTTGTCAAAAACAATAAGCCTAGTTAATCGGAAACAGGCTAATCCCAATATAATAAAAGTTAAAAGATCAATGTTCATTTTTTCTATCCTTTCCATTTAATCAGCCTAATTTTAGTCAAAAAGGCGTTTGTCCGTTACCCAATTGGTCCTTTTTAAATATGTTAGTAGTGTAAGATATATATATCGGATAGGAGGAGTAATTAATGGGTTGTGGCAGAAATAGTGACTCACGGAGCAGCAATGGCTGTGTATGTGATGTTGTTCGTGCTATAAAAGACATCCAGGATAATGCTGTACTAGATGATGATTGTGTAGATTGTCCAAGTTGTTTCTTAGAACCGCTTGGTTCATTGGTGTCGCCAGCAAGAAGAGATCGTGCTGATACTCGTGTATTTGTATTAAAAAACGCTGATGGTTCACCATTCCACGCGTTCTTTAGCCCCGAAGGCAATGCTTGCGTTTCAATTTTCTTCCGCGTAGAAGATGTATTTGATAATTGTTGTGCAACACTTCGTGTTCTCATTCCAGGGCGTAGAGAAGGCGGGAACTTTATCCCAATTAACCTAGTTGCCGGCGGAGACAGATGCTGTATTAACCTTGAAAGAGTCTGTCAAGTGGATCGCTTCCGTGCAAGCAATGACTGTATAACAGTTGATTTAAATTGTTTCTGTGCAATACAATGTATTGCTGATGTAGACCTTGGTCTATGTGACTAATTCTTTGTAATAAAATGAGCCAGTCGATAACCCGGCTGGCTTTTTTTGTTTACCTCTTTATGCCTATCATCAAGACATCTTTTAAATTTTTTAAAGATATAGTCTCAGTTGTTTGATTTGGAAAGCGAATCGTTACATCCTGTTCATTGTATGCAACTAAATATCCTTGTAAATTTTTTTCTTCGGTATAAAAGACGCAAGGAACTGACGGTAATGCTTTAGGGAAGTTTTCTAGGTATTCTAACCGCTCCATAAGGTCCATTTCTCTAAAGCCTTTTACTTTGTTAAATGTACGGGGTTTTTCTTTTTGAATATTGTGGTCCTGTTTCACTTCTTTTTCTTTTGGCTCTTTAGGTATTTCTGTCTTAGCCAGTGAAACCTCAAAGAACTTTTTCTTGTTGCTTTCTTCCTCAAGCTCTGGTTCTTCAATTGGCAGCTGAACCTCCTGCCTGTTTGTAAAAACTTCCTGCATATTTTTTACAGGTGTATCTAGAAAAGTCTGTGAGACGTAAAGTAACGGTCCACGCTTTGTCTTTTTCTCCATCCAATTCACCTCCATTTACCTAGCCCTACACTCTATATGTATGCAGTTTGCCTATACTCGTTCTTAAAAAATATACATAGAAAAGCCCGCTAATTAAATTAGCGGGCATTACAATTATAAAATGTGGAAACCTGAGTCAACGTGTATATTTTCTCCTGTTATCCCTCTTGAAAGATCACTAAAAAGGAATAAAGCAGTATCGCCAACTTCTTCAGTTGTTGTGGCTCTTCTTAGCGGAGCTCTTTCTTCGACAACTCTTGTAATTTCGTTAAAATCGCCTACACCTTTAGCTGATAACGTTCGAATTGGACCAGCTGAGACTGAATTCACACGAATTCCATCTTTCCCTAAATCAGCTGCAAGATAGCGAACGCTGGCATCTAGAGAAGCTTTAGCTACACCCATAACATTATAGTTTGGTAATGCACGCTCTCCTCCAAGGTATGTTAAGGTAACAATACTGCCGCCTTCTGCCATTAACCCTCTTGCTTCCTTAGCCACAGCAGTTAAAGAATAGGAACTGATATTATGCGCTAATAAGAAACCTTCTCTTGTAGTATTTAAATATTCGCCTTTTAGCTCTTCTTTGTTCGCAAAAGCAATACAATGTGCAACTCCATGTATCGTCCCTACTGTTTCTTTAATTGCAGCAAAGCATTTCGCTACTTCTTCATCATTTGTTACATCACATGGAAGAACTAAGGTCCCTTCCGCTTCTAACGATTCCGCTAGTTCTCGGACATTCCCTTCAAGTCTTTCCCCTGCATAAGTAAAAACTAACCGTGCGCCAGCATTATGAAGCGAACGTGCAATTCCCCATGCGATACTACGTTTATTTGCTACCCCCATTACTACATATGTTTTTCCAGTTAAAGAAAGATTCATATAGAAAAAGTCCTCCCACTCCATGCATTATATTAGTTACTAGTACTTGGTACTAAGTTTACACTATTTACGAACAAATGAAAAGTATCAGCTTTCATAAGGCTATTCATCCTTAGAATTCTAATTCCCTCTTTAGCTCATCAACATACTCTTTTGACCCAGTCACAATTAAACGATCATTTAAGAGCAACTCAGTATCACCATGGGGTACAATAGAGTCCTTCCCCCGAAATATTCGAACAAAAATAACATCACCAGTAAATGGGAACCTCCTTAGAGTCATCCCGTCGTACTGTTCATTTTGCATTCTAATTTCAAATAGTGAGGTTTCTTGATTGGTTAAAATGTTCATTACACTTGGTGCTTCAATTAATGCCCGCAACAATGTTTTTGTTGACATAAAGGATGAGAAAACTTCAATTTCATTTTCTCTCAGACTTTGCTCAAATTCGGGACTTTCAATTCGAGCAATTACCCTGGAAACACCCATTTCCTTAGCCTTCAAAGCCAAATTAGCATTTGTCTGATCCTGGCCTGTAGAAATGACGACAATTTCCGTTTGAAAAATCATATTCTTTTCAATTGTCTCCAAAGAATAATCAAAAATCTCAACGATATCAAATAATGAATTAGAGATTAGTTTATCTGATTTCTCCATTTTTGTATGATATAGAGTTGGTTCATATAAACCTGATTTTAGTTCCCTTGAAACAGGTAGTGTAACTTGGTTTGCACCTAAAAATGCAATCCTTACCTTTGGGTCTGCAGCCACTTCTTTTGGGAACAATTTCTTAAAGGCTATTGGCGTAAAAATGGAGGTGATAACGGCAACGAGAATAAGGGTTCCACTCATCTCCGGTGTAATGACCTTCATACGCTCTCCAATCGTTGCTGCAGCTATTACTAAGGAGAGAGTGGATGTAAGTAAAAAACCCGAAGCAAGTACAGTCTTTGTATCGTACCAGATTTTCAGTAAATAAACCGGGACAAGCTTTGAAAGTAAAAGTCCCAATAATAATAATGGAATTAATAGCAATAGTTTTTTATTCGCAAAGAGTGACCATATATCTAACTCAACCCCAACCATTACAAAAAAGATTGGTATTAAGAATCCATAGCCGAAGGAATCTAGTTTATGGACTAGCTCCTGATTTGGAGAAAGGAGAGAGACAAGTACCCCTGCTAGGAAAGCTCCTAAAATGTTCTCTGCCCCAACAGTCTCTGAAAGTCCCACTAATACGATTATGAGCGTAAATACAGCACGGGTGCCGATTTGTACAGTCCCTTTTGACATTGATTCAAGCAAGGGACGATTTTTGAAACGTTTACCAACAAAATACAAAACAACACCAGCAGCAAACAATATAAGCAGAAGCCATGTATTCCCCTGACCTGGGTCATAAATAGACACAAAAATGGCCAAAAGGATCATGGTAACTAAATCAGCCACGACTGCAACTAACAAAATGATTTGTCCAATGTTTGATTTCATTAGATGTGCTTCTTTTAATGTGGGTACAACGACACCTAGAGATATGGTTGATATAATAAGTGTCATTAAAAAGGCATTGTCTATAAAACCTGCAAATACGAACAAATAGGACAAAACAAGTGAAAAAATAAATATGCCAATAAAGATGATAGCTGAGACCAAGAAAGTGTTCGGTTCCTTTTTACCATTTGGCAGTGTATTTTGTTTCTTCCCTCCTGTGAAGGCAGTAAAATCAATTTCTAATCCACTAAGAAACATGAGGAAAATAAAGCCAAGTGTCGAGAGCGTTGATAACCACATATCTTCATGAACTACATTGAAGCCGCTTTTCCCAATCACAAGTCCCATAATAATTTCTGCAACTACAACGGGGATATAATTTAATTTTAATCGGTGCAGTATAATGGGGGTTACAAAAGCAACCGTCACTACCACCAGTAAAGATATTACAGAAGCATGCTGTTCCATAAATGGCCTCCTTCATTTCTATTTATAAAAATCACTAAACAAACCAAAAATAAATATAAGGGGGAATATTCCATGAAAATTGATATCATTGGAGATATACATGGCTGTTTGCCAGAATTTGAAGCATTAACTAAGAAATTGGGTTACCACTGGAGTGATGGAATCCCGTCTCATCCCGAAAACAGACAGTTAGGTTTTGTTGGCGATTTAACGGATCGCGGTCCCTCTTCTCTGAAGGTTGCCGAAATAGTATGGCGACTTGTAAAAGAGCAGAAAAGGGCATTTTACACACCCGGAAACCATTGTAATAAACTATATCGTTACTTTCTAGGGAACAAAGTTCAAGAAACCCACGGACTCGAAACAACCGCAGCAGAATTCAAATCACTGCCACGAAAAGAACAGCAATCCATTAAAAGGAAATTCATTGAACTTTATGATACATCGCCTCTTCACTTAGTATTAGATGAAAATAAGCTAGTTATTGCACACGCTGGGATAAAAGAAGAATTTATCGGTAAAACAAACTCTAAAGTGAAGACGTTTGTCCTTTATGGTGATATTACTGGTGAAAAACACCCTGATGGTTCTCCTGTAAGAAGAGATTGGGCTAAACAGTATGCTGGTACATCTATAATCGTTTATGGTCACACACCCGTAAGAGAACCAAGAGTTATTAATAATACCTATAATATTGATACTGGAGCTGTTTTTGGCGGTAAATTAACTGCCCTTCGGTACCCAGAGTTGGAAATAGTTTCTGTAGATTCTACTATGCCATACATAGAAGAAAAATTTAAAGACTTTGCTTAAAAATAGGGTAAATTATCCTATCAGCATCGACAAATTTCCTAGGAAATCACCAAAAAGCGCAAAAAGGCTGACTTTTTTAGGAGTCAGCCTTTACTAATTCATACATATCTAATGGAAGGTTTGACGTGAAATTCATATCCTTGCCACTAAATGGATGAGGGAAATGAATCTTTTTACAATGTAGTGCCTGCCGATAAATGAGCGTTTGAATCCCCCCGTATAGGTCATCTCCTAATAAAGGGTGCCCAATAAAAGACATGTGAACCCTAATTTGATGTGTCCGCCCAGTCTTTAGCTGTAATTCAACGTGTGTAAACTCTTTATACCTTTTAAGTACCTTGTAATGGGTGCATGAATATTGCCCGTCACTCCGTACCTCTCTTTCAATAATACTGTCTAGCTTTCTTCCAATCGGCTCCTCGATTGAACCTTTTTCGAGTGCAAGATTACCCTCAGCAAGTGCTTCATAGGTTCTTTTTATATTACCATTTTGCTGTTGTTTGCTAAGTAGATGATGAACATGCCGATGCTTTGCAATTAAGACTATCCCGGAAGTATCTCGGTCCAAACGGGTGACAATATGAGAGGTAGCTCTAATTCCAATTTCTTCATAGTAACCTACCAAAGCGTTTGCAAGGCTTCCTGTGGGGTGTTCTCTCGATGGAATGGTGCTCATACCAGCAGGTTTGTTAACAACCAGTAAATATTGGTCTTCAAAAAGAATCTCCAATGGTATTTTTTCCCCTGCTGCTCCTTCACTTGGGTTCTCAGGAGGAAAAATAACGGTTAAGAATTCACCCTCTTTTAATATATAGCGAACATTCACTTCAATGTCATTCACCAGAATTTTCCCGCCATTATATTTTATATCCGTTAGAGCAATTCGAGATATCTCTTCTTCTTTCAAGAATTCCCTAATCATTCGGCCTGCTTGCTGTTTACTCACTTCCCACTGAAGTTGAAAACCTGATATCATGATGTTATTTCCTCCAGCTAATAGGATTAATCGGAATCCGATATAAATGAATCATGGACCCTCTTCCAAAAAGGAAATGGACGAAACCGAGCAAAGCGAATTTTTTCATCTGGCACCCTAAATTGAATAGATTTTACATCCTTATGAAGTAAAGTAAGATGATCAACCGTTACTTGGAAATCCACCCTATTAACCGGTTTCAGCATACAAGTATGATGGGATGGCAGGATTAGCGGTGATCCAACCGTTCGAAACACGCGATTATTTATTGAAGCCATCTCTGCAACCTGTAATGCCGATATCGATGGATGGATAATAGCGCCTCCAAGTGCTTTATTATAAGCCGTACTGCCAGATGGTGTCGAAACACATAAACCATCACCTCGAAACCGTTCAAAGTGCTGGCCGCGTATTTCCACATCCATAACCAATGTCCCTTCAACACTTTTGACAGTTGATTCATTTAGGGCAAGATATCTGGATTCTTTACCTGCATGCTGGTAACGGATGATTACTTCAATTAACGGATATTCAACAACCTGATATGGTGTTTTGGCAATCGCAATGACAAGCTTCTCAATTTCATCAGGTGTCCAGTCTGCATAAAAACCCAGATGGCCAGTATGAATCCCCACGAAAGCGGTCTTATCCAAGCGGCTGCTGTAGCGGTGAAAAGCATATAGAAGTGTCCCGTCACCCCCTATTGAGACGACAATATCTGGCTGGTCCTCGTCGTAAACAAGATCAAAGTCAAGTAAATACGTTCTCATCTTGTGCATTAAGATATTCGACTTTTGATCTCCTTTGGATGTAATGGCAAATTTCATCATCGTATACTCCTTGTACTGAGATTTACAAAAGCTTTATCAGCTTTTCTCCTCTTGTTTAAACTCTTTATTTCTAGTGAAAAACGCTTGTGCCTCTTGGATTTCACCACGAATTAATGACATTTCTTCATCTAATCTAAATGCTGCTTCCGCAGCTCGCTGCAGCCTCATTTGAATATCAGTTGGGAAAATCCCTTTATATTTATAACTTAAAGTGTGTTCAATTGTTGCCCAAAAGTTCATCGCAAGTGTTCTTATTTGTATTTCAGCAAGAATCCTTTTTTCTCCATGAATCGTTTGGACAGGATACATGATAACTACATGGTAAGAGCGATATCCACTGGTCTTTTTGTGTGAAATATAATCCCTTTCCTCAACAATTTGAAGATCATTTCGATTTCTTAATAAGCTAACAACATGATGAATGTCGTCCACAAATTGACACATGATTCTCATTCCAGCAATATCCTGCATTTCTTCTTCCAATCTATCTAGTGGAATACCTTTTTGATTTGCTTTATCAAGGATACTTGCAATTGGCTTAACTCTCCCCGTCACAAATTCAATAGGTGAATGGCTGGAATCTAGCTCAAATTGTCCTCTCATCCCTTTTAATTTTATTTTCAGCTCTGACACTGCCTGTTTATATGGAGCTAAAAACTGGTCCCAATGCTTCATCATTCCACCCCAATGACAACTATTATATGTTTAAAAAATCTCTTCTACTTTTGTGACCATTTCTGCACCATAATTACTATTGCCTCTTATGTTGTTTATTAGTTCAGTTAATTCCTCATAGAAATTAGTTAATTCCAATTGTTCATCCTCAAAAAGAATCCACACGGGAATCGGTTGTTCCAATACTTTTTTTAACAATGGCCAAATTGGTTCTTTCATGTCGATATATGTATAACCCTCTTGATTTTCCATTAAATAAACAAAAGAAAATTCTTTAGAATCAACAAGAATTTGTTCTGCAGGGCTTAACCCACTAATGGACTCACTTGCTTGTAAATATAACTTACTATCCGAAAAGTTTGCTTTATTAATCGTTATTCTTTTATTCATCCTTTTTACCTCCACTATTCACTCCCTTATTTTAGCATAATCTATCCATTTCTCCCAAGATTGCGGTTTATCTTAAAGCTAAGATACAATAAATATATGTTAGGAAAGGAATGGACCTGATGTCAGAGATAATCGAAATTGAATTTAAGAATTTACTTACAAAAGTCGAATATGAAAATCTTCTTAAGACATTTAATGTTGAGGGAAAAGATATTGTCAAGCAATCAAACCATTACTTTGACACACCTGATTTTGCATTAAAGAATTTAGGTTCTGCCTTAAGAATCAGAGAAAAGAATAATCGCTTTGAATTAACGTTAAAACAACCGGCTGCTGTTGGACTTTTAGAAACTACACAACAGTTATCAACAGTTGAGTTCAAGGCCGCCACTCAACACCAGATATTCCCTAAGGGAATCGTTCAAGAACGAATAGAACAATTAAAAATAGCTTTTAATACAATTGTATATTTTGGATCTCTCACAACCAAAAGGGCTGAATTCCCCTACAAAGAGGGTTTACTTGTATTGGATCATAGCTTTTATTTAAAAAAAGAAGACTATGAGGTTGAATATGAAGTGGAAGATTTTCAAACTGGGCAACTTGTATTCCAAGAACTACTCAAGCAATATGATATACCTATACGAAAAACTCAAAATAAGATTGCTCGGTTTTACCAGCAAAATTATAAGCGGTTTATTTGAGATATGAAATTGGCATTGATAAAATAAAGATACAAACATATTTAAAGGAGTTGTCAACATGAATGAGAAAAAGCCTACTCCATATGAGGCCCTTGGCGAAGATACTTTACATCGCCTCGTGGATACTTTTTATGGTCTAGTTGCACAACATCCTGATCTTGCTCCAATCTTTCCAAATGATTTTTCAGAAATTGCCCGAAAACAAAAGCAATTTCTAACACAATATTTGGGAGGACCACCTTTGTATACAGAGGAGCATGGTCATCCGATGATGCGTGCACGACATTTGCCTTTTCCCATTACTCCTGCTCGTGCAAAAGCATGGCTTTCATGCATGGCCCAAGCGATGGACAAGACTGGTTTAGAGGGTCCTTTCAGGGATGATTTTTATTCTAGGCTCTATCTTACTGCTCAGCACATGATTAATAAGCCTGATGACAGTGAGATACCGGGTGAAAATTCGTGAGTAATCCCGGGTTCACTTCAAAGCCAAACTCCTACAGTTATGACAAGAAGCCGCTTGAAATATATATGTTCATTGATCCTTTATGCCCAGAGTGTTGGGCACTTGAGCCTATCTTAAAAAAATTGCACATTGAATATGGCAGATATTTTTCCATAAAACATGTTTTAAGTGGTCGTATTGCAAATTTAAATGTCAGCAAAAAGAAAAATCATGAAGTAATTGCGGAATTATGGGAAAAGACAGCAAGCAGGTCAGGGATGTCCTGTGATGGAAGCCTTTGGTTAGAAAATCCAGTCGCTTCCCCTTATATAGCATCAGTGGCAATAAAGGCAGCTGAGCTGCAGGGCAGACGAGCGGGTATACGGTTTCTTCGCAAGCTGCAAGAAAAACTTTTTATTGATAAACAAAACATCTCCCATATCGAAGTGTTAACATCCTGTGCTAAAAATGCAGGATTAGATGTAGAGGAGTTCATATCTGATTTTCATTCTGAAAGTGCGGCTAAAGCATTCCAGTGTGACTTAAAAATCACCACCGAGATGGAGGTACAAGAAATACCGACGCTGGTATTTTTTAACGAGAATGCCGAGGATGAAGGTATTAAAATTACTGGGCCATACCCGTATGAAGTCTATGTGCAAATTCTTGAAGAAATGCTCTCTGAAGAGCCTGAAAAAAATCAGCCGCCCCCTATAGAGAAATTTCTAGAGTATTTTAAACTAGTAGCTTCTAAAGAAATCGCAGTAGTTTATAATATGACAATCACTCAAGTAGAGCGGGAAATGAAACAACTGCTTTTACTTCAAAAGGTAGAACAGCTTCCAGCAAAGTATGGGACATTTTGGCGGTATGTTGAAGACTAATTCAATCGCAGTGCCTTCACGAATGTGAAAAGACCTTGCAGCCAAACTGCAAGGTCTTTTTCTATTTATACGAACAAAGGGGATGGGAGAAATTTTTCACGGTCAAACAAAGGGGTATATGTTTGTTGTGACTAACTTCACGTATAGAATATACCATGTGGCAGAACCCATTGACAATGTGATTGTGTGTTATTTCACATAATTGTCAAAATCATATTAACTTAAATTGGACAATAAACTATAACTAGGTGTTGAAATACGAGTTTCCCAAAAAGGTGGAATACATTATGAAAAACTTGCCTGTTATCCTCATGATTCTCTTTATTTTTTGTGGATTTTCCCTTCACATTTTAGCCTTAATGAAGGTATTCCCATTATTAATTAGCATTCCGCTATTTTTCATTGGGATCTTTACTCTTCTTTTCTATTTGAATGACAGAAAAAGATTTAGAGGTTTTTAAAGGGATGGTACTCTTTGGTACCATCCCTTTCCCCATTAAGATAATAACTGCTCTAATTCATTTAATTTCTCTTCAAATACTTTACAAGCATCTTTGATTGGGTCAGCGCTAGTCATATCTACACCGGCTTTCTTAAGAACTTCAATTGGGTAGTCAGAGCTTCCAGAACTTAAGAAATCGATATAGCGTTTAACAGCAGGCTCACCTTCCTCTAATATTTGCTTACTTAATGCAGTAGCTGCACTAAACCCGGTAGCATATTGATATACATAATAATTGTAATAGAAATGAGGAATTCTAGCCCATTCTAAGCCGATTTCTTCGTCAATCACAATATCCTCTTCACCAAAATACTTCTTATTTAATGCATAATATTCACTCGTTAATAAATCTGCTGTCAGCGCCTCATTATTTTGAGCTTTTTGATGGATTAAGTGCTCATACTCCGCAAACATGGTTTGACGGAATACAGTGCCTCTAAATCCTTCTAAATAATGATTTAATAAATATATTCTTTTTTGTTCCTCATCAATCGTTTTCAATAAGTAATCATTTAAAAGTGCTTCATTACAGGTTGAAGCTACCTCAGCAACAAAAATAGAATAGTTTCCATACGGGTATGGCTGATTCTTTCTTGTATAGTAGCTGTGAACGGAATGGCCAAATTCATGCGCCAATGTAAATAAGTTATTCACATTATCCTGCCAATTCATTAGAATATATGGATTGGTGCCATAAGCTCCAGAAGAATAAGCTCCGCTGCGCTTTCCTTTATTCTCATGAACATCTACCCAGCGGTTTTCAAATCCTTCTTTTAAGATTTGAGAATACTCCTCCCCTAATGGAGCAAGCCCTTTTACAACTAGCTCTTCTGCCTGTTTGTAAGGGATCTCCATTTTAACGTCTTTTACCAGAGGTGTATATAAATCGTACATATGCAATTCGTTAACACCTAATACTTTTTTCCGTAGTTTAACGTAGCGATGCAATAAATGTAAATTATCGTTTATGGTGTTAACTAAATTATCATAGACGCTTTCTGGAATATTATTGGCTGAAAGTGCCGCATGTCTTGCAGAGTCATATTTTCTGATTCTAGCATTAAAATTATCCTTTTTCACATTGCCGCTAATCGTGCTGGCAAAGGTATTTCGGAATTTTCCATAAGTTTCGTAAACGGCTTTAAAGGCGTCTCGACGGACACTTTGATTTCCACTTTCAAGGAACCGGATGTAACGTCCATGAGTAATTTCAACCTCTTCACCATTAT
Source organism: Bacillus sp. CZDM1 (assembly GCF_055502545.1). Taxonomy (NCBI): domain Bacteria; kingdom Bacillati; phylum Bacillota; class Bacilli; order Caryophanales; family Bacillaceae; genus Bacillus; species Bacillus sp. CZDM1. The sequence goes on along the minus strand of NZ_JBUESO010000008.1, from coordinate 200,693 downwards.
CATCTTTAACAGAAGGGAATTTTAAATCAGCGTTATTTAACATCCCGAAGGTATTACTAGATGCATCCATCACTTCACTTGCTTCTGCTAACAAGGCTTCCTGCTCGGCAGACAAAACATGTGGTCTTTGAAGGTTAATTTCCTCAATAGAATGCTCATAAAGTTTTAATTCAGCTTTCTCATTTAAAAATCCATGCACCTTACTTTCTTCAAGTGCGAGAATTTCAGGGACAATGAATGCTAATTGACTACCGGCTTGTGAGTAAAGGTTTTTCATTCTGTCATCTAATCCCTGGTAAAAGGAATTGGTCGTATCCTGGTCATAGCGCATATGGGCGTATGTATAAAGCTTGCCAATTCTCTCTAGAAGCTTATCTTGAAATTGAAGGGCATTATATAGTGTATCAGCACTCTCTCCAAGTTTCCCTTCGAACTCCTTAATCCCAGAAATCTGGTTCTTAACTTCTTGAAACTCTTGTTCCCATACTTTGTCACTTGAAAAGATATCTTCTAATTTCCATGTATCTTCAACAGGTATTTCGCTTCTTGCAGGCAATGCTTTTACTGCAGTTTCATTTGCCATATTTCTTCCTCCATTCAATTTTCTTCGGATTACGAAAAGAAATTTACCCTTTTTAATATTCTCCTTTATTCATGCGATTTCCTTTAATATAAATAAGATTTACCCATTATATTATGCCCTAAAGTACTATTTCATTTATGTTTTTGCCAGGATGGTCTTATTTTTTTGCAAAAATTCGCTCCTTCGTTCTTCCTTTTCCCGATTTGATTTGGGGATGTAAATCCTATTTTGTAGTTGATACGTCGTTTCGTTTCTTTTAATGACGACTCCAAGTCTCTCTAGTATATTAAAATACTCTTTGACCGCTAAAAAGAATGTTTCTCTTGGAATCTGAGGCAATTCCCTTAACACGATCTCCTTGTTTTTAATTCTATCGTTAAAATTTCTTTCAACCTCTTTCAGATTAATAAGATCATTGGGTGATTTGTCCAAGGCGTCTAAAAACAAATAGGTTTGCCAGACAATTGCAGGTGTTTGAATTAGAAGAGAATGATTAACAGGTAAACCGATTTCTGGGGGCAGCAAATATAAGTTGAGGTTATGAAGATAAATCTCGCGAAGAAAACGACTTTGGTCGGGGCTAGGATGAAGTGACCAATTCACAGTAGATCTCTCATTTTCAATTATCCATTTCAAGAATCTTGGGTAAGCTATCCAGCTGGGTGTTAAAATCTCTTCAATTCCGGCATTTTGGATAGAAAAATGGAGGGAATTTGCGATTGTATTTTTGATCGAATAAGGAAGAATTGAACTGAGGATTTGAAACTGTTTTTCTTCGGGGCAATAAGAAGGAAGTATCACCTGTCTGCCCTTAGTTTCTCTTAAAAAGAAATATTGGAATTTTGATAAAGAGAAAATATTACTCCTTTTTTGTTTTATATGCTTACTGCCTATAATCCAAAGGGGGATATAATTTTGTTGATAGTAGGAATCCGTTCGTTTGATAAATATTTCTTCCGTTATGGGTGAACATTGATATTCCAATGCATATTTGTTTCCATCATAATGGAACATGATATCCGGGCGCTGCCCGATGATCGGGTCAAAATATTCTAATTCTGCAGTGATTTGCTGACCTTTAAGCCATTGGTATAGCTGGAGCTTTCCTTCCATATGATAAATCGTTTCACTTTCATAGATATCCCTGCAAACCGTACCGCTTCGATGAGAAAAATGGTAAATTCGTTGATTGCCTAATTTAAGAGAAACTGCTTCTCCACAGACTGGACAAAAAAACTTCTCCGTGTTCCGAAGAGACATAAGATACTCCTTCCTATAATTATTACCTAAACTAAATGTTGTTCCTGAACTTGTTTTAGCATTTAACAAATAATTTCAACCTCCTTCTGTTTCTTACATTCGTTGAATCTTACAAAAAATCCTGTTTTAATCAAAAAGAAAACTCGCCAATTTGACGAGTTTGTGAACTTAAAGAAGCGGTGATAGCAACCTTGCTGTTGACTCAATTAGCCGCAAACCAATATGCCTTTTCCTAAATGAGGTTAATTCAAGCTCTTTTGCATATTCTAAGTCGTTAATATATTCTGCCACTAGCTTTTGCGTACTTTTTGTCCGAAATAAAAAAGCATTAACCTCGAAATTCAAATGAAAGCTCCGCATATCCATATTTGAAGTCCCTATCGAGGCAAGTTCATGATCAACAATTACGATTTTACTATGCATAAACCCGCGTTCATATTCATAAACCTTTACACCTGCTTCCAATAGTTCTGGAAAATAGGAACGTGAGGCATGAAAGACAATTCGTTTGTCAGGCCGGTTAGGTACAAGCAATCTCACATCAATCCCACTCAGGGCAGCCACTTTAATCGCTGAAAAAATATCCTCATCAGGGATAAAGTATGGTGAGGCAATCCAAACGGACTCTTTTGCAGATGTAATCATCGAGAAAAAAATATTTTTTATAACACTCCATTCATTATCCGGACCCCCGGCAATCAGCTGAACTCCACCATGATTTTTTTCATCTATTTGCGGAGACAAATATTCTGCTGTTAGGAAGCTATGATTGGTCATATAATACCAATCTTGTAAAAAAATTAGCTGCAGTGAGCGAACGGCTTCCCCTCTTAACATTAAATGGGTGTCTCGCCAGTAGCCATAGGTTTGATTCCTGCCTAAGTATTCATCACCAATATTTAGCCCGCCGACAAACCCAATCATTCCATCAATTACAATAATTTTTCGATGATTTCTGAAATTAAATTTATTATTTAAAAATGGCAGTTTAACAGGACCGAAACACACCGTTTCTATTCCAGCGTTTTTAAGATCGTTGATATACTTTTTGGATAATTTCCAAGAACCTACTGCGTCGTATAGGAATCGGACTTCAACCTCTTCTGCCGCCTTTTCAATTAATATTTCTTTAATTTCTTGTCCAATCCGATCATCCCGGACAATATAATACTCGATATGGATGTGATGCCTGGCTCTATTTAATTGCTCAATAATGTGATGAAAGGTTTCCTCACCGTTGGTTAGTACCTTCGTAGAGGTATCAAATGAAATCGGACTGTTCCCCAATTTTTGTGCCAAAGTAAATAGCCTTGCTTGGTGCTCGGCCATTAGTCCCAGTTTTTCTTCACTTCGCGGATCATTTTCACCCTCCACGTTCAAAAAAGCTTGTTTATCAAGAAAATATTTCTTCCGATACATTTTCTCCTTACGATAATTTCTTCCGAAAAGTAAATAGAAAAAGAAACCCACTAGTGGGAAGCTTCCCAAAACAACTAACCAGGTAATCGTTTGTGTTGGATGTCGATTCTCTAAAAAAATAACGAATGAAATAAATATAACAGACAACGTTATTAAAAGACTCAGAAAACCAAATATCCCATCATGTATATACTCCTTAAGGAAAAACATAAGTACGGATAGAACAAGTACAAACAATACAACCCTTACTGTGTTTTTCAGTCTCATCACCCTCAAAAAGAAATTAACCTATGTAAAAAATACCGATTTCAATAATCGAAATCGGTACGTTTATTTGAAATGCTTTCTTATTTCAGCAAACACATTCTTAGCAATTATCTCTTTACCATACTCTTGAATACGATGAATGGTTAACTGTGTTTCATAACCATATTCTAACAGGATACTTAGGATATCATCAATTTCGTCCTCTTCAAACAAATCTTCAGGAAACTCAGTATATAAATAATATTTATTATCAAAGTTGTACAATACAGTGATTAAATCATCAAGTCCGCCTCGATTTGACAACATAATGACGTCTTCAAAATCTTTGAATGCAATTAAGAACTCTAAAGCCTCTTCTTCAAGTATAAGGTCATCATCATTGCGATGTCCTGGATTGAAATGATGATCCAAGATATCTTCAATATTGCCATCAACAGGTAAATCCTTTAATTTATCATTTGGAATTGGAAGCTCAAACTTTTGTCCATCCTTTGAAACCTGCGCTTTTGTTACAAGAATTTCCAGCCCTTTTTCTAATGCCTGCACTTGAATCCATAAAGGTCCTTCCACAACAAACTCTTCTTCATGATGGACTTCATCCATCATCTCCCAAAAGAGTTCTTCACTTCGCTCCCGATTGTACCAAATTTCTTCACGATCAAAGCCTCGTTCTTCTATATCACCATAAGAGATGTAAAACTTTACTGTATTCTCATTAATTCGTTCGATTTCCATCCTTACCTCTCCCTTCCGTTTCCATATTGAAGGGACAAAATACCCCCAGCAGACAATGCTTTTAGCAATTTCCCAAAGAATTATAGTAATGTAAAAAAGAATATAATCCTTGTACTTTCATTTTATGACAAAAGTATTAATTTGGGAAATAAAATTACCTTTAATTGCAAAAACCATTAATTTGCCTATTAATTAGATATTCCTTACATTGTAACAAAATGACAGAGAAATCTCAAATTAAATGGCATCAAGAACAAAAAAAGCCCTCAGAATGAAGGCTTAATCAATTTAATTTAATTCACCATACGCTGGGCTTCTCTTAATTGGAAAGTTCGAACCCTCCGCGGTAGAAACCGTCTAATTTCATCTTCGTTATAGCCAACCTGCAAACGCTTTTCGTCGATAATAATAGGACGACGTAATAGCCCAGGGTTAGCTTTAATTAATTCGAATAAATCTTGTAATGGCATAGTGTCTAAGTTCACATCTAACTTTTGAAAGGTCTTAGATCGTGTAGAAATAATTTCGTCAGTACCATCTTCTGTCATTCGAAGAATTTCTTTAATTTCTTCAATTGACAATGGCTCAGAGAAAATATTTCGTTCAGTATATGGAATTTCATGTTCTTCTAACCATGATTTTGCTTTTCTGCATGATGTACAACTTGGTGAAGTGTATAATGTTACCATTCGTCTCCACACTCCTCTTTTTATTCCAACCCAAATCTATAGTATATCCATCTAGTTCTTAATTTAAAATTATTATAAATAAGTAATTTATATCATTAATTATACACCACTGTCTCTAAAAAAGGTATCCTTTTTTCAAAATTTATTGAATGTCCAATAAGTAGCGTTTATTATTAGTTTCCAATATATTAGACGATTATAACGCAAAAAGGTTTCATAATTTCAAAAGGTTTTTATCTTGTCATACTAAAAAACAAACTTAAATATTCTTCGCTTTAATCATTACTTTTATGTAGGTATTCACAGATAATGGTGAAACGAAATACAAGAATAATTTTCTCAATTAATACCCTCAGATTGAAAACGTATTCATTTTATTGTAACTATATCGTTTTTTATTCTTTTCCCTCTTTTAATAACGGTCAAGTTCTTTTAAAATGAATATGAGGGGTTTTACAATACACAGTGTTAATCATAATTTTTGAATTCGAAAAATGGAGGTTATATCATGGGTGGGTACATAGCTGATTTATCAATGGTTGCAATTCTTATTATTGGTATTACTGCCTTTATGGGTGTAATAACGAATGGTTTCGGCGAAAAGGTCTTCGGAGGAAAAAAACGATCTGAATTCGTTGAACAAAGTGCAAGGTTCCAAACACAGTGGAAAAACGTCGGCGGGAAAAAGAAGTAACATTAACTGACTTGATTACCAGTATATATTTATTTATAATAGATATAAATAAAATTATTAGCTTTAGCGATGATGAAGAGTAGTACGTATTTTCAACCGATTCAGAGAGTTTGTGGCTGGTGAGAACAAACACGGAAAAATACCGAATGGACTTTTGAGCTTCTTTTCCGAACTTCTATTTAAATAGTAGGAAAAGACGTTTTCCTTGCGTTAAAAGGATACCAGACTATCATCAGGATGGTTCTGGAATTGAGTGACTCTTTTGAGTAATTTAGGGTGGTACCGCGAACCATTCGTCCCTATCGTTGTGGGACGAATGGTTTTTTTTATTTTTATATAAATTAGGAGGAAATCGGTCATGAAAACAATTTTTTCAGGAATTCAGCCAAGTGGTACGATTACACTTGGAAATTATATTGGGGCTATGATGCAGTTTGTTGAATTGCAAAATGATTATAATTGTTACTTTTGTATCGTCGATCAACATGCGATAACTGTACCACAGGATCGTTTAGAACTTCGAAAAAATATTCGCAGTTTGGCTGCACTTTACCTGGCTGTTGGTATTGATCCAGATAAAGCAACCTTGTTTATCCAATCAGAGGTTCCAGCACATGCGCAGGCTGGATGGATGATGCAATGTATTTCTTATATCGGTGAATTAGAGAGAATGACTCAATTTAAGGATAAGTCAGCGGGTAAAGATGCGGTTTCGGCAAGTTTATTAACCTATCCGCCATTAATGGCTGCTGACATCCTTTTATACAATACCGACCTAGTTCCTGTTGGAGATGACCAGAAGCAGCATATGGAATTAACGCGCGACTTAGCGGAAAGATTCAATAAAAAATATGGGGAGATTTTGACCATCCCAGATATTCGTCTTCCTGAAGTTGGCGCACGAATTATGTCGTTACAGGAACCAAACAAGAAAATGAGCAAATCTGATCCAAATAAGAAAGCTTTTATTACCCCATTAGATGAACCAAACCAAATTACGAAGAAAATTAAAAGTGCTGTAACAGACTCTGAGGGAATTGTTAAATTTGATAAGATTAATAAGGCTGGAATATCTAATTTGCTATCTATTTATTCCATTCTAGGTAATAAGACAATCCCAGAGCTAGAGGAAATGTATCACGGGAAGGGCTATGGGGATTTCAAAGGTGATTTAGCTGATGTAGTCGTAAATGTATTTAAACCGATTCAAGAAAAATATAATCATTTAATGGAATCCAGCGAACTCGACAGGATTTTAGACGAAGGTGCTGAAAAGGCAAACCAAGTTGCAAGCAAAACCCTTAAGAAAATGGAAAATGCAATGGGACTAGGAAGAAGGAGAAGATAAAAAAATGCACGGCCGCGAATCTATCGCGGCCGTGTTTTTAATTTACTTTAGGTCCATGCTCCATTTCCCATAGCTTTTCAAAAAATGGCTGACCTTTTATTAGATTTTCACAAAATGTTTCATGTCGTCTAGTCCAGCCGTATTTTGTTTCCTCAAACAACTGCTGCCAAGCACATTCAAAATTCAATTCTTGAATGGCTGAATATCGCTCAGGACACCATTCAGTAAACCAATATCGAACTTCTGCTTCATTCTTTGATGTATGTAATTGATCTAGTGCCATAAATAATAGCTGTTTTAGTTGTCGCTCTTTTCGCGTAAGGCCAGTCATCAATACAGGCTCTGGTGATAAAATATGAAAATCCTTATCCACTGAAATCTTTTGGAAATGATATTGTTTTGCATCGTGGGCTGCAATCATCTCATACACTAACTGCTCTTGCCTTGGAATTAACCTGCTCTTTCTAATCGGTATCGAATAACCAATTGTATCGACAGCTAAAATCCCCACTCCATCTGTCACCACAAAGCAATACTCCAGTTGAACTCTTTCATGGTTTTTTCTTAAATAGGCCTTTTGAAAAATATCATCTAGAAGCTGTTGAGGTAGCTCTGAGAGATCGTTCTCAATATAATTAAAGAGAATCGGTTCAACTTTTAACAAAGGAGCTTGGTCTAACAGCTCAACACCGTCATCTTTGCGCCATTCATGAAAGTGGCACACATTATATCCGTTTTCTTCACCTTCAAACCAATTAACCCAAACATCATGAAGATACAACATTGTACAACCCCTCACTTCAAGAAACTGTTTGTCAATCAGTATGGGCAGACATAAGTTAATTTATTCCTGAGTTGGAATGTATAAAAAAAAAGCCTATTTTTTTCGGCTTTTTTTAGAAAGAATATCTTCAGCGGGTAAATATTTCTTTGCTGGTAAAGTAAAGGATAATTTTGTAGAGTAAGAATGGACTTGATAATAATCTTCCACAATTTTAAATCCGGCTGCGTATCCAAGTAATTTAGGAAATCTTCCTTCTCCAAATAATAACTCATCGTGTTTTCTTGAACTTTTTTTTAAATCCAAATTTTCATGCAAATAATCCTTCCACCAATTTTCAAATTCAGTGTCCGAATACAAGGTACACCAATCAGCTAAATAGTTTCTCCCACAGTGAACTAAAACGGAGTACTCTGCAAGCCCTTCAATTATGATTGAATCCAGTAAGGTATACTCTTCGAATCTTTTAGATTGTTTATTTAATCTGCAAACATGATGGTACTCATGAACAAATAGCGCCTCTAACTCTTTAGAAGTTATACGGTTCGAAAGAAATAAAAACATTTTATCCGGGTAGGAGACTCCACCCTTCACTTTTTCTGTTTGTCTAGAAAAGAAACTTCTATCTTGGCCGATTGGAAACAGATAGATGGGGATATCTGGTCCTCCCCATTTCTTTTTATAATCCTGGAAAATAAATTCCACTTCTTCCCAAACGTTATTTTCTTTCAACGAAGTGAAAATTTCCTTAGTCGTTCTTGATGGCCGATACATCCCAAATTCTATTAATTGATTATAAATTTTTGAAGAACTTAGCCCTTTGAAAGCAGGGAGCAGCTTTTCGCATATTTTAGTTGGACGATTAAACTCCTCCTCCAGCCACTTATCTGTTCGAATGATACCCATTTCCTCACTCCACACATACCATTTTTTACATTTTATGAATGATATGAAAAGTGGTTCGGAATGGTTGTCCTCATAAAATATAAAAAGCCGACCAGGATCCTTTCCTGGTCAGGCTGCTTATTTTTCATATTTTTTGAAGACTATCGTTGCATTGTGTCCGCCAAAGCCTAACGAGTTACTCATTGCTGCTTTAATTTCTTTTTGACGTGCCTTATTTGGAACATAATCTAAATCACATTCTGGATCTGCTGTTTCATAATTAATGGTTGGAGGCAGAATGCTCTCTTTCATTGCCAGTACGGTAAAGATTGCTTCAACACCACCTGCTGCTCCAAGAAGATGACCGGTCATTGATTTAGTGGAACTGATTGCCAGATTGTATGCATGGACTCCAAAAACTTCCTTCACTGCAAGTGTCTCGAATTTATCATTATACTCCGTACTAGTTCCATGAGCATTAATATAATCGATCTCATCAATATTTAGTCCGGCATCATTTATCGCCATTTTCATCGCGCGCGCGCCGCCTTCACCACCAGGGGCTGGTGCTGTTATATGATAGGCGTCACCAGTTGCACCATAGCCCACAATCTCAGCATATATTTTTGCACCGCGGGCTAATGCGTGCTCTAATTCTTCAAGAACAATGATACCAGCACCCTCACCGATAACAAAGCCATCACGATTTTTATCAAAAGGTCTGCTTGCACTTTTGGGGTCTGGATTTGTAGAAAGAGCCGTATTCGCACAGAAGCCAGCTACTGACATTTTTGTAATCGGCGCTTCTGCTCCACCAGTAATCATGGCATCAGCGTCACCACGCTGAATGACTTTAAAGGCGTCACCAATTGAATTGGTTCCTGTTGCACATGCAGTTACTGTACAAGAATTAAATCCTTTTGCTCCAAGTGATATTGAAACTTGACCAGTTGCCATATCAGGAATCAGCATTGGTACAAAGAATGGACTTACCCTGCGATAACCTCTTTTTTGAAAGATTTCATATTGTTCTTCAAATGTTTCCATTCCACCAATACCGGAACCAATCCACACTCCAATACGGTCTGCATTTTCATCAGTAATCGTTAGATTTGCATCTTCAACAGCCATCTGTGCTGATGCAACCGCATACTGAGTAAAACGATCCATTTTTCTTGCGTCTTTTCTATCCATATAGGTTTCCGGATTAAAGTCATTAATCTGTGCAGCAACCTTTGCAGGATACTCATCAGCATTCACTCTTGTTAATGGTCCAATGCCGGACTTCCCCTCAATAATCCCTTTCCATGTTGTTTCAACATCATTTCCAAGCGGAGTAACCGCCCCAACACCTGTAACCACAACTCTGCGCTTTTCCATTTGTGACATCTCCTTTAATACACTTCATGGTATATTTACCTACCCTTTTATTTACCCCATCTAAATGCAATTGCACCCCAAGTTAATCCACCGCCAAATCCTACCATAACAACAAGATCATCGTCTTTGATTTTTCCAGCCTCTATTTCCTCAACGAGAGAAATCGGAATAGACGCAGACGAAGTATTTCCGTATTTATGAACTGTCTTTGACATTTTTTCAACCGGCAGCTCCAGCCTTTGTCTTGAGGCCTCCATAATCCGGATATTGGCTTGGTGAGGGATTAAGAAATCAACATCATCTTTTGTCAGTCCAGCCTTTTCAAGAACATGAACACAGCTTTCCCCCATCTGACGCACCGCAAATTTAAAGACTTCCCGTCCATTCATAATAATATACTCATCTTGATATAAATGCTTAGCACCAGTACCATCTGCACCAAGTTCGAAAGAAAGAATTCCTCTATTTTCAGAAACCTCTCCAACAATTACAGCTCCAGCACCGTCTCCAAATAGTACTGCAGTGTTTCGGTCATTCCAGTCGGTTATCTTTGAAAGTTTTTCAACACCCACTACTAGAACATACTTATAAGCTCCTGATTCAACAAACTGCTTTCCGGTAATAATACCGTACATAAAACCTGCACAGGCTGCACTAACATCCATCGCTGCAGCTTTTTTCGCACCTAACCGTTCTTGAAGCATACATGCAACGGAAGGGAATGGCTGATCTGGTGTTACGGTTGCGACCAGAATTAAATCGATATCTTCAGGCGTGATTCCTGCATCTTCAATTGCCTTTTGTGCAGCTGCAAACCCCATATCAGAAGTGTTAGTATTATCATCTGCGATACGGCGTTCTTCAATGCCTGTTCGTGACCGAATCCATTCATCTGATGTATCCATTATTTTTTCTAAATCTGCATTTGTTACTATCTTTTCTGGCAAATACCTACCAATCCCAACAATTCCAGCGTTCAAGGAATCATCTCCTTATATAATTAATCTTTAGTTATTATCAATTATTATGACTTGGTACTAATTTTATCAAATAAAAGTGTATTTAAGCAACAATTAAATCACCAGCCCCGCTTACGTCCATACCATTTGTTCATAAACTTCATAATCTAAAAGGAGAATGATTACAACCAGGAGGGGCTTAAAATATGGGGAAAGAAAGTCATAAGGATGACCGATTTTCAAGGATGATGTTTGGCGATAGAAGAGAGAGTATACGAGGCAGTCACCATAGTGTTCCTGATTCGAATCCATCTTCACTTGATATTGAATCAATAATCGAAAACATAAGCAAATTAAGGGATACCTCCCAAAACTTAAAACCTTTATTTCAAATGGTTTATCCTTTTGTACAAGGATTTTTAAAGAAAAAATAAGCTGCCGTTATATACGGTAGCTCTCAGTTTGTCGAGAAAGGGTATTTTTCTCGACAATTTTATATTTTATCAGAGTCTAACCTACGATTTTTTAAAAAATTCGTGCCTGCTCAATGGCCTGTTGATTTCCACTCCAGGTGCTTCGCTTTCCGCGGGCGTGCCGGGAAGCCTCCTCGGCGCTGAAGCGCCTGCGGGGTCTCCCCCTGCCCCGTACTCCCGCAGGAGTCTTCGCACCTTCCGCTCCAATCAACAGGGGAGCATTAAATTAGAATAGCCACACACTTTCTCTAGCCTCGTTAAAAACAAATTCTGCTTCATTTTGTATCTCTTTTTTCGGCTTAAACATTTAATCCACCGTCCAATTAATATTAATTATATTATACCTAATTAACGCGGTGAATTATAAAAGTTGTTGATAAAGTCTTCTTTTCTGAAAGATTGTGCCATTATCAATATTGATAGCAAGGAGTGGATTGGAGCGAAAGGTGCTTGACTCCTGCGGGATGTAGAGGAAAGGTCGAGACCCCACAGACGCACAGCGTCGAGGAGGCTCGACTTCCTCCCCGCGGAAAGCAAGCACCTGTAGCGGAAAGGAACGGTCCGTTTGTATACAAAAAACAATATTCTATTAGAGAAGAGCCAAAATAAAAGACTGTCGAGAGTTTCTCGACAGCCTGAGCTGCCGTTATATACGGCAGCTTTTAATTTATTTGCTATTTAAGCGGTGTGCATGGTCAATTTGCTCAGTCAATCCTTTTGCAATCGAAACGGTACTTTTAACAGTAAATATGGTTATATTATCTTCCATGGTTTCCGCTTTTCTTTCGATTGAAGCTTGTTCATTGATACGCAGGAAGGAAGCACATAAATTCCATTGATCGCTCTTCCCACTTTGGAGTAAGTATCGCCCAGGCTGCTTGTTTTCGATTATTTCTATTATAGACTGCACAGCATCATCAACAAATATTGCGTCACTTGTCTCTTCACGCAGTCCTCTAAACGGTTTTCCCCTATTCATTTCAGTCAATATTGAGTTTTGAAACATAAAGGTATCTGGCTGCCATGTACCAAATATAGTTGGCAGGTAGAGTAACTGGATATCTTTTTTCTTAGCTTTTGCTCTATTTATGAAATCATCGATAACAATTTCAGCCTTTGATCCAAATTCATTTGCTAACATTTGGCTATGGACAAGAATAACAATTTGTTCCCAATTGTTCTGACTTAATAAATTGAATAACTTCTCTTCATTAAGTAAGTAATCTTCCTTATATCGCATAAATAGATCGTAAGCAGAAAGTACAATACTCTCATTATCAAATGAATTATTTGAAATTTCCTCTAATGAAACCTCATTAAAGTTAGCATTTCTACCGATTTCAAATCTCTTTTCATCTAGAATATCACGATCGTCTCCTGTTTCAATTTGTACTCCCCTAACTTCTATGCCTTTATCCAGTAATGCTTTGCATACATGAAAATTCACAAAGTCAAATACTCCAGCCATAACGACCTTGTCCATTACTATTCATGCCTCCCCGAGCTTCATTATTGAATCCTATGCGGCTTAATTCAGAAATATTTCTCATCCGGGGAGGAAGTGTCATAGTACTTTCTCAAACTGATTAAAAAACTTTTTCATCATATTTCCAAGCTGTTGTTTTTTTTCAGGAACTATATAAGTTGGACTAATATCTGTGTTAGCAAGTAATTGTTGTAGCTGTTTTGATTGATTATATGATTTCCCACTCGACATAATATGGATAATCTTTATTGGTACACCAAATTGTAATTTCACTTCATCATCCATACTTTCTAGTTCCTTAACAAGCAAAAGTGGATCAATCTTATGGGCAGCAGTTACTTCCCGCATTAATTTTTTATAAAAAAACTTATGTTCCTTTTCAAGTTCAATATGTTTTTTTAAGGAAAGTATCGGATTTAATAAAACTACTGATCGTAATTGCCCCTTCATCTTTTCCATTAATTTCACAGCAACAAGTGCTCCCATTCCCTCGGCTATCAGGTGAACTTTATTATTAAGGATCTCACTTCTAATTACTTGTTGATACAGCCTTTGTGCTAGGTCTACTGCTTGATCACTTCCCCAGTTTCGCCCATACAAATTTGAGGAAAAAATAGTATATCCTGATTCTTTCATTTGGTTGATAATGGCCAGTTTTCCTTCATTTTGAGTCCAAAAGCATTTGCTTTCGTCAACAAAATGTCTTTCATCCCCAATTATTAAAATTCCAAAACCTGTGGGCTTTTCAGGGTAATGGATGATATTCCACTGGGTATCCATCTGAAAATTCCGGTTCTCCATCGCTAAATCTCCTTTTACATATTTCCTCAAAATATTGTATGTGATTTCACATTAGATGAAAGGGAATATAGCCTAGCAAAAACAGATACCATCACTGTTTTTATCATAAATTTTAAGCGAATATGTGAATGTCAATTTTTGCGTTTATTATTTGAAAAGCATATGGTAATATTATTAGAGATGATAAATAGGGTAGAGGTGAAAGATAGTGCGATACTTTTGGACTTTTTTCTGGGCGTTTGTTTTAGTGCAAATGCTTTCATATGTAGTTAGTTCAATGACAGAAGGTGGAGTTTTCGACTTCAAGTCAGGGGCAATTATTTCTGTTGGTGTTTTCATTTTAATCGTTATTGCAACAGCTGTACTTCCTAATGAACCTGTAGAAAAACATTAATTAGTATTGAAAGGTCATCCATAATCTGGATGACCTTTTTATTTTCCTTCTCCAATGGTTATTGTTAATTCTCCATTTTCAGTTGTTACACTTACCACCGAATGATCTAGAACTTTACCAGCTATGATGGCCCTTGCAAGTTTTGTTTCGATATTCCTTTGGATAAATCGCTTTAATGGTCTTGCTCCATATATAGGATCAAAGCCATTTACAGCAATGTACTCTTTAGCACTATCAGAAATCGTTATTTCAATATCCTGTTCCTTTAACCTGCTTTGAAGTTCCTTCATCATTTTGACTACAATATCTTTTATTTCAGTTAACGATAAAGGTTTAAATAGTATCGTTTCATCTACCCTATTTAAAAATTCCGGCCGAAAATGGCTCTTTAATTGAGCAAGAACCTTTTCCCTCGTTGCCTCTGATATTTCAACTTCATTTTCATTTCGTTCCAGTAGAAAATGAGATCCAATATTGGAGGTCATGATGATGACGGTATTTTTAAAATCCACTGTTCTTCCTTGTGAATCCGTTATTCTCCCATCATCAAGTGCCTGCAGGAGAATGTTAAATACCTCTGGGTGAGCCTTTTCAATCTCATCCATGAGGATAACGGAATAAGGTCTTCTTCTAACAGCTTCCGTCAGCTGTCCACCTTCTTCGTACCCTACATACCCAGGAGGTGCTCCGATTAGCCTCGAGACAGCATGTTTTTCCATGTACTCAGACATATCTATTCTAATAATCTGCTCTTCACTATCAAATAAGGCTTCCGCAAGTGCTTTAGCAAGCTCTGTCTTCCCAACTCCCGTTGGTCCTAAGAAGAGAAATGACCCTATCGGTCTGTTTGGGTCCTTAATGCCGGCACGTGCCCGTAAAACGGCATCTGAAACCAATTGTACCGCTTCAATTTGTCCGATTACTCTTTCATGTAAGATGGATTCTAATCTTAGTAGTTTTTCTCTCTCACCTTCGACCAATTTTGAAAGCGGGATTCCTGTCCATCTTGATACGATATTTGATATCTCTTCTCCGGTAACTTCCTCGCGAAGCAGCCGCTCATTATTTGCTGTGGCTGATTCAAGCGCCAATAATTCTTTTTCTGCTAAAGGAATCTGACCATGACGAAGCTCAGCAGCACGGTTTAAATCATATTTGTCCTCAGCTTGCTGCAGTTCTCTTCGCAGCTTCTCAAGTTGTTCCCTTTTTTCCTGCAATTTTTGTATCCCTTGTTTTTCATGGAGCCATTGGGCTTTCATGCTGTTTGCCTGATCCTTTAACTCAGCAAGCTCCTTTAACAGGGAATCAAGTCTTTTTTTACTTGCGTCATCCTGCTCTTTCCTTAAGGCTGCTTCTTCTATTTCCAACTGCATAACTCTACGCGTTACCTCATCTAGTTCTGTTGGCATAGAGTCAATCTCAGTCCTGATTAATGCACATGCCTCATCTACTAAATCTATCGCTTTATCTGGCAGAAAGCGGTCGGTTATATACCTGTCTGATAATGTAGCAGCTGCAACAAGAGCTTGGTCATGGATTTTGACGCCATGGTGTACCTCGAATCTTTCTTTTAAACCACGTAAAATGGAGATTGTGTCCTCCACATTAGGTTCTTGAACAAGTACTTGTTGAAATCTACGCTCAAGCGCAGGATCTTTTTCAATATATTTTCGGTGTTCATCAAGGGTGGTTGCCCCAATACAATGAAGCTCACCACGAGCTAACATCGGTTTTAACATGTTCCCAGCATCCATAGCCCCATCTGTTTTTCCTGCACCGACAATGGTGTGCAGTTCATCAATAAATAACAAAATTTGTCCTTCGCTTTTTTTAACTTCATTTAAAACGGCTTTTAATCTTTCCTCAAATTCGCCTCTAAACTTTGCCCCTGCAATAAGTGCGCTCATATCTAATGAAAAAATAGTTTTATCTTTTAACCCCTCAGGAACGTCTTTTCTGACTATTCGCTGGGCCAGCCCCTCAACAATGGCTGTTTTTCCCACTCCAGGCTCCCCAATCAAAACAGGATTATTTTTTGTCTTTCTAGACAATATTCTGATAACATGACGTATTTCTGCGTCCCTTCCAATAACAGGATCAAGTTTGCCTGCCTTTACTTCGGCCACAAGGTCTCTTCCATATTTATTAAGCGCATCGTAAACAGCTTCAGGATTTTGTGATGTCACTCTTTGGTTCCCCCTTATTTCCTTAATTGCGGACAGGATGTATTCCGCCGTTTTTCCATTTGATTTAACTATTTTCCCCATTTCAGCGTCTTTATCGTAGCAAGCAGCTAATAAAATATGTTCGATAGAAATAAAGTCATCAGAAAACTTCGAAGCAAATTCCTCTGCGGAAACAAAAAGTCGTTGCAGCTTGGAGGTAATGTAGAGCCTTCCGTGCTCTGCACCACTGCCTGTAACCTGCGGCTTTTTATTTAGGGCGGTCTGTAATGCTTTTTCTACGCTTACCGTTGGGATATCTGCTTTTTCTAGAATTGCTTTTAATAAACTATCCTCTTGACGAAGAAGTATTAAGAATAAATGAAGTTCATCTACCTCTTGATGGCAGCTTTTTATAGCTAAGGACTGGGCATCAATAATTCCATTTTGTAACCGCTCTGTCATACGATTTAAATCCATCATTTCCACTCCTTTGACCATTACTGACCTTTATAAATTTATTATATACGAATATGTATTTAAATATAAAATAAAAGCCATCCGCTGGGGATGACTTTTTTCGAATGATTTAAGGTTTACGCTGGTAAGTCCAAACACGGTCGTCATTTGATGTTTCTGGAAACCTGTCTCCTGCTTTAAGCTTTATCATCTTAGGATTATTGACATTATCTCCTGTGTCACCCACTTCTATATATACGCCATTATTAGGTGCCTTTTTTCCTGATTTAAACTGTCGGTTTTGACCCATTTTTGTCCCTCCTTTTCATGTACATCTTTATTATTTCCATTTAATCCAGGGTCATTAAAGGAATTATTATGTAATGTACGGCTAATTTTGACGATTGTATGAACTTATGCCACAATCATTGATATATAAGCTTAGTTTTCAATATAATTATAGTATTATCTACCCCTTTAAAGGTGGTTTTTCTTATGCAGTCAATAAAAGAAATTCCTGTAAAGTTAACACAACTGTTTGATACGGTTCACCATATGAAGAAAATTGAAAAAGGCACTTTTCTGTTCCAGGAAGGTTCCACAGGAACTGAATTATATATCGTTCAAAGTGGAATCATTCAAATCAGCAAGATTATCCCTGATGGGCGCGAACTTACACTAAGAATGTGTTCAAGGGGAGACTTTATTGGAGAACTTGATTTATTTTCTCCTGCACCTAAATATTTATTAAGTGCACGTGTTGCTGAAAGCGGCGAAGTAGCTGTTATTATGAAGGATGTTCTTGAGGCGAAGCTTGCAAACAACAATGCTCTCTCGCTTGAATTTATGAAATGGATTAGTATGCAGTATCGGAAAACACAGACCAGATTTAGAGACCTTGTCCTGCATGGTAAAAAAGGTGCGTTATATTCTACACTCATACGAATTACTAATAGTTATGGCATAAAAACTAATAAAGGAATCTTAATTGAACTTCCATTAACCAATCAAGAATTGGCTAATTTTTGTGGAACATCACGGGAAGTAGTCAATCGGTTACTAGGTGATTTAAGAAAAACAGGCATCATTTCAATCGATAAAGGGTCCATTACCATTCATGATTTGGATTATCTAAAAAATGAAATTGATTGTGAGGACTGTTCTACGGAAATTTGTAAAATAGATTAAAAAGAAAAGCGCTGGAGCTAGACAAAAAAATCGGTCACATGACCGATTTTTTTATTTGCCGCTTTCTTCTACATTATGAGCAAGTATTCTTAACTCTTTTGAAATCACTGTCACTGTAATATCCTCAAGTATATGAAAAACTGGAACCGCCAAATGTTCCCTGACCACATCTATCAAAGCTTGATTCCAGACAAGGACTGCCTTAATATTCGTTACATAGGTAATCAGAGAAAGATCGTTCTCATTTCTAAGAATCAGTAATTTGGGATACACTTGTTTCTTATGACCTTCAATTAAGATAATATCAGGTCGAAAAAAATCCATAAATCTAATTTGTTCATCCAGAGTCAAAAAGGATTCATCTGCCTGCAGGACTAGTCTCCCATCGCCTTCAACCAAAGCAGCAAGAGCTCCTGCTTCTAGATGCCTGGATGAGTCCTTTTGAGGTATAACATCTGGCCTTCCCCCGTGTCCATGATGCTTGATTGTAACAATTTTAATACCCTCATTTTTTAAGGCTTCAATTAGTTTTAATATAAAGGTGGTTTTACCACTATTTTGGTATCCTACTACTTGAAAGATGATTGGCTTTACCAAGGCCATACACTGCCATCTTGGTCTTCAAGTAACAGGATATCAACCTCATCTCCAGCTTGAAAGCTTCTTGTACCTCCTGGAAGAATCATTAGAGAATTAGCTCCTGATAGACTCATGATGATATTGGATTTATCTAATCCACTCGGTGTCGCACTTAATCTGCCCTTTTTTACAGAAAATGCACTGCGGACAAATCTTGTGAATGGGTTTGCTTTTGGAAAGTCAACCTCTAG
Source organism: Bacillus sp. CZDM1 (assembly GCF_055502545.1). Classification (NCBI taxonomy): domain Bacteria; kingdom Bacillati; phylum Bacillota; class Bacilli; order Caryophanales; family Bacillaceae; genus Bacillus; species Bacillus sp. CZDM1. The sequence goes on along the minus strand of NZ_JBUESO010000008.1, from coordinate 181,900 downwards.
AACGGCTTTTTCTTTTCTTAGATGTGGACTAGCAGAAAACAGCATTGTGCGTATAATTGGTCGAGCAAACAACTCAAAACCAACATAACAGGCAGAAGGATTACCTGATAAACCAAACAGTAGTTTCCCTCCTAATTGAGCTACTGTTGTTACACTTCCTGGTCTCATTGCCACTTTATTAAATAACACCTCAGCACCAAGCTTTTCATAGATCGCAGGGAGATAATCAAAATCACCAACAGAAACGCCGCCCGTTGTGATGAGGATATCTACTTTTTCTATAGCACTTTTTACGGCTGTAAAACAAGTATCAAAAACATCAGGGAGCTTACCATAATAATGGACGATTGCACCAGCTCTTTGAATTTGAGCCGCTATCATATGTGAATTACTATTTCGGATTTTACCAGGTACCAATGCCTCATCCACTTCGAGCAATTCCGTTCCAGTCGCAAACAAACCTATAATGGGTTTTTTAGCAACGGGAACTTGGTGGTAGCCAAACGTAGCCAGCATGGCTTGAATACCAGGGTTTATTAATGTGCCCTTTTTTACCAGGACTTCACCTTCTTTGGCATCTTCTCCCCGGAAGGATACGTTATCCCCCTTATTAAAGCTTCGTTTTATCGACATATAAGGGGTCCCTTTTTTGTCATAGTCTTTTGCAACCTCAAACATGACAACTGCGTCTGTACCTTCAGGCATCATTGCTCCGGTCATAATTCGAACTGCTTCGTGTTCTTTAATTGTCATGGAAGATGTCATTCCCGCACCAAGATGGTCGACAACTTTAAATTCTAGTGGATTATTTGCTGAAGCTTCCTTAGTATCTATAGACCGGACAGCGAAACCATCATAAGGTGCTCGATCAAAATGAGGGACATCACTTGTTGCAATTAAGTCTTCTGATAAAAACCGTCCATAACTTTCATCGATAGAAACAAATTCTGTTTTACCACTTAACTGAAATTCCATTATTTTTTTAACTGCATCCCCAATCGGGATAGGCTTTCTTCTCTCTAACAATTCCATCAACTCCTGCAGGAAACAAATACTTTATATATAAATTTTTTATACATATTTCATTATAAGCCTATCGAAAAGTCTCTAATATAGCAAACATCACACCATTAAACAAAAAAATAGTAAATACTTTTGTTTGTGTGATTCAGGTCACCTATTTTTTCAAAGAAATACCTTATCCTTAAGGTAGAACTAATAATAAAAACAAAATATTAGGAGGAAAATATGATTACTTTCCCTTTTTCTACAAATACATTGGTTAAAGATATCGTAAATGAACTGCCAAAAACAAGCGATGTTTTCAAGAAATTCCGCATTGACTTTTGCTGTGGAGGCAATATTCCACTATCCGAGGCTATTGCAGCAAATGGATTAAATGAAAAAGCACTAATGGATGAATTAAAAGCAGTATTTGAAAAGTACAGTTCAACTGAAACGGACTTAGAAGTTTGGACGAAATCAGATTCAACTACCATCATTGATCATGTTATCAACCATTATCACCGTACATCGGAAGAAGAATTAACATTGCTTAGCCCTTATGTTACCAAGGTTTCACGTGTTCATGGCGATAGTCACCCAGAACTTTTAAAGGTTAATGAGCTATTTTATGAATTCAAAAAAGAATTAATGGAACATATGGAAAAAGAGGAAGCAATTGTATTTCCGTTAATCAAACAACTTGCCGATGGTACGGTTGAAAATCGTGAAGAAGCTATTAATATGATTGTAGAGCTTGAAAAAGAACATGATCATGCTGGTGAAATACTTAGACAGATTCGTGCTATTACATCTGACTATGCGCTTCCAGCTGATGCTTGTGGAACGTACACATTAGTATACAAGCGACTAGAAGAACTAGAAGGACTAACATTTATGCATGTACATTTAGAAAATAATATCTTGTTCCCTAGATATATTAATTAGATGTTTAAAGGGGCTGAACAATCAGCCTCCTTTTCTATGTAAAAAACCTCTCTTGTGAGTAGAGAGGTTTAGCCGCCTATATATGACATTTCAATTTTCTTGCGGTTCTTTGCTGTCTCTTCTGTTCTTTCATCTGAATACCTGTCATTTCGATTATTCCAAATAGCAGAGATTCGGTTTTTCAATTCCTCATCTGTGGCACCGTTTCTCATAAAGTTTCGAATATCATGACCATTCCCATTAAATAAACAAGTGAAAATTTGTCCATTTGCAGAAAGTCGAGAACGCGTACAGCTGCTGCAGAATGATTCTGAAACAGAAGAAATAAATCCAACATTTACATCTGTGTTTTGATAATTATATAATTTTGCGACTTCGCCAAAATAGGCAGGGTCAAGAGACTCTAATTGATAGTGTTCCTTTAATAGGTCATAAATTTGCTTTTTGGTGATGACATCATCCATTTTCCAGCCATTAGATGAGCCTACATCCATATACTCAATAAAGCGGAGCTCCAAGCCATTCTTTAAACAAAAATCAGCCATTGGGATGATTTCCGAATCGTTGAGGCCTTTTTTAACGACCATATTGATTTTAATTTTGAGACCAGCCTTCTTAGCTGCCTCAATCCCATCTAAAACTGGCTGTGTGCCAACACCACGACCGTTAATTTTTCCAAACAGCTCATCATTTAAAGTATCAAGGCTAACATTGACTCTTTGAAGACCAGCCTTTTTTAATTTATCAGCAAGTTTGGGAAGTAGAACTCCATTTGTCGTTAAAGCTATATCTTTTAAACCCTCAATCTTTGCAAGCTTTTCCACCAATATCGGAAGATCTCTTCGAAGAAGTGGTTCACCGCCAGTTAGACGTATTTTTTCCACACCAACACTTATAAAAGCCTTTGCTATCCGCTCGATTTCCTCGTATGTCAGCAGCGCACTTTTTGGCAGAAATTCAAAATCATCGCCAAATTGATCGGCTGGCATGCAATATTGACAGCGGAAGTTACAACGATCGATTACTGAGATTCTTAAATCACGTAATGGTCGATCTAATTTATCTTTAATAATGGTCTTTTCCATTCGTATCAACTCCATTATTTTAAAAGCGAATAATATAATACAAGTGTACCTGCTACTAACAAAAAATACTGTTACTTTATTCACTATCATAACATTTCTTTTTCTATTTATTAACGCTTTCATTGAAGATTTATTAACAGTTGAAAATAAAATCCGAGAGTTTTCACTATATTGTCATTGTTTACTCCGTTAAAACTTCAAAACTTACGATAAAATAAGACTAACGAAAATAGAAGAAAAGTACTAAGGATAAACAATACCTCTGAGGTGAGAATACATGTTGACTAAAATTAAACCAACCCATTCCATAGAAATTAAAGAATTACTACGATTTTCCGATCGGAAATTTAGAAGTGAACGAGGAACCTATTTATTTCAAGAAGGTATGCTTGCAGAAGAACTTTATATTATTATATCTGGAAAAATTCAAATCAGTAAAATAACTTCAGATGGACGTGAACTCTCTTTAAGAATTTGTGGTGAAAACGATATCTGTGGGGAATTAACGCTGTTTACCGACAATCCAAGGTATTTACTAAGTGCCAGAGTTTTAGAGGAAGGTGAAATCGTTGCCATCAAAAAAGATGTCATCGAAAGTGAAATATTCCAAAATAGTAAGCTTGCCTTCGAGTTTATGAAATGGATGAGTGACCATTTCCGGAAAACCCAGACAAAGTTTCGTGATCTTGTCTTAAATGGAAAACGAGGAGCACTTTTTTCAACATTAATTCGAATGTCTAATAGCTATGGTATTCATAAAGAAAATGAAATATTAATTGATTTACCATTAACGAACCAGGAACTTGCAAATTTTTGCGGAACTTCAAGAGAGAGTACAAACCGTATCCTAAGCGAATTGAAAAAAGATAAAAAAATCAGTATTAAAAAAGGAAAAATTTCTATTTTAGATCTTCAATATTTAAAAGACGAGATTGGCTGTGAAAATTGCCCAGCCGTATATTGCAGTATTGAATAATAGATGGAAGCAATCATGAATGAATGATTGCTTCCATTTTTTTTATGATTGAACCTGTTTTTCTCTCATCGCTTTTGGAATATAAACACAGAATGGTTCGCTTTCTAGGTAATCTCCGGTCATCGCATAGGCTCTTGATCTAGAACCGCCGCATACATGGCGGAATTCACAAACACCACATTTTCCTTTATAGAGATCAGGATTTCTTAGTGATTTAAAAATTGGTGACTCGCGATAAATCTCCGCTAGCGGCGTCTCTCTTACATTTCCTGCTTTGACAGGTAATAAGCCGCTTGGGTATACATCCCCAATATGTGAGATGAAGACAAATCCATTTCCGTCATTGACGCCTTTAGGTGCTCGTCCAAGTCCGTCAATCGAACCTGTTAACCCCTGTTCTGTTAACGCACTCAAATAATCAATTTCCTCTGTCTGGTCCTTTGCCTCACGCATCTTTTGCTGAATAACAACACGTCGGTAATGCTGAGCAGCTGTTGTCTTAATATCAAAGGAAACGCGCTTACTAAGGTCATATAGCCATCTGAACACTTTCTCATGCTCTACAGGTGAGATCATATCAGATTCTTGACCTCTGCCTGTTGGGACAAGGAAAAAGACACTCCAAAGTACACAGCCTAAATCCTCAACCATTTTTGCCATTTCATCGAGGTACTCTATATTATATCTTGATATTACGGTATTGATTTGAATTGGAATTTCGAGTTCATGCAGGTATTTAATTCTTTCCATTGTAAGGTCGAAGGATCCCGCTGTTCCACGGAAGTGATCGTGAACCTCAGCTGTTGGACCATCGATACTAAATGCCCAGCGAGAAAGACCAACTTCTTTCGCCTTTTCAATTGCCTCTTTTGTAACATTTGGTGTCGCACTTGGTGTCATCGAAACTCTAACGCCTTTTTCAACTGCATATTTTGCAATATCAAAAACATCTTGTCTCATTAATGGGTCCCCGCCTGTAAATACAAGCATCGGATTATTCATTTCGTATATTTGATCAATTAGATTCTTACCTTCTTCAAATGATAGTTCACGTGGGTCTCTTTTTAATTGAGCCTCTGCACGACAATGTAAACAAGCAAGTTGACATGCGCGTGTTAGCTCCCAAATTACGATAAATGGATCTTTATTAAAGTCTCGGCCAAAAGCCATATGAAACGCCTCCTAAAGCGGCCATTTCAACAAAACCAAACAGCCTAATTACCTGTATTATATAGGGGATTCCACTATGGATAAGTGAACTACCTCACATTACATTTAAAATTATATGTCTACTTTGTGAAGTGAAAAAATAAAAAACAGCAGAAAATCTGCTGTTTAAGATATGGTTATTACTTCATATCTTGCCGATAACTCAATAAAATCAGCCATACCGCTAATTTTACCTACTGTTAACTTTTCCTCCACTTTGTAATGATCAACGCAGGTTTTACATGCCAAAATCTCCACACCTTTTTCTTCCATTTCTTTCAAGTGAACAGAAACGAAGGAATCCTCTGTCATGGTTAGGACTCCGCTGTTCATACAAAATACAGCAGCAGGAAGTTCTTCTCTTTGCTTCATTAAGGTGAAATAGGTTTCAAGTACGTTCTCTCCAAGAAATTGATCGCCGCGGCCCAGTTGGTTGGAACTAACTAAAATGATCTTGTTTTTCATCTTTTCTTATCGAATTCCTAAAGCGATTTTTGCATAGCGGGACATCATTTCCTTGTTCCATGGCGGGTTAAACACGATATTAACCTCAACCTCTTTTATTTCAGGAATATCTGCTAACGCTCTTTTTACTTGGTCTACTATTGTTCCTGCAAGCGGGCAGCCCATTGAAGTTAACGTCATGGTAATCGTAGTGTTTCCTTCATCGTCCATCTCAGCATCATATACTAAACCTAAATTTACAATATCCACACCTAATTCTGGATCTATTACCAATTCTAATGCACCCATGATATTTTCTTTTAATTCTTCATTCATTTTAAAACACTCCTTTTATTTTAATAAATGTTTCTCAAACCATTCAACAGTGGCTTTTAAACCTTCTCTGCTAACTTTGTGATCAGCTTGTGCATCACTTATAAAGTGAATATTAGATGGTGTTTTCTCATAATTATCCTTTATCGATAGATAAAATTGATACGTTAAGTGAAAGGGTATGATTGGATCCTTTTGTCCATGCCAAAATAATAACGGGCGATTTTCAAGCTTTTCAGGTTGAAGACTTAAATCATATGGACGAAGGAAAGATAATTGCTCTTCAATTTGTTCATCCGTAAAAGAAAGAGTAATCCCAAGGCTTTTCATTTGTTCTAATTGCCAATGTAAATATTCTTCATATGCAGGCATTCCCATTAAGCTGACTGCAGCTTTAATCCATTTATATTTGGTTAAAGCACCCAAGGTAACAATCCCGCCCATTGAAGTTCCAGCAAGTCCAATTTGCTCCTGATCTGCTAATCCCTCATTAACATAGTATTCCTTATAATCGTTTAATTCATGGATAGTCTTAATGACAATTTCCCAAAATTGACTGTATAGATTTTTCTCAGTTAAACCTTGCTCTCTTTCACCATGGTATATCGCCTCTGGTAAGATGACCCGAAATCCCTTTTCCGCTAATAAATAGGCGTAATGAAGGTTGTGCTCCTTTGCACTGGTAAATCCATGGTTAAAAATAATGAGAGGAAGCCTTCTTTGTTGTTCACTGTTATTTACTATATGTAAATGAGGATTATTTTTCAGCAAACTTTTTTCTACGATAATCACTTAGGAAGAACCTCCTGGGTAAATTAATTATATCGGAAATCCGATTCAAATGAAGTGAATTTTTTTACAGGTAAGGTATAAAATTGTTAACATAGTACTTATATACATTTGTAGTGTAACATTTCGTTTGCTATTTATCTAAAGCTTAGACTTATGGAATAAAAAAACAATTAAAGAGGAGTCACTATGGCTGAAAAACATTTAATTGCATTGGACTTAGATGGAACTTTATTAAAAGATGATAAAACGATTTCTGAGAAAACAAAATACGTTTTAAGTAAAGCTCGTGAACAAGGTCATGTGGTTATGATTGCAACAGGAAGACCCTATCGTTCAAGTGAACCCTATTACCACGAACTTAAGCTCGATACTCCCATTGTGAATTTCAATGGTGCCTTTATGCATCACCCGCTAGATTCAAGCTGGGGTTTTTATCATGATCCTCTGGATTTAAAAGTAGCCAAAGATATTGTAGAAGCATGCCGTTCATTCAACTTTCACAATATTATTGCCGAAGTCATTGATGATGTTTATTTCCACTATCATGACGAAAAACTGTTAGATATATTCGGTATGGGGAATCCAAATGTAACAACGGGTGATTTGCGAAATTATTTAAAAGACTCCCCAACTAGTTTGTTAATCCATACGGAGGAAGATGAATTAAAGCAAATCCGCCGACATTTGTCAGATGTTCACGCTGAGGTCATCGACCATCGCAGCTGGGCAGCACCATGGCATGTTATTGAAATTATTAAAACAGGCTTAAGCAAGGCTGTTGGATTAAAAAAGGCTTCAGAATACTTCAACATTCCTCCTGAAAGAATTATTGCTTTTGGCGATGAAGATAATGATTTAGAAATGCTTGAGTATGCTGGTCGTGGTGTAGCCATGGGAAATGGGATTGATAAAGTCAAATCTATTGCAAATGAAGTGACCCTTACGAATGAGGAAGATGGTATCGGGGTATATTTGTCAGATTTGTTAAATATAAAATAATTTAAGTGGTTCACCATTGTTTACCTAAATGAAAAACTCTGATTTGAGCATACTATTTTTGTGAGGCAGTTTACACTGCTTCACACCAAGCTCACCAAATTGGAGGGATTACAATGGGTAAACGAAACAAATCAAAACGCTTTGTCCAGCAAGGAGTGGATACTGTCAGTAAACACGATGAACGTATTCCTTACCACATGACCTACGCTGAAGCGGAAGCCCAGAAAATGTCCAATGTGCGTGACTCCTCGCTTGGAGGGATATAACGATGGGAAACCAGTTATTCCAAGAAGCAAGAAGATTTGTTGAGATGGCGAAAACGGCCGACCCTGCTGAACGTAATTCTGTGGTTTCGAAAGCGAAAAATGCATTAAGTTCAGCATACGCTAATTCAACAGTCGCAGAACAAAGTCAGCTCCAAGAAATGCAAAATGAGCTTGAGCAATTGAAATAATAGAAAAGCTGGCACGTTACCAAAAGCGTGCCAGCTTTTCTTTCTCATCAGGCCGTCATGAACACTTCATGGTTACTACTTTTTCATAATTCTTCTAATTTCGGTCATCATGAAGGCTTTATGGTTCAGGATTTTCTGCTGGAATATTAAAATTTACCTTACTGACTAATTTTTGGTTGTTACTTAACGGTTGGTCATTTAGTTTTCTTGGTAAGAGAGTGGCAGTAACTGTATATTGTCCTTCAGAAACTCTTTTTCCATTTACTTGGTAATTCCATTTTTCTACCTTTTTAAAGGTTTGATGTGGGTCAATCTTAAGGGTTTGCAAGGCCTGTAAAAAAAATCGGCCTTTTGAATATCGATATACCTCATGCCCAGATGCATCTGCCACAGAAATCTCAACATATTGAGATGTAGGAAACTCAAAGCTTATTGGGTGATCCCATGGATTTTTGATTAGTATCTCGAATTCCACCTTCTCATGTCCAGCAATAGGAGTTACTGAAAATTGAAATGGATGATTGTCCTCACCATAATTTGCTTCTCCTTTTAAACTAAAGGGAAATAGAAACAAAATCACACATAAAATACTTCTCACGTTTTACACCCTCCTTATTCACGCCTAAAGAATCCATAAATTCCAGTTGTCTGAATGATATTGGTAAATGCATTTGGATCAACCTCAGCAAGGATACGTTCCAAATCATATAGCTCATAACGGGTAATAACAATCATCAGCATGTCTCTAGATTCATTTGAAAAGGCACCTTTTGCAGGAATCATTGTAATTCCTCTTACTAACTGCGAATGGATAGCTGCCTTTAGCTCATCTGCCTTTTTTGTAATAATCATTGCTGTAAGCTTAGCATGCCTCGTATGGATAGCATCCACTACTCTTGTTGAAGCATATAAGGAAACAATCGTATAGAGGGCTTTTTCCCATCCATATAAAAATCCAGCTGTAATAATAATAAATGCGTTTAAAATAAACATATAACTGCCAATCGGTTTATCTTTCATCCTTGATAAAACCATTGCAATAATATCTAAGCCCCCAGTTGAAGCCCCCCATTTCAAGGTGATTCCAACACCAACTGCTAGTATTACCCCGCCAAATACAGCATTAAGGAGAATATCATTTGAAACTTGTGTAATGGGAATTAATTCTAAGAATAGTGACGATAAAGCCACACTTAAAAAACTATAAATGGTAAAGGATTTACCTACCTTCAACCACCCTAAAATGGCTACTGGTATATTCAGCAATAGTAATAAAAATCCCATTGAAATATTTAAGGGGGTTTGTTCACTTAATACCTTCGATAATAATTGTGCTATTCCAGTAAATCCACTAGAATAAACATTTGCTGGAATTAAAAATAAATTTATTGCCAGGGCATTTAGGAATGCACCCACAATAACAATGATTGATTTTTTGGTTTGCTGCCATATCAAATGCACCATCTCCTTCAACTTTTGAGGTATTATCTCTAAGCAGATAATTGTATTTTTGAGGTGAAACCGATAAACTGAAACTAACTATATTAGCTTGAAAGCAGGTGAGCTTCATGCCGGTAAAAATACTAGCTGACAGCGCATGCGATTTACCAAAAGATTTTTACTCTGCACATAACGTCACATTATTCCCACTTAAGGTACAGGTTAATGGGCAAGAATATGAGGATGTTAAAACAATTGATCCGAAAACTGTGTATGACGCCATACGCGCGGGCGATGTTCCGAAAACGTCTCAGGTTTCTCCTTTATTATTTGAGGAAGTCTTTACTAATATGGCTGAAAATAATGAAGATGGAATATATATTGCTTTTTCTTCAGCATTATCTGGTACATATCAGACATCTGTTATGATTCTTGACCAAGTAAAGGAAAAATATCCAAACTTTAATTTAACGATTGTCGATACAAAATGTGCTTCTCTTGGTTTTGGCCTTGTCGTAAAAGAAGCAGCAAGGCTTGCAGCTGAAAATGTCTCAAAGGAAGAAATTTTAAATGATGTGTTATTTCGCAGTCAGCATATGGAGCATTTGTTTACAGTAGAGGACTTAGATTATTTAGCTAAAGGCGGTCGTGTATCGAAAGCTTCGGCTTTTTTGGGTGGATTACTGAATATAAAACCTATTTTGAATGTAGACGATGGAAAACTCGTTCCAATTGAAAAAATACGAGGAAAAAAGAAGGTTTTTCGTCGAATACTTGATATCATGAGAGAACGCAGTGACAACTTTAATGATCAAGTTGTCGGAATAAGTCACGCTGATACTGTAGAGACAGCCTCCGAAGTGAAAGCAATGATTGAGGAGGAATTAAATCCAAAAGAGGTTTTCATCTCTTCTATCGGCTCAGCAGTTGGTGCCCACACAGGTCCAGGCACAATTGCCATTTTCTTTTTAAATAAACTGCCATCATAATAAAAATAAGCGGGAAAACTCCCGCTTATTTCTTATTTATGGTCCGTTTTTTTCGAATATTGATTTTTACCTGCTTGGCGATTTTTTTCTCGCATCATGTTTTTCTCATGTCTTAATGCATTATTGTCTTGTGCTTTTTTATCATTATCTGATGTATGCGGCATATAAATACCCCTTTCAAAATTCCTTCAGTGGTTAGTTTCCGTCATTTTGAATTAGAGTATGTATCATATACTAATCTTTTTTCAAGTAGGTCCAGCTTCCTTCTTGATATACTCGACCGTCTTTCATTAGTTTTCCAAGTGCACGCTTAAAAGCACCTTTACTTAACTGAAAACGTTCTTGTATCTCCTCTGGCATACTTTTATCATTAAATGGCATGGCACCATTTCTGCTCATTAAATACTCATAGACACGTTCAGCTTCGAGATCCTGTGATTCCTGTTTCCTCGGCAGTAAAGAAACATTCACTGTCCCATCTTCCTTAACATCGATAATTCGCCCTTCTGCCATTTGCCCTAACCGCGGCTCTTTTTGTCTTTGAGACTCATGAATAAAGCCTTTATAGCCTTCAATGGTATAGATCCAGCTGCCAACCTTTGCTGTCCGATAGATATGCCCTTGAATATTTTTGTTAAAATCAGCCCTAGTCGCCTTTGTTGAAATTGATTCAATGACAGGGTCAGTTGCTAGCTTTGCATATAAAAGATAATTGTTATTTACCCTTAAGGTAACATAAACCAAATCCCCTGCCATAGGCCAGACTGATTTATGGACTGGAAGATCATCAATCCCTAATAATAAATCTTTTTTAATCCCAATATCCAAAAACACCCCAACATGAGGGTTGGAATCTACTACTTTAAGCCAAGCGTATTTGCCAATCGCTACTTCAGGTATGGTTGTAGAAGCAGACGTCCTGCCTTCGGAGTCAACATAAAGAAAAACCTCAACGGATTCATCTTCTTCATATTCTCGGTCAGCCTCATTTATATGCAGCAAAACATCTTCATTTCCATCTGTTAAAAAATAGCCGAAGTCGGCTTTTCGTGCTACCGTTAAAGTAACGGTTTGACCTATAAGTTCTTGTAAAGACATCTTAACTCACCTTTTCTCTCCTATAGTTGTCCATAGGGTTGTTTGACTTGCTATATTTTACTATAATGTAGCCATAAAGGGAAACTTTAGCAGGATTACATACCGTTATTAAAAATATATTGGAGGTATTATTACTATGGCCAAAGATGAATCATTTGATATTGTATCCAAAGTAGAATTTACTGAAGTCAATAATGCAATTACTGCAACAATGAAGGAAATTAAAACCCGTTATGATTTTAAAGGCAGTAAAAGTGAGGTTACACTAGATAAAGAAGAACTTGTTCTAGTTTCAGATGATGAATTTAAGATGGACCAGTTAAAAGACGTCTTGCTTGGCAGGTTAATCAAAAGAGGGGTTCCTGTGAAGAATCTTGATTATGGCAAAATGGAAAAAGCATCTGGGGGGACTGTTCGTCAAAGAGCAAAGCTGGTTCAAGGAATTGATAAAGAAAATGCAAAAAAAATTAATACGATTATTAAAAATAGCGGTCTTAAGGTAAAAAGCCAAATTCAAGACGATCAAGTCAGGGTTAGCGGTAAAAACCGTGATGATTTACAAAAGATTATTTCATTGGTACGAGAAGCAGACCTAACGGTCGATGTTCAATTTCTTAATTACAGATAATAACTCTCTAAAAGGTGAAAAGGAGATCTCTTTTCACTAGGTGAAAAGGAATTATTTCTTTTCACCTTTTTTATTTGCTCATATTTTCTTACATATTCCTCAAACTAAAATGGTAAATATCCTTGGAGGTAAAATAAATGACCAACAATAATCAACAACATCAAAAGAAGGCTTTCCCACCACAGCATCAGAATCATCAGCCTGGCATTGAAAGTGAAATGAATCCTCGTCCAATTTCAGTTGATTCGAACTATAAAAGTGCTGGGAAACTAGCTGGTAAAACAGCCATTATTACTGGGGGGGATAGTGGAATTGGTAAATCAGTAGCCATTTATTTTGCAAAAGAAGGGGCAGATGTTGCCATCTCCTACTTAGAGGAGCACCAGGATGCAGAAGAAACAAAAGCACTAGTTGAAGCAGAAGGCCGTAAATGCCTGCTCTTTTCCGGCGATATTGGCAATGAAGATTTTTGTAAGGATATTGTTAATCAAACAAAAGACCAATTTGGAAAAATTGATATTTTAGTCAACAATGCAGCAGAGCAGCATCCTCAACAGAGTCTGCTAAATATCACTTCTGCTCAGCTTGAAAAAACCTTCCGAACCAATATTTTTTCCTATTTCTATATGTCTAAAATGGTACTGCCTTACCTGAAACAAGGTGCCGCTATTATCAATACAACCTCTATCACTGCCTATGCTGGACATGAACAATTATTAGATTACTCTGCTACAAAAGGTGCCATCGTGACCTTTACACGTTCACTGGCAAAATCACTTGCACCACAAGGAATTAGAGTTAACGGTGTCGCACCGGGTCCGATATGGACACCGCTCATTCCCTCAACATTCACTGAAGACCAAGTCGTAAGCTTTGGAACCGATACCCCAATGGGCAGAGCAGGGCAACCCTATGAACTTGCCCCAAGTTATGTATATCTGGCGTCTGATGATTCTTCCTATGTAAGCGGCCAAATCATCCATGTTAACGGTGGAAAAATCATTAATGGATAGGGGATTCCCTTAGAAAAAATGCGATGCTTCCATTTAGGAGCATCGCGTTTTTTCGTTATTCTTTTCTTCTTTTCCTTACTTTTATTATGAATATAGTGAATAAGATGTAGACAACTACTAGTGAACCAATTAGTGTCAGATTAATTCCGCTCTTATTGGCTAACACATAAATCTCTGCCTCATCCCGGTCAATAATGAGATCATATTGGTTATCATCATTACTCCTGACCAGGTCTCCATTAAGCATACCGCGCAGTTCTTTTCCACCTTCAATATGTTCCTTGTTTAACGTCACATTTTGAGATTCACTTGTATTATTAATGGCAATAATCGCGGTTTCATCTTGGTAGACGCGTTTATAAACAGCCATTCCATTTTTTTCATAAAGCATCTCCATACTTCCCCTCGTCAAGGAAGGAAGCTGATTTCTTACTTCGCCGAGCTTTGTAATATAATCAATAAGTTCCTTTTCTGTCCTAAAATTCATTGGCTGCCGATTATCTGGAATCTCTCCGCCGTTTAAAGCAATTTCACTGCCATAAAAGACAACAGGGATTCCAGGAGTAGAATAAATATAGGTTAATGCAGTCCTCCAGCGAGCTCCTGGAAAATGTTTATTCTTTACGATATCATTCGTAAACCTCGTAGTCATTTCATTATCAAAAAATTGTGGCTGTAATTCAGGCTTTTGAACCTTATTTTCATTCAGCTCGCTAAAAGCTCGATTGGTCGTAGCGAAAACATTCCTTAACTGTTCACTATGTTGATAATCGGTAAGACTGTCAATGCCTGCATTCTTATATTTATCAGGATCAACATTACTGTTAAGAGAAGTAATCCCTAATAGAAAAAAGTTATCCTTTTCCTTTTTTACTTCATTTGAAAAATCACTCCAAAAGGCTTCGGGTACATGATTTACCTCAGGGAGTGTATACCCGTCTATATCCGTCTCATTTATCCACCACTTAGCCGCATCGATTAAATAAGCTTTTACCTCAGGGTTGTCCTGATTAAGATCAGGCAAAGCATTAGAATTACTACTATCACTTTTCTCATTAAACCAATTTTGCTTTGTTTCATCTTTCACCCAGGGGTGTTCTGTGGAGACATTATTGGTTACAAAATCAATGAGTACCTTCATATCACGTTGATGTGCTTCTTGCACAAGTTTCTTAAATGTCTTTAGAGAGCCAAAATGCTCATCAGGCTGATAAAAGTCATTTACCCAATAGCCATGATACCCACCAGCAGTATTATCGAATATGGATGTTAGCCGGATTGCTGTGAATCCCATGTCCTTAAGATAATCGAGCTTATCAATGACTCCCTGAAAATCTCCGCCATTATAGGCTAAAGGGTCTAAAGTATTAACATCAATATCATTCTTCGTATTAGCATTAAAAAAACGATCCACCATTATGGAATATACAGTTTCATCCTGCCATTCCCGGGTCTTCCCCACTGCGGCCCCGTAAGCTGGCACGCTTGAAAAAATAAAAATACAAAATAAAATGAGTGTAATCAAGGTTTTTTTCATCTTCAATCCCCTTCCATACACTCATTTTAATCTAATAAAGTTGTGAAACCAACTATAAACGTCTAGGCATTTACTATATTAATATTGTAATCTTTAAACCAAATATCTAATTGAATAAAATAGGCCAATAGCTGTGGTCCTGACATTAACTGACCAAACCATGGCTCTTTGAAGGAATTACCTCCGGATTCCACCAGTTCATTTAGTAAAGTTCGATTGAATAATTCGTATAGTACCGAGGACTTATCTGTTAATATCTCCTTCAATTGATGTTGAACAGCACGTGTATATTCTGGATTATGGGTTTTTGGATACGGACTTTTCTTACGATAGAGTACTTCATCAGGAATAATTCCTTCAAATGCTTTTCTTAAAATTCCCTTTTCCCTGCCATGAACCATTTTTATATCCCACGGTATGTTCCAGACGTATTCCACAAGACGATGGTCCGCAAAAGGGACTCTGACTTCTAGACTTGCTCCCATACTCATTCTATCTTTACGGTCAAGGAGCGTTGTCATAAAATGTGTCATATTAATATAAAAAAGCTCCCGCCGTTTTGCTTCTTCGATGCTTTCTCCATCCAATTTAGGAGTTTCCTGAACGGCTTGCTTATACTTTTCAATCACGTAATCCGTTAATTTAAGTCTTTGCTGCCAATCCGCTCTTAATAAGTTATTTCTTTCATTAACCGAACGCATCCAAGGGAAACCTGGTCTCTCTAAATCTTCCTTGCGGTGAAACCAAGGGTAACCGCCAAAAATCTCATCCGCACATTCCCCAGAAAGACTAACAACAAAGTCCTTTTTTATTTCCTTACAAAACCAAAGCAAGGAGGAATCAATGTCAGCCATACCAGGACAGTCACGAACATGAACCGCTTCTGTTAAGTCTTTCACTAATTGCTCCTGAGAAATGGTTTTAAAATGGTGCTTTGTATCAAACTCGCTTGTCACAATTTTAATCCACTTCTCATCCGCATTTGGCTGGAATTCGTTTGCTTTGAAAAAGCGGTCGTTTCCTTCATAGTCAATAGAATACGTATGAAGCTGACCTTTACCTTGGTTCTTAAAGCCTTGTGCAGCAATAGCGGTAATAATACTTGAATCAAGCCCGCCTGATAAGAAGGTAGAAAGCGGAACATCGGATACAAGCTGTCTTGTTACAGCATCTGTTACCAAATAACGTACTTTTTCAGCTGTTTCTTCTACACTATCCCTGTGCACATCACTCTTTACATTCCAATAGCGCCAAATCTTTAAGCCCTTTTTTGAAAATGTCATGGCGTGTGCCGGCCGCAGCTCCTTAATGCCTTTAAAAATTCCAGATCCTGGAGTCCTTGAAGGTCCTAAACCAAAAATTTCAGCAAGCCCCTCATATTCTAGCTCTGTTTTCATTCCAGGGTTCGCAAGAATTGCCTTTATTTCCGAAGCAAATACAATCCCATTATTTAATTCTGTAAAAAACAATGGTTTAACTCCTAATCGATCCCGTCCAATAAAAAGCTGCTCTCTCTTTTGGTCCCAAATAGCAAAAGCATAGATACCATTTAAATGATTTACGCACTCTTCTGCCCATTCTATATAGGCATTTAACAGAACTTCTGTATCAGAATGACCTTTGAAAGAATATCCTTTAGTAAGGAGAATTTTGCGGATATCTTCAGTATTGTACAACTCCCCATTGTAACAAATTGTATATTGTATACCATCTTTTTGTTTAGTCATTGGCTGTCTTCCCCCTTCAGGGTCCACAACTATCAGCCGCTTATGACCAAAGCCAACATGAGTTTTCAGCCAAAGGTTAGTCTCATCTGGCCCCCTTTTCGCAAGGGTATTTGCCATTTTTTCCAATGTATCTTTTTCACTCTTAATATCTATTGTAAAATCAACCCACCCTGTTACTCCGCACATAATAAACTCTCCTCTCTCCAGTTTATAAGCTGGATAAACGTTACATGTTTTATAGTATTCAGCCCAATTTATTTGGTAAATTGTCCAAATTAAAGATAAACAAGTTATAAAATCTCATAAAGATGTCTACAAAGAAAATGAAGTATTAGGCACGGAGGTTAAACATGAATCGACAACAAAGAACGAAACTTTTGGATTTTCAACTGAGGGCCTATAACGAAGGAACAGTTGAACAAATAAGTGATCAATGGATATTTTTTGATCAAGAAACAGAAGAAGCAGCAATGCTGGATGACTTTCTTCAACAAGAGATTGAAATATTTCGCGTTAATCGATGGAAGAAAGGAATTTTAATTGAAACTGGGAAGATACGAAGTGGAAATGAGGTCATTATGCTTCGTGACCATGATTTGGTTAGAATAAGGAAGCATTTAATCTACTCGTTGGAAAGACTTTTAGAGGGAATGAATGATGACGCCTTTTTTCAATTTGTCACAACATTAAACTCGTTAGATTTTTCTATATATGATTGTATCTATTGTTACAATCACCTATCTTTCTTATCAGATGAAAAACGTAGAGATGGGGTAAATTTTATTGTTTTCGATAACCAGGAACAAATCTGTAATGTGCAGCATCATTTTTGTTATTTTGAAAAAGTCAATGATCGGTTTGAATTCACCTTAAATACCGGAAAACGATTGGTTATCGAAAAGATGATCTCTTAATAATTAAAGGTGTGTTTTCATAAAGAAGAAAACACACCTAATTTTTATTTAGTTAGTTTCCTATATATTTTGAATAGAGGGATTTTGCTTTTACGATGTCATTTGTTCCATGGACAAGAACTCTACCATCCTTGAATACGACGATTATTGTTTCTGGATCAGGAGAGAACCGAAGTAAAAATTGGTTTCCGGTAACTTTTCCATTCTTTTTTAAGTGTTCACTAAGTTTTGTTAAGTCTCGTTCGCGCTTTTCTCTAAAATAGATTTGCACGGTATCTCGACCGCAAAGAGAACTATAAGCTTCTTGAAGGGCTGACGAACGATCTAGAAAGTCATATTGATGGTGTACACATGCAGGACATTGTGGATTTTTCCCTGCACTTATATCCATTGAAAAAAAGGTAGTATCCCATATATCAATTTGCTCAAGGTTAGAACTTGTGGAGGCTCCTATTAATAGTTTAATTGCTTCCATTGCTTGAAAGGAACCAATTATATCTGTTATTGGTGACAGAACACCAATCGTGTCACAGGTTTCACCCCTGCCAGCTGGCACATGTGGAAATAGACAGCGATAGCACGGAGTAATTCCAGGTTTAATAACGGCAAACATTCCTCTTGAGCTGACGGCTGCCCCATGGACCCAAGGAATCCCATACTTAACAGCAACATCATTGATTAAGTAACGGGTCACAAAATTATCCGTACCATCAACAATGACATCAAACCCTTCTAATAATTCCTCTGCATTATCAAGGTTTAAATCTGTGATAACGGCGTCAACAGTAACAGTAGAGTTAATCGTTTTCAGCCTCTTCCCCGCTGCAACTGCCTTTGGAAGATTTAGATTAACATCTTCTTCGTTAAAAAGTGATTGACGCTGCAGATTGGAAAGGTCAACTACATCTCTATCAATTAACCTTATGTATCCCACACCCGATCGGACCAAATGATTGGCACATACTGTTCCGAGTGCTCCAACACCGACAATAGCCACCTTGCTTTTCAGCAATTTCACCTGTCCCTCTTTCCCTATTCCTGAAAAAAGAATTTGTCTTCCGTATCGTCCTAAATCGTCCATATGTGATCCTCTTTTCTATATTAGTAATACATACTAACGAGTCACGTAATCTACGTTAATTTTAATTTAAATTTAGAAAACTTTAAATATTAAATATATAAAAATAATTGTATAATAGGAATTGGGTTTATTTATTAATTTTGAGAGGAATATCCTATTAATAATTTTTACTATAAATAGGAGATAAACTTCAATTTATTAATGAAAGAGAGGGAAAAACATTGAATTTAGGTGGTTTCTTAAACAAAGAAGTGGTAGTTGATTTAACAGCAGGTACGATTAATTACAGACCTATTAACGAAGAAGCTGCTACAAAGTACATTGGCGGCCGAGGTCTTGGAGTTAAGTATGTACTTGATAACGGTCCTGAAGTGGAGCCATTATCGCCTGAAAACATGCTTTGTATCATGACTGGTCCTGTAACGGGCTCACGTTCTTCCATGAGTGGACGTCTTTGTGTTGTTACGAAGTCTCCGTTAACAGGTACTGTCACTGATTCTCATATGGGAGGATGGACCGCAGCACGTTTAAAGTGGGCAGGGGTCGATAATATCATCCTTACAGGTAAAAGCGACAAGCCTGTTTATCTTTATATCGAGGATGGTAAGGCGGAACTGCGTGATGCATCAGAACTTTGGGGCAAAGGAACAAGAGAAACAGTAAAAACGATGCAGGCAAGATACGGTGAACAAGATCTTAGTGTCATGACGATTGGTCAAGCCGGTGAAAACACAGTTAAGTTCGCCTCTTTTATTAACGAGCATGACCGAGCTGCTGGACGTGGCGGAACAGCCGCAGTTGCAGGATATAAAAAATTGAAAGCGGTTGTAATTAAGGCACCTCAAAAAGGGAATATGCCACAGCCTAAATTAGAAACTGAATATAAAGAAGCGAACAAAAAGGCGGTAAAGGCAATCCTTGACGGAGGATTAACAGCACCCAATAAAGGCGGCCTTTCCGTATATGGCACGAATGTTTTAACCAACATTATCAATGAAGTCGGTGCACTTCCTACCAAGAATTCTCAGTTCACACATTGGGAAGAAGCAGAAAAGCACAGTGGTGAATATGTAAACCAGCATTTGCTTGTTAAAAACAATACATGCCATGCTTGCCCTGTAGGCTGCAAAATCGAGGTTGAAGTAAAGGATGGCAAGTATAAAACAAGAGTCGAAAGCTTTGAATTTGAATCCTCCTGGTCACTTGGCTCGAACTGCTTATTAAGTGATGCGGAAGCTATCTCTTATTTGATTGACCAGTGTAATGAGTATGGACTTGATACTATAGAGCTCGGCCATTGCTTCTCTGTTACAATGGAAGCCTACGAAAAAGGGTTAATCACAGAAGAACTCATCTGGGGCGATGCCGATTCTATGATTGATTTAACAAAGAAAATTGCATTCCGTGAAGGCTTTGGCGGCATCCTTGCAGAGGGTCCTGCAAAAGCAACAGCTTCTTGGGGTGCACCTGAGCTTTCTATGTCTGTAAAAGGACAGTCGATTCCTGCCTATGATCCACGTGGAATTCAAGGTATTGGTCTTGGTTATGCAACAAGTAACCGCGGTGCCTGCCATTTACGCGGATATACGGTTGCGAGTGAGATTGCTGGTATTCCAGAACCAACAGATCGTCTTAAGCCTGAAGGAAAAGGTGAGTTATTAAAAATATTCCAAGATATGCTTGCATTCTCTGATTCTATGAATATTTGTAAATTTTCCTCCTTTTCTGAAAACGCGGAGCATTATGCAGAACAATATAGTGCGATGACTGGTATTTCGATGACAGCTGATGATGTGATGAAGGCTGGAGAAAGAATTTATAACCTAGAGCGTTATTATAATAACCTCGCCGGGTTCGATAAGGAAGAAGATGACTATCTTCCAAAACGATTCACTGAAGAGCCTGCCTCTGGTAATAGTGCTGGGGAAGTTAGCAGAATGGATATCATGCTTGGAGAGTACTATCAAGTACGCGGCTGGGAAAACGGAAAAGTTACCGAAGCAAAACTTCGGGAGCTTGAAATCATCGATTCGGAAAATCAGTTAGTATAATAAATATTCGAAGGCTTCTGCATATTTTGCAGAAGCCTTTTGTTTTAGAAATTTAACTATCCGCCTATCCTCCTGGTTTTCACCCGATATCTATTGATAAGCTCTTTTAGCGTCATATCATCTGAAGCATTAAAGCGAATATGTACAGAATTGACTTTAAATGTAGAAGTAATTGAAAGCTCTTCTTCCCTAACTATTTCTCCGCACCATTCATTAGATTTATAAACATAGGGGAAATCATCTGTCATTTGTTTTCCGCCTAACTCTTCAAAATACATTCCAAGATGCTTCCGATTGATTCCACGAAACTCCAATTCCTGCTCTGGCATATTAACCACCTGCAACTGGAGGAAATAACGCAAATTGATCGGTTTCTTTTACTATGGTTTCAAGACCCTCCAAATGAATAATATTTCTTCCGTTTATAAAAACATGAACAAATGGAAGCAGTTGTTTTTCAAGTGTAAATATTTCATTCTTTAAATCAGGAAACATTTCAACCATTTTATCTAGTACATCAATAACACGTTGACCATCCGGGTTAACCTCTACTCCAACTCCGCCGCAAATTTCCCGGAGATTAGCAAAAACTCTAACTAGCATATGAGACACTCCTCTCCCCTTACTTAAATAGTAAAACTATTTGCAATTCTTGTCATCCTTTTTTGTGCATAAAAAAGGAGCTGCCAAGAAACCGGACAGCTCATTTAAATAAACAGATATTATACATAAAAAATGGACATTGGTAATTTATCAAAACCTAAGTAGAGTACAAGCAAGAACGCGATAGCAAACTGTATCCACAAAACGGAAGTTTTTCTGTTTTGTGCAACCTTACTAAGGATCATTTCAAAAAGGCCAATTACCCAAATCCCTACGACTGCTTTTAGTATATACAACAAATCAATATTGGAAAGCATGAATAGTAGTCCAACACCTGTTGCAATTATCAATAAATAAAGAACTCGCAGTATCATTTGGACAATTTTAGCGCCCTTTTCTTTTCCGCCTTTTAGTAAAAATATAGCGACAATAAATAAAATTAATGCCAAAACCCAAGCTGTTACGTGACCATGAATCATTTATTCTTCCTCCTATGTATGCAATGCTTATAGCAACACTATCATACCATAGGCATCCCTAAAATCCTAAAAAAAAGAAGGTTCTAATAATAAGAACCTTCGAGAGGATTAACAGAAAAAATATCTCTAAGCACAATATTTTCCCCTTCGATTCCCTGAACCTCTGTTATCTTCGTGATTTTTCTTGTTCCATCATTTATTCGTGAAAGGTGGACAATGATGTCAATAGTACTGGCGATTTTTTCCCTAATCGCTTTGATAGGCAAATTCATCCCCTCAAGATAGGCAATGATTTCCAAGCGATCAATCATATTACTTGGACTGCTGGAGTGTCCTGTTGCAAGAAAACCATCAAGTCCTTTATTCTCTGTCCGGAGTATTTCACGTCCTGCCTTTTCACGAACATCTCCAATCATATTCCTTTCCGCTTTTGGGATGAAAGTGGAAAGAGCATTGACAAGGGTTGTTTTACCAGCCCCTGTTCCCCCGCTTACTAGAATATTTAATCTAGCTTTAACACATGTACAGAGGAAGAGAGCCATTTCTTTTGACATGGTCCCATTACGAATTAGATCCTGCAGCTCTAAAGGTTTCCATGAATTCCTTCTATTAGTCAGCCTTTTCGACTGGTACAATTTGTGCTCTGCACCTTGTCCCTGATTATTTTGTTGAACCTGTTTTAATAGTCCCATACAATGCCACCCGCCTTATTCTAGTTTTTTTGAAAACCGCTTTGATCACAAAACATAAAGAAGAAACGATCGGTTTGGCAGGGTTGTTGAATTAGAATAGAAATAACCCCGCCTTTACCGAAAGGGGGGTTAACAATGTAGTACAACAATCCACATAGACATCCCTATGTATATATTGCTGCAGCATAGTAAAACACCCTGTTCTTTCGGTAACTGGCTGGCGTAGTGCAAATGCACCTTAGCCCCTTTAGCTTTGCGTCACTGATTTTCACCAGTTTTGCCTTTATCGAGAATCAGTGTTTTTATTTTCCGACTGACCTCTTAAACACATCATAAGTCCTTTTCTCTTTATCTTATATCCTACTAATATACCATTTTTGATAATTATATAGGTATTTATACCTAATCCTATTATTTTCCCAACATACAACGGTAATATTTTCAAAAGGAACACTTTTTACTTTTATTGGGCGAATGAATCACATTACACCAACCCATACATACGATATTAGGAGAAAAAAAGGTGAAGGGTGTTGTTTATGCCAGCGATTGTAGGAGTTGCTCAAGTCATTTCACTTGGCAGCAGTTCAGTTTTTCATATTGGAGATGTCTATAAAATCATGCCATTTTCATCCGCAAGAACTTTCTCCGGGGCTGGGTCCTTTAATACGGGTGAAAGTTTAAATGTTCATAATAATAATTTAAGTAATACGAACACAAATGATTCAGACGGTATTGATCAAGGAATCTTCCTTAATGCCTAAGGAAAGGTTGGTTTTTAAATGAATTTTTATATCCAGCAATCCATTCAAATAAATTTCATTAAAATTAACAGTATTACAAATTCCTCTGTTCTGCAAATTGGCAGCGCGGGAATTATTAAACCTGCTTCTTATCTATATAACACTGGCGGTTTTAAAGCTCCAGCCCCGACAGCAGGAGGCCCTCAAACAACAAACGGGCAAACTAGCAGTGTTGCAGTACCTTTGGGCGGCGCGGGAAGAGAAGAAGCTAAACAGTGAGGTGATGGTATGTATCAGGATTATTCACAACTTCTTCAATGGGTCCAAATGACTTTACAAACACAGGAAAAGAGAATTGCCATACTGGAACAGACCATTCAAAAACTACAGGAAGAAATGAAGCAATTAAAGGATAAGCCTAGTATTAAGGTTGATAAGATTGAATATAAATTCGATCAATTGAAGGTTGAAACTCTTGACGGAACATTAAACATTGGGCTAAACCCATCGGATTTGGCAAATATTGAAGATTTCGCTGTTCAAAATCAATCGATAAATACACCCATACATCCTAAGGCACAAATGCAGCGGTCTATGAAAATAGAAGAATCTATTTATCATTATTTAGAAACCGACCTGCCAGCACTATTTAAGGAAACTCAAAATCAATTAAATGTAAGTTTAGACGACTCCTATTTAGACTTTATCAAACAAGATATCTTGAAGCAGCTTCCAGCTAGGATAGATTATCATATTCAAAATTCTTCAGCCTCTAACCGTGAAGGTGAAGTTCATACAGAGGAAAGTATAGTTGAATTAATTAAACAGGAAATCAGAAAAGGTATTTTAATATTTATAAATCATTTACCAGAGAACGTGAAAGGAATGAATACACAGAATGAACTTTGAAGTATATAATCGTGAACTCAATGTAGATACCATAAGAATTATGGGAGTAGCAAGTTCTTCACTCGTATTTGTTGGCGACACCCAAACCATTCAATTAGCTTCCACCTTTGACACTCCTGCAGAATCACTTATAATCGGACCATTTGTCCCATTATTTTAGGCAGGCTTAAGAATATGCTCCAGAGAACTTCTGTAGTAAATGCCATTAAAGTGAACTCGGCTTCCTTTGCCTCTACCATTCAACTCGGAGATTCCCGAATCATTAATGGTTTTTCACGAGCCTTAGCTGTTCAACGGGAAGCTGATGTATTCTATGCCAAAGAAGGAAATTTTTCAAGATTTCCTGTTTTTTCAGAACCAATTCCTTTACTGCCAATCAACGAAAAAATAACAATTTCCACTCATAATACTCTTCCTGTCATTAAGGTCAATAATATCTCCATCCTCGCAATGTCTTCCGCTGCCATTCTTCATGTCGGAAACAGTGAAATCGTCTCAATGGAAGCCAGGGTTAAACATATCAGGCAGCTATTCCATAAAGACAATGAACAAGGCAATTGACTTTTGAATAGGATATCACATAATTTGTAAGTGTTAATAATGAAAAGGATGTATTAAAAATGCCAGCGATAATTGGTCCAGTTCAGATTGTTAATGTAAGCGGTGGAGTTGTACAGTTCGGGGATACAGTCTATATCTCTCCAAAAAGTGCCTCAAAGACCAATGCAGGTTCTGGGGGCTTTAATACAGGGGGAATTATCTTTACAGCCAACGGAATAAGCGGTACAAATGTACTTGATGCCAATTTGCTCGACCAGCCAATAGGCGGGAATAACTAATTAACGACATAAACCACAGTAGGTTTATGTCGTTAATTTTATTATTCTAAATTTAGAATATGAGCGCCGTCAAAGAAGAATAGATATCTTTCATTGACTTTTCGCTTCCAGATTTGTTCCAATGCTTTTGTATATAAATTGATTTGCAATCGGTATCGCTCTTCTAGTATTGGTTTAGCTTGAATAAATCCACCCTTGTAACGGTCAGAAATGCCATCTGATTTAAAGTCAATAAGTACAAGTCCATTCTCATCCTCAAAAACACAGTCGATTATCCCTTGTACAAAAACAGATTCATCTTCATCTTTCCATGCTGGATAGACTTCTGATGCAGGCAATGAAAGAGTAAAGGGTATTTCTCGATTGACCACTTTTGCATTCATAATCCTTTTGCCTAAATCTGACTCGAAAAATTCTACAATTAGCTGGGTATTAATGGCCTCTGCCTGCTCAACCGTTAACAGTTCATCGGTAACCATCCGCTCTACTTGAGCCTCAATGTTCTCTAACGTAACAGGTCTTGTCAAATCGACATGCTGCATGACCATATGGAGGGCTGTCCCTCTCTCAGCAGGGCTCAAGGACTTTTCCTGCATAAACTTAGGACGTTTCGTGATTGATTTTTTAAACTTACTCAGCAATTCGGTACCGCTCTGCTCATCAGACATTTCCCGCTGACGCTTCATTTCTGAAACGGATTGCTTGGAGCGATGTGTCGAGGCATTGGCAAAGGAATATTCCCATGTTAATCGAGACATAATTTCTTCCCCAAAGGGAGAAGTTTTTGGAATAATTTCCTTTTTTTCTACCCGCTCTAGTATAGTGTCTGTTTCCATATTCTTAATGATTTCCTGGCTTTTTACTTCTTCAGCACTCATTACTGTCATTTTCCATGCCGAAGGGTGACAGGTAATCTCGGTTGGAATAAGCGTATTATCAGATTTTCTGAATTCTTGGCTATCCTGATGCCGAATAAGCGCTGGCCCAATCCAATCCATATAACAGCCGGCCGCTGCTCTTTCATAATCCTTAAGAAGCCAATCTGTATTCGCAGTTACATCATTCCACTGTTCTATTTTTTTATCTGCATCCTTCAAGGTGCCTATTAAATAAAGCTTTTCTTTCGCCCGAGTCAAGGCCACGTATAGAACCCGCATTTCTTCTGCCAGCATTTCCATTTTCTTTCGACGCTTAAATGCGATTTGAGGTAAAGATGGATAAGAAATTCTCTTTTCTATATTTACATATTTTGCTGCTATGCCGTACTCTTTATCAAGCATATATGGTTTACGGATATCAGACATATTAAAGTTCCGCGACAATCCTGCAATAAATACGACTGGAAATTCAAGCCCTTTACTGCTATGAATGGTCATGATCCGAACAACATCTTCCTGCTCGCCAAGCGCTCTTGCTGCTCCCAGGTCGTCTCCTCTTTCAATCATTCTCTCAACAAAACGTAAAAAGCGGAATAACCCTCGAAATGAAGTCTGCTCATATTGCCTAGCCCTATCGTACAAAGCACGTAAGTTTGCCTGCCGCTGTTTCCCGCCTGGAAGCCCTCCTACAAAGTCATAAAACTGTGTATCCCGGTACAGCTGCCAAATTAGTTCTGAAAGTGAACCCTGGCGCGCCATGGAACGCCATTCGTCCAAATTATCATAAAAATGCCGGACCTTTTCGTATACCTGCTCATTCTTTTCGGTAGGTGTGCTTTGACAGAACCTCTTAAGAGACTCCCAAAAAGTTCCCTTATTGTGCAGTCGTATTTGTGCAAGTTCCTCCTCGTTTAGCCCGACGATAGGAGAGCGCAAGACAGAAGCCAACGGAATATCTTGGAATGGGTTATCAATTACCCTTAACAACGACATCATAATCGCAACTTCAGTTGCCTCAAAATATCCAGAGGAAAGGTTAGCATAAATCGGGATTCCTTGTTGTTTGAACTCTTCGATTATTTGAGGTGCCCAAGTCATGGAACGGAGCAGAATCACCATATCCCGATACATTACTGGTCGGTATGATGCTGTTTTTGGATTATAAACTTTCGTTTCATTTGCAATTAATTGTTTAATCTTTGAAGCCACCACTCTAGCTTCAAGCTGCGACTTTTCTAAATCCACCTCATCAAATTCTGAAGGTACGGTTTCTGTTTCAGCAGCCTCTGGTGCCAATTCTTTACCATCATTATTTTGATTTATCAACAATAGCTCGATTGGAAATGGTTCATCCTCAGGGTATGGCGCACCGGGCCGGAGTTCAGCGGCTTCATCGTATTCTATTTCCCCAACCCTTACACCCATGATTTGTTTAAATAAATAGTTTGTTCCTTCAAGGACCTCTTTCCGGCTTCTAAAATTACGGGCAAGATCAATTCGTAATCCAGTCCCATTACCGTCCTGCCTGAAACGATTATATTTTCCCAAAAATAGATTTGGTTCTGCTAAACGAAACCGATAAATCGACTGTTTGACGTCGCCGACCATAAACAGATTACCATTTATCTCATCTTCTTTTGCAACCAGCCTTAAGATAGTTTCCTGAACCATATTGACGTCCTGATACTCATCAACAAATACTTCATTAAAATGGTTTCTATAGGCTAATGCAGCTTCTGAGGGGAGAAACACTCCATTAGAGCTGATTTCCCCCGTTAAAATGGCTAGACAATAGTGTTCCAAATCTGCATAATCAACCAATCCCTTTTCACGTTTTGCTTTCTCAAAGCGCTCAGAAAAAGCAGTAACCAAATGGACAAGAGTTTGTATGAGAGGGCGCATTTGGTCCATATCACGTAAGAAGCCTTCAGGCTTTCTTAAAAAAAGTTCTTCTTTAATATCTTGAATCTTCTTTTTTGCTTTATCGCGGAGTTTTTGAGCTTTCTCAGTCAACTCTTTATCAAAATGCTCCCCTTTTACTTGTTTTGCTCTTGAGAAAGACCATGTCTGCATGGCATTGTAAAGTGCTGACCATGAATCGCGATTTGCCTGTATAAGCGTATCAATGACATTTAGATCATCTAGAAAATTCTCTGCCCTTGGTGCCGGACCACCTGGAAGCTTTGTTACTTCCAATCCACGCTGTATCATTTCCTTTGCACCATCTAGTTGAAGCTCAATATCAAACAACAGTGCTTGAATAAATGGTAAATCTTCTAGATTCGCTGCCTTAGTAGTATCATACATATCAATCATGGACTGTAAATAGTTACTTGGCATAGGATTCGACACAGCAAAATCATAAATATCCCGGACGATATCCATTAAAGCACTATCGCTCCGATCGCTGGTAAAAGAATCAACTAACCGAAAAAATGGCTCATTATCCTTTAACCCATATTCCTCTTCAAACAGCTCATCCATTACTTCATCCCGAATCAATTGTGCCTCTGTCTCATCGGCAATTCTAAAACCAGGATCTACATCAATGAGATAATAGTATTTTCGGATAACCTCCATACAAAAGGAGTGCAAGGTCGAAATGGATGCTTTATTTAGTAAGCTTAGCTGTTTTCGTAAATGCCTTGATTTTGGGTCTTTATTTATCGCCTTTTCCAACGCTTCGCCGATTCGATGACGCATTTCAGCTGCAGATGCGTTCGTAAATGTTACGACTAATAATTCATCGACATCAATCGGGTCATCTTCCGAAAGAATTTTTTGGATAATCCTTTCTACCAAGACAGCCGTTTTACCAGAGCCTGCTGCTGCTGCGACAAGGATATCTTTATTTTTTTCCATAATGGCTTTCCATTGGTCATCTGTCCAAGTTGCCCCTTCTGGTTTAGGCGGTATTACAAAACTACTCATTTACTCCTGCCTCCTTTCTTATTAATTCAAAGATTGTTTCCTTTGGCTGCGGTGTTAGAATTCGGTAATGATTTTCAATTGACTCATCAAATTGGCAAACAGATTTGTAGGAACAAAATGTACAAGGTGTTTTGTCCTTCAGTTTAAAAGGAGAAATGGAAACTTGACCATCAATAATAGCGTCTCCCGTAGTTTGATAGAGCTTTCGAACATAATTCCTTAGGCCATCAAATTCATTTAAGCTCGCTACTTTTGATTTCTTCGTAAGGTTGCCATCCTTTTTAATACCCGCAGAAATAATTTGTGAGTCACCCGATTCAAGGGTTTGGTCCATTAACTTAAGAACATTTTGGTCGCCGACCATTAACCCATTCATCTTAAACTTTTTCATGATTTCCTTTTCTATTTCATCAACCGTGAGCAATTTGTTCGTGCTTATCATTGGGTTGTGAACATGGAAATAAAGGACTCCCGCGGGACTTGCTTTCATTTCTATCAGTTCGTCCGAATGCGTAATGACGATATCTAAGTAGGTTAACATTTGGAGGGCAAGTCCATAATATACCTCGTTTAAATTAACATCCTTTTCACTCGATTTATAATCAATGACACGTAAATAAGTATTGTTATTTTCACCTTTTGCTTGATCGACCCTATCAATTCGGCCAGCCAATTCCATTCGTTTTCCATTTTTTAATGAAAAGGTTAATGGCGGGAGCTTGCCATTCTTTCCAAAGCTCAGCTCTAATCCAATTGGCGAGAAGCCACTTACTTTTGCGTGATCACTTAAAACTTGAGATGCCCTTGTAATAATTTGTTCTAATTTACGCTTTATATAATGATGACGCTCAGAGCTTAGGAGTATTTCGTTTTGGAGCTTAGGAGCTAAAGCATTCACTGCCTCCTTGGCCAGTTCTTCACATTGCTTCTTAGAAAGAGAATCCCAGCTAAGTTTTTGCTCATTGACAAAATCAGATATATACTTTAAGGCCGCGTGAAATAGCTCACCTATGTCAGGAGCTTCCAGCCGATAGACTTGTCGTTCACGAAGCTTTAGCCCGTGTTGTGCAAAATGAGAAAAGGCACAGCCATTATATAGTTCCATCCTTGAAACACTTGCCTGTATGGTTTCACCATACAATTCATCAGCAGTTTCCTTAGATAGCTGAACGGTCTGGTTGGTATAAAAGAGAGAAGAGAACACCTTCTCTGCCCTTGTCTTCCACTCATTTGTGATATAAAAGTTATATACATCCCACCACAGGTCTGAAATGGGATAATTACGCTTTTTCAACTGAAGCTGTGAGGTCAAGAAGGACAGTGTTGTTTTGTGGTTAGTAACAAAGTTCAACTGCTCCTTTTCTGATAACTCAGCAGGATCTGTACCATAAAAATGCTCTTCTAATTCTGGATACATATCTTTCAATCTCTTAATAAACGATGAAGGTATTAATGCTTTTCCCTCATCATTTGCAAGCGGGTAGCTGACATAAAGAGCTTCTGAAGGTGTGGTTAGTGCTTTGTAGGCAATAAAGTTCTCATCCAATAAACGTGTCCTGCTGCTGGGTGCCACTGTTAAATCTGCGCCTATTAACATTTCACGCTCTTCATCAGATAATATCCCTTCATCGGCAATTTTAGCAGGTAGTATTCCCTCATTTACACCAACAACAAAGGCTGCCTTTATATCTGTTAATCTAGATTTTTCTAAGTCTCCGATTATTACCTGATCCAGGGCCGGTGGAATGAGTGAAAAGTAAAGAGATTCAAATCCTGCTTCTAATATAGTGGAGAATGACTTTAAAGAAACATTTTCATCCCCTAATATTTCAACATACTGATCTAAGAGATCAATACATGCATTCCATACTTGTTCATGTTCACGCATATTTACTAGATTGCCTTTTTGTTCAGCTTCTATTTTTAAATTTTCTAGTTTTGAAGGAATATCTAATTCTTCTAAATATAAATAGATTGCCTCACAAAGCTTTCTCCCTGAATCAGCTTTTTTCAGCCTTCTAGACAAGCGCAGAATCGGGGCTGATATCATAAGTTTCAATTCATTCAATTGCTGTTCCATTTCTTTTTCAGCATCTGTTTGGACATTCGCTTCCATTTCTAAGCCCTTGAAACGGCGATACGTCCAACGTTCTTTTTTCGTCCATTTACTCCCTTTAATTCCATATGCGAGTACATAGTTTTCTAACCTATCCATTTTCTCCCGCATTTTATCTGGATTTTCCTGAAGTGGATATAACAATTCTGTTTTAATTACCCTAAAAACAGGCTCATAACGCCAAAATGACTGAATCACTTCAAGGGTTGACCGAATTAATTCAATTAATGGATGATTCAGCATGGTTCTTTTTTGGTCAATAAAATAGGGAATTTGATAATCGGAGAAAACAGGCTCTACGATTTCATGATAATCACTGCCATTTCTAATCAATAGCGCAACATCCTTGTAGCGAAGGTTCTTAGTCCGAACTAACTGGAGAATTTCACGTGCAATTCCCTCAATTTCCGCTCTACGATTAGCAGCTTGACCAATATGGATGTCTGCTTTTCCATAATAAGGGGAAGCTGGTCTAGTATCGAAATTCCGCTCTAAATGACCTAGAGATGGATTATTCCATTTTTGTTGATGGGATAGGAAGGTTGGATTCTCCATTTCGATTCCTTCAGATTTCGCCAATTCCTGTATTGCGTAACTTGCCTCCGTCGACAAGCGAAACAAATCTAATTCATCCGGAGGTGCTGTAAAGGAATCTCGATCTGTCGTCATTGTAATTGTCACTCTCGGACAATGTTTCATTAATTCTTTCATAACAAGTAATTCCTGTGGGGTAAAGCTATTAAAACCATCTATATAAATTTCTGCATCTTTCAAGTAAGTCGATAGTGAGATCTTTTCTGCAAGCAAACGAAAATAGTCTTCGGAATCGATGTATTTCCCAAAGACCTCATCTTCAAATTGTCGATAAATAATTTCTAAATCATTCAGCTTATCCTGCAAGGCTCTTGAAGCTGTTTCACCATTTCCATTATTCTTTTCAGCCTCTTGCGTCAGTTCTTCTGGTGTAATGCAATACCGTTTAAATTCAGTAATCATCTGTTCAACTTGCTGAACAAAGCCGTTTTTATCAGCTGCACGCTGAAACAGTCTTAATTGGTCTTTCTTTTCTTCAATAATTCTCCGAATGAGCATGCTTATTCCAACACTGCTTAGATGATAACGGCTAATACCGCCAGTCTCCTGCAGTATTCTCCAAGCTAATCGTGAGAAACTGTACACCTGTGCACGAATCATTCCACCAAGTATGGGATTCGTCGCCAATCGATATTCTGTTGAAAACGTCATCTGCTCTGGAACGATATAAATAATTGGTGCTCCCTCTGGATTTTCCAGCAGCCGGTCTTGTATTTCGTTCATACACAATTGAGTTTTACCGCTTCCCGACCTTCCAGTTATCATTCTTAAAGACATGTTTCACCCCCGCTTTCCGATTACCTCTCTATCATTTAATACACTCATTTTATCACAAAAAGAGCACAAACGTTTGGAACACTTCATAGAGATTAAAACCAGTAATGGTAATTTTTAAACAAAAAAAAGAGACGATATCCTATCATCGTACTCTCAGATTTCTATTCTAATTAGAATTGTACATCCATTTCGTTAAGCGGCCAGTAACGGAGGTCAACTTTTCCAACTACCTGGCTGACTGAGATGAAACCAAAATGCCTGCTGTCCCAGCTGCCTAAGCGGTTATCCCCAAGTACAAATAACTTTCCTTCTGGTACAGTACTTTCTCCCGTAATCTCCTTCAAACTAAAATCACCTGTAAGTTTAATTCCAGGTATTTCCTGCTTATAAACAGATAAAAACGGTTCCTGGTACTTTTGTCCGTTGATATATAATTGATCGTCTCTAAATTCAATTTTGTCCCCCGGGAGACCGATTACGCGTTTCACAAAATCCTCTTTCTCATTGGCATGGAATACAATGACGTCAAAACGACTCAAATCACTAATTTGGTAGCCTAGCTTATTGACTACTAATTTGTTTCCATCCTGAAGAGTAGGCATCATAGATTCTCCCTCAACAACATAGTTAGAAAAGAAAAATGTTCGTATAAAAGCAAAAATGATAATTCCAATTGCAAAAGCTTTAATCCATTCAATCCCCTCTTTTTTCCATTCAATATTCATCATTTTCAGCTCCTCCTTTTCTTCCATTCTTTCCCTCTATTTATCTCCTCATTATGGTCATTTTCCATGCTCTTATTCAATCTTACTTCAATTCTTTTTCCAACATACCAAAGAATAAAAATAACTAGAAAAACAACTGCTGTACGGTAAGGCTGAGTAATCAAAGAATGAAGATCATAACCCACAAAACTCATGGTGAAAATCATCACCATTTTGCCAATTGCCACGGCAAGCATATATTGGTAA
The DNA here is from genome assembly GCF_055502545.1 of Bacillus sp. CZDM1. Classification (NCBI taxonomy): domain Bacteria; kingdom Bacillati; phylum Bacillota; class Bacilli; order Caryophanales; family Bacillaceae; genus Bacillus; species Bacillus sp. CZDM1. Next base: position 148,648 of record NZ_JBUESO010000008.1, on the reverse strand, counting down.
ATACTGATTTTTGAAAGAGCCGCTACAATATTTACAATAACTGAGGGTGTGAACGGGAAACATAGCAGCAAAAAGAGCGGACCGAAACCGTGACGATCAACCCAATCCATCAACTTTCTAACCTTTGGGTGTTTTGAGAAAAATGAAAATACCCTTTTTTGTCCATATTTTCTTATAAGTAAAAAAAGTATTAATGCCCCTATACAAGACCCCAGCCAAGAATACAAAAAACCCAGCCAGAGCCCAAAAGCACTTGCATTCGCCATTACAAATAATACCAGCGGCAGAAACGGCAAAAATGCTTCAATCATGGGCAGCATGATCCCTGGTAATGGCCCAAAGGAACGATACTCCTGAATTAAGTCCATTATATTTTCTAGTGTGAACCATGCCTTAAATGCTTCAAAGTCCATATGATTGCTCCTTAATTTAATGCTTTGTACTGTTTGTTTTCTTATTGAGTTAAGAATTGGTGAAAGGCCTCTTTATTCTCCTCTAAATCTAACACCAAAACAGCACCTTCCCCTTTTATATTTGCATCTTTATATCCATTCTCTTCTCAACTTCACCCTTCTATGTAATATTTTTAACCCCTAATGGAATTTTACATCATTTAATGTGTCTATATATAATTCATTTTCCCCGAGTTAATATCCTTCTATCAAAAACTTTCTCATACAAGTACCAAATTTTGCAAATAAAAAACGCAAGCTTTTTTAGCATTGCGTTTTCAACAAGATTTTTGTATGATAAATAGGAACACTTGTTCTTACAGGTAGAAAGGAGCCGATAATGGGATGACCAGAATTCCAGAGGATGATCGTAATATAATGGAAAAAGCCATCTATTTGCCAATGGTATTAATTATCTTAAATCGGGATTTGTCCGTTGTGGAAAAGAGTCCATTTAAATTAAAAAAACCCTATATAGTACTAATTGAAGAAACAATGAAAATCATTCAAAAGGAATTAGCAGAAGTTAAACAATATATGAAGAAGAATAACCTCAAAGTAATCGAAACCAAACGTGACGATGCTTTTACCATGTATATGTTTTTATATAAAGGCTATGAAGAAGCTCATAATTACTTTAATCCAAGAATACGCAATAAAGTTCAAGAATTAATGGAATTTTATTATCTCAAACAGCACCCGTCTTTATAAGCTGTTAATGTTTATCCTTAATCTTCTTTTTACCATATTCGAAAGATTCTTCTGATGCTTCCAGAGACTTGGGACGCTGCAATAAATAAAATGACTTTCTTTCATTATATTCAATTCTTTGCATTAACTTTGTCCTTAAATACGATGTCCTCTCCAGTTGAGAAGTAATCGAACTGCACGATACAGGTAATTCAAATGATTGATTATTATTAAAAAGGATTAAAGTTTCTTGAGGATTAATTCGGACCGGCTTTTTTACGTGTTCATGAGAAATCCAAATACACTCTTGACGGTTTGGTGATGTGGTAGGGAAGAAAAAAATGCGGTTGGTGGGATCAATCGCAATCGGAATTTTATGTGCATAACCAACTAACTGTTTTGTACCATTCCGGCGGCCTTCATAATCACATCCATAATACTCACAACTATTTTTGATAATATCGAGCGGTTTAAAAGGGGATAAAAATTCATCTTCTACTTCAATAATCTCTGAATAAATTTTACTGCCATACACGATTGGTTTTATGAACATCGTAAACGGGTTTACTTCATATTCTTCAATTTGCTTCAGCTTCAAAATCTTCAACTCCATTTAGCAATTTTACCCATCATACCATGATTAATTTATGGTTTATTTATTTTTCTGAATTGTTGCGAATATATTCACAAAGTTATTACAAAAATATATGTCAGAAAATTATAAATAACCATTGATATTATCAAAAAAAATCCATATAATATTAAAAAGCATCAGAGGTGATTTTGATGAATGAGAAATCATACACGGAATTAATGAAACTTGGTGCCATGAAACGTCAACGAAAAGAGAATTTTGTCCAGGATTTGTACATTGATATGCTCTTATCAGAAATTCAGTTAACGGTTGAAAAAGAAAAACTTCTTAAAAAAATTGATTGTGCTATTGACCATCGGGATAAAATGGACTTTTACCTTTTATCCAAACAGCTTATCGAGATAAATAAACGATTTGGGACGTAAAGACACATTTAAAAAAGGAATGGGAAAGGAGATCACTCTCTCCTTTCCCATTCCTTTTTTGGTTATTTATTCTTCAGTTTTACTTCATATTCTTCCAGCATAGAAATTCGTTCAAGCATAGTAGGATGACTGTAACGGAAAATCTTCACCAATAATGGCGGATTGACCTGACTTAAGCCTGAGCGGGTTAATTCTTGGAAAGAAGTTATTGCAGCGTCAGGGTTCCCAGTCATATTTATTGCATATCTATCAGCCCGTGTTTCCTCATACCGAGAAATTAAATTTGAAAAAGGACTGGCGGTAAACAGTAACATCGAAAGAATCATGAAAAAAAGTGGCAGGGATCGAATATCTCTTGCATCTGGGATTTTTAGTTCTTTCCCAAAACGTACAATCACCCAATTCATAATTCGATAGGTCAGATATAAACCTAACAGTGATAACAGTAAATACAAGGCTATTCCAATATAAATATGATTTTCAACATAGTGACAGATTTCATGTGCCATGATAAATAAAATTTGGTCATCCGATAATTTATTTAAGGTTGTGTCCCATAGTACGATTCTTGCATTTGCACCAATACCGGTTACATAGGCATTTAATGAATTGGTTTCGGCAGACATATTCACTTCAAAGACATGTTCTGCTGGAATTTGAGCCTTGTCTGCTAATTCTAATATCTTTGTTTCTAATTCTTTATTTTTTAAAGGATAAAAATCATTATATAACGGATCGATAACAACAGGCTGTAAAAACATCATGAACAGTGTAAAAGGTATCGATAAAGCCCAAGCATAGAGCCACCAGCGTTTAGCACTTTTTTTCATCAGCCAATATAATACCGGAACAATGATCAGTAACGTTCCGTAATTGATCCAAAAGTCGATTAGTTCCTCCTTCATCCATAACGCAAAGCTTTGAGTTGAGATGTTATACGTTTTTGACAAGGAATAACTAATATAGCTTAAAGGGAATGTCGCCACAAAAGCAAAAAACGAAAGCCATATAAGGTAAATAGCCGTTTGAAGAAGCTTGTACTTAGACGAACTATCTGCCCATTTTTTAAACGCCTTCGAAAATCCAAATAATAATATAAAAAAATAGAAAAGCCATTCAAAAGGTGTTGAAAGAAAGAATAACAAATTCCTTATTCTCGAATACTCTTCACTCAACATTAACTCTCTGCCATTTAAAAAAGTTGCTGGGTCTGCTTTTGTTCCTTGATATTCAAAAGGCAGGCTTGAGTCTGCGAAGTGAAATAAATACCAGTAGAAAAATACCCCATATAATACATAGGCCAAGACTGCATAAAAACCCATTTTTCTAACCATTTAATGTGTTGTCCCTCCTTTTTGTACAACCTCTCTATACATAGTTTAGTTATAAAGATCATTTTTAGAACAAAAAAAGCCGGATTTACCGACTTATAGAAAATAAGAATATAGGGCAAGAACTGTGATTGAACCTAATACCACAATAATGACATTTGCCCCTAAGAAAGCAGCAGCAAAGGCGGCGGCAGCACCTGCTATTCCATACCAGATATCATCCTTTTGCAGCAAAAGGATTGCTGGGAAAATTAATGCTCCCAATGTTGCATATGGGACGTTTTTTAGCACGCCTTGGATAAAGGGAGGAAGCTCCTTACCTTTAAACAATACAAATGGAAGCATCCTTGGTATATATGTAACTAACCCCATCCCAATAATCATCCAAAGTATTTCACTTTTCATCGTTAACACCCCCATGCTTCGCCTTCACCATTTCAATCAACTCCATCAAAACAGCAGACAGAATCGTTGAAGTCACAATTGACCATCCTTGTGCCATCATGCCGCCAAGCGTAAAAATCGAATTAAAGATTGCGGCAAGTGCAGCTAGAAATAACACCTTACCACTTTTTTTCAAAGATGGTACCAAGAGACCAACAAACATCGCATAGAGGGCAATTCCCATACTTTCTTGTAACGTTTGAGGAAGACTTGCCCCTATCAAATGACCAACCCCAGTAAATATAACCCAGCTTGAATACGCCAATAAATTTACCCCAAACATGAATCCAGTCGAAGCTGTTCCTTCTTTGGTAGCCACGACTGAAAATGTCTCATCGGTAATTCCAAATGAATAAACCATTTTATTCCCAAGATGGTCATCTTCACATTTTTCATTTAAAGTTGTCGACATTAGAAAATGGCGAATGTTTACGATAAAGGTTGTTAAAACAATTTCAAGTATCCCAGTCCCATAGGCAATCAAGCTTAATGAAATATATTGTGAAGCGCCTGCAAACACAATCATACTCATCAACACAGATTCATATATAGATAGTCCAGTTGTTTTAGCAAGGAGACCAAAAGTCAATGCAATCGGAAAATATCCAATCCCAATGCTTATCCCTGCATGCAGACCCTTTTTAAATTCAGATGATTCCTTTCCAATAGCAAACTCAGACACTTTATTATCCCTTCTCTCTGCATAGTTCAAAAATAAATTTTATCAAATTTTCAGAAAGAATGAAATAAAAAAACATGGCCAGGATTCAGCCATGTTATTTTCCTTATATCTATCATGTCTTTATACGGTCTGAGTAATTTGAGTTTTTAGTGCCCTTCGCAAAATTTTCCCGGTTGTGTTTTTTGGAAGTTCTTCTAAGAACTCAATCGAAGAAGGAACTTTATACTTCGCTAAGTGTTCTCTACAATACTCAAGTAAATACTCTTCGGTTGTATTTGGATTTTTCCTTACTACAAAGCATTTTACTGATTCACCGAGATCCGAATCTGGTTCCCCGAGTACGGCCACTTCTACTACATCTGGATGGTTATAAAGGACTTCTTCGACCTCACGAGGATAAACATTATACCCGCCTACTATTATCAAATCTTTCTTTCTATCAACGATATAGAAATAGCCCTCTTCATCCATTCTTGCCAAGTCCCCTGTATATAGCCAGCCTTCACGGATGGCTGCAGCAGATTCTTCCGGCATTTTATAATAGCCTTTCATGACATTCGGACCAGAAACAATTAATTCACCAACTTCTCCAACAGGAAGTTCCTCCCCAAGTTCATTAACTATTTTGTTTTCAACATGAAGAATAGACGTTCCAATAGAACCAGCCTTTCGCGGGCGATCTAGCGGATTGAAACAGGTAACTGGTGAAGCCTCCGACAAACCATAACCCTCTGATACCGTGACATTAAATTTCTTTTCAAAATTAGTAAGCAGCGCAACAGGTAAGGAGGCACCTCCAGAAATACATAACCTTAATGATTTGAAATCATCTGGATTAGCCTCTGGATATTGATAAAGGAAATTATACATGGTTGGTACTCCAGCAAAAACAGTTGCTTCATACTCTCTTGCCAAATCAAAAATTTCCTTAGGACTAAATCTTGGTGCGATCAAGATGGTTGCACCACTCAACAATGGTGCATTTAAAGCTACAGTTAAGCAGAATACATGGAACATAGGAAGAGTCGTGATGACGCGGTCTTGTTCATTCATCTTTAAATAATCGCCGACATCACTGGCATTGCTGTATAAATTTTTGTGCGTTAGCATTGCACCTTTTGGTTTCCCTGTGGTTCCAGAGGTATAAAGAATAATGGCGGTGTCATCATCCAGCAGCTCAGGTCCTTTAAAGGAGAGGTCACCTGACGCAACCATTTTTGTAAACGATTTCATTTTAGGGTAAAGGGTAAGTGATTCAATATTATGCTTAGCCATTCCATTTTCACTAGTTTCACAGAATACAAAATTCTCTACCTTAGGCAAGAAGGCATGTACTTTTTCAGCTAGAGGGATGGCCATATCCAGCGCGACTACAAGCTTTACATCACCGTTATTTAATATATATCCAATCTCATCTGCTGTGTATATAGGATTAACAGGAATCACTGTAGCCCCTAACCGTAATGACCCGTATAAACCAATAACAAAATGCGGTGTGTTTCCCAGTAATAAAGCAATATGGTCCCCTTGCTTTACTCCTAATTTTTCTAAGCCAGAAGCAAACTTTGTAATCGCTCCATCCAATTCAGCGTATGTAGTACCTTGTCCCATAAAATAATAAGCTGTTTTGCTGGCTGACTCTCTAGCAGTTTCTTGAAGTTTTGATGATATATTCATAATTTCCCTCCTTTTGTGAATGAATACTCATTCACCTAATAATAATAATTTTCTAAATATATTATATTTAAAGAAATTTAAGTATACAAGCATAAAATTTTAGAGATTTCATTCCTTTCCCACTTCCACTAAAAAAGAACCCCATACTGATTATGGAGTTCCTTTTTATTCTTGTTTTAAGTGAAAGGTTATTTCATTGGCTGCTTGCTTCGCTATAATTTGGGCTTCTTCCATCGTAGTTCCTTTTGCAATAACATATGCATAACGGTGCCCCATAGATAAGGGCGGTGTGAGGTAGGTTCCTATTGTTGGCTTTACATATACTTCTTCCACTCCAGGTGTATCCGCTGCCCTTCCCTTACCTGTGACCTTTTCTAAAATGCCGCTGGATTCAAGAATTAGATGTTGAGTATAAACGAAATAATTTGTGCGCTTGTCTAGTGATGGGGATTCTCCAACTAACATTTTTAGCGTTTCTTCTACTAAGCTATAACCAAAAGCTGTTTGGATCATCTTGTTCATCGCCCCGCCAGAAATTCTCGGATTAATTTCAATAAGTTTCCAGCCTTCGTCCGTTAATCTTAACTCTAAATGAAAGGCACCTGTTTTAAGATTTAAGGATGAAACAATGGCATCAATCACATCCCGTAAACTTTCTTCAAAATACGAAGGTACTTCTGCCAATACACCGTACCCGGTAACAATAAATCGTCTCCCCTTTGTTATTTCCTGCTTTATTATAGCGCCTATTAGGATTTGCCCCTCGGAAACAAGGACTTCCACTAAGTATTGGTCGCCTTCTATATATTCTTCAATAAGAATGGTTTCATTAGGATTTTTCGTTTGCAGTCTGACCACACAGTTCTCTAATTTCCTCATGTTTGATGCAAATAGAACATCTTTTGATCCAGTCGATGAAGCACACTTTACTACGACTGGAAATTTTAATTTACGATGGGAAAGCATAAATGGCAGCTGAATATCCTGCGAAATTACTTTAAATCTAGGTGTAAAGGATTGGTTTGAGAAGAAATTTCTTGTATTTTCCTTATTTTCCATAACCGCAATGGCCTCCGTTGATAAAAGGTTATCACAAAATTCATCAGCGAGTGCAGAAGCGATTCGAACATAGCTATCGACAAAACTAGTGATTAAGACAATTTCATTTCCACTCTCCTGCAATAAACTTATTGGTTCTATTAATTCTTCCCTATTAATGGGATTCACAAGAGTGAGTTGATGAACTTCCTGATATTCACTTCTTTGCTCGATTTGTTTTTCCTGATCAGTAAAAACAACTGTATAATATCCTAAATCCATTGCAGCTTTTACCGCATCTCTGCTGGACCCGGATTTATTTAATCCGATAAAAATGATTGTTTTCATTCTCCTCACTCCGATTTCCCCTGAAAAAGATTAATGCCCTATATGTTATGAAGGATATATAGATTTGTTTATGACCATACACAACATTTCAAATAATTTGTAAAGTAGAACAGTAAACATTATTCAATTAACACTAAAATAGGCAAGAAAACACGATGATTTATTCTCACCGTGTTTTCTGCTTTAATAAATTAAGTTGATGAATTCTTCTTTTGAAATATTTCCAAAATAATAGGATGTGTCAATATCGTTAAGTGCTGCTTCTAATTCTACCTTTTCGTAGCGAACATGCTTCAGTTTATTCTCAATCTCACTTACATCGCCAACGCCAAAAAAGTCACCATATATCTTACAGTTTTCAATAACACCTTTATCCACATCTAATCGAACATCAATTTGCCCCACAGGGAACCGGTGGGAATGCTGGAGATTAAACTTTGGCGATTTCCCATAGTTCCAGTCCCAATTTTGATAGCGTTCTTTAGAAAGCTGGTGAATTTTCTCCCAATCCTCTTCCGTAAGCACATACTCCGTTACTTCTTCGCCTTGAAAAATAAACTTCAACAAGGCAGAACGAAACTCTTCAATAGATATTTTCTCTGTCAAAAATTCTGAAATATTAGCCACTCTGCTGCGGACTGATTTAATTCCCTTAGATTCAATTTTATCCTTTTTCACCCTTAAAGCGGAGACAATATGATCCATTTCCGAATTAAAAAGGAGTGTTCCATGAGTGAACATTCGGCCCTTTGTTGAGAATTGGGCATTCCCGGATATTTTCCTTCCTTCAGCTAAAATATCATTTCTGCCGCTTAATTCTGCATTTATCCCTATCTGTTTAAGAGCTGCAATAACCGGTTCTGTAAATTTGCGGAAATTGTGAAAGCTGTCTCCGTCATCTTTTGTAATAAAGCTATAATTTAGGTTGCCAAGATCATGATATACCGCTCCGCCGCCAGACAATCTGCGTACCACATGTATACCATTGCTTTCAACATACTCCGTATTGATTTCTTCTATTGAATTCTGGTTTTTCCCAATGATAATCGACGGCTCATTTATGTAAAATAATAAATACGTTTCATTGATATCAAGATTTTTCAAGGCATACTCTTCAATGGCGAGATTTATACGAGGATCGTTGATGCCTTTATTATCGATAAATAACATACTATCCTTCCCTTTCCTATAGTGAAATGGTTTGAAATTCTTCTGCAAGTTTTATTATACCAGCATATTCAGAGCTTGCCTCACTGATAAGCTTTGATAGATCTCCGTAATGTGGAAGATGGGTTAGAATTAATTGTTTAACTCCTGCTCTTGCTGCAAATCCCCCTGCATCCATGCTATTCATATGACCTGCAGACTTCCCATTTTGATGCTGATAGAAATTACATTCACATAATAATAAATCCGCATCTTTACCAAACTCAATAAATTCTTCTTTGAAGGAGCTGTCACCTGTATAAACGATTGATTTTCCATTTACCTCTATTCTCATTGCATAGCAAGGTACTGGATGGTCTGTTTTTAAGAAGGAAACCTGAAATGGTCCGACAGTAAGAACCTCATTAGGCGAATAGGCCATTCCCTTTGTGATTTCTTTATAGGTTAATTTTGCAAATTCTGTTTGGTCATAGGAATGTCCATAGATAGGCAGGGTCGGAAAACTCTTGCCTAAAAAGCCCTGAATTAAGCGGGCATGCTGTAATACACCAATATCTGCAATATGATCTGGATGATAATGGGAGATTAACAACGCATCAAGCTCTTCAGGCTCAACAATATTTTGCATTTTCGCAAGAACACCACTGCCACAATCCATTAATAGTTTAAAACCTTCATGTTCAAGTAAGTATCCAGAACTTGCACCATTTTGTTTCGGATATCCGCCCCAAAAACCAATAATTGTCAACTTCAACTAAGTGCCTCCTTTTTATAAAAAAAGAAGCTATTATTAAAACAGCTTCCGGTTCATTGTTTTACGTTTAGATACTCTAATACACCTTTTACAGCTTCCTCACCCTGGTCTATACAATCAGGAAGTCCGACACCGCCGAAGGATGCACTGGCTAAAAAGACTCCAGGCAGTTCAGATTTAATATGGTTTCTAATGGACTCGAGGCGCTGTTTATGACCCACAGTGTATTGCGGCATTGAATCTTTCCAGCGTGAAACGATGGCAAAATCAGGCTGCATTCCAATCTCCATTGTCCTGCTTAAATCATCAAGTACAATCTTAATAATCCTATCATCAGAAAGTTCAACGATTGTTTCGTCCCCGGCTCTTCCTACATAACAGCGCAGCAGCACTTTCCCCTTCGGAGTAGAGTGTTCCCACTTTTTATGTGTCCAAGTACAGGCAGTAATAGAATAATCACCATTCCTAGAAACAACAAATCCTGTTCCATCAATATCCTTTTTTATGGCTTCTTCAGGAAATGCAAGGGCCACCGTGGCAACAGATGTGGACGGGACTGACTTAAATGGATCAAAAAAATGATAGTCTGAGAACATCGATTGCGTAATTTTATGCGGTGTTGCTGCAACAACACAATCAGCAGCTAATGTTTCACCGTTATTTAGATAAAGCTCATACTGCTTATTTGGCTTTGTTATTTTATCAACCCGATGCCCTTTCAGGATGGAATTAGGGTCTAGCTTCGCTTCAATCGCCTCAGCAAAGGACTGCAGGCCAGATTTAAAGGTTAAAAAAACACCCTTATTCTTCTCGGCAGGTTCTTGTGTTTTCGGTTTTGCAGGTGTTGCCTTTTTCATCCCTAAAATGAGGCTCCGGTGTTTTTGTTCCACCTCATAGAATTGTGGGAAGGTCGACATTAAGCTCATTTGATCGATATCACCGGCGTAAATTCCCGATAATAACGGTTCAATTAGATTCTCAACCACCTCATCGCCTAACCTTCTTCGAAAGAATTCTCCTAAAGACTGGTCCCTATTACCTGGTGATCTCGGTAATATAAAATCTGCAGCTGCTCTGACCTTCCCTGGAATCGAGAATAACCCTGTTGTAATAAAAGGCCCTATTTCAGTTGGGATTCCCATTATTGAACCCCCAGGCATTGAATGAAGCTTGTCATCAACAAGGACATAAGATTTCCCTGTTGAATTAGAAACTAATTGTTCCTCCATTCCTACTTCCTTTGCAAGTCTAATCATGCTCACTTTTCTAGCAAGGAAGGAATCAGGACCTCTTTCAATGGTAAAACCGTCCCTTATCACGGTTTGCATTTTACCTCCGAGACGGTGAGATGCTTCAATAAGTTTGATTTCGATAGGCAGCTTTTTTTCATTGATAATTTTTTGAAGGTAGTATGCTGCAGTAAGCCCGGCAATTCCTCCCCCAATGATGGCTACCTTCTGTTTTTCTTCCGCCACGGATATCGACCTTCTTTCTTTTTGCGATTCTGATCAGTTGACTATTCTTTTTAAAATAATAGTAGACATTGCATCAATTAGATCATCATGTGCGTTTGGCATTGCAGGACGATAATAACTCGCCCCAACTTCCTCAGCTGCTATTTTGCATTCATAGTCGTTATCATAGAGTACTTCTAAATGTTCACAAACAAAGCCGACAGGTGCATAAACAAATGCTTTGTATGGGTGTTCTTTCGCCAAGTCCCGAGTTAAATCCTGAACATCTGGTCCCAACCAAGGATCTGGTGTATTTCCCGCACTTTGCCAGCCAATCGCATACTTACTTATTCCAGCTTGCTTTGCGATTAAATCAGCTGTTTCTTGAAGCTGACTTGGGTATGGGTCTCCAAATTGCAAAATCTTCTCCGGCAGACTATGAGCGGAGACAATCATCATAGCATTATCTTTTTCTTCTTGAGGCATTTGCTCATAAATTCCTTTTATCTTTTCTACCCAGTAGGTAATAAACTTAGGTTCATCATACCAGCTGTCAATGGATGTGATGTTAATGCCACCGAGTTTTTCGGCTTCTTCCTTTGCTCTGTTATTATAAGATTTAATACTAAACGTTGAAAAATGCGGTGCTAAGACAATACTAACAGCCTCATTAATCCCATCTGCATGCATTTCCTTAACAGCATCTTCGATAAATGGTTCTATATGCTTTAGGCCAAGGTACATTTTAAACTCTATTTCATCCTGGATCTGATTTAAATGTTCTTCTAGTTTCTTAGCCTGCTCTATTGTAATCTTTGCAAGAGGTGATATACCGCCGATTGCTTCATAGCGGCTTCGTAACTCTTCAATCATTTCTGGAGTGGGCTTTCTGCCATGCCGTATATGTGTATAGTATCGTTCTAAATCATCTAAATGATATGGGGTTCCGTATGCCATTACGAGTAATCCCATTTTCTTTTTAGTCATTATCCGCACCTCGCTCTTAAGTCTTGTTTCCCTATCCACATCATAAGACCTTGTCCCTTTAAAAATGGCCTCATTCGGATTTAGAGGGCCGCTAAGTGTTTAGGGCCCTCTTTTTTCATGCATATTATATTGTGCCAAAAAAACAGCTTTCTTACCAATATTAACACTCAAATAGCGGTTTTATCTGCTGCGTTTTGCTGCGGAATACTCATGAACAAATGAGGTTAATCTTTTTAAGGTTTCAGGGTTAACGGACGGGAATACGCCATGGCCAAGATTAAAGATATAGCCTCCCTGAGCCATGCCTTGATCTAGAATGACTTTAGCTCTTTCTTCAATCACTTCCCAAGGTGCTAACAGGATTGCTGGGTCAAGATTACCTTGAACGGTTTTTTGAATTCCTAATTCTCTAGCTTGTTGAATCCGCAAACGCCAGTCTAATCCAACGACATCAAGTGGAAGGTCATTCCACTCTAAAGCAAGATGACTCGCTCCTACGCCAAACATAATAAGTGGAACATTCTCTTCTTTCAGTTCTGTGAAAATTCTATTCATGACCGGCTTAATAAAGTAGCGGTAGTCTTCTACATTCAAGGCACCAACCCAAGAATCAAAGATTTGAATCGCTTTAGCTCCAGCCTTAATTTGTGATTTCACATATGTAATAATCATATTAGCAAGTTTATCCATTAAAGCGAACCATGCTTTCGGCTCAGAATACATAAAAGCTTTTGTCTTATTATAGTTTTTAGAAGGTCCGCCTTCGATCATGTAACTTGCAAGTGTAAAAGGTGCGCCAGAAAATCCAATTAACGGAACAGACAATTGTTCTTGAGTTAATAATTTAATCGTATCTAAAATATATGGTACATCCTGCTCAGGATGAATTTCACCAAGTTTTTCAACATCTGCTAATGAAGTGATTGGGTTATCAATAACAGGACCAATCCCAGATTTTATTTCAACCTGCATTCCAATCGCTGGAAGCGGAGTCATGATATCTTTATATAAAATAGCCGCGTCAACATTGTACTGCTCAACTGGAAGACGGGTAACATACGCACACAGTTCAGGCTGGTGAGTAATTTCAAACAAAGAGTATTTTTCTTTAATCTCTCTATATTCTGGCTGCGAACGTCCTGCCTGACGCATAAACCAAACAGGTACATGGTCCGTTTGTTCCCCTCTTGCTGCTTTTAAAAATGTTTCGTTGATTTGCTTCGTCATCTAAATAAATCCACCTTTCAAAAGACATGTCTAATTATATTCTAATATATGTAGCATAAAATTAAAAACTTCAAAGAGAACATAACACAGTTCTCACTATATCGATTAATCCTATTTGTGTATAGCTTACGATGAAAAGTGTCAAAAAAAAGTCGTTTTTACGTTTAATATTCATTCAAAACTCTTTCACCACTTTAATGCAGATTCATATTCTGTATTACATCTGCGGGCGTATACCTATATTCGTCCTTTTGATGAAGATGAAAGGGGGTCATTTTATGCTTATTGAGCTTTCAGCTCTCCATTGGATATATGTTGTCTTTATTGCTCTTATTATCGGATTTATGGTCAAGCGAAGAGATACCACGCTTATCTGTATCGTCGGGATATTCCTGATTGCGATTACGGCAACGGGATCATTAAGCAGTTCAGTTAGCAGTATTTTCAACAGTTTTATATATGCGATTACAGAGCTGTTATCAACCATCCTAGTCATTTCCATAATTGTTTCTATGAGTAAAACCTTAACTTCTACCGGGATAAACGATGTAATGATTTCACCTTTTACAAAATTAATCCGTAACCCTGCACTCGCATATTGGACCATTGGTATACTAATGATGGTCATTTCCTGGTTCTTCTGGCCGTCCCCAGCAGTTGCCCTTCTAGGAGCAGTGCTTCTTCCAGTTGCCTTACGGGCGGGACTTCCAGCCTTGGGTGTTGCGATGGCAATGAACTTATTTGGACACGGTATAGCTTTATCAGGTGACTTTGTCATACAGGCTGCCCCGAAATTAACTTCAGATGCTGCTGGAATTCCAATCGGTGATGTCATCAGTGCTAGTATACCCTTAGTATTTGTAATGGGGATTGTAACAACGATTGCTGCCTTCTATTTCCTAAGGAGAGATATGAAAAACGGAGTATTAAAGCCAACTCCATATGTACCTATTGAGACAAATGAAGAAACCGCAGCCGAGAAAAATCTCCTTACTATTGGCCAAAAACGATTCTTTGCCATTCTAGTTCCGATATTATTCGTCATTGACGTTGCAGCTATGTTTGTCCTTGACCTGACAGGCGGTGACGCAACAGCATTAGTTGGTGGAACATCGATTTTTATCCTTCTCCTAATCACCATGGTCAGCCATAAAAATAAGGGTCTTGAAAAAACAACAACCTATTTAATTGAAGGATTTACCTTCGGGTTTAAGGTCTTTGGCCCAGTTATCCCAATCGCAGCCTTCTTCTATTTAGGTGATGCCGGTTTTGGAAAGATTATCGGTGACTTTTTACCAGATGGGTCTCAAGGTATCGTGAATGATCTTGGTATTGCGTTAGCCAATATTGTTCCATTAAGTAAAGTGGTCGGAGCAGTGACGCTAACCACCGTAGGAGCAATTACAGGTTTAGATGGCTCTGGATTTTCAGGAATCTCCCTCGCAGGGTCTGTCGCCGGCTTGTTTGCAGTTGCAATCGGTAAAGGTGTCGCCACTCTAACTGCACTTGGTCAAATTGCAGCCATCTGGGTTGGGGGCGGAACTTTGGTCCCTTGGGCATTAATCCCTGCTGCCGCTATTTGTAACGTTGACCCATTTGAGTTAGCAAGGCGAAATTTACTTCCAGTCGTAATCGGTCTTGTTGTCACTACTATCGTGGCAATGTTTCTAATATAAAAAAGAGGCAATAGCCTCTTTTTTTGTTACTTTCTTAATTTCCTTTTAAAGAAGCTGTAAATAAATATAGATGCCAACACCCAAATATAGCCAAATGCAAAGCCGCCAATAACATCAGTTGGGTAATGGACTTGAAGAATGATACGGCTTGCACCAATCAGCAATAGTAACAATACAGTTACAGTCATGACGATTCTTTTCGCTGCCGCTGAATTCATCCCTTCTATAACGAGATAGGCAATAAAAAAGTAAAACGTCAATCCAACCATCGCATGTCCACTAGGAAAACTTAAACTATCAACATGTGCCAAATGTTCGAGTTCTGGCCTTGGACGTGCAATCCAGTCTTTTAATAGCTTATTCACTTCATTTCCCAGTGCTGTTGATAAGGCAATAGCGGCTGCTCCCAAGAAGTGCCGTTTTATCAATAATAACCACACTAAAACAATCAACGCGACTATACCAATGCCCTTCTTATCTCCCAATTCAGTTAGCAAAAGAAAAAAAGGGTTTAGAGCGTCGGGTACATAGGCAAATATGTCCGCAAGTTTATCATCCAACCAAAAGGTTTGTTTAGCAGCTACTTTAATAGAAGTATAGATTGCTATGAGAATAGCAAAACCTAAAAGTAAGTATGTATAACTATTTCCTTTTTTCATCGTGTACATTATCCTTTCTCGCTGTCAAAACTCTATAAAATTATAAAGAAAACAAACTTAAAAATCTATATAATAGTGTAAAAGTGTTAAAATAGTTAGTAAATACTACTACTATGTTGTTGGGGGGGAATTTTAATGATTAATCAATTGTTTTCTAAATTAGAAGGTTACTATGAAGAGATGGTAGCCATTCGCAGGTTTATGCACCAGCATCCTGAATTGTCCTTTCAAGAATATAATACTGCACAGTTTATCCAGACATTTTATGAAAAGCTTGGAATAGAAGTAAAAGGAAATGTTGGTGGTAACGGGGTTGTTGCGAAAATATACGGCAAAAAGCCTGGTAAAACGGTAGCATTAAGAGCGGATTTTGATGCGCTCCCTATCCATGATGAAAAGGAAGTCCCTTATAAATCATTAGTTCCGGGGGTCATGCATGCCTGCGGCCATGATGGACATACAGCCACGCTTCTTGTACTCGCGAAGGTACTAGATGAATTGAAAGATGAGTTAGAAGGTAATTATGTCTTTATCCATCAGCATGCCGAGGAATTTGCACCAGGCGGAGCCATCACAATGATTGAAGATGGCTGTTTAGAAGGTGTTGATGTTATATTTGGAACTCATTTATGGGCAAGTGAACCAACCGGTACCATCCAATATCGCACAGGTCCGATTATGGCGGCAGCTGATCGTTTTGAAATTGATATTCAGGGTAAAGGCGGACATGGTGCACAGCCTCATAAGACAAAGGATGCCATTGTCACCGCTTCACAGCTAGTATTAAATCTACAACAAATTGTCAGCAGGAAGGTGAATCCAGTTGAGTCCGCGGTTGTTACGGTAGGAACATTTATGTCTGAAAATGCGTTTAACGTAATAGCAGATAAAGCAAAGCTTGTTGGGACCGTCCGAACCTTTAATGATGATGTTCGTCAATACATTGAAGAAGAAATGGAGAGAACTATTAAAGGAACTTGTTACTTATCAGACAGCACCTATAAATTCTTGTACGAAAGAGGTTATCCAGCAGTAGTCAACCATGCAAAAGAAACAGATTTTCTTATTTCTGCAGCTAAGGAAGTTCCTGAAGTTCTTACCATCGAAGAATCTGAACCGCAAATGGGTGGAGAGGATTTTGCTTATTATTTAAAGAAGATACCAGGCACCTTCTTTTTCACAGGTGCTAAACCTCCTGGTTCCGCACCAGGCTACCCTCATCACCATCCGAAATTTGATATCGATGAGAATGCGATGTTAATAGCTGCAAAAACACTAGGTACTGCAGCAATTAAAATACACCAAGAAGATTAATGCAAAAGCCCCTGAACGTGATTAAAGTTCAGGGGCCTTTTTTAGAATTCTTAATCGATAAACGTTCATAGCCGTCTCACCTAATTGTTTCAACAAGTTGTTATTGGCATATGCACCCACAAATGCACCAATGCCCGGCACTAACTGGAACATCTTAACAAGGTCAATATAATCCCTATATTCCTGTTGAAATTTGCGCCAATCCATTTCCACCAGTGTCTGCTTTCTCTCTTCCCAGTTTTCAATGTCAGATAAGGTTTCTCGACGAATATCATCACTTGAGAAAGCAAGCTGGAAGATATGCAGTAAAAATAGCCGTTCTTCAAATTCCTTTGTGTTAAATCCGTAAATAGCAGCTGCTTCAAAAAGAAATTTCATTTTTATGGAAAGCAGTAATGGAAAATCGGCTAGACCCAGCAGTATTCCCCCTGCGCCCGTCCCTGCCCCCTCTATGAGAGCAGTTTTCTGAAATACAGCACACTTTTTTCTCATTAATTCATCACGTTCTTCTAGGGTAAGACCTGCAGCTTGATTTTTGTTAGTCGTGAGTTGGGACCCAAATAAGGTGGTTTTGACCATTCCCTTTATGCTTTCTGTCATGACCTCGTGGACCTTTTCTGGGATCATTTCATTAATTTTCCCTTGAGCCTTTTTGGATATTCGATTCATCATCCCTGAACGTCTTGTTAATTTTCTTTTCCATTCAACCACTTCACCGTATACCTTTAACTCATATTCATTCATACCCTCACTCCCCTCAGCAAAAGAATATTAGATAGTTTCCGAATCCATTCATGCTTTTAGTCTTTTCTTACTATAAACATTTACAAATAAAAAACTAAACAATAATCCTGAGAGTAGAACTGCTAACGAATAGACCCATTCCCCTTTTATCAAAACAATCAAGGTAAAAACGGTAGATTGAATATAGAGAATAGTTTTTAGAATGGATTGGAATGCAGCCATTTTGTGCTTTTTTGAAACAGGATATAATTCAATCCAAAGCTTGTTTTGGTGATGATTCCATAAGGGCAGCAGTTGAAATCCAGTTAAATAAATAAACAAGAGTGACAGAACTATTTGCCCCCACCCAAAGGAAATAAAGTAAAGTGCTAAAGCGCCAATTACAGTTAGACGAATAAATAGACCTAGATAATCAGATGCTCTCATAAATGTTCGTGCAAGTAAGTAATGATAGGTTTTATTCTGTAAAAAAGAAATGGATTGAATAAATACGTCCAGCCATTTTCTTCTCTTAACAGTATCCTTTAATTTCGGTACATCTGTGAATAAATTAGCTAGTCGATAAAAGGAAGCCATTCGCTTCTCTTCTTGAGCAATAAGTAAATCCCACTTCAACCCCATTCTTTTCGTTCTAACATAGAAGGAATGATAGTAAAATGCCAAAATGAAAGCAAATATCAGTAAGAAAAGTATATTGGCGCTGCTAAATAATAAAAAGGTAAAGATTACATTAATGAAATAACGGACGAACATGTCCCACATATAAACCGAGGGCTGAACATAATAGTGAATTCTCCAATTAACGGCAAGATTCCATGCTTTTATTATTAACAGTACCAATAAAAAAATAAAAAATGATTGAAAACCATTTGAACTCACGTGTGCATACATTGGCATCAAAATGGCTAACACCATTAATAAGATATATCCTTGAAAAACTAAACTTATTAACCCAGAGCGCAAGAAATATCCCTTTAACCTAGTTTCAAGTGGTATCAAAAATACCTGATCAGCTTCAAGTAAAAAAGTATATACAGGGCTATGTGTTAAAAAAAGCCCTATAATAAAAGCAATAATAATCTCCGCAGGAAACTCAGTTGATAAATAACTTATCCACTCTTGATAATAAAAGGCAGCCGTACCAATTAGAAATAGCAGGACAACAACCAGATGACCATTTAATATATAACGAAGATAAACCCCAAATTCTTTTAAACGTTGGACAGATCTTTCTTTCCACAGCTTTTTCTCATCAAACATATTTTTCTTCCTTTGTTAATTGGATATATAAATCATCTAATGAAGCTGTGGGCATTGAAAATTCCTTTCTGAGATCAACAAGTGTCCCTTTGGCACGAACTTTTCCTTCATGCAGAATGATAAATGAGTCACAGTATTTTTCGGCAGTGGTAAGAATATGGGTTGACATTAGTATGCCTGCACCGTTTTCCTTCATTTTTTTCATTAGATCAAGCAATGATTGAATCCCTAGCGGGTCAAGACCAACAAATGGCTCATCCACGATATAAAGAGATGGCTGCACCAAAAAGGCACACATAATCATCACTTTTTGTTTCATTCCTTTGGAAAAATGAGCTGGAAACCATTTCAGTCTTTTTTCCATTCGAAATTCAGCTAATAATTTCTCAATTCTTGTTTTATATGTAGTCTCATCTAATCCATATGCCATTGCCGTTAATCTTAAATGTTCCTCGAGGGTGAGTTCTTCGTATAAAACAGGCGTTTCTGGAACAAAAGTAAACATTTTTCGATAAGCTTCTTTATCTTCGGTTATTGTACGTCCATTTATTTTCACTTTTCCGCTATGCGGTTCCATTAACCCAATAATATGTTTAATCGTTGTACTTTTACCAGCACCATTTAGTCCAATTAATCCAACCAATTCTTTTTCTTTTACTTCAAAGGATACATCTTTTAGAACTGGGTTTCTTGTATAACCGCCAGTTAGGCCTTCAATTGATAATAAAGACATGATTTCCGTCCTTCCTATATCATGATTTCCTTACATTTTACCAAATCGCAGTTAATAAAAATAGGAATTCAAATTTTTGATATTTTTTTGTATATTT
The DNA here is from genome assembly GCF_055502545.1 of Bacillus sp. CZDM1. Lineage (NCBI taxonomy): Bacteria > Bacillati > Bacillota > Bacilli > Caryophanales > Bacillaceae > Bacillus > Bacillus sp. CZDM1. The sequence goes on along the minus strand of NZ_JBUESO010000008.1, from coordinate 128,894 downwards.
CATCTCAAACGGGTTATCATAATATTCGAAGGGGAAACACCTACTACTCGATGAAGTGATTCATCAAAAATTTGAAATGAGGTGTCTGTCAAAGACATTTAACTTTTCAAACAAGTAGCTTCTAAACGTTTCAAATAAGGGGATGGTTGTTTTGCACAAGTTGCCTTGTAACCATTTAGAGTTCAAATAACACCAGCTATTTATCAAAAAAATAAATGAGGTGTTTACTGCAGATTATCATCCGTTTTTATAAGTTGGGAAAACTATAAAAACACATAGGGGATGGTCAGCTTGAACAATGATTACTGTTTATAAAAAACACTAAATTGTCAAATGAGGTGTTTATCAAACGTAATTCCTGAATGAACGTATAAAATGAAGCAATGCCCCTTCGAGAGGACAGGATTCCATGCGGATCCTGTCTCTTTCTTTTTTTATTGCTGATACATATGGTAAAATACGGATATCAAAACTAATAAAGGGGTTGTCTATTAAATGAGCGATTGTATTTTTTGTAAAATAGTTAATGGTGAAATTCCCTCGGCAAAAGTCTTTGAAAATGATCATGTTTTGGCCTTTCTGGATATCAGTCAGGTAACAAAAGGACATACACTGGTCATTCCTAAAGTACATAAAGAAAATTTGTTTGAACTAACTCCCGACATCGCTAAAAACCTTTTCGAATCTGTTCCAGCGATTGCAAATGCATTAAAAGAAGAATATAAGCCACTCGGCTTAAACTTAGTTAATAACAATGGTGAACAAGCGGGTCAAACGGTATTTCATTTCCACGTGCATTTAATTCCACGCTACGGTCAAGGAGATGGATTTGGAGCCGTTTGGAAATCAAATACAAGCGATTATACTCCACAAATGCTAAAAGAGATGGCAGCAAATATCAGTAAGCATTTCTAAAAGAAAGAATAAATTATCTGAAAATTATATCTTTATTATTTTTATATACCTGTGCTATAATGATATAAAGTTTTTCGCTGTAGGCATTAGCGCACTACAGGAGGAACAAATAGCTGAGTTCAGCAGAGGAGAGATGAGAAATGAATACAAAGAATCTAGTAGTCCTATCACTTTTGGCGGGAATTGGGGTAGTCTTGCACACGGTTATGCCAGCCTTTCTTACCATTAAACCAGATATGATGCTTGCAATGATGTTTTTAGGAATTATTCTGATTCCAGATATTAAAAGTGTTATGCTGTTGTCCATTGTGACCGGAGCATTATCTGCACTAACTACTGGTTTTCCAGGAGGCCAGATTCCAAATATCATTGATAAGCCCATTACAGCATTGGTCTTTTTTGGTTTATTTTTGGCATTAAAGCAATACCGTAATTCTATCATAAGTGTTGCAGTTTTAACTGCTATTGGGACATTGGTTTCAGGCTCTGTCTTTTTAGGATCAGCCCATTTCATTGTTGGCCTGCCAAGTTCTTTCGCTGCACTTTTTGCTGCAGGTGTCTTACCTGCAATTGCCCTGAATACAATTATTATGGTTATTTTGTATCCAGTTGCACTTTCAGTTGCCAAAAGAACGAAGTCGTCATCATCTATTATCATTTCCAAATAATACAGAGAGAAAAGAACCTAAGAAAGGTTCTTTTCTTTCTATAAATCCTGACAATAATTAATTAAAAACTTGATAGTATAATAGCCACTATCAAAAAAACACCTCCACCTCCTGCTAATGCTGAAGCTCTTTTCTTTAAGACTTGCTTAGGTGGGTAAAACCCTGGTCTTTTTAAGGCTAACGTATTCCAAATAGCACCAACAAAGAGCAATACACTTAGTAAAAAAAGAATCGTACTTACGCTTTTCATATCCTACCCCCTATTGAAGACCCAAGAGTTGATACTTTCATTCATATGTTTTAGTGTCCATCTCTATGTAGAATATTCAAAAGGTTGAAATTATTAGGAGGAAAAACGAAATAAAAAGAGAATAATTGTTATAGATTTTATTAAAAATTAAATTTTCAAGTAGAAAAATACGTAATTTCTAAAAATTTTGTGAATTTACACTTTATTAATTTTTATTTTATTGGCATAATGTTAATAGAGAAATAAAAAAGTAGGTGAAATTGGGGATGTCGGAGAAACAGTATTCAATGAAAGAAGCAATGCTATTTAGCCAACGTATTGCACAGTTAAGCAAAGCCTTGTGGAAATCAATTGAGAAAGATTGGCAGCAATGGATAAAGCCTTTTGATTTAAATATTAATGAACATCATATCCTTTGGATTGCATACCATTTAAATGGGGCTTCCATTTCCGATGTGGCGAAGTTTGGGGTCATGCATGTCTCAACAGCGTTTAATTTTTCAAAAAAGTTAGAAGAAAGAGGATTGCTTCAATTTTCAAAGAAAGAGAACGATAAAAGGAATACGTATATTCAACTCACCCCTGAAGGTGAAGAGATTTTTCTTCGTATAATGGAATCCTATCAGCCAACCGGCAATGCTGCATTTGCTGGAGCTTTACCGTTAAGAGACCTATATGGGAAGTTTCCCGATATTATTGAAATGATGGCCATTGTACGCAATATCTATGGTGATGATTTTATGGAGATCTTTGAGCGTTCTTTCCATAACATCGAAACAGAATTTAACGAAGATGCTGGTAAACTCAGGAAGTCCGAAAAAACTGAAAAAGAACTACTTTAATGTTTAAAGGTATTTATGGAACTCTCTAAAAAGAGGTTCGAAAAGTCGTTGATTTAAACAAGTTTGAATGACTTCCTTCGCGTCAAATTTTGCTGGCAACGAATATTGAAACTCATTGAAAAGCGGATGAAAATTAATAAACCCTTCCGCTTTTTGTTCTTCCATTTTTTTGTTCATTTCCTCACAAAGTTTATTGAAGGCTTGTACTTCCTGTTCTGATATTCCATTTTCAATGACCAATCTATAGAATTCGAGATTTGGAGCAGATAACATTTTTAAAAGCAACCTTTGATGATATTCAAGAAGATTCACTCTAGATTGTAATTCGGCAAACTTATCCATACACTTCGACCTCCGAACATTCTTATACATTTCTTATATTCATTATTTACCTTATTAAGCCAGAGGTAAACCTTTTTCTTAAATGGTTTTGTTCCTTGGTAAACACCATTGGTAAACTTTATAGGCAGCTATTTCAATTTATTTCCTACTTTTCTACCAATCCTTTTAACTATCTTTTTTTGTAAATTTTTGATAATGTATTAACATAAATGAACATCAGGGAGGGAATCGTTGATGATCCCCACTTTTATTGTCTTGGCCATTTTTATTTTATATTATGTAAACAAAATGACCAATTCCCTTTGTATTCAAAAGGATATTCCAGAGGAACGTCAGCACAAAGTATTTCGCACAATAAATGTACTTGTTACGATATTACTGATTTCATCCTATGTAGAAATACTGTATACATAGGCTTACTTCATTCAGTTTTATATTGTAACAGAAAAATAGAAGCGATGAGAATTTTCTCATCGCTTTTTATTTTGTCTTCAGGTTATAGCCAAGAAGCCCCAATAATTATTAACAGGATGAAAAGAACTACGATTAACGCAAATCCTCCACCGTGGAATCCAGTACCAGACACACAATTCTCCCCTTTCTTAAATGGTAAAGCTGTTGTCTGCATCAGGTGTTACCCTTTATTAAAACCAAGATGCTCCAACAATAATCAATAGAATGAATAGGACTACAATCAATGCAAATCCTGCTCCGTATCCGTGTCCACCACTCATCGTAATACCTCCTTTATGATTTTCTACGATATACTATTCAAGCTGGATTCATTTCGACTAGGCTCTTACCTTATTTTCTTATGAAAAAGTCCACCTTTTTCATAATGGGTAATCATCTATTATGAAATTTCAGCTTTATCACTGGGCATTGAATAGTATTCTTTTTTCTTACATTGTATCGTATGTACAAATTCCGAAATCGCGATAGGTATATGCCCAAAATTCTGTAAACAACACAGGAAATATTTTTGCAGTGGTTACCATTTATGTTATAGTATAGTTTGTGGACAAAAACCCACAAGAATTTACTGTTTAGGAGAGGTTCCTCATGAAAAAATGGATGTTAGCCCTTACATTAGCTGGCGGGGTTATTGCCTTAAGCGCATGTAATCAAAGTGGTTCTACTGTGGCAGAAAGCAGTGCTGGAGATGTTACACAGGAAGAACTTTATGAAGCAATGAAGGAAAAGGTGGGGGCACAAGCATTACAGCAGCTTGTCTATGAAAAAGTCCTTTCCGAGAAATACGAAGTAACCGACAAAGAATTAGATGCCAAGGTTGCTGAATTAAAAGAACAGCTTGGAGAAAACTTTGAAGCTGCACTAGCACAATACGGCTATGCGGATGAAGAAGACTTTAAAGAAACGATGAAACTCGGCATGATGCAGGAAAAAGCTGCTATGAAGTCAATCAAAGTAACTGATAAAGAAGTAAAGGAATATTACGATAACTATAAGCCTGAAATTAAGGCTCGTCATATTCTAGTTGCGGATGAAAAGACAGCACTAGAAGTGAAACAAAAGCTTGATGCTGGAGAGAAATTTGAAGATGTAAGCAATACATATTCTACGGATGAGGCAGCTAAAGCAGCTGGCGGAGACTTAGGATGGTTTGGTCCGGGAGCAATGGATCCTGTTTTTGAAGAGGCAGCATATGCCCTTAAAAAGGATGAAATCAGTGCACCTGTTAAAACTTCATTTGGATATCATGTTATTCAATTAACGGACAAAAAAGAGAAGAAATCCTATGAAGAAATGAAAGAACAAATGGAAAAAGAATTAAAATCTTCAAAATTAACCACCGAAAAGATTAACGAAATCATGCAAAAAGAAATTAAGGATGCAAAAGTGAAAATAAGTGATAAAGACTTAGAAAACGCTCTTGATCCACAAGCTGCTGTACCAGCACAATAATTTAGCAAAAAGAAGGAACTCTGATTAATCGAGTCCCTTCTTTTTTTATTCCGCAGTGGCTCTATCTCCTTCACGTCTTTCTTTTTCTTGTTCTAGACGGGTTAAATAAATCTCTCCCTCTTTTTCGATATTCTCCATTTCTAACAAACGTTCTTCTCTGCCTGTTTTGATTGCCATCAACGCACTTATTACAATACCAACCACGACTGCATATACCCAAATAGGAATAGTCATTTATTATTGCTCCCTTCGTTAGTGGTTGTCCACTTTTTATACAACATATTCGAGTAATAAATAAATATTCTGTGAGCTCAAAAAAAATAACCCAATTGGGTTATTTTATTTATGAAAGATTGGCTTATAAAAGGAGCGGTTATCTAAGGCATATACTCTTTCTGTAAATTCTCCAGGTTTCACTCTTTCTAAGGCACGATCGAGCATGTTCATTTTTGCGTCAAGATTATCAATATAATGAAGAATTTCAGCTTCCTTAATTAACGGCGGCTTCGGACTTCCCCACTCCGCTTTTCCATGGTGGCTTAAAACAAGGTGCTGAAGAATTAAAACTTCCTCACCAACTATTCCTAGCTCCTCAGCGGCTTTGCCGATTTCATTTACCATTATCGTAATGTGACCAAGTAAATTTCCTTCGACTGTATAAACAGTAGAAATGGGTCCTGATAATTCCACGACCTTTCCCATATCATGCAAAATCACGCCTGCATAAAGTAAATCCTTATCGAGACTAGGATATAGTGTTGCAATGGATTTGGCCAAATCAAGCATACTTACAACATGATAGACTAGTCCTGATACAAACTCGTGATGATTCTTCGTAGCTGCTGGATATTCTAAAAAAGCCTGCTGGTGCTTTTTTAATAGATGACGGGTAATTCTTTGGATATTTGGGTTTTTCATGTCAAAAATATATTGTGTCAGTTTACTTGTCATTTCCTCTTGGCTTAATGGAGCCGTAGCTAAAAAATCTTCCAACTTTACTGTATCACTAGGTCCTGTTCTTCGAATCTGGCGAATTTTCAGCTGGCTTTTACCTCGATAGTTATGAGTATCCCCGATAATTTTAACAATTTTTTGTGCAATGTAATTCTTTTCATCCTCTTCATTAGCGTCCCAAAGTTTTGCTTCTATCTCACCGCTTTGATCTTGAAGAATAAGGGTTAAGAATGGCTTTCCATTACTCGCTATCCCTTTTGTGGCGCTTTTGATAAGTAAATACAGATCAACCTGTACGCCAAAATCATAATTTAGAATTCCTTTATTCATCTTGCTCGCTCCTTCCCATTAGTACAAGTATAACATTCTCTATCAAATTACTTCGACTGCACCTTTATGAAGATACAGAACTTTTTCAGGTTGAACGTATTGAAGTAAATGTGTATGACAGGTAAAGAATAAAATTTGATTATGTTCGAGTGTTGTTAATAGGTCCATCACCTTTTTTGTACGGCTTGCATCAAAATTTACAAAGCTATCATCGATAATGATCGGAAAGTGATACTTTTCATATAGTGTAGTGGCAAGCGCAAGTCTAATTGAAACGTATACTTGCTCTGCAGTAGCTTGACTTAATTCATTTGCTTCAAATAAAGTGTGATCACTTCTTTCAATCAGAAAACCAGATCCGGACTGCTGCAGATGTATACGCTCATATTGTTCCTCAGTAAGAAAAAGCAGGTATTCCTCTGCTTTAGCCAGCATCCTAGGCAAATGGACGGTTTTATATTTTTCAACCGTTTTGGATAGGATGTTTTGAGCTAAAGAAAAAGCGGACCATTCCTTTGCTGCTTCTTCTAACTCAAACTTTTGCTGTTTATAGTGGTGAAGGATCTCAGAGTAAGATCCGCCCTCTTCAAGAATTTGAATCTGGTAGTTAGCTGCTGCTTGTTTTTCTTGCAGTTCATTTAATCTAGAGGATAAGGTTTCTTTCTCCCCATGATAATGGATTAATAGTTCTTCGACATTATGAATTTGAATGAGTCTTTCTATCTCGTCTTCCTTTAGGAAAGAATATTGGACCTGCTTACTTAAATCTGCAAGCCTTTCGATCAGCTTACTCTTTTTTTCTACTTTTTTACCAAGCTCATAGTATGCCTCTTCTTCCTCTACATGGGCTTCTTCAAGGAGCTTTTTCTTTTCCGAAATGAGATGTGCTTGCTCTTGTTTTATTTGATTTAGGTCTGCTTCAAGGTCATCAAGCTTTCCTTGCTTTTCTTGAATTTTTATTAATTTTCCATGTTCTTCCTTTAATTTATTCCGCAATAAATAGGCAATTTTTGAAAAATCACTACCCTCATCGGCTATATATTGTTTTGAATAATATGTGAGTATTTCTGTAATGTTTGCCTGCTCCAGATTAATCTTTTCCAACCTTGCCAGCAAATACTTTTTTTCTCTTCCTACAAGTTTATATTGTTCAATTAGCTGAAATGCTTCCAGGAAAAATGCTTGGGCAATATATTCAGGTATATGAAGTTCACTGCTCAGTTTCAATAACATTTCCTTATTTTCTGCGGCTTCGATTTCCCAATCCTCAAACTTCCTGATTACTTTTTCATATTGTGATTGCTGCTGTTCGAGCTTAATTTTTAATAACTGATACTGCTCTTTCCGAAGATTATCTTGATTCAATTTTTCTTGAATGGCTGGGATGTTACTATTTTTATATTCCTCAAGTTTTTGAATTAACTTTTTTTCATTTTCTAACAACTGACTTAGAGCCTGATGGATCTTTGTTTCATTTTTTCGGGTAAAGCTTTTACTAAGATAAAAACCAATTAGTAAACTTCCTAATACCCCAACAAATAACAGTGTCCATTGCTTTGTAACCAAACCATAAAGTGATAGAACCAGCATTATCGCTCCAATGGTTAGAAATTGAATTTGTTTTTGCTTGTTTATCTTTGCAAATGTTTTTTTGTCTTGCTCATGAGTATGTTGATAATACTCTATTTTATCTTGGACTGCCTTAAGTTCATATTCTACTTCCCTTTTTTCACCTTCCTCATCAACTAACTTTTCAAGCCTTGATCTTTCATGAGCTGGGATTATTTGTGTCACTGCAATGCGAACTTTTCCTTCAAGCTCCTCAAGAGTGCTTTTTTCTTCACGAAATTTCTCTTCAAGATCCTGCTTTACTTCTAAAAGCTTTTGCTTTTTACCTGCTGTCTGCTCCACTTGATTTTTCATATAGATATTGGTGTTTATCGTTAGGACCTCTTCTTCCTTTAAAGGAAGGTGCAGTTTTTCGGTTATGATGGAGATTTTCTCTTCCAAATCCACCAATTTCAATTCACATTGTTGTTTTTCTATGGTCAGCTGTTCATATATGGGTATTTGTTCTAATGAAGCAAGAAGCTGGGATTCATCAGCAAGAAATTGCGCTTCAGGTTGTATCGTGGCAATTTCTTTTTTTAAATGAGTGATTCTTTCCATTAAACTTGAAATCTGAGCATTATAAGGGTAGATTAGCTGATTTACTTTTTCCAGCCGTTCGACCCCTCTAACAGGGAATGAACTATCCCCTATTAACTTGATTTCAGTAGTGATCCATCTTTCCTCTTTGACAAGTGAATGAATCCTTTGCCATTCATTTAATTTTTCAACCTCGCCTTTTACTTCCTGCAGAGAATTATTTATCCTCTCTATTTCCTTTTGTAAATTTTCTTTATTTGAAATTAGAGCTTCGTATTCTTGATTTTTAGCTGCAGCCTTTTTTAGCTCGCCATTAAGTTCGTGAATGGCTTTTAGTTTTTCATTGACCACAGGCTTCTTTCCGCTTGGTTTAAAACGGGCTTCTAATTCCTTCTGGAGCTCTGCCTCTGACTTTTGCAGCCGTTCTGTTCCGAGTGTACCAGTAGAAAATAAAAACTTGCCCAATTCCTCCCCTTTCATTTGGTGGATATTTTGCAGCCCATGTATATTGAATGAAAAAATGGCTTGGAATAACCCTTTATCCATGTTTCCAAGTAATTGCTTAAGTAGAGTCTCATCGCCTGTTGTTCCGTCCGCAAGCGTTACCGTAACCTCCCCAGAAGCTTTTCCTCTAACTCTCTCAATGGTGACAATTCCAATCTCATCAAATAAAATTCTTAGCTTCCCGCCATAATTCGAACCGTTTTTTGGCACATAGCGAAGTTCTGAAGATTGCTTCGTTGGGAACCCAAATAGTATTCCATGAATAAATGCCATAATCGTGGATTTTCCTGCTTCATTTTCACCATAAAATACTTGATAATCAGATAGGTCTTTTATGACCGTATTATTTAATTGACCATAGCCGTATATATGTATCTCCTGGATTTTCAGGCCCATCATCTCCCTTCTTTATTGATACAATAACCCAATTAACAGCTTCTCAGCTTTTTCCAATAATTCTTTCTGTTCGCTTTCTGATAAACTATTTAAATATTTTCTGCCCATTTGATGATCGTATAATGGGGCTATTGCAGCATCAGGATTCTGATAGTCATCAATAGTTGCAAACAACTCAGAAAAAAAATCTGCTTCTTTCATTAAATTTTTTCTATCAAGCTGCTGGTTATCCTCTAGGGATAAATTAACAATCCAAACAAATGATTCTTCATCATTTTCATAATCTAATAGTAATTCTAGAAGTTCAGTATCTAAAACTCTTTTCTCTTGGTAATCATCCAATTGAACATTTTTTAGGTTCAAGGTAAGCAGAGTTCCAATACCGGCTTTACGAAAACGTTCCATGGTAATTTGACATAATTGAAAGATTTCTTGAAAGCTTTGTGCCAAAGCAGCATCGACAGAAACTTCTTCCCAAACCACATCTGAAGTTGCAACAAATTCCTTTTTTGCCTCGAATTCATTCAACGTAATACAATAGCAGCCTTTTACTCCGACTTCCTTTTTATTACGTCCTTGGAGGTTTCCTGGATAAATGATTGGCGGCGTTTCAGATAATAATGTTCGTTTATGGATATGTCCTAAAGCCCAATAATCAAATTCTTTCTCATGCAGGTCCTTGATAGTAAATGGGGCGTAATTATCGTGGTCAGTACCGCCGCCTTCATTTCCATGGAGTATCCCGATATGAAAATCTGCACGCTCTTGTTTATGATAGTCATCAATTCTTTTATCAAGAATATGTCTTTGTAGATAACTGAAGCCGTATAAATGGACCTTTTCACCACGTTTTGAATGGAATGTTTTCATTTCGACATCACTGCTAAATACATGTACATTCGAGGGCATATCTAGGTGTACCCATGAGCCATTTAAATGATCATGGTTTCCATGAATAACATAAACAGGAATATCCTTTTGTGAGAGCTTTTGCATTTCATTCCGGAAACGTGATTGTGCACGTAAGCTCCTGTCTTCACCATCATATAAGTCTCCAGCTAAAATAACAAAATCAACGTTGTTATCAATTGCTGCTGCTGTGAGCTTCTCTAAAGCTGTGAAGGTACTCTCTCTCACTCTTGAAAGGATGTTAGCAGGCAAATGCTTTAAGCCAACCATTGGGCTGTCCAAATGCAGGTCAGCAGCGTGAATAAACGTTATCTGTCTCATAAGAGCTCCTTTCAGTAAGTTTTCTTTTATTGTAACATCTCAAAAAAGCGAATGCACGTTCTGAATAGAAATATTAAAAAAGCTTTGCCAGTTTTGACAAAGCCTACACTTTTTATTCTTTTTTGGTTAATTGCAGTGCCTTTTTTATATCCTTAAAGGAATTTGATTTTCCGTACATTAGGACTCCCCCACGGTAAACACGGGCACCAAATACGGCTAAGAAAGCTATAGTTGAAAGCAGGATCGCAATCCCTAATGCTGTTTCCCAGACTGGAATATTCAGCATACCAACACGTAAAAACATAATCATTGGGGTGAAGAATGGTATATAGGATGTAATGACAATAAAAGGCGAATCCGGTTTACCAAGACCAAACATCGCAATCATAAATCCTCCTACAACGAGTAATGTCATAGGTGTAATCATTTGCTGCACATCTTCAATCCTGCTGACCAATGATCCTAGAAAGGCGGCAAGGGTAGCATAGAGGAAATACCCTAAGATAAAGAAGATAACCGCATAAGCGATGGTTGATAACGAAATATTACCAAATCCAAAGTCGTCAAAAAAACCACCTTCTAATGAGGACATATTCCGTTTAATTGAAAAATAACCTACTGATAAAAGTACTGTAAGCTGAGTTAAGCTTAACAGACCAATACCCAGTATTTTTGCAAACATCTGCTTGATTGGTGATACACTGGAAATCAGGATTTCCATCACCCTTGAAGACTTCTCTGTAGCAACTTCCATGGCAATCATGCTGGCATACATAATAACAGCAAAATAGATGACAAACAGGAGAACATAAACAAGTCCTCTAGCTTGATTCAATTCTTCCTCCGTTTTCGCATTTTCTTCAAGAGCAATTTTCTCAAAAGAAACGGGTTCATAAAGCTGCTGAAGCTGCTCTGGAGTTAGATTAATTTTCGAAGCCGCAAACATGGTTTTCATTTGTTGAAGTCCTGCCTGAAGATCAGTAAATAATGATGAATCCGCTACACTCATTGCTTTATATGTAGCTTCTGGTAAATCCTCTGCATCATAACGCAGCTGGACAACTCCTGCATATTCTCCTTCTTCTACTGCCTTTTCAGCCTCTTTTTCTGTGCCGTCGAACTCTGTCAGTTGAAGGTTTTTATTTAAAGCACTCATTTGTTCTTTAAGCGGTGCATATAGCTGACCTGTTTCATCTAGAACAGCAACCTTTTCTTTACCGCCGCCTTTATCAAAAACTTCTATGATACTATTCATATTGGTCAAGGCTAAGGTGATGATTAAAGTCATCAATGTTGTGATTAGAAATGATTTTGTCTTAAATTTATTTACATATGTATGAATTAAAATAATCCAAAATTTATTCATAGGAATCACCTACTTTCTCGATAAAAATATCATTTAAAGAAGGCTCTTCAAGATCAAATTTTCTGATGAATCCTTTGTTTACAATATCTTTAAGTATCTTTTCTGCAATATATTCTCCCTCGATTTGCAAATGGATTCCCTCTGTTGTCGATTTAGTCTTAACCACTCCTGGATAATCCTTCAAAGAATCCAATGGAAAATCTGCATGAATAACAAGGTTCTTTTTACCAAAAGCACGTTTTATTTCTTTTAACGAACCATGTACAACCTGAGTTCCTTTATGCATAATACAAAGATGCTCACACATCTCTTCTACATGGTGCATTTGGTGGCTTGAAAAAACAATGGTCGTTCCTTTTTCCTTTAAAGAGAGGACAGCCTCTTTAAGCATTTCAACATTAACCGGATCCAAACCGCTGAATGGTTCATCGAGAATTAATAATTTTGGTTTATGTAAGACTGCTGCAATAAATTGTATTTTCTGTTGGTTTCCTTTTGAAAGCTCTTCTACTTTTTTATTTTCATATTCTGGCACTTTAAATCTTTCCAGCCAATATTTTAATTCAGAAAGTGCTTCACTTTTAGCCATGCCTCTTAATCTCGCAAGGTAGACAATTTGTTCGCTGACCTTTAATTTTGGGTATAAACCTCTTTCTTCAGGCAGATAGCCAACTAAATGGCTGGTTGAATAATTGATAGGTTTCTCGTCCCAGGTAATTCTGCCATCACTAGAATCGAGCAGTCCTAGGATCATTCTAAATGTTGTTGTCTTCCCTGCACCATTTGCGCCTAAAAACCCAAACATTTCTTTTTCAGGTATTTCAATGGATAAATCCTTAACCGCGATAAAATCACCAAACCGTTTTGTTACATGTTCAAGTTTCAAAACCATACGAATTCCTCCTCTCCAAAATTACTACGTATTTCCATATAAAAAGTTTCACCTTTACAATATATCGCTAATTATGCAAATATTATAATATCAATATTATCGGGAGGATAAAGGATGAAGACTTACAAATTAACTGCCTTTGAAGCAAATGGGGAAAAAATAGTAGATGAGGCATTCCAGGCTGATCATGATGAGGCAGCAAAAGACTTAGCTGAAAAACTTTTAGCTGAAAAGAATTTACTAGATAAAACACATCGCTGCACATCGCCAAGTGGAAAGCTTTTATTATTCCATTCCTAGTCTTTAGAAAGAAAAAAGAAGCAGCAAATGCTTCTTTTTCTCTTAATTATTTTCCTATAAATTTCGCTGGTCTCTTTTCTATAAATGCTCTAATTCCTTCTTGGTGATCAAAAGTTCGACGCATATTTAATTGCCCTTGTTTTTCTAGTTCTAATATCTTAAGTAATTGCGGGCGGTTACTATCTGCTAATATTTTTTTCGTTTTTATCATTGCCTGAACTGGGCGGCTCAGCCAATCAGATATTCTTGCTTCTAACGTTTCTTCTAGATTTCCTTCGGCCACTTCCTGGACCAGCCCTAATTCTAAGGCTTCTTGTGCATTCATCATTTTTCCATCCCAGATGACCTGCTTCGCTTTTATTTCGCCTAATCTCTTTTCTAAAAAGAAGTGGGAACCACCATCTGGTATTAACCCGATTCCAATAAAATTCATTGCCAGTTTGCTTCTATTGTCGGCTATGATATGATCAGTAGCCAATGCTAGACTGAATCCAAGCCCTGCTGCAGCACCATTTACGGCGCTAATGGTTAATTTAGGAATACTGTATAAAGTAATGATTAATTCGCTAATGCAGTCCATCACTGGGAAGAATTCGCTTTCATCCAAGTCAGAAAGCATCGTTTTAATATCCCCGCCTGCGGAGAAGGCTTTGCCACTACCAGTTAATATGACAATATCAATATCATCCGAATCAGATATTTCTTTTAATTTAGAGGCTAACCCTTTTATCATTTCCACATCGAGTGCATTTAATGCTTCCGGTCTATTCATTTCTACCGTTACAACCCGGCCGTTAACCCTCACCTTTACCTTATCTGTTACAAAATTAATACTCACCCCAAACGCCTCCCATTCACTTTATTCATTTCTATTATAGCTTGAATTGGTTTGATAAAAAATAAATTTTCATAATATATGGAATTTTCACTGCCACTATTTACTAAAACTATTTTTTACGGCAAAAAGGACAAAGAGCAGCCTCTTTGTCCTTTTACAAACCTACTTACTTCCTTAGTACTTCCTTTTGTACCTGCTCTCTAAGTGTCATCTTTAAAAACTTCCCTACAGAGGTCTTCGGAATTTCCTCTAAGAACAAAATTTCATCAGGTAACCACCACTTAGCAAACTGTGGTTTTAAAAATTCAATTAATTCTTCTTTCGTCACCTTATCTTTATAGACATCTTTTAAAACCACACAAGCAACCGGTCTTTCCTGCCATTGTTCGTGCGGTACAGCAACAACTGCCGCTTCAAACACCGATTCATGGGCCATCAAAGCATTTTCCAAATCAACGGAAGAAATCCATTCTCCGCCGCTTTTAATTAAATCCTTTGTCCGATCGACAATTTTCACAAAGCCTTCCTCGTCGATTGTTACAACATCTCCAGTGTGAAGCCAGCCATCATGGAAGGCATCTAGTGTTCTCTCATCCTTATAATACTCAGAGGCAATCCATGGGCCCTTGATGCATAGTTCACCCATTTCCTGACCATCCCAAGCCACTTCTCCGTTCTTGCCGACAACTTTTATGCTCAAGCCTGGAACAAGAACTCCTTGCTTTGCTCTTATTTCGAGTCTTTCCTCATAATCTAAATTTTCTTGATAGCTTTTTAGTGTGGAAATAACCACCAGCGGACTTGTTTCAGTCATACCATATGCATGTAAGAACGGCACTTTGTGACGTTGTTCAAATGCCCTAATCATTCCTTTTGGAGCTGCTGATCCGCCGCAAAGTACTCCTCTTAAACTACTAAGGTCGTAAGAACCCTCGTCAAGTTCTTTTAACAACCCGAGCCATATGGTTGGAACACCCGCGGTAATGGTTACTTTTTCATTTTCTATGAGCTCTGCTAGTAGTTTCGGAGTAAAATATGGTCCTGGCAGCACTAAGGAGGTCCCAAACCATACAGCTGCAAATGGCATCCCCCAAGCATTGGCATGGAACATTGGCACAACTGGCAATGCAATGTCTTTTTCACTCATCGCCGCACTATCCGCAAGACCTAACGCCATACTATGTAGAAAAATCCCTCTATGCGAGTATACGACTCCTTTTGGATTTCCTGTGGTCGCAGAGGTATAACACATACCTGCTGGATCATTTTCTTCGATATCTACAGGATATTTAAAATTAGGATTCGCTTCAGCTAGCAGATCTTCGTAATGATAAATAGGTGAAAGGCTGGTTTCAGGAAGTTCCTTATCATCTGTCATGATTACATAAGCCTTCACGCTTTTTAGCTCTGATGCACATTTTTCAAGTAATGGAATTATGTCTGGGTCTACTAAGAGGACACTATCTTCTGCATGATTAATAATATAGGATATATGATGTGGAGAAAGACGGATGTTAATCGTATGAAGAACAGCACCGATACATGGAATCGCAAAATAGGCTTCTAGATGACGGTGATGATTCCACGCAAGTGTTCCTACCCTGTCACCTTTTTCTACTCCTAGTCTTTTTAGACTATCTGCAAGTCTTCTCGTTCTATCACCGATTTGTTTATACGTAAAACGATGAATGCCGCTAGATGTTCTCGAAACAACCTGTTTCTTTGGAAAATACTTCTCTGCTCTTTCAATCATCTGTGTCATTGTTAAAGGCGTCTGCATCATTACTAAATCCCCTCCATAACCGAAAGCGTTTTCAAGTCATATAAAATATTCTCCATAATAATGACAATTCCTCTATTAAGAACGAGAATCAAAAAAAAAATCTCCTGCCTATTAAGCAAGAGATCCTTTTTCAGTGAATAGTTCATCTAATATTTTTATCTTTTCTTCCGTGTAAGCTTCAAAGCTTTCATTATATGTTTTTGGATCTTTCGGATTAGCAAACTGCGTGATTTTCCCTGTCTCCGGGTCAATAAATTTACTTGCTGCTCCGCATCCAAGTCCAATAATGGTCTGCTGTTCTTCCATAATCATGATATTATAAATGCTTTCTTGATTTGGAAATGCATAGCCAACATTTTCGAGATTACCAAGAATGTTTTTTTGACGGTAGAGATAATAGGGAACATAGCCGTGGCTGTCTGTCCACTCTGTTGCTAGATTCATCATTTGTTCTACTTCTTCACGACCTGCCACTTTGTATTTATCTTTGTTTCTCGTCATTTCTGAGGCACGCTTAAATGATAAAGTATGAACGGTTAGAGATTCGGGCATTAACTTTTCCGTTTCAGCAAGTGAATGTGTAAATTCAGCTATACCTTCGCCTGGCAGGCCAATAATGAGATCCATATTGATATTATTCATGCCCATTTCTCTAGCTAAGTGATACTTTTCGATTGTTTCTGTAACCGTGTGATGACGCCCAATGGCCTTTAAGGTTTCTTGTGTATAGGATTGTGGGTTAATACTAATCCGGTCGATCTTCCATTTCTTTAACACTTCTAACTTTTCAGAGGTAATCGTATCAGGACGCCCTGCTTCGACTGTGATCTCACGTATCTTTTCAACCTCTGGGAATGAAGCATACATTTCTTCGTAAAGCATATCCATTTCTTCAGCTGTAATACTCGTTGGTGTACCGCCGCCATAGTAAACGGTGGTGATCCTTACACCCTTTGCTTTCAGCCATTCTCCGATTTTCTTTATTTCATAATGCAGCCCGCCTAAGAACGAATCAACTGAACCTTGTCGACCGTTGATTGCATATGCCGGGAATGTACAATATGCACATTTTGTTGGACAAAAAGGTATACCAATATAGATGCTAACCTCCTTTTGAAGTGAATAGAGGTCCGGAACAATGGCAAGCTGTCTATCGACGATTTGCTGCATCAGATTTATCTTTTCATCTGTAATAAGGTAATCCTCTTTTAATTGTTGGTGGGCGATTTCTTGAGGAATCCCCTCTTGGACCTTACGATGTAATAGCTTTGTGGGTCTGATTCCGGTTAGAATCCCCCACTTTTGGATGATTCCTGTCCAATTCTGCAGAAGTTTTAAATAAACATGAGCAACTACATTTTTTATTTGTTTGAACTTTTCCTTTTCTGATTGGGACTGGAGGAATTCCTTTTCATAGCTATCTGTAAAAGAATTTCCGTCTTGATCTTTATAATCAGCAGAAACATTAATAAAGTCATTTTCTACTAAAGAAAAATTTATAATTAAATCAGCAGCTTCATCTTTAACTTTCAAAATCTCTGTTTCTTCAAAAAATAAATTCCCAATTAGCTGCAACATCCGATTAAATCGTTCATCGTCTAAACCTAAAATACTAATACGCACTATAAATCACCTTTTCCTATAGAAAAACTTCTTTAAGTTTACAGAATCAAGAATATAAGGTCAATATAATGGAAAGCATTGACAAAGATAAAGAGACATCATCGTATATGATGATGTCTCTTTTATTACTTTTTAATAATATTCATTTTCCTTAAAAACTCAATTGGCTGCTGCTTTCTAAAGTGTTCCTTAACCATATAGGCAACGCCGTGCTCATTTTTCGATCTGGTTACCCAGTCAGCTGCT
Source organism: Bacillus sp. CZDM1 (assembly GCF_055502545.1). Taxonomy (NCBI): domain Bacteria; kingdom Bacillati; phylum Bacillota; class Bacilli; order Caryophanales; family Bacillaceae; genus Bacillus; species Bacillus sp. CZDM1. The sequence continues at coordinate 111,341 of NZ_JBUESO010000008.1, read as the reverse complement.
CTTTTTACATCAAATGCGGCATTCCACATGGCCACACCTAATCCAGCAGCCTCAATAGCTGGAATATCATCTAATCCTTCTCCAATGACAACCATTTCCTTTAACTGAATCCCAAGGTGGCTGCCAAGATACGCAAGCCCCTTTAACTTTGAGACACCTGCTGGGACAATATCTAATCGCAAAGCGTCAAGCTGTATCGTCTCAATTTCTGTAAACATCTTTTCGATTGCCTTTTTTGCATCCTGAAGATCACTTTCCTCTTCAAAATAAACCTCTATTTTCGGTGGAGTAACCGGTTGATCATGCAAGTATTCACTAAGTGACGAAACAAATTGCTGTGAATAAAATACTGGATCTCCTGATGTAAATACAGTTTTAGCTAACAAATTGGTGTTTAACTTCAACCTATTTGCTAACGAATATTGTTCATGAACCAATCTAATTTGACAAGGCATCCCCTCGAGGAAACGGACTGTATCATACGTGATATTTTCGTGTATTCTTTGGACAAGATTTTGTTTATCTTGAATGTTTGCAATATAGGCACCTTGATGAGTGATTAGCGGGTTCTTTATTTTTAATGCCCTTGCCACCTTCTTGGCTGAGGGAAAACTCCGTGATGTCATAAGCGTTACATAAATTCCCTTTTGCTGAACATACTCAATGGCTTCCTTCGTTGACTTATGGATTTTTCCATTACTCTGTAAGAGAGTTCCATCAATATTTAATGCAAGCAAACGATAAATCATTATGCTGCCCCCTGTTCTTGGTGAAGTTACCCTTATAACACTTTTATGATTTTTCACCGAAAGATAGAACAAGGGCTGATTAGAAAAGAAAAAACTTCCGAAAAAATCGGAAGCGTTTAAATCTTATTATAAATTTCCGTAAAGCTCTTCTAGCGGCTTCATAATAACTTGGTTTAACTCACCAATAATCATGCTCATCCGCTGTTCTGCCTGCATAAGTCGAGATATTTTTTCATTTTGCTGGACAAGAGCTACCGTTGATTGCGCATGCTGGACCTCTTGTTCGGATATTTCCTGACCCATCATTTGTTTTTGTTGTAAATTCATTTGAATTTGGCGAAAGTTATCAAACATATTTTTTGCTGTTGGATCAGCATTGACTTCATTATACATTTGCTGTAAGTGTTTATATTCATCACTTTGACGAATCGCTTTTTCTAAGGCATAAGCTGCATCGTATAAATTAACGGACATTGATTCCACTCCTCTTAAGAAAATAATCTTAATAACTATAACAAACTATGTTTGTAAATGCGAGGATGTTCAACTACGCCACAATTATGTATCACCAACTATTGGGCGTTAACATACGATACCATATCAAAGAATGCCTATTTAAACACATATTCGCCGATAAATGAGGAGTGACTATGCCCCTAATCACAATTGTTCCGATGAAATCAGTTAACAGGACAGATCATTTTGTACAGATGTCCTCAAAACTTTTTATACAGTTACAGCTTGAAACAAATGAAATCAAGATCTCTGTTGGAAAGAAAATGGTGAAAGTAAAAATAAGTATGGTTGAAATGTCTCCTAACGAGATTCATTTCCCTGAAAATCTATTTCAACTTTTTTGTTTACCCATTCAATGTTATAAATTTCATTCCATTTATAAGGAAGATAGCCATTCACTTTTCTTGGGCCCAGTCATTGGTCTGGTAACAGACTTTAAGAATAATGGAAATGAAGAACCCTATTTTCGCTCAATCCATAGTTTTTGTGAAGAACTTCATCATGGTTTAACGGAGAATGGCGGTTTCTTATATATATTTTCATATCCAGAATTTTCTGTTCAAGGTTATTATTTTGAAGACGGGAAATGGAAATCTGCAGAACTCCCTCTTCCTGATGTCATTTATAATCGTATCCATGCTCGTAAAATTGAATTTGGCAAGGAATACCATTTATTTCGTCAAAGACTTACTGAGTTAAGTATTCCTATTTTTAATGATCGCTTTCTTTCAAAATGGGAGGTTCACGAGCACTTAATCCATGAAAATCAACTTCATTCCTATATACCTGAGACAAATTTGTTTACTAAGGATCATTTAGCCGCATTTGCAAACAAATATGAGACTGTTTTTATTAAACCTGTACATGGAAGTCAAGGGAGAAACATATTCAAACTAAAAAAAGAGAATACCAACTTGATATTGGACTCCTCTGTTAAATTGCACCCAGCAAATAAGCAAGTCCTAATGTCCTTTGAAGAGATATATCAGCATATTAAACCATTATTGAACAATAGAATCTATATTATCCAGCAAGGAATTCCCCTCCTTACCTATCAAAATAGAGGGATGGACTTTAGAGTATTGTGTCATAAAAATCAACGAAACAACTGGAAAGCTACCTCGTTGGTGGCCAGAATATCAGCAGAGGATGAGTTTGTTTCCAATATTGCCAGAGGCGGAGAAATAATGACTCCCATAAATGCATTAAAAGATAGTATGAGTTTAAATGATGCAAAGCGTCTTATCGCACAAGTGAAAGATTTAGCCATTGAAACTGCAATGATTATTGAAAGGAAGTCAACCGGAATTACTGGAGAACTCGGAATCGATATTGGAATTGACCAAGAAGGTAACCCCTGGCTAATTGAAGTCAATTCAAAGCCATCTAAAAACTTTGAAGATGGTCAAATGAAAATAAGACCATCTGCCAAAGCAATTATTCAGTTTTGCACCAAGTTAGCATTAGATACAACCTCAGAAATGGAGGATTCATAGATGATTACCTTTGGAATTATGACCTTAAATTTAGAAAGTGAAGCAGCCTATCTTCATGAAATTGCTGCCCGCGGTCATTCTTGCGGAATGGAATGTTACCACTTTCTTCCTTCTAATATTAATCCTCGTACCACACAGGTTCTAGGGAGACGGTTTGATACAGTAAAACAATGCTGGGTAGAAGATGAATTTATCATCCCTTCCATCATCTATGACCGTTGTTTTTACGGCGATGACGAACATTCTAAGCAATGTATCCCCATTGTTTCTTGGCTAAAAAGTAGAGAGGATATTACTTTTTTAGGATTTGGGCTTCCAAATAAACTAGAATTATATGATACCTTACGTAATTCTCGATTAGTTCCTTATTTACCTTACTCACAACCTATTAAAGATTGCTCACAAGTAGGAAATGCTTTACGAAAACAGAAAAAAGTCATTATTAAACCAATAAATGGTTCTCAAGGATATGGTATCTATTATTTAAAGAAAAACGATAAAACCATCCATGTCAAAACCGAAAAAAATAAGAAAATTATCTCGAGGATCTTTCCTAATGAGAAAAAGTTATTTCAATGGCTCCAACCCTTACTAAACTTCCGTCCATACCTTCTGCAGCCCTATCTTGAATTATCCAATGCTGCTTCACAGCCATTTGATATTCGAATTTTACTTCAAAAAGATGAACAAGGGTTATGGGTTGAACGTGGAAAGGCTATTCGTCAAGGAAATACTGGAGGTATTCTTTCAAACTTAAGTGCAGGAGGCTCAAGCGTTGACTTTACTGACTGGTCCTCTTCCCTCGCTTTAGCCAGCAAAGATTATATTTTATCAGAATTAAATTTTATTACCAAAAACCTCCCACATATTCTCGAAAGTGAAATTCTTCCGTTATTTGAAATTGGCATTGATATTGGAATGGCAAAGGATGGTGCCCTTTGGATTCTCGATATAAATTCAAAGCCAGGGAGAAAGGTAATCTTACAAACACAGCCAGATTTAGCAGAAACCTTATTCCTAGCCCCTCTTCTTTATGGGAAACACCTTACTCAGTCTGTTCGTAAAGAAAGGAAGAGCTACGATGAGAAATCGTTATACCATTGAGATTGCTGATAACAGCCATTTAGTTGTTTACTGTCCTCAAGAGCTCTTAAAAGATAATGTGTTAAAAAAAATTGCCTTTGGGTCTAAAGCAATTGAAGCTGACTTAAGACCTCATCCTAAGAAAAATAATCATATTGTGATAAGCAAAGAGATTCAAAAGCTCTTACTTTTTCCAGACTTTTCTATAAAAATGCATGTATTTGTTCAACATCAAGTTCTCCATATTGGACCGCTTGTTGGAATATTTACAGCAGGCTTCACCCCATTCCCTCACCGTCCAATTGGTGAGAGAACCAACTTTTTCTCCAAATTGTTATCGGTAAAAACCAATGTTGGAGCTATACCATTTGTTTTTGGAGAACAGCATATTAACTGGGAAGTCGGTACGATTAGTGGTTATTTTTACCATGATAGCTATTGGCAGAATATAGAGGTTCCCTTTCCTCATGTTATTTATGATCGGATTCCGAATCGGAAAAGTGAAAGAAATCCCAAACTAGTTAAGGTGAAGGAAACACTACAAAAGGACTATCTGATTCCTTGGTATAACCCAGGATTTTTTAGTAAGTTAGATATTTATGAAAGGTTGCAGCAGGACAAATCTGCGGCCGTCTATCTTCCAGAAACCCATCCTTTTACATCCTTTTCATTGATTGAAGACATGCTCTCTAAATATGGTCATGTCTATCTTAAACCAATAAATGGCAGTTTAGGTTTAGGTGTCCATCAAATTCTCTACGATAAAATCCAAGATGAATATTATTGCCGCTATCAAGATCGTGATGGTGTGAACCTTCTGCGAAAATTCACTTCCTTAGAGGGCTTGTTTCAAACTGTTTTTGCTAATCGTAATTTAGAAAAGATGCTTGTTCAGCAAGGAATACACCTCCTCAGGCAAGAACAGCGCCCGATTGATTTTCGCATACACAGTAATAAAGATGATGCTGGTGTATGGCATGTTACAGCATTAGCTGCAAAATTAGCAGGCCGAGGCAGCGTAACTACACATGCCCGAAGCGGGGGAGAAGTCAAAACAGTGTTAGAACTTTTTCAGCAGGAAGAAAGTCAACTTTATACAGAAAAGCTGGTTCATGCTGCTCTGTTATTAAGTAACAGCCTCTCAAACAACATGGAAGGAATTATTGGCGAAATTGGATTTGATTTAGGTATTGATAAACATGGTGATGTCTGGTTATTTGAAGCAAACTCCAAGCCAGGCAGATCTATTTTCAGTCACCCGGAACTAAAGGATTTCGATAAACTCACGTGTAAGCTATCACTAGCTTTTGCGGTTTTTTTAACGGAACAAACCATTTTGCACCCTGAGGACGATTTCAAATGGTAGTCATCAATCCATGGAGCAAAAGAATGCAGCCTGTCATTGGAATTTTGACTGCAAAGAAAAAGGACGGAACAATTGGCGGGAATGGATCCCTATTTATTGAGCTGCAAAAGAAGCTTATTTCACTTAATGGAATAAGCTTTATCTTTACACTTGACGGGGTTCAAGATGATTCAATAGATGGGTTCATATTTATCCCAGAGAAGAATGAATGGAAAAGGATTAATTCCCCCTACCCGGACCTTGTATACAACCGTATACCCTTTCGAAAGTCAGAAGAAGAAATAAAAAATAGTGCGTTTTTTTCTCACTTAAATGATAAAAATATCCCTTTTTTTAATCCTGGCTTTATTGATAAATATGAACTATATCAACTCTTTAAAGAACACACCATTCTTCAATCTTATATGCCTGCTACCATCCCGGCTTTTCAAAAACAAAAACTTTCTGCATTTTTGTCTCAATACCAAACCATTTACTTAAAACCTTCTCAATCTGCAAGGGGAAATGGCATTTTTAGATTAGAACTAGCTACAGAGAAAAAGCTTATGTTAAATGGAATAAGAAAGAGCGAGGAATTCATTACTTTTGATCATTTTTGGAACGAGTGGGAAAACATACTTAGGGAGAAAAATTACTTGGCTCAAGAGGAAATACAGTCTAAAACGTATGATGGGAAACGGTTCGATTTACGAATTCTTGCTCATGCTGAAAATGACAAATATATTGTTACAGGTGTTGGAATAAGACAATCGCAAAAGCAGGATATAACCACTCATATTCCATCAGGAGGAAAGCTTTTACCATATACTCTATTCAAAACGAAGGAGCTCGACTTTTTTATTGAAAGTGTTGTTGAACAAATTGGGATTGCACTTTCACAGAAGTTTGGCTTTTTTGGTGAATTTTCCATAGATGCTGGTATAAGTGAGACTGGACACTATTATATTTACGAAGTCAACTCAAAACCAATGAGTTTTGATGAGAGTGAAATAGAAACAAAAAAAATTGAACACCTCTGTCAGTTATTCCTACAGCTTACGGTTCATAACAACTAACTGAAAAATGTACTGGAATGTATTTATTATTTCCCTTAAGCTAGAAGTAACCACTAGTTAATTAAGGGAGATGGATAATAATGTTGACACATTTTCAATTTAAGCCCCTATTTGAAAATAAAAATATTCCTGGTTGGAATTTTTCCTTTTACTATAAAAAACAAAGATATTCTGGTATCTATCATCAAACCGGAAAAATTGAATGGTCAGCCAATACTCCCGAACAGGATGACATTGACGCACTAACCAGCCAAATCCACGAGTTAATGCTCTTCCATGTATATGAATAATGATTATGAATGAAAAAATACCCTTTCCGTAAACTAAAGAAAAACTAGGAAAGGAAATGATTGCTGTGAAAGAAGGAAAAAAAGACTTGCAGTATGAAGGAAAAGACAAGGTTTACCTTGATATTGACAGAATAATTAACGAAGGATTGTCAGGAGGTTCCGTCCATTCTCGTCATGATACTGCCAATATTGAAGAAGCACGTAACCTTACCGAAGAAGAACCTCCTTTACAATCAACATAATAATTAAAAAAGGCTAACTCGTTGAAATGATCACGAGTTAGCCTTTTTATCTGATTGCTAAATTAATGCTATAATTAGTGTATTATTCTAAAAATATCAGTTTGGAGAAGTTGATCTTGCTAAAAAAAATCATGTCCTTATACAAAAATTCCGTACTGTCTTCTGTGCAGCCAACATACACTTCTGACCAATATTACATATTTTATGACCAATCTGAAAAGAACTGGCTTTCCATTCCGAAAACAAATTTAACAGAAAACGAACTAAACCTTCTAAACGTTCTGTATGAACAAGTTAAAATGTCTTCTTCCATGCCGCTGAGCTCACTTTCTAGAAAATGGCATGATTTTTTGCTATTAGATGGATCAATCCCTAATCTAAGTAGTGAAAGTAATTTTCGCTTCATCCAGTTCTATATCAAAGGTCATGGCGTTGACCCAACAGAAATCGAGTCAGCCATTAAAGGTTTTTTTTCTGATGAAGTACAAATTATTTGGGAAGATGACCATAATGGGATTGTCATCGAAGAAAGAAGACAATTTTCTCTTATCGAAAGTGAGTTATCTTCCATAGCTGATACATTAGAAAGTGACTTTTATGTAAAAGTTTCCTTTTATATTGGCAGGCTCTACCCTGCTTCCAATCAATTGCGAAGCCATTTTCAACAAGAAAAGGAGTATTTTGAATTTGCTAAGAAAAATCTAACAAGCACAAATGTTATTTCCTTTGAAAAGATATTTCCAGCTTTTGTTGCATTTAATTTGCCTAATGACATTAAAGATAAAGTTAATAAGGAACTTTCTTCGGTATTCTTAGAGGATCCCGAATTATATACAACCATAAAAGTATTCTTAGAAAATAATTTAAATGCCAGCTTAACGGCTAAAAAATTATTTATTCATCGTAATACACTCCAATACCGACTTGATAAATTTATTGATAAGACTGGAGTACAATTAAAAGACTTTTATGGAGCCTTTACCGTCTTTTTAGCATGTTTACTATTTGAACAAAAATAAATAGGACACAGTGCACAAAATTCATTTTAGGAACTTTGTGCATTGTGTCCATATTGTTTGTAACCCTTTTCATGTAAACTGAAATTAATCAAAACAGGGAGGGTTTACACAATGGCTGAATTAAAATTAGATCATATTTATAAAATTTACGATAATAAGGTTACAGCGGTTACAGACTTTAATCTACATATTCAAGATAAGGAGTTTATCGTCTTTGTCGGTCCTTCTGGCTGCGGAAAATCAACAACTTTACGTATGGTTGCTGGTCTTGAAGAAATTTCAAAAGGTGACTTTTATATTGATGGAAAAAGAGTGAATGATGTAGCTCCTAAAGATCGTGATATCGCGATGGTATTCCAAAACTATGCCCTATATCCGCATATGACGGTATATGATAATATGGCTTTCGGTTTAAAACTTCGTAAGTTTCCGAAGGATGAAATTGATCGTCGTGTAAATGAAGCAGCAAAAATTCTTGGATTAGAAGCTTATTTAAAGAGAAAGCCGAAGGCATTATCCGGTGGTCAACGTCAGCGTGTTGCACTAGGACGTGCAATTGTCCGTGACGCAAAGGTATTCTTAATGGACGAGCCACTTTCAAACCTTGATGCAAAACTTCGTGTAGCGATGCGTGCTGAAATCGCTAAGCTTCACCGTCGTTTAAACACAACGACTATTTATGTAACACATGACCAAACAGAAGCAATGACAATGGCTTCAAGACTTGTAGTTATGAAGGATGGTCTTATTCAACAAGTGGGAACACCAAAAGAAGTATATGAAAAGCCTGAAAACGTTTTTGTTGGCGGATTTATCGGTTCACCTGCAATGAACTTCTTCAATGGTAAACTTGAAGATGGCAAGTTTGTAGCTGGCAAAACTTCTATCGCCGTTCCAGAAGGTAAGATGAAAGTTCTTCGTGAGCAGGGATATGTAGGAAAAGAAATCATCCTTGGTGTTCGTCCAGAAGATATCCATGATGAGCCAGTATTTATCGAAGCATCTGCTGGTACAAAAATTACAACTAATGTGGATGTAGCTGAGTTAACTGGTGCAGAATTAATGGTTTACTCTAGTATTGATGGTCAGGACTTCGTGGCCCGCCTTGATTCAAGAGCTGACATTCACCCAGGAGATTCACTTGATCTAGCTTTTGATTTAAACAAAGGTCATTTCTTTGACGCTGAAACAGAGTCCCGCATCCGCGTGGCAAACGAGTAGAAAAGCGGAAGCGCCTTGCACAGAGGCGACAGGCATAAGACGAGCCGGCGAGAAGGTTGCCCTTCACTTTCTTGACGGATTGGCTTATGACCCCGAGCCTCTAGGCGCTGTAGCTAGACAATAGAAAAGAACCAAAAGGTCCCGAATTTTCGGGACCTTTTGCATTTATTCTTTAATAAAGATCACTTCATCCATTTGACAGGATGGACATTGATATAAGTGAGGGCATTTTCCCCCTGAGTTACTGTCCGGATAACCGTCTTCCATCTTCATTAAATCAATTTCCATATACGGACTGTAATCATCATAGAAATCCATTAACCTTCCTCTTTCTAACATTTGTTCGCCGCAATGTGTGCATAATAGAGATACTTCACGCAAACCATTGCAAATTGGGCATATCGACATTCCCATTCACCCTCTAAGTTATTGTATACGCTTAGTTTGCGTTACTATTTCGGCACTATGTAACGGAATAAATTACCAGTAAAATCTAGTGAATAAGTTGTCCATTTTTAATCATAATAATATTACAAAGCAAGCAACAACCCAGCAACACAAAAGAAAGTATGAAGCATCTCCAACATCTAATAACTTTTAAGATGGGTTAGGCCAAGGTGGCAATGGTTAATCTTAACCATATGGTTCAATTCCATACTGACCCCAAAATTATTAAGAGGAGTGTTATTCAACTATGGCTAGTAACAACAACTCTAATCAACTTTTAGTACCTGGAGTGGAGCAAGCACTTCAACAAATGAAGTATGAAATTGCAACAGAATTTGGTGTACAACTTGGTGGAGACACTACTTCACGTGCAAATGGTTCTGTCGGTGGAGAAATCACTAAGCGTCTAGTTGCAATGGCAGAATCACAACTTGGCGGCGGATTCCAACGCTAATTTTCAAAAAGCACAGTACAACAAATAAATAACATGGCTTAAGCCCCCTCCATTACGGAGGGGGCTTTCAATGATCTAGAACATATTCTCTGGTTTAACCCACTCATCAAATTGCTGTGGGGAAACATATCCTGTTTTGACAGCCGCTTCTCTTAACGTGCTATTTTCCTTATAGGCTAGCTTGGCAATCTCGGCGGCTTTTTCATAACCAATATAAGGATTTAACGCTGTAACCAGCATTAATGATCGCTCTACATGCTTTTTGACCACTTCTTCGTTAACTTCAATACCAATCGCACATTTTTCATTAAAGGAACGGATGCTGTCCGTTAAAAGAGCGATCGATTGAATGAGATTGTAAATAATGACAGGCTTAAAAACATTTAATTCAAAATTCCCCTGGCTTGCAGAAAACCCGATGGTGGCATCATTCCCAAAAACCTGGCAGGCGACCATCGTTAACGCTTCGCTTTGGGTAGGATTTACCTTACCGGGCATAATGGAGCTTCCAGGCTCATTTGCCGGTATCGTTAACTCTCCTATCCCGCTGCGAGGCCCGCTTGCCAGCCACCTGACATCATTGGCAATTTTCATTAAATCTGCTGCTAGTGCCTTTAGGGCACCGTGCACAAAGACGATTTCATCATGACTCGTTAACGCATGAAATTTATTCGACGAAGTCTGAAAGGAGTAACCCGTCAATGTTGAGAGCTGTTCCGCCATTTTCTCCCCAAATTCAGGATGAGCGTTTATTCCCGTGCCAACTGCAGTTCCGCCAATAGCAAGGTTCAGTAAATACCTGCTTGAATCGGCAGCCATCTTTTCAGCCTTTTCAAGCATAACTCTCCAGCCGCTTATTTCTTGACCAAAAGTCAATGGCGTAGCATCCTGCAAATGAGTTCGGCCAATCTTCACCACATTTCTAAATGCCTTTTCCTTTTTTATTAAGGTAGCCTTTAGCTCCCCAATTACGGGAAGCAAATTCTCCGTTAATTTTATGTAGGCAGCAATATGCATGGCCGTCGGAAATGTATCATTCGAACTCTGCGACATATTGACGTCATCATTTGGATGAATCCGTTCTTTACTTCCTTGACTCATTAATAAATCATTAGCTCGATTTGCTATGACCTCATTCACATTCATATTGGTTTGGGTGCCGCTTCCGGTTTGCCAGACTGCAAGTGGAAAATGGCTGTTATATTTCCCGGCAAGGATTGGGTCGCAGGCAGCAGCAATTGCCTTCATTTTACTTTCAGTTAATTTTCCTAATTGATGATTGACAATTGCACCAGCTTTTTTAATTAAGGTTAACGCATAAACTACTTCAATCGGCATTTTTTCGGTACCTATATCGAAGTTGTTCAAGCTCCTCTGTGTTTGTGCACCCCAAAATTTATTAGCCGGAACCTGAACCTCACCAAGTGTATCTCTTTCTATTCTAAAGTTTTCCATAAATGATCACCTCACTATCATATATACCCAATAAATAGAAAAAAACTACAGACATTTGTCTGCAGTTTAATTTTTAACAACGATATATCCGATAAAATACGAAAGAATTAAGAGACTGCCAATAACATTAACAATTGAATAATCTGCCATCTAATCCACCCCTTTTTTATAGAAAAGCTTAAACACATTTAAGTTATCATAATAAAGGGAGTTTACATGTGATAAAAATAACAGGTTATCGGTATAAATGTGAAATTTACGTGAATCTTTACCCAGCCAACTCAGCGCTGCCTTTTTGAAGTTCATACAATTGATAATACTTTCCGTTTACTAACATCAATTCTTCATGTGTGCCGTGTTCGACAATCTTTCCGCGGTCTAGAACCAGAATTAGGTCAGCGTTGCGAATGGTGGATAATCTGTGCGCAATAATAAAGGTGGTTCTTCCTTTTTTCAAGACATCCATCGCCTCTTGAATAATGGCCTCTGTTTCGGTATCAATACTCGATGTAGCTTCATCAAGAATTAAGATTGCCGGGTTAAATGCAAGCGCTCTGGCAAAGGAGATTAACTGGCGCTGTCCGCTTGATAGGGTGCTTCCTTTTTCGATCACAGGTTCATCGTATCCATTTTCCAAGTTTTTAAAGACTTGGTCTGCCCCAACATCCTTTAAAGCCTTTTCCACCATTTCTCTTGTTATGGATGGCTCATTAAGACTTACATTTGAGGCAATCGTGCCAGTAAACAAGTATGGGTCCTGTAACACTATCCCCATATGATTTCGAATCGTTTGGCGAGCTATACTGACAATATCCTTACCATCAATTAGAATCTTCCCTTTTTGACAATCATAGAAACGGAAAAGCAGATTCATAATCGAGCTTTTTCCTGAACCAGTGTGTCCAACAAGCGCAACCGTCTGACCCTGTTTAGCTTCAAAGTGAATATCTTTAAGTACATATTCACCCTCTTTGTATCCAAAGTACACATGATCAAATTCTACATTGCCTTGAAATCTTTCGATTCGTTCAGTACTTACATTCTCTCCCTGTTCATCCATAAGCTTAAACACTCTTTCACCTGCAACGAGCGCTGACTCCAAATTGGCTAATTGATTGACAATCCCCTGTACGGGCTGAAAAAGACGATTAATGTAATCAACAAAAGCATAAAGCACACCGAGAGAAATGACAGAAGAAGGATTCAACGACTGACCCCCAAAGTACCAAATGAATGCAACAAAAACGAGATTTCTAAGTACCCCCACTAAATTGTGTGAAGTTAAAGCATTCAAGCTTAATAATTTATTTTGATACGTAAAATGTTCAGTATTAAGCTTTTCGAATTCCAATTCTGTCTCTTTTTCCCTTCGAAAGGCTTGAATAATACTCATACCGCCAATCGATTCATTAATAGTGGCATTGATATCACTTATTCGAGAACGAATAACATGATTATATTTTGAAGCAAACTTTCGATATAATAACATCCACCCATAAAGGATTGGCAAAAGTAATAAACAAATGGCTGCCAGCTTCACATCTAAGATAAATAGTGCCGCATATATTCCTGTGATATATATAGCACTGGTGAAAAATTGGGCTAATACAGTCACATATAATTCGCGTATTGCTTCAGTATCATTGGTAACCCTTGCAACCACTTTTCCTGCTGGAAGGTTATCAAAGTATTGAATTGGAAGCCGTTGGATTTGGCCGTATACATCCTCCCGCATTTTTTGTATGATTCGATTTGCTGACTTCTGCAGCAGAAACCGTTGTCCATACTGAAAAATAGCAGATATCACTAAAAGACAGAAATATATAATCAGCAGTTTCATAATCCCTGGAATTTCAAGTTGATAGAACGCCATTAACTCCCTAGTGGTAAGTTCCTTTGCGTCATATTCAACCTTCTCTGTTCCTTTTTGAAGGGTTATGACCCCATTTTCAAATGTTCTTTTCCCATCGAATTCAAGCTTATCTTCCACCATGACAAACTTTGCTCCAACCTGCAAAATTCTAATTTCTTTCCCCTGTTCTTCACCATTGGAGAAATTCTTTTCTTTCTTATAAAATTGCTCGTTATATTCAGCTGTGTTTTTTCCTTTTGTTGTTTCATACCAAATGGACTCGATGCCTAAAATGTGTTCATCGATAATATTTTTTGCAATGAATGGCCCTGCCAAATCAGTAGCTACAGAAATGCTCAGCATGAATAATGCAGCAATAATGATTTTTTTATAATTTAAGGCATACTGGGTTAATCGCCGGCCTGTACTCATGCCGTCACCTCCTCTTCAAGATTATTTTCAACTTGTTGTCGTAAATATTGTTCTTTATACCAGCCATCAGCAGCAAGCAGCTGTTCATGGGTCCCTTCTTCAATGATCCGGCCTTCATCAAGAACAAGGATTTGGTCTGCATATTGAACGGCTGACATTCTGTGAGTGGTGATAATAGTTGTTTTGTCATTTCTTATTTCACGAATATTGTCAATGATTCTCTTTTCTGTTTTTGCATCAACTGCAGACAAGGAATCATCAAGAATAAGAATTTCAGGATTTCTTATTAGCGCACGTGCGATTGAAATTCTTTGCTTTTGACCGCCAGAAAGTGCGACTCCTTTTTCACCCACAAGAGTTTCTAACCCTTCCGGGAGCAATTCTAAATCCTTTCTTAGTGCAGATAAGTCGATGGCTTTCTCCAATTCTTCTTCAGTTGCTTCACTGTTCCCAAAAAGAATATTTTCTTTTACACTTTTTGAAAAAAGGACATGGTCCTGAGGCACATAACCAATCCATTTACGAACTTGATTCAGTGTCTGCTCTTTAAGGTGAACACCTGAGATGGATAGTTCACCACTTCCAAGCGGATATTGTCTTAACAGCTGTTTGATAAATGTTGTTTTTCCACTTCCTGTTTTTCCAACAATACCTAATGTCTGCCCTTGAAGCAATTGTACAGAAATATTCGTTAAATTATCTTCCTTAGATGAAGGGTATCGAAACGTTACCTTTTCAAAATCAATTCGCTCTGGATTTTCGACCTTAATAGGCTGAGCAGGATTCTCTACGGTCTCTTGAAAGGAAAGAGTTTCATTTACCCGATCTAAGGATGCATTTCCTCGCTGCATGATATTAATTAATTCGCCTATCGCAAACATCGGCCAAATTAGCATCCCTAAATAGACATTAAAGGCAACAAGGTCACCTAAGGTAATAGCCTGATTAAAGACTAAGTAGGCACCATAACCAAGACCAATCATATAGCTTAATCCGACTAGTATTTTTACAGTTGGATCAAATAACGAGTCAATCCTTGCAACTTTGATATTTTTTTCGAAGACATCCTCTGTTAACTGGTGGAACCTTCTCCCATCTGCTTCTTCCTGAACATATGCACGAATAACTCTTACACCTGCAACAGATTCCAAAACGCGGTCATTTAACTCCCCGAACGCATCCTGTGCATCCATAAAGCGCTTATGAATTCTTTTCCCGTAAATTTGCATGATGTAAGCCATAATCGGAAGAGGCAGGATTGCTGCAATCGTTAGCTTCCAACTAATTAATAGCCCCATGGTAATGATAAGCGTAAGCATCCAGACACTTGAATCGACTAGCGTCAATATCCCAAACCCTGCGGTGATGGAAATTGCTTTTAGGTCATTTGTTGCTCTCGCCATTAAATCGCCCGTTCGATTTTTCTCATAAAAGGTTGGAGACATTTTTAATAAATGTTTCATAAAACTCGATCTTAACTTTCTTTCTACAAGAAAGGCACCGCCGAATAATTTATACATCCAAACGTATGTGATTCCATATGAGAAAACCATTATGATAGAAAGATAACCAACATACTTTACTATTTTTCCATTACTCATTTCGCCAACCTGGATATCATCAATAGCCATTCCAATCAATTTTGGCGGCACCACATCTAAGATCCCAACTAGAATTAATAAGGAAATGGCAATGACATAACGCTTCCAATATTCTTTAAAAAACCAACTTAATTTCTTTAAAACCGAAAACATACTGATTCCCCCCTATGCAAAAAGAAAAAGGCATACCGCAAAAGTGCAGTATGCCTCAAAACTAAAAAAAGAGACAAAAAAACACACGTTACGTACGATAAAGAACGCCACCTGTGTTTTGATTATCATCTAATTAAAATATGGATTCATTAAAAAGAGATCATAATGGACCAGGTTACATTCAAGTATTCAGTTGCTGATAAAGTGCTGTGTAATACAATCATTTCGTAACCCTCCATTTCCTTTTTTTTCATCCTTTGTTAGATTATCACCAGTTCATTTAAATGTCAATTCCCATTTTTCGGAATTTTCCTATTTTATTAATCAGCCCTTTTTCGAAATATCTTACGAATAAATACTAAGTAAAAAAGGGTTGGCATTGGAGCTTGAATGAGACCGACGATACCCCAAAACCAATAGTTGTGATTTCGTTTCCTAGCATCTAAGAATAAATAGATACTTTGGAGTAAAAGAATAGCAGCAACAATAACGATAAGAGTTGGTGAGTAATCATTACTCATTGATTTTTCACCTTCCCACTAAACCTAGAAATTGTATAGTATGCAATAAATACCGGAGTAATGATTTGAATGAAAATAAATACTACTGGCATCTGATAAAAAGAAACAATGATTCCACTTAAGATAAATAAGGCGATTATCAGAAATAAGGATAGTTCTTTCCTTAATTTTTTTCTGTTATTTTCTTTCTCAGTTCGTACCATGCTTTCAAACCACTGGAGATCCGGAGTATAGACAGGGAATTGATCAACCTTGCTCAACCCTTCTTGCATTTTGTGAATAGCATCCAAGTCATGTTTATTTTGTTGTTCGTTGTCGAGGATGACGACCTTCTGTTTCTTCACCTAGTTTCAGCTCCCTTCTTACCGCCAAAATTCCATTATGAACTCTTGATTTCACCGTTCCAGAGGATATTTTCATCCATGCACCAATTTCATCATAGGAGTAACCATAATAATGCTTCAGTACAATGGGAACCCGAACGTCTACAGGTAATTTACCTAATGCCTCCAGCGCATCGTTCCATTCCTCATTCCGGCTTTCAAAATGCCATTTCAGCTTTCGATAAACTTCTTCTTGTCCTTTCCATTGGTTTTCTCTTTTTTGTTTTCTGCATTGGTCAATATAAGCATTGGTAGCAATGGAAATCAGCCAAGTGGAAAATTTGCTTTGACCATTATAGAGATGAATTTTTTGAATACATTTTGCCATTGTTTCTTGTGCAAGTTCCTCTGCAATATCTGGATTCATTGTAATTTTCATTAAGTACTTTACAAGGAACGGATAATTTTCTTTAAACAACATGGCAAATGCAAGATGATCCCCTTCTTTTGCACTTTTTATTAACGGATCCATCACACTTGTCCTCTCTTTCCCCCATCTATCCCTCTTTTTCTGTTTATGTATAAGACGGTAAAGTATTAATTTCGTTCATATTTTATAATATTTTTATTGAATATATAAATTTCTAACACAAAAGGCACGAATAATTTCGTGCCTTACGCATTAGTGATTCATATTAGGGCCAATTTTTTTCCAGCGCTTTTCCCACTTTGCCTTTTGTTTCCTCCACTTTTCTTCCCATCTCCTTGCACCTTTATTAAAATGCTCTTCAATTGTATCTAGGTTCATTTCTATTTCTTCCTCTTGCTTCTTTTGAATCAATCCATCGATGAGTGGGACATCAAAGCTGGTTGAAGGCGTGCCTTTTAATGCCTCCTTCATGACTTCACGAAATACAATGGCTGCACCCGCGCTGCTTGTAGTTTTCAAGTAGTGTTTTTCATCTGTTTTATCGTAGCCAACCCAGACCGCTCCAACTAATTGTGGAGTATAACCTACAAACCATTGATCCTTGACACCTTTAACTCCTTCAATTGGTACTTGCGTTGAGCCTGTTTTCCCAGCAATTTCTCTACCAGGGATTTGAGCGTTTTTTCCAGACCCGTGGTCAACAACGCCAAGCAGCATTGTGTTTATGTCCTCTGATACAGCTTTTGTAGTGACTCTTTCCTTTTTTTCCTTCCATTCAGCTACTGTATTCCCTTCTGCATCCACAATTTTTTTAATAACATGGGCTTTCATACGGACTCCATTATTCGGGAAGGCAGAATAGGCCTCAGCCATTATCAACGGAGATACTCCTTCTTCTACTCCTCCAAGTGCAAGTGATAGATTGCGGTCACCCTTTTCTAGTGGTATTCCAAAACGTTCCGCCGAATCTAATCCCTTTTCAATCCCAATTTCGTTCAATAACCAGACAGCTGAAACATTTTTTGACTCCTTTACTGCTTCATACATTGGAACTTCCCCAGCATATTCATAATTGTAATTACTTGGTTCATACTCACCAAAGCTCATCGGTTCATCCATTAACATATCGGTTATTTTCCAGCCATTTTCGAGTGCAGGAGTATAGACTGCAAGCGGTTTAATGGATGAACCTGGCTGTGCCTTTAACCCCGTTGCTCGATTATATCCTCTAAAAGTGTGCTCTCCGCGGCCACCTACAATGGCTCGGATTCCACCTGTTTTGGGATCAATTAATATTCCGCCGCTTTGGACCATTTGGTCAGTACCTTTTGGGAATAACTCATCTTTTTGATAGGTTTTCTCCATAGCATTCTGCATAGTAGAATCAAGCTCAGTGTAAATCTGATATCCGCCAGTTAATAATTCATCCTGTGATAAATGATATACATTAATCGCCTCTTCAAAGACTTGGTCAACATAGTGAGGATACTTCCCTCGGAACGGGTCTCCTCCTTTATCATTTAATATTACTTTTTCATTCATGGCTTGTTCATACTGCTGATTCGTTATATATCCTTGCTTCTTCATTTGTGCTAAAACAAGATTTCTCCTTTGTGTTGCTTTTTCTAAGTGGTGATAGGGATTTAAAGCAGAAGGTGCTTTAATCAAGCCTGCCAGCAATGCCGATTCGCTAATGGACAGATCCTTGACATCTTTTCCAAAGTAATTTCGTGCTGCATGCTTTATCCCCCAAGCACCATCACCAAAATATATCTGATTTAAATACATTTGAAGGATTTCCTGTTTGCTGTATTGTCGCTCAATTTGCATGGCAAGGAATACCTCATCTACTTTTCTCTTTAACGTTTTTTGAGAGGTAAGCAGTGTGTTTTTCGTTAATTGCTGGGTAATGGTACTGCCGCCTTCTACCATACCACGAGCTTTGATATCCCTTATCAGTGCTCTTGTAATACCAATATAATCGACGCCATGATGCTCGTAGAATCGGTGGTCCTCTATGGCAATGACGGCATTCTTCAAAGAGTCAGGTACCTGATTGATAGGGACACCTTCATTTTTATTTGCTGAAACTTTACTTGCAACCTCTCCATTCAAATCATAAAATACAGTTGCCTGGGGAAGCTCATTCCTTAGTGAAGAAATATCCGCATCCATTGAATATGCATATACGATACCTAAAAAGCCTAAAACTAAAAGCGAAAACGAGAGAACCATTAGTTGGTTCATATGCCATCGCTTCCAATTATTCACTACCTTTTTCATGGTTCCTCCTTATAAATATAAGCACAAATGAAGGTCATCATTTTCTTTTTCCCAAGAAAGGGTAAAATTATCCAAAAAAAAGCATTCGAAAAAAATTCGAATGCTTTTCTTTAATCGTTCTTTGTTAATTCTTTAAATCGTATTTTTGATTGTTTTTCATCAAAGCTGCTGTATACCCGATAATGTTTGTCATCCAATATTCGGAAATGCTTGCTAAGAATATTCTGTTGAAGGATGAATCCGTTTTTCCTTGAGACCTCACGCCACCAAATTCGGCCTCCAAACGTTTTCATTTTCCGATAATCAATGCCTTCGCGAGCAACAGTCTCCAAAACTTCAAGCGGTTCATTTCCAAATAGAAATTGGACCGTTTCTGTCTCCCTGAATAAAGCACATACAGTAACAACAGTAGACCAGCCTGCAAGGACCCTTCCTTTTTCGACCTGTACTAGGGTTTTCTTTGACACTCCAATGATTTCCGCCATTTTATCCTGGGTATAGCCTGCTTCTGTACGAATCAATCGCAATTTATCTGAAACTAGCATAATGATTTCTTCCCTATTCATGCTAAGACCTTCTTTCAAAAACCTACTAGTGTAATTTTACACAAGTTGCCTTATTTTTAAAAGAAAAAACTGCTATCGTTTAAATGATAGCAGTTTTAGCGTTTTATTTAGAAGGAATCCCACATTGACTTTGAGTAGAACAGGACTTTTCAAGATCACATGCTGCACATTTTCCTTTTTTTGATTTATTAATAAACTTCACTAATGCCCATGCCGCATAACCAAAAATTGCAGCGCCTATTATGAAACTACCTATATTTGCTATCATACGGAACACCTACCTAATTAGACTAATCCAAACAGTTTACCGCCTTGATAAATGACCAAACACAAAACATATGCAATAAATAGTGCGTAAAGGATAGAAAATGCAGTCCATTTCTTTGAACCTGTTTCTTTATAAATGGTTGCAGCAGTGGCTAAACATGGTATATATAATAGTATAAAAACCATAAAGCTATAGGCAGCCAGCGGTGTGTAAAAATCACTCAATAAACCTTGCAGACTCGCGTTTTCTGGAACAAAGTAAATAATATTCATGGTTGAAATAATTGCTTCTTTTGCTAAGAATCCTGTTATTAAAGATGCGGCAGCCTGCCAAGTACCAAATCCTATTGGCTCTAAAACATGAGCAAACAAATTACCTATTGCAGCTAAAAAGCTGTCATCCATATCCACTTTTAATCCATTCGGGCCTGAATATGATAATAGCCAAATGAAAACGGAGCCTGCAAAGATAAACGTTCCTGCCTTTCTAACAAAACCTTTGCCCTTATCCCAGGTACTTCTCCAAAGCGATTGAACTTGAGGAAGACGATATGGCGGCAGCTCTATAACGAATAAAGATATTTCTGATTTTAATAATGTTTTAGTAAATATTTTTGCTAGTAGTAACGCGACAACGATTCCTAGAACATAAAGACTTAATACCACTAGTGCTTTATGACCCACAAAAAATGCTCCAACAAATAACGCATAAACCGGTAAGCGTGCTGAGCATGACATTAGTGGTGTCAATAATATGGTCATTAGTCTCTCTCTTGGTGTTTCTATCGTTCTTGCAGCCATAATTCCAGGAACATTACAGCCAAATCCAATCATCATTGGAATAAATGCCTTTCCATTTAGTCCAACAGACTCCATAATCCGGTCCATTACGAGGGCAACCCTAGCCATGTACCCAGAATCCTCTAACAGGGAAATAAAAAAGAAGAGAATAAATATCTGTGGAACAAATACCAGTACCCCGCCGACACCAGCAATCAGTCCTTCAATAATCAATGCATGGATAAAGTCTGAAGCATGAATAACACCAAGGAATTTTTCGAAGCCTGTGGTCACTGGTCCTGTTAATATCCCGTCCAAAATATCAGATAATGGAGTACCCAGCCAATCAAAGGTCAGCATAAACATCAAATACATACATATTAGGAAGATTGGCATTCCTAAATAGCGATTGGTTACGATGGCGTCAATTCTTTCAGACAAAGGTACAATGGTACTCCCCTTTTGAACAGATGCCTCTACTATTTTTTCTATAACTTCTTTTCTCTTCAGATAAATATAGTTTGCCAGCGATTTAACATGACTCTTTTCTTGTTTTACGACTGATTCCAAATTTGAAACAAGTGATACTAGTATACTAGGTTCTACAAGGTCAGAAAGATAATGATTTACGTATTCATTCCCCTCAAATAGTTGTATGGCGAGCCATCTCGGTGAATGCTCTGTTTTTCCTATTAGCTCCATACTTAATTTGGTTATACCGTCCTCGATTGCTTTTCCATAGTAAACATGTTTTTTTACCTTTGAATGATCTGTACTTGTTGAGATAACTTCTATTAAAGTGTCGCAGCCTTTACCACTTCTTGCCACAACAGGTACAACGGGTACACCTAAAATCTGGGATAACTTATCTGTATCTATATTAATGCCGCGATTATTCGCGACGTCAATCATATTCAAACCAATCAAGGCAGGTTTCTCATATTCGAGAAGCTGCAAGGTCAAATGCAAATTTCGTTCTAATTGAGAAGCATCGAGAATATTTAACAGTCTATCAACTTGTTCCTCTAGAAAGTAAGTGGTAACGACTCCTTCATCCTCTGATAATGGATTCAAGGAATATATTCCAGGCAAATCAATTAATTTTCCTATATGATTCTTGAAAACCCCGACTTTCTTTTCAACTGTAACACCGCTCCAGTTGCCCACATACTCATAGGATCCTGTAAGATTATTAAACAATGAGGTTTTACCTGTATTTGGGTTTCCAATAAGGGCAATTTCCATTACACTCTCTCCACTTCTATTAAACACGCTTCTTTGCGACGGAGTCCTACACACTGTCCACAAGACTCAATCATGACTGGCCCGCCAAAAGGCATAACACATTTTACACAAACTTCAGATCCTTCTGTTATTCCAAGGTCCAATAACCTTCTTTGGACTAGGCGTCCAACCTTTGAAATATTAATTATTTTCCCTTTTTCTCCTATTTTAAAAGAACCGAACATCCTTATCACCCTATCGTATTTTAATTGAGAATGATTATCTTTATTTATAACCTCATTTTACCATTGAAAAACAGATCATTCTGTGACAAAAATTTGAAAAAAAATAGAAAAGTCACAGACTTTTCTATTTTTCAACTTATATCATTTTTTTGGGTGCTGCACTAATGACAAGGATTACAAGGACTGCGCTTACGATAAAGCTTGGAAGCATATATGTTCCATTGTAAACAAAGGAATAAACAGCAACTGGCTGACCAGCAGGTGCATATTCACCAAAGAATACGATACCCGAATACACATGAGCAAGATAACGCAAGGCACTTCCTAAAAACGTTCCTAAAAGAACAAATGTAACCCAATTTCTTGTATTATTCTTAAGAGAAGTCTTCACCTGTGAAGCAAAAATTCCAGCTAAACCAACCACTGAAAAAGCAATTCCATAATCAATAATTCCTTGAAGAAGGGTATAAATTTGAGAAAAGCCAAGGATGAATTGAAGTAAACCCAATAAAAATCCGGACAAGATTCCTCCTTTTATTCCCCAACGAAATGACATTAGGAAAATCGGAATCATCGCGATTGAAATCGAACCTCCTTGTGGCCATATCTTTAATGACAATAGCCCCGAAACAAGATCCAATAAATAAGCAAGTGCAGAAAACACGGCCACTTCAACTAAAAATAATGTGTTATTTCGTTTTTTTCCCATACATGTTCCCCCTATAGTTTGTAAATTGGAGAACGTTCGACAGGTATAACTCCTAAGAATTAATATGGCGCCTTAAAAACAAAAAAACAATGCAGGACAGTTAGGATTGTCTGCATTGTTAGCTTTTAATAGTTGGCAAACCACATCCCTACGCTAGCGTTAACTAACAGGTTCGTAGGGTCAGAACTCGAACGTTCACTCTCAGCCGCCATAAGCAGCTCCCCCTGTGGAAATATTTAATTGATTTCATAAACGAATATACTATTTTTATAGAACTTTTACAAGGAAAAACTTCCATACATGGTATAATAATAAATAACTAGTCAGTTTGACATGTCCTAGGAGGAAAACTGTGATGTTATCTGAAGTACAAACGGAATTAATAGCCT
The DNA here is from genome assembly GCF_055502545.1 of Bacillus sp. CZDM1. NCBI lineage: Bacteria > Bacillati > Bacillota > Bacilli > Caryophanales > Bacillaceae > Bacillus > Bacillus sp. CZDM1. Next base: position 88,173 of record NZ_JBUESO010000008.1, on the reverse strand, counting down.
TTTTTGATGAGAATAAAGAAAGTTTAGTACGTGAGTGGGAAAAGTCAATTGTCATTTCTAACGGGGATCCCTATAAAGAAAAAATACGTGAAAATGGAATTGCTTTATTTAATGTTATCCTAACTATGCATACAATGAGTGAGGAAGAGCTATTAGAGATTATCAAAAAATATGCTCTTGAAATTTCTGAGGAAAGAGCTCTTGCGAATATTAATATTGGTGACTTTGTTTATAATGTTAATCTTGGCAGAAGTGTGTTCTACAGTTATCTACACAGGGCTGGTCTTCAGTGGGAAGACCTTCAGGAATCGATTAATAAGATAAATTATACTTTTGATAAATTTCTATATTATGCGGTTACACACTATACAGAAGCTAAAAACAAAATCATTGAAGAAAAAACAATGTTTATTGATTCAACTCATCAGGACCGATTAACACTTCTTGGCCAAATGACATCTAGTTTTATTCATGAATTTCGAAACCCTCTAACATCGATTCAAGGGTTTGTTCAGCTGCTTAAGGCTGACCATCCTAATATGAAATATTTAGAGATTATTTCCAGTGAGTTAGAACAGTTGAATTTCCGGATTTCGCAATTTTTACTTCTATCTAAAAAAGAACTAATTGGAAAAGAAAAAGAACAGTTTCATCTAAATAAATTGATTGATGAAGTCTTAAATTTCTTATATCCCAGTATTTTAGATGGTAAAGTAAAAATAAAGAAAGAAATCGTCGATGAGATCACACTTTATGGATATGCGGATGAAATGCGGCAAGTACTCATCAATATTATATTTAATGCGATTGACGTGTTAAATCATCACAGAATCTCTAATCCAATTATTGAGATTAAAAGTCATATAGAGAATCATACACATGTTATTTTCTCCATTTCCAATAATGGTCCAATGATTCCTTCAGAATTAAGTAAAACAATATTCGAGCCATTCTTTACAACCAAAAAACTCGGTACTGGTCTTGGGCTTTTCGTTTGTAAAGAAATCATTGAAAAACATAAGGGTGATTTAACCTGTATTTCAACTCCAGAATTAACTGTTTTTACACTTAAATTACCTCTTGCTGCGTCTCCTATGTAGGAGACGTTTATTTCTAATTATTTTTTGAAAATTTATAATTTTACAATTCATATAGACAAGACTTTTTTCATAAAATGTTGATACCAACTAATATACTAACTAGAACGTTTGACTGTACAGTTGTAATTTACTATAATTGTTTGTAAATTTAGTTACCGAGGTGATTTGATGGGGCTGTCTATCGTATCGGTGAATTAGCAGAAATTGCAATGGTTTCCAAACGAACAATTGATTATTATACATCAATTGGTTTATTAAGCGCAGAACGTTCGAAATCTAATTACCGAATTTATTCTGATGATTCCTTAAGGGATTTAAAGTTTATTGAAGAGTGTAAGAATTTACACTATCCGCTTGAAGAGATTAAAAGAAAACTAGATAGGAAGAAAGAAAAAAAAATTCGTGATTCAGAAGTGGAGAAGCATGTAGATGCAGTAACACAGCAAATGCAGCAGTTACAAAATGATTTAGTTGACCTAATCCCAGTTGTTGAAAAATTAGATGACCTGCAGAAAGAGAAATTCACAACAAATCTAATGTTGCTAAAATCAGTCTTGATGAAATCCCTTTTGAATGTAACGAGTTAATTTTTTTAAATTACTAGGAGGTGACTCCTTAACTCGTATTTAACGAGCTAAGGGAACTTATTTGGACATATTTAACTTGGTTATAATAGCCATTTTAATTGCTTTAACTGCCTTTTTTGTAACTTCAGAGTTTGCTATTGTCAAGATTCGAAGTTCAAGAATTGATCAGTTAATTGAAGAAGGTAATTCGAGTGCTATTTCAGCAAAAAAAGTAATTTCAAACCTGGATGAATATCTTTCAGCCTGTCAGTTAGGAATTACCATTACTGCCCTGGCTTTAGGTTGGATTGGGGAATCAACGATTGAGCATTTACTCGCTCCCCTTTTTAATGGGCTGGAGATCCCTGAAGGTGTTTCCCACATCTTATCGATTGGGATTGCCTTCGCGACAATTACATTTTTACATGTTGTCGTAGGAGAGCTTGCACCTAAAACACTGGCTATACAGAAAGCTGAAATGATTACTCTGCTTATGTCACGGCCTTTAATTCTCTTTTATAAAGTGATGTATCCCTTTATTTGGTTATTAAATGGGTCAGCACGGATCGTAACGAGCATTTTTGGTCTTAAGCCAGTCTCTGAAAGCGAAATGGCACATACAGAGGAAGAGCTTCGAATTATCCTTTCTGAAAGCTATAAAAGCGGCGAAATTAACCAATCTGAGTTTAAGTATGTAAATAAAATTTTTGAATTTGATAACCGGATTGCCAAAGAAATTATGGTTCCCCGGACGGAAATCGTTTCATTGTCGAAAGATGATACGTTAGATACTTTTCTCCAAGTAATTCGCGAGGAAAAATATACGAGATATCCGATTATTGATGGTGATAAAGACCATATCATTGGTCTAGTTAATATTAAAGAAATGGTGACAGATTTAATTAGTAAAGAAACCCTTTCAACTAAAACGCTGGAGCATTATACCCGCCCAATTATTAGAGTAATTGAAACGATTCCCATTCATGATTTACTCGTCAAAATGCAGAAAGATCGAATGCATATGGCTATATTAATGGATGAATATGGCGGAACATCGGGATTAGTTACAGTTGAAGATATTCTCGAGGAAATTGTTGGTGAAATCCGCGATGAATTTGATTCCGATGAAATACCTATGATACGTAAAATTAAGGAACATCACTATATTATCGACTCTAAGGTTTTAGTTACAGAAGTCAATGACTTGTTGGGAGTCGACATTGATGATGAAGATATAGACACTATTGGCGGCTGGATATTAACTGAAAATTATGAAGCAAAAGAAGGAGACTCCATCCATCACGAATCATATAGCTTTAAAATACTCGATATGGAGGAGCATCACATTAAGTATATTGAGGTAACAAAGAAAATCAATGAAGAGGAACCAAGCGAAAATAAAATTTCCTTACCACAAACAGAGGTACTCTCCTAAAAACAGACCCGAAAAAAAACAGGCCAATTTTGGTCTGTTTTTTTGTAATAAAATTGTAATATTACTTCTATAATCCAATCACCCCCCCCTTTGAAAACATATTCTAAACTAAAGGGGGGAGAAATTACGATGGAATTAATTTTCTTATTTTTAGCGTCTATACTTTCTGGCTTTGCCTTAATGAGCTTTGAGCCGGTATCATTTTTAAGTTTCTTAGGTCCAGTTTTTGATATCGTTGGCGCATTAGCAATCATTATCTTTTCTTCAGCACTACTATTTAAAGGTGTTAAATCACTATTTAAATAATTTTGTAAACGGTTACATTTTTTTATAAAATATCAAATGAAAAAAGGTCAGAATTTACTTCTGATCTTTTTTCATTGTAATTATTTGTTTTTTAAGATTATGATATCTTCTTCTGCTCGGGCTAATTTAATGAGGTGTGAATCCAGACGTCGATTAATATATTGGATATCCTCACCTTTTCCTGAATGATTCTTTATTTCCTTTACTACAGTACTCTGTACTTCTTCAATACGCTGCAGGGATTCTTTTATATCTGATAAGTCAATCTGGTTAACCTCTACTCGATGCTCAATACTATCCATTTGTTCTAATCGAGAAAGTCTGTGCTCAATATTTTCTAAGGTTTTATTAAAAGTATGAATTAACGTTTTTATATCGGATATGTCCTCTGTCAATTTATCAAGTTTATGCTCCATCATAATAACTCCCTTTTCGTAGTAAGTATATTTTATCATCTTTAACAATTTAAATATGTTACAAATTCCAAAACAATACTGAACGATTTTTATTTTAGTATCCACCATTTAAAATGATTATTGCAGAAATATGAACGATTTATAAAATCAGCCTTCTAATAGGTATCCTCGTGAAAAATGTCACATGCAATTCTAATAAAAAGCCTTAATCTAATATCATAAGAAATGATAATAGTTCTTTTACATTTCCCGGGTTTTCAATCTTAGTTTTGGATATTACCATTTTGAAAAGGTTGGTGCATTTTATATGTTAATTTCAATTGATGAAAAAGCTGCAAAGTGGTTTACAAGTGAATTTGAGATCAATACCGTAAGAATGTTTCCGCGATACAGTGGTTTCGGTGAAAAAAACAAGGGCTTTAGCCTTGCATTTTCAGCAGAGGCACCAACAAATGTTGGCTTTACGAAAGAAATTAATGGGATTAACTTCTATGTTGAAGGAAATGATGTATGGTTCTTTGAGGATACTGAAACCTGTCTATCATTTAACGATGAAATGAATGAAATTCAAATAACTTTTAAGGAAACTATGGCGGTAAACTAGTTCTCCTCCAAAAAACAACTAAGGGCAGCCACCTTAACTGGCTGCCCTTATTCCTTTATTATTACTATTCCAATCAAAATAAATTGTATAATCAACTATACATTAAAATTGTTTGTAACCTTGCTAACTTTATAATTCTGAAAATTAGCAATAAATTGTTAACTATGGTGCAATAATATTTGATTGGCCTTATAATGAAAGCGCTAACCTAGTAAATATTTCCTATATCTTAAGCAGTAAAGCTTATTTAACCTATTATAGAAAGGGGTTAGACATCATGGAACATTCTAGGCCACAAGCAGTACTTTTTAATTTGACCTTCGATTTATCCATCATTTTGACCACCACCATCGCTGCCATTCTGGTCTTTTTCATTGCTTACCTTGCTACAAGAAACCTCACCGAAGGTATACCTAAAAAATGGCAAAACTTTATGGAATGGATCATGGACTTTGTTAGGGATATCATGAATAATTCAATGGGACCAAACAATAATTTATTTATTTTGTCCACTGGGGTATCTCTTTTAATGTATTTGTTTATTGCCAATCTTTTAGGCGTCCCCTTTTCAATCATAACCATTGAAGAACACCCTGTTTCATGGTGGCGCTCCCCGACCGCAGATGCTCATGTTACCATGACATTAGCCATCATGATCATTGCCTACACACATTTCATTGACATTCGTCTACATGGATTTAAACATTATTTGCGCAGCTTTTTCAAACCCTTTAAAGCCTTGTTTGCCATTAATATCCTGGAACAATTTGCTACAACTTTAACCTTAGGGCTAAGATTATTTGGTAATATATATGCTGGGGAAGTAATGCTTGCTCTCCTTGCTGGTGCTGTAACCCATGGATTCGCAGTCGCTTCACTAGCTGCTATTCCCCTCCTCATTTGGCAGGCATTTTGTGTCTTCATCGGTGCTATTCAGGCTTACATATTTGTAACACTTACAATGGTTTATATTGCTCACCGCTTAACATAAAAAGAAAATACGAAAAGCGGAAGTAAACAAATAAAATGAAAGGAGTTGAATTACTATGGGTGATATTACACTGTTTGGACTTCCCATCTCTTTTGGAACCATGATTTATCAAGCTCTTATTTTTACTGTTTTAGTCTTTATTTTAAAGAAACTTGTTTTCAAGAAGTTAGTTGAAGTCTTGGATAGTAGAAAACAACATATTGAAAATCAGCTTCAATTAACAGACCAATATAAGCAGGAAGCTGAGAAAAATTTGGAACTTAGTGCCGAAGTTCTTAATCAAGCTAGAAAAGACGCCAGGGAAATAATGAGGCATAGTGAACACGAAGCCAGATTAATGATTTTGGACGCTAAAGCACAGGCTAAAGAAATACTAATGGAAGTGAAAGAGAAATCATTCCGTTCCCAATCATTTGTGCATAAAGATAGTAAGGGGGCGTAAAATATGAGACACAAGTTTACCAAGTACTTAGGCAGAGTAACTGAGAATCTTGAATTGGGTTTTGAAGAAAAATTTATTTACGTTCATTACACAAAAGGAAAAACAGAAAAAACAGCTTGTATTTTAAAAAATAATGAAAAAACGAAAAGTGAATATTTAGAGTCCTTCTTCGAAGAAAACAAGGTGTCTGAAGAAATGAAAAAGGAGGTAAGAAAATTTCTTAACAATGAAAAAAACTTTAACGATCAACATTGGAACGAGTTTTCAAATTTTTTAATGAAAACCCTTTCACTCAATATGGTATTTGGATTAACAATCGCCTTAACGGTCTTCGGGTTTTATAAAATTGGATCTTTCTTAGATGCCCAATACGGTTTCCAACCGTGGTTAACCGTTATATTTACTTTTATTGGAATTGGAATTGGAGGACTTACAGGGTACGTAATGGTCCAAAAGTATTTTAAAACACCTGTAAAAGACACTTCTCAGAAAGATTATGACGTACAAAGAGAACAAAATGAAACTACTGACTATCCTATGATTGATGTTACCATTGATCAAGTTCGGAAAGCTGTGAGACAATTTTCTGATAACCTGCCAAAAGGTGTATACCGTACGATAATTATTCAGGAGGATAACAGTATCGATTTTAAACAGCTGGCCAATATTCTAGGCGGGCTTCCTTCCAAGAAGTATTATATGTCTAAAGAAACCTATGATCTTTTTGAAGAAAAAGACAAGAAAATTCCTGCTGAAATGGATATGGTACAAAAAGCAGTAGACTTGTTCGTAAAGGAGCGCAAGGAATACCCAATGCTGCGCTTTGATCCAAATCGAAGAGTTAACTATTACCAATTACTTCAAGAAAAATATTTGAAATCTGCACCCGAAACACAGTTTTATATCACGGAATTGGATGGGCTTATTACACATATTAAACCTGAAAAGAGAAAAATGGAAAACTCCTCTCATTAAGATAGGAGTTTTTTTTTGCTTTTTTTTGCGATATTGAGATAATAGCATTAGCAAGCATACTTTAGTAAAAAAATGAGGGATTCAAAGATGTCGAGAAAAAAGAATAAATCGAAGCACTTAGCGACGATTTCTCTAGCTGTAATGGGATTAGGTTTTGTCGCGACCTTCCCTTTTCAGGATTCCCTATGGGGAATAATCCTTCAAGGGGGATTTGAAGCAGGGTTGGTCGGAGGACTTGCCGATTGGTTTGCAGTTACTGCATTATTTCGTCACCCTCTTGGTATACCAATACCTCATACAGCACTTTTACCAAAAAATCGCAAAAGAATTATAGCTGCAATTATTTCAATGCTTGAAAATGATTGGCTCACGAAAGAAAGCATTAGAAAAAAAATATCGAGCATTTCATTTACCGAGAAACTATTTCATTTAGCACAGAATTCGTTAAGCGGACAGCCTGTGAGAAATGCTGTTGTTAACTTGATTCAACATTTACTTCATTCTATTGACAGTAAAAAGCTGGCACCCATCATCTCAGAAGAATTAAAATTAAAGCTTAAAGATTTAGACGTAAGTAACTACCTTCCCACAGCCATTGATCAACTGCTAAATAGGAAGTATGATGAAAAAGCACTCGATTTCATCCTAAAAGAAGTAGATGACTGGGCAAAAAAGGAAAGTACAAAAGAAAGACTTGGCAGGATGGCAGTGGATGCACTTGAAAATATCAAAGCAGATGGTTTTATGCAATTTGCACTTAAATCATTTACGAACATTGTAAATGAGGAAAAATTAGGGAATATTATTCAAGGTCTTATACAAAAAGGTGTAAAAAGCTTTAGTGACCCTTTTAATCCAAATAGGCAAACCTTACTTTTTCATATAAACACAAAACTACAAGATATTAAATCCGACGAAAATCTCGCTTTGGAATTAAACACCATAAAGGAACAAATGATTTCAGAATGGCAGTTAGAGGATAAAATCACGGAATTTGTTGAACAGTTAAAACAAAAAGCAAGTTCCCTTATCAAAGCACCTAACTTTTACGAATATCTCCTCCCTCTCTTATCCAAGGCACTTGAAAACCTGAAAGCAGATAATGAAAAAGTCGAGGCTATTGAGGCTTGGATTCAGGATCAAATTTCTATCTTTGTGGATAATAATCATGCGAAAATTGGAAAGCTTGTTGAGGAGAACTTAGAAAAATTGGATAATGAAACTCTCATTGACATGATAGAAAATAATGTTGGAAAGGACCTGCAATGGATCCGAGTAAACGGCGCCGTCTGCGGATTCCTAATCGGCCTAATCCTAGTAGGATTGAAATTGATTTTTTAAAAATGCAGACTGTATTAAAAGGTGAATATTAATTAGTTTAACTAAGTTGATTTGTGCGGAGGGCGCTTCAGCGCCGAAGAGGCTCCCCGGACCGCCCGCGGAAAGCGTAGCGCCCGGAGCCCAAATCAACGGACTAATTTATTATAAAAATTGGGCTATCTTGATCTTCAAGATAGCTTTTTTTTATAAAAATCACCTTTAATGCACAACCTATTAAGTAATAAATAACAAAGGAGCTTTTGTTATGAGAAAATATTTATTAACTCTTTTTGTCATCCTTTTAACCTTCAGCCCTCCATTTCATGAAATAGTTCTAGCGTCTAAACCATTTCCAGGACCTATCAGAGGTATCTATGTAAATGCTCCAAATACAAATAAACCTATATTTAACCAATTGCTTTCACTCGTTAACAGCACCGATTTAAACGCAATGGTCATTGATATTAAAGATGATCATGGGAATCTTACCTTCATCCCTTCAAAAAAATCACCCTATTACACAATAGGACGTCCATACATTCCAAATCCTTCTTCACTCATGAACACATTAAAAAAGAATAACATCTACCCAATCGCCAGAATTGTCGTCTTTAAGGACAATGTATTAGCAAATAAGAATTCAAATTTATCTTATAAAACCACTAATGGAATATGGAAAAATGCCCGGGGAGATTCCTTCACTAACCCCTTTCTTAAGGAAGTTTGGGATTATAATATCGGGATAGCTATGGAAGCAGTAAGAATTGGATTTAAAGAAATTCAATTTGATTATGTACGATTTCCTGAGAAGTTTGAAAAGGTAGAAAACCAACTTGTCTACGATAAATCGGCATTTAAAGGAAATAGGGTTGCAGCTGTAAGCCAGTTTGTAAGATACGCTAAAGAAAAACTCAAGCCCTATAATGTGAAGGTTTCAGTCGATGTCTTTGGAAATGCAACCGTCATTCATGAGGCAGCAGGAATTGGCCAGAATTTCACAAATATCGCTCAGAACGTTGATGTTATTTCTGCGATGATTTATCCAAGTCATTGGACCGCCATATTTGGTATTCAAAAGCCTGATTTACAGCCCTATCACCTCGTTGAGGGCTATGCTAAGGTTGAAAATGAACGATTAAAGAAGTTAAATAATCCCCCAATATCTCGGCCATGGCTGCAAGATTTTACTGCTTCTTGGCTTGGAAATGGTAATTATAAGGTCTATGGCAAGAAAGAAGTAGAAGATCAAATCCGAGCTTTACATACACAGGGAATCAATGAGTACTTGTTATGGAATGCAACCAATAACTATACGCCAAACGTTGATTATACACCCTATTAATGTAAGTTCAATAATCAATAGATCGGGTGATTTATTTTCTCTATCAGCACTCAAAATAGTGAAGCTGCAGAAACATTTGCCTCTGCAGCTTAATTTTTTGGTTTCCAAAGTTGTTCAAAAATAATCACTAGAAATGTTCCTACTAATAAACCATTTTTACCTATATTTTGAAAGGTATATGGAAGACCGTTAAAGGTCTCATCGGGTAAAAACATGACTCCAATACCAAATAGTAAAGATATCCCAATAATAGTAATATTCCTGTCATTTAACGGCTGTTTTGTCAGTGAACGAATTGCTATTCCCAGCATCTCGATTAGTGTGGCTAGAAGTGCTGCGCTGGCTACTGGTAAAGGTAAGGTGGCCAACAACCCAACAATACTTGGAGACAATGAAATGATTACCATAATCCCACAAGCAAACAGAAAAGGAATAATACGATATTGTTTTGTTAATCTAACAAAACCGGCTGTAGCTGGCAATGGTACAACAGCAATTGTTGAGAATACTGCAGAAAAAAGATGAGAAACTCCCCCTATCCACGTTCCCCGAATAAGTTTTTCATGGAATTGTCCTTTATTATTTGGAATTGATTCCTCTGCAGCAGAAATGGCAGCAAATGTATTAGAAACGAGTAAAAAGGTGAATAAAATAGCTGTAACCAATACACCGCCAGTTATTTTTGGAAAACCCCATGGGAAAATTTCCGGGAGCTCAATAAAATCAGTATAAATTGAAATGCTAAGATGACCTTTTCCAAAAACAATAAATGTAATCCACCCTGCTAAGATTCCTAATAAGATGGCATAGCTCTTTATCCAGCCTTTAGCTTTTGAAGAAAATATAATAATAATAAAAAAAACAATAATAGAGAGGAGAAAGCTGACCACATCCATCTGTCCGGTCCTGTTATCTATTGACACCATCCCTTTAATAAAGACTCCACTTAATTGGATGGCTAAAATAAACAGAAACGTGCCAGTTACAATTGGTGTAAAGAGAAACAATAAATGTTTAACCCATTTTGTTATCCCTAGTATAAATAATAATAATCCAGCAACGATTAAACCAGCCTCAAGTGTTTGTAATGTCTCGATCATGGTCATTCCTTGCTGCGTGCCAATACTTGCAAAAATAACAAAAATACTTACCCAAGAACCGGCTGGCCCATCTGCAATGGGAAATCGATGGCCGAATTTCGCCTGCATAAACGAACTAAGCCCGACGATAAAAAAAGTTCGCTGCATTAAGGCTGATATTTCAGATGCAGTAAGCTGAAATACATTTCCAATTACAATTGGAAGTGCAATAGAATTTGCCAGCAAATAGACAAACCATTGAAACCCACTTAAGTATTTGTTTTCTGTATTCATAGGGGATTTAGTAACCTTTCAAATTTCTAAAAGTGTCAAAGTTCGGATCATATATAGCAGTAAAAAAACAAAGCTTTAAAAAACTTTTAATATTTTATGGTTATCATGCCCAAAATAATACCAATTCAACTAGGCGATATGCACAATAACTTATGTTTAGCATGACTAAAGATACCTACAGGGTAAATATACCTCCTTTTTAATAAAAAGAATACTTTTAAGCATAGGAGTAGGTAATAATAGCATTCTACCCCTTATTCTATATACCATTTTAATTCTAGTTCCTATAATCGTCATTGTTTAACGGAACCAAAAAGACTTGAATTCATTTGAGCATGTTGTACAATTAATAGTAATGAAATGATAATTTAGGATGTGTACAGATTGTTGACTGTTAAGGACCTTATTAAAATTAAAGCCATTGATGGATTAAAAATAGTAGCTGGGGAAAAAGGGATTAATAATGAGATAACCATTGTTAATATTATTGAAAATCCTGAGGCTTTCGACTGGCTTTCACCAAATGAACTGCTTTTATCTACAGGATATATCTTTAAAGACAATAAAGAATTACAGAATCGAATCATTAAGGAGCTTTCAGACATTAACTGCGCGGGACTAGTTATCAAAATGAAAAGATATTTTGATGAACTCCCACAAAACATGATCGACCAAGCAAACAAACTTGGATTACCTTTACTAGAGTTACCATTTGAATATACTTTATCAAAAGTAATCTCAATTATTAATGAAAAAGCATCAGGTAGATACGATTTATTAAATAGAAAAACCCTAGACATTCATAACTTATTTTTTAGAATTACACTAGAAGGCGGCGGAATTGATAGAATATTAACAATGTTATCTGAGACCATTAACAATCCGATTATTTTTGTAAATGAAGATTGGAAGTTAGTTGACTTTACAGAACACGTAAATAATAAAGTCCCGCTTTCATACTGTTTTGACTTGGTGAAAAATAGACCCGTGTTCTCAAAAGAATTCATTGACTCCGTTCCAAAAAATGTTAGTGAAATAAAAAAGACGATTAAACGAATTTATTATTTAGAAGGCATGGAAATAAAATGCAGAATCCTGCCTGTTGCAGCAGGAAACTCTATTTATGGATATATAATTGTATGGCAAACAGTGAGAGAACTGGCTGAATTAGACTTCATTATTTTAGAACAGGCATCCACAAATATTGCACTTGAAAGGATAAAAGCCAAGGAAATAGAGGAAGTAAAGTTAAAAATCAGACAGGACTTTTTCGATGATTTGCTAACTGGAAAAATTACCTCTAGCGAAACCATCCATACACTAAGTGAAATGCATGGACTTCATTCAAATTATATGTATTACTGTATTGTAATTAATATAGAATCAGAGGAGTTTCAGCAGTATGAGGATATGGTGGCTAGAAGGGTTAGCTTGGAGAATAAAGCAAGAAAATGTGTAGAGTTAATTTATGATTACGCTAATAAAGCAGACGGAGAAGTTACCTGCTTTCATCGAAACAATCGAATCATCATCTTAATTGGACAGCATGAAAACCGGCCAGCAGTTTCTGTATACGAAGCAAAACAATACACGAATAACCTATACAGTATCCTGAATAAGCAAATAAGCAATTCCACCTTCTTAATTGGAATTGGCAGACAGTATGGAACAATTCGTTCTCTTCATAAAAGCTTTTCAGAAGCAAATGAATCAATAAGATTAATGCAAAAGTTTGAAGATAGTGGCGGAGTATCTCATTTTGAAGATCATTCTATCTATCACTTTTTAGATTCCAATATTAAGGACTTGGAATTAGAAGAATTTTTTATGAAGCGGCTCGGAAAAGTTTATGAAAACGATCAATTACATGGAACAAGCTACATTATTACATTAGAGAATTATTTTCAGAATAACCTTAATATCAGCGAAACATCAAAAGCAATGTTCTTGCACCGGAACACACTCATATATAGAATAGAGAAAATCAAAGAAATATTAAATTCTGATTTAAAGAATTCAGAGGAACTGCTTCAAATCCAATTAGCATTAAAGATTTTTAGACTTTTAAATAAGAAACTTCACGCAGATTCATAAGACGAAACAATGCCCCGTTAATTAATAACTAACGGGGCATTTAATTTACAATTGTCCTGATACTATTTTACCTTTAAAGATAACTGCCTCACGCTTCGGTGTTCTTGCAACCGCCTCCGCTGAACAAGATGCATTGACAAGCACTAGACTTGCTTCATCTCCAGGAAGTGGCCAGGCTACTTCACCTTCATTCGTTAAAGGGGTTGGACCGCCCGTCGCAAACTTTAAGGATTGTGCTAATGAGCGTTCATCACTTCTTCGATAAAGTTCACCGTAGCGTGTTACCTTTTCTAATACATCCCCTGTACCATAAGGTCCCCAAGAATCATAGAATCCGTCACAGCCTAAATAGACGTTAACTCCCTTTTTATCTAAAAGGTCAATTGGCGGCAATGATTTTGTGATTGGGATTGTGGACATAATCGACATTCCAAGCGTACTTAATTTATCAGCGATTTCTTCCTGCTGAGGTACCGGCACCTCCCCTAAGCTAAAAGCATGACTTACGGCAGCGCGATTGTGCCATTTTGCTTCTTCAACCATTTCAGTAAATTTATCAACCGTATAAAAGCCTACATGGCCGCCATCATGTAAATGAATATCAATATCAGCATCAAATTCGGTCGCAAGATTCATCACTTCATAGAGCGATTTTTCGATATTGCGGTCAATCCCTGCTGGATCCAGCCCACCAACAAGTTGTGCCCCCGATCTCATTGCTTCTTTCATCAGTGGAATAACATTTTCTCTTAATAGGCCGTGCTGAGGAAAAGCAACAATTTCATATGTAAGCTTATCAGAATAATCCTCAAGCGCCGCTTTAATACCTTCAAGATTTTTCAAGCCGATATAAGGATCGACATTAACATGTGTCCGGATATGTGTTGAACCATGAGATAGCAGTAACTCAATCATAGTACTAGCACGCTGTTTGGCTGTTGGAGCTAATTCCTCAAGCTCCATCGCTTCTAAACGTAAACGTTCTTCCAAACTTTTTGCCGGAATGGGTGCCTTCCAATCAAGAGAAAGATAGGTTTTATCTAAATGATTGTGCATTTCTTTAAATGTTGGAAGAGCTAATAGCCCTTTTCCATCAATCGTTTTCTCAGCTTGTGGAATGGCAAAGCTATTAGATTTCTTCTCTACAATTTTACCGTTCTCGATTTTCAAATGAAAAAGCTCTGTTTTCGTTTCGTAAACTCCTTTTTCATCCTGAACATATCCTGTTTCTAATCTTACATTTGTTAACCAAAATGGAACAGTCATTCTTTCATTCCTCCTTTATACTTGAACTGGATTGGATTCTGTTAACTTACTTTCAACCTTTTTCCCTTTGAAAAACAACGCTTCCACTGCTGCTCTCCTTGCAACTGCCTCCGCAGAACAAGATGCGTTTACCAGCATCATAGTAGCTTCATCTCCAACCTTTGGCCAGACGCGCTCTCCTTTTTCATTTAGCGGAGTAACTCCACCTGTTCCAAATTTCAAAGCAGTAGATAGAGAATATTCATCAGACATACGGAATCGTTCAGCAAGAGTTCCCAGCTTTTGAATAGTATTTCCAGTGCCAAAAGGTGACCAGTGATCCGTAATACTGTCATGGCCAACAGATACTGAAATACCAAACTTATCAAGAGTTGGTATCGGAATGGTTGCACGATTAACTGGTACTGTAGTCGTTACATCAATCTCTTGTTCTTTTAAAATTGCGGCCATTTCATTCAGTGCCTCTCCTTGAAGATCTGCTAATGCTATTCCATGGCTGATGGTAGCTCTGCCTTTTAGGCCAGCTTCTTTCGTATAATGGGCCATTCTTTCAAACGTAAATGCTCCTAGAGTGTTTGGATCATGTAAATGGATATCGACACCTTTATTGTTTTCAACAGCAATTTCAAATATCGTAGATAAAGATTTTTCAATATTTCTATCGACTGTAGCAGGGTCAACTCCGCCAACAAGTGTTGCTCCATTCTTCATCGCATCACGAATCAATTGGACAGAGTCACTCTTCAACAATCCATGTTGCGGAAAGGCAACGATTTCATATGTCAGAACATCCTCGTATTTTTTCAAGGCGTTCACTGTTGCCTCTAGATTTTTAAGACCTATCACTGGGTCCACATTACAGTGGGTCCGAATATGGGTATGGCCATTTTTCAAATACAGTTCAATCATTTTCTCTGCACGTTCCTGTGCTGTCGGCAGGAGTTTTGGAAGGAGTTCTTTTTCCTCTTCTAATCTAGTAAAAATACCATTTGTGATTGGAGTACAAGCCTTCCAAGGTCCGCCATAGTAGGTTTTATCGATGTGAATATGCATATCTCTGAATGATGGGAGCAGCAATTGTTGATTTGCATCCATTTGTTTTACATCAGAATTCGGTAATTCCTGCGTGATTTCGATAATTTTTCCATCCTCAATTTGCAAGTGACAAATTTCCGTCTCAGTACCAGCAATACGATGATTATCGTATTTAAAACCCTTTTCTATACGGACATTCGTTAACCAAAAAGTAGTCATTCCTATTCCTCCTATTAAGAAAATTAGGAAAAGTACTTTTTTTCAAAAGTACTTTTCCATTGATTCCTTTACTTAATTACTACATCATCAATCATTAGGTAGTTTGCAGCATTTAACCAAAAACCACTTACGTTTTTACTATGAGCAGCCATGTGCTCGTAGTTACGGATTGGAATATAAACTGCTTCGTCAATTTCCATTTGCATTACTTCTTCATAAAGCTTTAAACGTTTTGCTTCATCTGTTTCTTTACGGGCTGCTTCAATCTTTTGGTCTACCTCTGGATTACTATAGTAGAAATGGTTTCCTGCAGGGCCCTGTGATGCAGAGTGGAATAAATTATACTGATTGTAGTCTCCGTCACCTGTTGCATTACCCCAGCCGCCGATAAATAAATCATGCTCACCATTATTGGCCATTTCTATATATGCACCATATTCCATTACTTGAATTTTTACATTTACGCCGATACCTTTTAATTGAGATTGAATAACTTCAGCCATATTAATACGTTCTTTTCGATCGCTAGTTAACAATGTAAGCTCAAGGCCATTTTCATAACCTGCTTCTTTTAACAATTTCTTAGCTTCATTTAAATCATAGTTGTATGGCTTAACTTCTTTACTATGTCCATAAACCTTCGGACTCATTGCTACGTTTGCCAAAGTTCCAACGTTATTGTAAACACCTTTAATAATTGCTTCTCTTTCAATTGCATGGCTGATTGCTTTACGTACTTTTACATCATCAAACGGTTTTTTCTTTGTGTTAAAACCAACATATTCTACAGCTAGTCCCTCTGTACGATACAGACCCATTGTTTCAGATGCTTCAATTCGTTCAATTTCAGTAACAGGAACTTGGTCATTTATGTGTGCTTCACCCGTTTCAATCATCGCAAGACGGGTAGCATCCTCTGGTACTACCTTAAATACAACACCATCAATATTTGGCTTTTTGCCCCAGTAATTTTCATTTTTCTTTAATGAAATTTCCTGACCGCTCTTCCAAGCTTCAAATACAAATGGACCTGTGCCAACTGGATGCTGCGCTAAATTTTCAGGATTTTCAGCTAAAGCTTTTGGACTGAGGATGCTTCCTTCCTGACTTGCCAAAATGGATAATAGGGGTGCATATGGGTAGGCAAGCGATAATTGAACCGTATACTCATCTACCACTTTCACCTCTGTAATCATCGAGAATTTCTCACGCTGCGGCGATCCTGTATTAGGATCTAATAAACGATCAAATGTTGCTTTCACTGCCTCAGCATTAAAAGGTGCTCCATCATGGAATGTTACATCATCTCTTAATTTAAACTCCCAAGTTGTATCATTTACTACTGTCCACTCTTTTGCAAGAAGCGGTTGAATTTTAAAATCTTTATCTGGTACTACAAGTCCTTGATAAACTTTTTGATAAACTACATTTGCTGATGGGATATCCGTAATAAAATGTGGATCTAACTTGGTAGCATCAGATAGTCGAACAACTGTTAATGTACCACCTTGGTTCGTTCCCTCTGTTTTACTTGCTTCTTTATCAGAAGAAGTTGATTTTGTCGAACAAGCTTGAGCCACCATTAGTACTAAACCAATTAAAACTAATAGTAAGCCCTTTTTTATGGATCGTTTTTTTCTCTCCATTTTCGTCTCTCCTTTGTTGTTTATTTATTTTCATTTTGAATTTAAAAGGAAAAGTAGTTTTCATTCTTCCTTCGAAATCCTTATCTGCATTATAGAAGATGATGCACTGGAATATTTACAGAATATTTACTAAAATTTTAAGTATTTTGACAAACAATTTAAAAAATATTTACTTTCCTATAAATTTTGATAATTTTGTACATAATCCCAAAAAAAAATAACAGTATCTGAAAGGAGGATATGACAGCTAGAAACGACTTCATTCTTTCAAATAAAAATTTAAGGAGGGTTTTATATGACACTAGAAGTAAAAACAGAACAGCCAGTTGTAATAACACAAACAATGAATCAACCGAAAGAATCTAAAATAAAAGATTTCTTATCTATTTTAACCATGAACAAAGCAGCAATGGTCGGGGCTATCATCATTCTTTTCTATATTGTTGTCGCACTCTTCGCACCCTTACTTGCACCCTATGATCCATACGAAATCAATTTGGAAAATAAATTAATACCTCCCTCTGCAGATCACTGGATGGGTACAGATGATAAGGGAAGGGATATTTTAAGCCGAATCCTATATGGTTCCAGACTTTCGATGGGGATTGGAATAACCGCTGTAATCTTTGGTGCCTTCTTTGGAATTATTTTAGGACTGATTGCAGGCTACTATGGTAAATGGATTGATTCGACTATTATGAGAATCATGGATATTCTCTTGGCATTCCCTGGTATTTTACTCGCTTTAGCTATCATTAGTGCACTTGGACCTGGTTTAATCAATGTAACGATAGCTGTCGGCGCATACTCTATTCCATTATTCGCCAGGATTGTCCGCGGTTCAACCTTAGAAGTGAAACAACTCGAGTATATTGATGCCGTACGTTCTCTAGGAGCAAATGATTTAACGATTATTTTTAAACATATTTTACCGAATATTCTTTCACCTATTATTGTACAAGGTACACTAAGACTAGCTACCGTCATTCTTTCTGCAGCAGGTTTATCATTCCTTGGTCTTGGTGCCCAGCCACCATCTCCAGAATGGGGAACAATGTTAAGCAGTGGAAGGGATTTCTTATTCTCAGCACCTTATATTGCTATTTTTCCAGGGCTGGCTATTTCTATACTAGTTTTAGGTTTTAATATTTTTGGTGATGGATTACGTGATGCTTTTGATCCAAGAATGAAGAAATAGAGGAGGTATATTAGATGTTGATGTTTATAGTACGCCGATTAATGCAAACGATCCCGGTTATTATAGGGGTAACCTTTGTCGTATTCTTTATAATGCAGTTAGTTCCAGGTGACCCAGCAGTCTTGCTTGCTGGTGAAGGTGCCTCAAAGGAAACCATTGAAGCCATACGAGAGCAATTAGGTTTAAATAGACCATTATTGGTACAATACTTCGATTACTTAACGAGCGTTTTTCGTGGAGATTTTGGAGTGTCACTTAAGAATAGTCAGCCTGTCCTAGATGAAGTTTTAGTGAGACTACCTATTACAATTGAGCTTGCCTTTTTTAGTATTCTTATAACGATTGTTTTAGGAATGGCTGCTGGAATTATTTCTGCGATTAAGCCTTATTCCCTAAAGGATACAACAGTTATGATTGTAGCCTTATTAGGGATTTCATTACCAAGCTTTTGGTTTGGTTTAATGTTAATGTATTTCTTCTCAGTAAAACTGCAAATCCTTCCTGTTGCTGGCTGGGATAGCATTCTTCATGTTATCCTGCCTGCGCTGACATTAGGTGCAGGGGGTGCAGCCATTGTAGCCCGAATGACAAGATCTAGTATGCTCGATGTTATACGTCAGGATTATATCCGAACAGCTCGTGCTAAAGGGGTACGTGAAAGTGTAATTATTTATAAGCATGGATTACGTAATGCTTTAATTCCAGTTATTACAGTAGTTGGATTACAATTCGGGGCTTTACTTGGCGGGACAGTTCTAGTTGAATCAATCTTCGCTATTAATGGACTGGGAAGAATGATTGTCGACTCGATTCGAATGAGGGATTTACCAATGGTTCAAGGCGGGGTATTAGTTGCTTCTCTCGTTTTCGTCGTAGTGAACTTGATTGTCGATGTACTATACCGATTCTTTAATAAACGGATTGAATTAAATTAACAGGTGGTGAAAGATGATGACGGAGAATAACAAACCGATTTTAGAAGTAAAAGGATTAAAAACACATTTCTTTACAAAGCGCGGTGTAAGTAAGGCGGTTGATGGCATCGACTTTAATTTGCATAAAGGAGAAACCTTAGGAATTGTCGGTGAATCTGGATGTGGAAAAAGTATAACATCTCTTTCCATTCTGCGTTTAATCCCCTCCCCTCCTGGGAAAATAGCGGGCGGACAAGTTCTGTTTAAAGGAAAAGATTTGGTGACAATGTCTGAAGATGAAATGAGAAAAGTCCGTGGGAATGAGATTTCGATGATTTTTCAGGAACCGATGACATCATTGAATCCTGTTTTACCGGTAGGAGAGCAAATTGCTGAAGCGTTACGAATGCACCAAAAAATGGGACGTAAAGCCGCGTGGGAAAAGTCCGTGGAAATGTTAAAGCTTGTTGGTATTCCTTCCCCGGAAAAGAGAGCTAAACAAGAGCCTTTCCAATTAAGCGGCGGTATGCGTCAGCGTGTCATGATTGCGATGGCACTTGCTTGTACCCCTGAGGTATTAATAGCAGACGAACCAACAACAGCATTGGATGTAACCATTCAAGCACAAATCCTAGAGTTGATTAAAGATTTGCAAAATAAGCTGGGCATGGGGGTTATTATGATTACCCATGATTTAGGTGTCGTTGCCGAAACCTGTGATACCGTAGCCGTCATGTACGCAGGTAATATTATTGAACATGCACCAACAGAGAAAATTTTTGCTAATCCAAGACATCCATACACACAAGGTTTACTAGATTCACTTCCTAAAATTCATGAGGATCAGGAAGAATTACAAACGATTGAAGGCAGTGTCCCTAGTCCCTACAATATGCCTGCTGGCTGCCGCTTTGCTTCTAGATGCCCTCACCAGCAGCCGATTTGTCATCAGCAGCAGCCAGAACTTATTGAACAAAATGATGGAGTAAAGGTTCGCTGCTGGATGTATACAGATCAGTGGGATGCAAAAAGTGTAAAAGAGGAGGCGGTAAAATAATGCAGGCTGCAGTAGATAAGAAAGTATTATTAGAAGTAGAACATCTAAAGCAATATTTTCCAGTTAAAACAGACTCCCTTTTTAAACCAAAAGCCTATGTACAAGCAGTAGACGACATCTCCTTCAAGCTATACGAGGGAGAGACTTTAAGTATTGTAGGTGAATCTGGCTGCGGAAAATCCACAACTGGCCGTGCAATTTTAAGACTGGATGAACCTACAGACGGAAAGGTTTATTATTCAGGGACAGACATTTTAGGATTAAATAAGAAGGAAATGAGAAAGCTTAGGGGGGATTTACAGGTTATATTTCAAGATCCTTTTGCTTCACTTAACCCAAGGCAAACCGTTAAGCAAATATTAAATGAAGCTATGGCCATTCAAGATGTAGTGGAAAAGTCAAAAAGAATGGATCGAATGCTTGAACTACTTGGCTATGTCGGGCTTCCCTCTGAGGCACTTGACCGCTACCCTCACGAATTCAGCGGCGGTCAGCGGCAGCGAATTGGGATTGCGAGAGCCCTTGCAGTTAATCCTAAATTAATAATTTGCGATGAAGCTGTTTCTGCCTTGGATGTATCTGTTCAAGCACAAGTCCTAAATCTATTAAAGAAACTGCAAAAACAGTTTGGACTTACCTTTTTATTTATCTCCCACGATTTAAGTGTAGTCAGACATATTTCTGATCGGGTCATGGTTATGTATCTTGGGAAAGTCGTTGAAATTGCAGATAAAAAGGATTTATTTGATACACCTCTGCATCCATATACTCGTGCATTGTTATCATCGATTCCTGTACCAAATCCGGAATTAAAACGGGAGCGAATCATCCTAAAAGGAGATGTACCCTCTCCTATTAATCCACCAAAAGGCTGCAGATTCCATACCCGTTGTCCATTTGCAACAGAGAAATGCAAATTAGAAGAACCAGATTTAAGAGAATTGAATACAAATCATATGGTCAGCTGTCATTACGCAGAAAAATTCATGTAAGATTATTTTTTAATTATAAGAAAATAAGGTAAAATATTATATTAAAAAAGGGAGAGGCAAACGCCTCCCTTTTTCTTCATATAAAGGAGAATTTCGGTTATGTTAACAGTTGAAGCTTTCTCCCTAAATATTATGATTGCAGCCCTTGCACCTTTACTAGGAGCCTTTACATTGCTTTTTTTATTTATTTTTGAAAAGCGAATAGACCTGCTGGAAAAAAAAACACGGGAAATTGCGTTAGAAAGAGAGCTGCAAACTGCTCTTTACAACCAATTGAATCAAGAGATTCAGCCTCATTTCTTTTTTAACACATTAAATTCAATATTAAGCTTAGCAAGACTGGATCGAAAAACTGAATTAATCCGCTCAATTGAGACTCTATCAAAGCTGCTTAAATTTAAGTATCAAACAAATAACACTTTTATTACAATCGATGAGGAAATAACCTATGTTAATTATTATTTAGAAATACAAAAAATACGGTTTCGGGACAGGCTTTATTACGAATTTTCAATCGATCCAAATGTAAACCAAGCAATTACCATCCCGTTTATTATTCAAACCTTTATAGAAAATGCTTTTAAACATTCCTTTGAGAAATATGTTGGTGAAGCATTTTTAAAAACAACCGTTGAAAAACGGGAAGAAGAAATCCATATCACCGTGTGGAATAATGCAGTTGAAGGTCCTGAGGAACTGTCACTGGATAGGGGACTTGGTTTAGAAAACATTACAAAAAGGCTGGAGTTATTATTCCCCGATGGTAAAACATCTGTACAATTAATCAACTCAGAAAATGGGACAAGTGTTTTAGCTATTTTTCCATTTATGCTGAAATATGAAATTTAAGGAAGGTGAAAATTACGAATGAATATCTTGCTAGTTGATGATGAACCGCTAGAATTAGAGCAGCTCGAGTATTTAATTCTTAACAAATTTCCAAACTGGAAAATTTTCAAAGCTCAAGATGCTTCCATAGCACTCCAAATCGTTAAGCAGCATGACATCTTTCTTGCATTTCTAGATATTCAGATTCCTGGGAAGAATGGCTTGGATTTGGCTAAAGAATTAACACAAAATTATACGATTGACATTATAATGGTTACTGCTTTTCAAAATTTTGAATATGCTCAGACTTCGATAAGACTTGGGGTTGTTGATTACATAACCAAACCAATTATTGAAGCTGAATTAATGGCCGTATTAAGCAAGTATGAAAGATTAGGGCGTTACACTGAGCAAATTGTAGATGCGATAAGCATTATTCATGCGGAATATAGTGAAAAATTAACATTAAATTATTTAGCCTCAAAAATTCATATAAATCCCGCTTATTTAAGCAGAAAATTTCATGAGGAAGTTGGGATGGGCTTTTCCGAGTATTTAAACGAGTTTCGCTTAAAGGAAGCTCAAAAAATGCTCGTTGAGTATCCTGATTTAAGTATTAGTACGGTTTCTGAGAGGTGCGGATTTAACAGCCAGCATTATTTCAGCCAAATTTTCCGAAAAGTAACAGGAATCTCACCAAGGGATTTTCGCTTAAGGGAGACATTCCATTGAAAAATAATGATTATCAGTTATATATCAGTGGTGCCATTAAACTTGGGGTAAGCTTTGGAGTTGTTAGTTTATTGGCTCGATGGGTAACAGGAAATACAATCCTTTCCTCTCCGGAAACTTTGATCAAATATGGGCTAATCGGTGGAATTGGATACTCATTAGTGGGGGCGTTATCCTCTATTTTATTTGGATTTTTAGCAAAAAGAATCCGTGAGAATTACCCTGGTAAGCACACGATCGGAGATGTTTTAAGACAAAAATTAACACCAAGCGGATATTGGTTAATGATCACAGTCCTTATTCTTACCAGCTTTCATTCCTTATTTGTCCAAGCTATGGGCGCAGGAATTCTTATCCATATGATTTTTCCGATTCCTCATTTTATTGGGTTATTGCTTTTTTTGGCCTTTTGTTTTTTTATCGGAGGAGTCGGGGGCATGCAGCGCCTTCACCAAGTGGCTGGTGTTAATGTCACCCTTATTTTTGCATCGGTCATTATTATCCCGGTCTACTTTTATATTCAAGAAGGTGTTTATCCTGTTTATGACGGAATTAAGCTATATCATCCATATTTATTGTATATAAAGAACACGGATGCCTTTTGGTTTATTTTCACAGCAATCGTTGTCTTTTTTGGTCAAATTTTGATAGACCGTGCTACATGGCAAAGAATGTTTATCATTCAAAAGGAAAAGGTTCAACTAACCTTTACCTTAACAGGATTAATATGGGCAACCATCCCACTTGCATTATCCTCCTTGTTAATGATTACAATTTTCGGCAGAAGCTTTGAAAATATTTATTCCTTGTTCTCGGAATTAGTCAACAGAATCCAATCATCTATATTAATCGTCCTATTTGTTGTCTTTATATTTAGTTCAATCGCTTCTGCCCTCAGTGCAGAATTGCACGCCACAACAACCCTATTTGTAAAAAATATACTGGAAATGTTTTTAACTCTAACAAACGATGAGAAATGGAAATATACTTATATTTTTTCAGGAGCAGTAAGTGTATGTTTACTTGTCATAGTCAGTATTGTTACGCCCAGGCCGCTCACGCTATTATTTTTCACTGGGAATATTTATGCGGCGATAATCAGCCCAATTTTATATATCATCCTAAGTAAAAATATTCTCCCTTTCATAGTCCCCTTTTCATCCTTTGTTGGAGCAGCGGGAGGCTATATTTTTGTATCAATAACGGAAGACTTTAAAGGAATATGGGTTAGCTTTACGATTTCAACAGTACTTTGTTTACTTGTCTTACTATATAAGACAATAACTAGAAATAAAAGTAAGGTATTATAGGGGGCGGTTTTGTTTGAGACAAAAACATGTAATAATAGAAAATCAAGCCCATTATAGCCCAGATTTATTACCAACTCCATCTGAAGCTAGAACATGGAAGATAGGTCAATTTTTCTCCATCTGGATGGGCTCTGTTCATAACGTGCCTTCCTATGTAACAATTGGCGGGTTCTTTGCATTAGGCTTATCCATTTGGCAGGTATTCTCTATCATTATTATTTCTTCCATCTTACTATCAGTCATGATGGTATTGAATGGGCATGCTGGCAGCAAATATGGAATTCCATTTTCTATTCTGCTCCGTGCAAGCTATGGAAATAAGGGTGCTCTCTTTCCGGGGGTCCTTAGAGGCGTTATTGCTGCAATTATGTGGTTTGGTCTTCAAACTTATGCAGGCAGTCTAGCGATTAGTATATTAATAGGGGAATTTTGGCCAGAGTATTTATCTTTAGGCGGAAGTTTTAACTTTTTCGGATTAACTCTTTCTGGTCTCCTTTCCTTTCTACTCTTCTGGATTATTAATGTTTTATTCATTTTTGCCGGGATAGATCGATTAGGGAAGTTAACAAAAATTGTATCTCCCTTAATTTTTGTGGTTTTTGGCGGAATGGCTATGTGGTCGATTAAACTGGCAGGTGGAATTGACCCAATCATAAACTATAGCTCAAGAGGGGTTGATGGAAATAGTATTTTGGTTTTCATAAGTTGTGTTTCGGCCATTATGGCAACATGGGTTGCACAAATTCTAAGTGTTTCCGATATTACTAGGTTTTCTCGTTCTAATCAAGATCAATCAATTGGACAGATTTCTGGGCTGATTATTACATATTTATTATTTGCTGTAGCCAGCATTTCAATCATTGTGGGTTCAGAAATAGCTTTTGGAGTTCCGATTTGGAATGTACTTGAAGTGGTGGAGCGATTCGATAATAGATTTGCCATTACCCTTTCACTTCTAACGATTTCCTTATCAACCTTATCCGTTAATATTGTTGGAAATATCATTCCTGCCGGCTATCAACTTGCTTCTCTTTTCCCAAAGAGACTGAATTTTAAAACTGGGGCTCTAGCCGCAACCATTATCGGTATAGTTATTATGCCTTGGAAGCTAATGGAGAATCCGACAAGCATATTTGCCTTTTTAAATATTGTAGGAGGATTGTTAAGTCCCGTCATAGGTGTGATGCTGACGAATTATTTCCTAATTTGTAAAAAGGAAATTAATTTACAAGAATTATATTCTATTAATTACAATCGATATTCAAATGGGATTAATCTCTCCGCTATGCTTGCAACCATCTTCGCAGGCATAATAAGCCTAATAGGTAATTTTGTACCCTTACTTGGTCCGTTAACAAATATTTCTTGGTTTACAGGGATATTTCTAGCCATTCCTTTATATCTAGCTTTATATTATTTTAATAAGCAATTTGAATTAAAGGCAATAAAGGAATAGAAAGAAGAGGCTGATTCTAAATGGTTGTCACTTACCAACCACTAGAATCAGCCTCTCCTATTATTTATTCGTTATTTAATTGAAACATCATTGATTTCTAAATAACCGGCTGCACTTATCCTAAAGCCATCAATCTTTTTTGAAACAGCAGCTACGTTTTCAATGACACGTACAGGTACATATACTGCATCCTGCATTTCTATTTCTTGTGCCTCTGCATAAATCTGCATGCGTTTTTCTGGGTCACCCTCTATTCGTCCAGCATTAACTAACTGATCAACCTTTTCATTACTGTAAAAGAAGACATTACCAGCAGGTCCCTTTGAAGACGAGTGGAAAAGATTGTATTGATTGTAATCGGCGTCACCAGTTGCATTTCTCCAGCTATTAATAAACATTTGTGATTCGCCTCTATTTCTTTTCTCAATAAAAGTTCCACTTTCAAATACCTGTATTTCTACCTCAACACCAATCCCTTTTAACTGCGATTGAACAACTTCTGCAAGACTTACTCTTTCCTTTACATCATTCGTTGACAAGATTGTTTTTAAACCATTAGGATATCCTGCTTCTGCCAATAATCTCTTTGCTTCATTTAAGTTATATTCATAAGCTTTCAAACCTTCATGATATCCAAATACTTGAGATCCTAATAAAGAATTCGCTTTTTTTCCTACGTTATTAAATACACCCTTGATAATAGAATCCATTTCAATGGCATGTGCAATCGATTTGCGGACACGGATATCACTAAATGGTTTTTTCTCAGTGTTAAAACCAATATATTCCGTACCAAAACCTTCACTCCGATAGACTTCCATTGATGATGAAGCATCTACTGTATCCATCATTGTTACAGAAAGCGGCTCTGCTATATGTGCTTCACCTGTCTCAATCATTGAGGTTCTGGTTGTTTCCTCTGGAACAATTTTAAAAATAACTTCATCAACTTTAGCCTTTTCCCCAAAATATTGATTGTTTTTAACTAACACAATTTCTTTGCCTGGGGTCCATGATTCAAATGAGAATGGTCCGGTTCCATTCGGTTCATTGATGATGTTCTTGCCAAACTTCTCAATCGCTTTAGGACTAATAATTCCTCCCTCATGACTGGCTAGGATGGAGAGTAAAGGTGCAAACGGTTCATCTAAGATAAATTGAACTGTAAATTCATCGATGACTTTCACTTCACTAACCATTTTGAGAACACCTGCTCTAGGTGCTTTGACATTCGGATCTAAGAGCCGGTCAAAATTCATTTTGACAGCGTTTGCATCAAAGGGAGTTCCATCATGAAATTTCACATCATCTCTTAATTTAAATTCCCATGTTTTACTATCAATCTGTTTTCACGTCTTTGCCAATAAAGGCTGGATTTGAGCATCTTTATCTCGTCCTACTAAACCCTCATACACTTTTCCATGGGTTACACTTGCAGCATTGATCGTGTTCATAAAATGGTGATCTAGATTCTCTGCGTCTGCTAAACGAACTATCACTAAAGTACCGCCATCTTTAGCTTTATCTTCCTTTTCATCACCATTGGAGCTGGCACTTTGATTTGTAGAACAACCAGTAAATAACATTACCATTAACAGTGCTAGAATAAATTTTCTGATAACTAGTTTTTCTTTCATGAACTCTCCCCCTTGTTTCATCGTATTTTTCTATCCATTCTAATTATAAAAAATATTCAGTATATTTTTATTGAAAATCTTTACTATTATTTTCGTTATCTTTACTGCTTTTAGTAGTTTCTTGCCGTCCTAAAAATCTACTAAAAACACTATCAAAAAAGAGGATATGAAAATCTATCCCCTTTAATCATTGAGTTACCGGTACATGAATAATTTTTTAATGCAAAGAACCACAAACTACCTTACCTTTATAGATAACTGCCTTACGTTTTGATCGTCTAGCTATTGCCTCTGCCGCACAGCTAGCTTCAACAAGGACGATATTCGCAGCATCACCTGCTTTTGGCCATAACTGATTCCCTTCCTTATCTAACAGAGTTTTTCCACCTGTAATATACTTTAACGCTTGACCAAGTGAAACCTCATCTGTCCATCTGAATCGTTCAAGCAGACGTCCAGCCCTCTCCAGTACATCACCATTTCCTGTAGGCCACCAAGAATCAAAGATATTATCGTTTCCTACGGCTACATCCACTCCACATTCAGTTAATAGGTTTACCGGTGGAATATTCCGTCCAATTGGAAGGCTGGTCACAATCGAGATTCCAGCTTCTCTTAAAATCCCTGCCATTTCAATTGCTTCTTCTTTGGGGACATCTCCTAATCCGAATGCATGACTGACTGCTACCCTTCCTTCCCAGCCTGCTTGCTTGGTTAAATAAGCAAGTCGTTTCATTGTGAAAGTTCCTAAGTGTCCTGGGTCATGTAAATGCAAGTCGATATCAGCATTCCCTTCAACAGCCAAGTCCATCAACTGTACTAATGATGCTTCAATATTATTATCCACCGTTGCCGGGTCAACCGCCCCTACAATCCCTGCACCGTTTCTTACTGCTTCTCTTACTAGTTGAACAGTCCCAGGACGCAGCAAGCCATGCTGGGCAAAGGCAACAATTTCTGCACTCAGCCTATTTGAATATGTTTCTAGTGCACGCCCGACACCTTCCAAATTATTCAATCCTGCTTCCGGATAGATATCCACGTGGGTTCTTACATGGGTTGATCCATAAGACAATAAAACTTCCAGCAAAGCTTCTGCACGTTGCTGTGTGCTGGAAGGAATGGATGCTAGAATATTTTTTTCTATTTCACATCGTTGAATAACACCCGAAGCGGGGATACAAGCCCGAAAGTCGTCACCCATGTAAGTCTTATCTAGATGAACATGCTTTTCAATAAATGAGGGAAGCAGGAGCAGCCCCTTTGTATCTGTTACAGGATGTTCATTTCCAAAGGGCACTGATCCTTTGATTATTCTTTCGATTTTACCATCCTCTATTAATAAGTGAAATAGCTCCGTTTTTGTTCCTGCTACTCTATCATTTTCTATTATATATCCCGTTTCTAAGCGGGCATTTGTTAACCAATAAGTACGGCTCATATTAAAACATCCTTTCTAATACTGTTACAAGATAAAAGGGCGTATCCACTTGGATATCCCTTTTATCATATTTCCTATTTGATTGAAACTTCATTGATTTCTAAATAACCAGATGGGCTGATCGCAAAGCCTTGGATATTTTTAGTTACAGCAGCAAGATTTTCAATCACCCTTACTGGAATATATACGGCATCTTCCATTTCTAATTCTTGTGACTGTGCATATAGTTCAATACGTTTATTTGGGTCTTTTTCTTTACGGGCAGCATCAATTAGGCTATCCACCTCTTTATTACTATAGAAGAAGGTATTTCCAGATGCCCCGTGAGAATTGGTATGGAAAAGGTTGTATTGATTATAATCGGCATCGCCAGTCGCGTTTCTCCAGCTGAGGATAAACATTTCAGAATCACCGTTGTTTGCTTGCTCAACAAACGTACCATACTCTAAAACTTGTATATTTACTTTCACACCGATTCCTTTTAACTGTGACTGAATTACCTCTGCCATATTGATTCTTTCTTTACTATCCATTGTTTTTAATGTTGTTTCAAAGCCATCAGGATAGCCGGCTTCTGCAAGCAATTTCTTTGCTTCATTAAGGTTATATTCATAGGCTTCCATATCAGCGTGGTAACCAAAAACCTTTGAGCCTAATAATGAATTCGCTTTTTTACCAACATTATTGTATACGCCCTTTATAATCGAATCCATTTCAACAGCATGTGAAATTGCTTTACGTACACGTATATCATTAAATGGTTCTTTTTGGAAGTTAAATCCAATATATTCCGTTCCAAATCCTTCACTTCGGTAGACCTCTACTTTTGACGAAGCTTCTACAGTAGACATCATCGGTACTGAAAGTGGCTCAGCAATATGGGCCTCCCCAGTTTCGAGCATTGAGATTCTTGTCGTTTCTTCCGGTACAACTTTAAATACAACTTTATCTACATTAGCCTTTGTTCCCCAGTATTCCTTGTTCTTAGTAAAGACAATTTCTTGTCCAGGGGTCCATGATTCAAAAACAAAGGGACCCGTACCATTTGGTTCATTAATAATTTCTTTACCAAACTTTTCAATCGCTTTTGGACTGATAATACCGCCTTCATGGCTTGCTAGAATAGAAAGTAATGGTGAGAATGGCTCAGATAAAATAATTTGAACTGTAAATTCATCCACTGCCTTCACTTCTTTTACCATTTTAAATACAACTGCTCTTGGTGAACCAACATTTGGATCCAACAGACGATCAAATGTCGCTTTTACCGCTTCTGCATTAAAGGCTGTTCCATCATGGAACTTTACATCTTGTCTAAGTTTAAATTCCCATGTTAAATCATCAAGCTGTTTCCACTCTTCTGCAAGTAAAGGTTTAATTTCGGCATTTTTATCACGCCCTACAAGCCCCTCATATATTTTACTGTGGGTAACACTTGCCGCGTTAATCGTTGACATGAAATGATGATCTAAATTCTCAGCATCCGATAAGCGGGCAATGACTAGTGTACCGCCATCTTTTTTTAAGGTACCGCTGTTATTATCCTCTGTGCTGACATCCTTTTTAGTTGAACATCCAGTAATAACGATTGCTAATAGCATAACGAGTAAAAATCTTCCTAATCTCCATTTCATGGACCAAAACCCCCTGAATATTTTTATATGCATTTGTCTAATTATAAGAAATATTCAGACTACTTGTTTTTAAAATATTTACTTTATTTTTCATTATCTTTACTACTTGAATAAATTAAAAAAAGTCCACTATCTTAAAGGATGAAGGCAGCAGCTCATTCTCGGGAAGCTGTTGATAATCTCTTTCCAAATATCCCTTTTTCATTTTATTAAAATACTTTTGTCCCTTGGATTTAATTTCTTCTAAATCCAGGTTAGGAATGACTCTATCCTTCATAACTACCCTGCCATTAATGATGGATAATTTCACATCTCTTCCTGACCCGCTAGCAATCATTGTACGAATCGGGTCATCTATCACTCCCATATGGAAGCCGTCCAAGTCTATTGCTATGATATCTGCCTTTGCGCCTGCTGTAAGTCTGCCAAGGTCTTCCCTTCCTAGAAAGTTGGCTCCACCAATTGTTGCAGCTCGAAATAAATCAGCATAGGATGAATCCTCTACTTCTTTTTCAATCAGCCTGGATAGCATACTGCCTGTTCGGATATTTTGAAACATATCTGGTGGAAAGGTGTCTGTACCCAGTGCTAAATTAATACCTGCCCTTTTGTATTTTGCAAATGATTCTAAAGCAGAGCTATGCCTTCCGATGATTAAAGGACAATGGATAACGGTTGTATTGGTTTCTGATAGCAGCGCTTTATCATCGCCCTCACCGGTTTGCGCTTCACTATAACCAGCAATAAAATGGGCGTGTGGAATTCCAGTTTTTGGTCCTAAAAAGCCTAGATCATACAAATAACGAATCGGTGTTACCCCATGTTTTTCTAAGATTGTGTGATATTCAAAGCTCCCCTGTGCTGCATGAAGTTTAATTGGAACATTTAACTTTTCACTATAATATTTAGTCAGTTTCAGGCTTTCTTCAGTTTGACTCTCAATTCGTTCAGGTGCCAACATTCCTTTAACCAAGCCATCATAGGCACCATCAAATTCTTCTATAAACTTTACAGCACGCTCTAGCCCTGCTCTCCCTGCATCTTCATCCCAATAAAGATTGATTGTTCCATCTGGCTCCACGACTCTAATTCCAAATTGATAACTTGGGCCTAAGTAAATCCTTAATCCTAATCCACCGGCATGATTGGCTGCTGCGGCTAATTCCTCATATGTCTCTGCCCATTTTTTATAAAAAACAGATGTAATCGGCATCGCAGTAGTCACACCATGAAGAATCAACTGAGAATAGGCATACAATGATTTAAATGCTTCTTCTTCCGCTGTCATAACTTCATGATGACCGTTTTCAACATAACTCTTTGACCAGAGCAGGTTTTTCTGTTTGTCGCTAGCTGCTTCTAAATGCAGGATATCATGATCAATATCACCTAGTGCATTTAAATCGATAAATCCTGGACTAATGACTGCGTTCCCAGCATCAATAACTTCATCCACTTTTCCAGTGTAATTTTTACCTACATATAAAATAGTATCATTTTTATATACAACCTCTGAATCCTCTAAAATTACATGATCATCCCCATCAAAACCAATCACATATTTTCCTTTAAGTTTTGTTATCATTTATTATTCTCCTTTCAATCTAGCAAAACTATAATCTTCTTCGTTATATCTCATTTCATCTACATAGCCTCGTGCATGCCCCCAAAAATACTTGGAGGGTTCCATATACTTCCTAAGGCCCGCCCGCTCGACAGTTGAATTGGCCTCTTCATTGGCCTCATACAACACTGTTTTTTCATCAGCGGTTTGAACTTTCCGACCTTCCATAATTACCTTACCATCGACAATCACATGGTCGACATCATTTGCAACTGCTTGATATACCAAGCGATGGACATGCATAAATTCTGGAGTTAAGTGGGGCTGATTAAGGTTCACGGTAATGACGTCGGCTTTTTTACCAATTTCAAGAGAACCAAGTTCGTCATCCCAGCCAATGCATCTCGCTGCATCAATTGTTACCATTTCTAATAGTTTTCCAGGAGGCAAATAAAATTCATCTCTAAGAGCAGATTGGTGAATAAACTGCGTTTTTCGCATCGCTTGAAACATATCAAAGCTTGTACATGGTGATGTACCATCGGTAGAGATAGCCACCGTTGCACCCAATTCAATTAACTCAGGTACCGGAGTTCTCGCACTAGCCTGGGTTATGCCTGGGGAGGCACTCACATTCGTACCTGTATCCGCTAAAATTCGTGCCTCATCGAATGAAATTCCACGGCAGTGCTGAAGGTGAACATCTGGTCCTAACAAGGCGTTTTTCCAATCCTTGACTGCCAGATGAATCATACCGCCAAAGGCATCAGAATGGATCCGTGTTTGATACTTTCTAGCAATCTCACGTATTCTCTTTGCTTGATATAGGTCATGCTCTGTTAACCCATAAAGCCTCCCTGGTGATGTTGGGCCTGATGGTTCGACTGAGGTAACGATGACAAAAGGGGTAATAAATGCACGTGTCCGGTCTTCATTCGCATGATTCAATGCTTCAATGACTGCTTCTGCACCTTGCAGCACTTCTTCGTACGTTACTTCTTTCGCAATCTGTTTACCATCCACCCAGCGGCTGAATAAGTGTGGCCATGGCGGATTACAAGGGCCTGTACAAACAACCTCTCTAATACCAACCTCTGCGTAGGCTCTTGCGTGATTGATCGCGAAGATCGGGTCATCAGACCGCGGCATCGACCCTAAAACAGATACACCTGTTGTTATCCCAGCTTTTAAACGCTCTAGTGCAGAGAGTTTCCCTTCGTAATACCAAAAATCATCGGTTACAAAATGTTTATACGTATTGGTCATAATTTGCATCCAAAAGTCATTATCGATGGCAATAGTCTTAAACATAGAGTGTCCGCCATGTCCGTGAACATCGATTAATCCAGGTAAAATACACTGATGACTGCAATCAATCACTTTTTTTGCCTCATATTTTAATGCTAGAATTTCTGTTAAGCCAATATCTAAAAGTCTGCCATCGTTAATAGCAACAGCACCATCTTCAAGAATTCGCCTGTTGGCATCCATTGTGATAACAGTACCGTGAATTAACAGCAAATCAATCATTTAATCTTCCTCCTTTTCTATCTATTCAGGTGTGTTTTACAATTTTGTTTATTAATTTAATTATAGGAAATGGTAAATGAAATTATTTTCGGAATTATTACTCTTTTTTAAGATTTTTCTACTTCTTTTCCACATCATATTTACTTAAAATATCCTTTTGTTTAAATTAAATGAAAGAACTGGATGGGAAACTTTACTGAGGGGCTGCATGAAAATGAATGTCTTATTACTTGATGATGAACCATTAGAGTTAGAACAACTAGAATACTTGCTGCTATCTGAATTTCCTTCATGGAAGTTTTTCAAGGCTTCAGATGCGAGTCAAGCACATTCAATTAATCTAAATCATGAAATTGATTTAGCATTTTTAGATATTAATCTTCCAGGAAAATCAGGCCTTGAATTTGGGGAAGAACTGCGGCAAAGGAATAAAGATGTGGAAATAATCATGGTTACTGCCTGCCAAGATTTCAGCTATGCTCAGCAATCAATTAGAATTGGGGTAGTTGACTACTTAACAAAGCCTGTTATCGAGAGGGAGTTATTAACAATTCTATCAAAGTATAAAGAAAATCCATTTTCTCAAAGTTATTCCAGCTTAATCCAATGCTCTCTGAAAGCCATTCACGAAAAGTTTGCTGAAAAAATCTCACTTTCAGATATCTCAAATGTGGTTCATGCTAACCCTACCTACCTAAGTCGAAAATTTCATGAAGAAGTAGGTGTTGCTTTTTCGGAGTATTTAATTCGATATCGTATCCACGAAGCGAAAAGGATTCTAATTGCTCACCCAAACTGGACTATATCTGATGTAGCAGAAAATACAGGATTTAGCAGTCAAAACTATTTTAGTACATTATTTCGGAAAATAGAGGGGATATCACCAACAGAATTTCGGGAGAAAGAAAAAAGGTAAATACAATAAGAACAAAGTCCGGCACTGTTTTACTATGTGCCGGACTTTGTTCTTATTATTAATTATTTCATACAAGGAGTTGTATTTATCTGTGTAACAATGTGAGTACCTTGTTTTTCATTAATCGCATCTTGTAAACTTTCTGGGTTTGTAATAACTACTTTCTTCCCACCATTTTCTAAGAAGCTTAGGCTAGCCTCAATTTTTGGCAGCATACTGCCTGGTGCAAAGTGGTTTTCAAGAACATATTGTTTTGTTTCTTTAACTGTAATTTTTTCTAGAGCCAATTGATTTGGTTTTCCAAAATTAATACATACTCTTGGAACACCAGTTGTAATAATTAAAGTCTCAGCATTGACTTGTTCCGCTAAAAGGCTGGTAGCAAAATCTTTATCAATTACCGCATCGACACCCAAATACTCATTCTCTCTTGTCTTTATAACCGGAATTCCTCCGCCGCCAGCCGCAATCACAACGTATCCAGCATCTACCAATGATTTGATGGCTTCCTTTTCAACAATATCAATTGGTTTTGGTGATGGAACCACTCTACGATATCCACGTCCGGAATCTTCCATAAAAATCCACTCAGGATGTTCCAATTTCATTTCTTCTGCTTGTTCTAAAGTAAAGAATGAACCAACCGGTTTTGTTGGATTTTCAAAATTCGGATCATTAATGTCAACTTCAACTTGGGTAATGATCGTTGCAACTTTCTTATTTATGCCTCTTTTAGTAAATTCGTTTGTTAACGCTTGTTGAATTTGGTATCCAATACCGCCTTGTGTATCTGCCACACAATTGACGAGCGGGACATCCGGCATACCTGCCATTTCATTGGCAATTTCAGACCTTCTAAGCCCAAAACCAACCTGTGGACCATTTCCATGTGTCACAACTACATTGTAACCTTCTTGAACCATATCTGCGATATTCACGGCAGTTTCTTGAACAGCTTCATATTGATCTTGAACGGAATCGCGGCCGTTGTCTCGAACTAGAGAGTTTCCACCAATAGCAACAATAACTAGTTTACTCATCTGTTTACCTCCTGTGATTCTAGTTGTTTTTTTAATAATTCTAAGGATTGGTTCTTGTGCAATTGGTATAATGGATTAGTTGGATCGTTTGCAATTGCATTTTCAATTGCCTCAATCGCGGCTTCATGCTTGCCAAGTGATCTTAAACTGTTTGCCTTGTGGAAAGAAAAATCATATCTGTTTGGCTGAAGTGCTAAAAGCTTATCCATTTCGACTACAGCTTCCTCATGTCGGCCTAGTTCTCTTAGATAATTTGATTTATGGTAACGGTAAAAAGTTTCATTAGGATCTAATTCGCATGCTTTGTCATATTCAGCAAGTGCTTCATCTGGTTTTTTCATTAACCTTAAACAATTAGCAGTATAAAAATATAAATCAAGTTCATTAGGATTTAGCACTAACGCTTTTTTATATGCTTCGAGTGCTTCATCATACCGTTTAAGTTCTTGGAAAGAATAGCCTTTGTAGAAATAATAATCTAAATTATTTGAATCTGTTTCGATAGCTTGATTCATTAATGAAATTACTTCTTCATACTTATCATCTAAGTAGAATGCTTTTGCTCGATTTATATAATCATTCTGTTCAACATACTCATTCGTAAGAATCTTTACTACATTTTGATGCTTTAATTCTTTGGCATGCTGAAGTGATGATTTCCCATCCCTATCTGGCAAATTTACATCTGCATCGGCTTTGACTAGTAATTCAATGATCAATGAGTATAAGCGGCCGCCATTACCCAAAATGACTGACTCTAATAGAGCTGACCAGCCTAAATTGTTGGCATGATTGACTGGGATACCAGCTTCCAAGCATCTTTGTACAGTTTTTAGATAGCCTTTTTCACTGGAAGGTAATAATGCAGTGCCGCCAAATCGGTTTACACTATTTAAATCTGCACCATATTTTAGCATTGTGCTTAAAATTTCATGAAAACCATTTGCACCAGAACAAATAAACGGTGTTAATTGTGTAATATCTCTTGTATTTACATCACTGCCAGCTTCTAATAGTAATTTAACGACTGAAAGTTGATTTTTCTGTGTAGCAGCCATCAAAGCTGTTCGGCCTTCTTCGTCCTTAAAAGACACGTCAGCCCCGTTTTCTAATAATTGCTTTACAGCCTGTAGATCTCCACGTTCACTTGCAAGGATTAGCTCCATCATAAAATTCTCCCCTTTACCATTAATCTAGAATAAATTTCACCTTCGATAGCTATTCAATCCTCTATCGAAGGTGAATTTTAACGTTCTAATTATGCAATTTTTTCTTCTGTTTCAGGTTTCGGCTGTGCTTTACTACGATCCATCACAAATTTTATAACAAATATAGCTGCCATCATTAGATAGCCAAAGAAAAATTCTACAGAAGCACCTTTAGCAAATGCGACTGTTGGAGAGTGGATAAATCCAACGATGGATAGTACGGCAGCTATTGCTGCTGCGGCAGCACCACGTAACGGTTTATCGTTGATAGCAAAAATCGCGATACATCCCCATAACAGACTGGCAATCGGTGCACCATTTCCTAAATGAGACAATCCTTCATAATAAACCCCTTTACTAGCAAGCTTATC
Organism: Bacillus sp. CZDM1; assembly: GCF_055502545.1. Classification (NCBI taxonomy): domain Bacteria; kingdom Bacillati; phylum Bacillota; class Bacilli; order Caryophanales; family Bacillaceae; genus Bacillus; species Bacillus sp. CZDM1. Next base: position 51,215 of record NZ_JBUESO010000008.1, on the reverse strand, counting down.
AAGCCCCACGGTTCCCGCAGCAGTTCCAGCGGCACCAAGTACATTATTAGCAAGTGTTAGAGCCCAGTTTGCAATCCATGGGAATAATGCAATAAAGATAACTGGAACTTCAATTTTCGGCGTTTCACGAACAACTTGGTTGGCCGTTACAACTCCAATATAAACTAGGATAGGAGCGATGGCATAAATCGGAATGATCGCTAGCAAAAATGCTCCAATACCAAATAGTGAAAGAATTAACATTGATAAACCGGTTGCTACTGTATATCCAATACCAGCGCCCATTGATTTCCATCCTGGGTGTCCTACATATACTGTTACTGGATATGGATTTCCAAATGTTGCACCAAGCATAGAAGCAAGTCCATTCGTTAACATAACTTGTCTTGTTTGATAATCATCCCCTGCAGTAGAGGCACTTTCAATATTCTCCAAGTCAAACACATAGTTAGAAAGACCTAGTGGTATAGCTGATGCCAAATACGGAAGGGCATGTGGCAACCCCTGCATAAAACCATCAATATTTAATGTAGGAGGATTGAATCCAAACGATGATAAAGATTGTGAAATTGCACCAGGCTCCATCACACCTAAAGCCCAGGCAATCCCTGTACCAACAGCTAGCAATAAAAACCCTGTTGGAATTTTTGCAAAGACCGGTGATTTACCAAACCAGTTAATGAAAATAATGATTAACACAGCGAAAGCAATCATCGGTGCTTCAAATGCTTGTAACATTGGATTCATGGCTAATAACAATAGTCCAAGACCAGCTAAACAAGATAATAATACTGTTCTAGGAATAATTTTTCTTATCGTATCGCCCAATAATGATCCGACTACTAGAATCATTGCTTCAACGAAACACCATACTAGTGCAATCCCAATGGCAAACTCATAATCTTTTGTTTGGGTATAGACTGGCAATATGACTAAAAAAGTTACAGTGAAAATAGAAGGAGCACTTGGTCCTGAAGGCAATGCTGTTACATCAGACCTGCCCGTTTTTTTAGCTAGACGATATGCAAAAATGCCATACGCACAACTTGCGATAAATATACCCATCCCAAAAGCTGGGGCAATTTTCCCATAAACGACTGATGATGGAATACCTACAACAAAAATTAATAATGACATCATTGTAAGAAGATTGGTTAAGTTATTGGCGAGTAGACCGAAGTATGCAGCCAAGTCCCCTTTTTTCCAAAATTTAATTGTTTGATCCATTACGGTTCACCTCTAAATATGAATTAGTTTGTTGGATAGGAAGAAAATATTGTTAGTTAACATTATTGAATACACCTCTGCTTAAGTTGCCTCCTTTTCACAGCAAAAACTCCTTCTTATCTCAATTAAAATTTTATAAAGCTGGAAGAGAAATAATAATAATGGTTAACCGGTTACATCTAAAATTTTATACGGAAACCCTTTTTTGGTCATTGTCTACCTAAACCAAAAAGGGAGGTATTCATTTAGGCAAGTTATACAATAAACTTTGTACAAAATATGTCCTATACATATGATTAGAAAAACCTGAAAACAGTGGGATTATTTGTTATTTTGCACAATCCTTTTAATTGCATTATTTGACTATTTTTTTTAGTATTAACTGAAACTATACTTAGACAGGACGTGTTAATAAAAATGAAGAAAACGGTAATTTATAAAGAGGATATAAATTTCTCAATTAAGGCCGATTTTTATGGGACTTACCAAGAAAATGCCCCTGTTGTCATCTATATACATGGCGGAGGGTTAATTTGGGGAACAAGAGAAGAAATTAGTGAAGAAATGATCAAACTATACACCGACAATGGATTCTCATTATTTTCAATCGACTATAGGCTGGCTCCTAGGACAGAACTGCCTGAAATTCTTAAGGATATCGAAGATGCAATCCGATGGATTCAATTAGAAGGACCAAAACAATTTTCAATAGATCCAAAGAAAATTGCAGTTGTAGGAAGTTCCGCCGGTGGTTTTTTAGCTCTCTCTACTGGAACATTTACTCATAAGCCACGTGCAATTGTTTCGTTTTACGGATACGGGGATCTTGTTGGAAGCTGGGCTGCTAGTCCAAGTAAATTTTATTGTCAAAAGGACACTGTTTCTAAGGAACTTGCTTACAAATTGATCACAGATCGTATCGTAACCGAGGCATCCGTAGAAGAACGTTTTTTATTTTATGTTTATGCGAGACAGAATGGAGTGTGGATTGAGGAAATTACAGGGGTAAATCCTTTAAACAATAAAGAAGCTCTCTATCCATTCTGCCCGAATCGAAATGTTACAAAGGAATTTCCACCAACTTTATTATTACACGGAACAAAGGATACGGATGTACCATACGAACAATCAGTATTTATGAGAGCTGCCCTTATTAAACAATCGGTTGATGCAAGACTTATTACGATTCCAAATGGTGAGCATGTATTTGATAAAGACTTCCAAGACCCGATAGTTCAACATGCACTTAATCAAGTCATTGATTTTTTAAAAACCCGCCTGAGTTAAAAAAAGCCCAGCAGATTATTAATCTAAGCTGGGCTTTTTGTTATTTAATAGATTTATGGAAAAACTCAAACAAATCATCACAATCTTTTCTTTGCTCTACTTTAACCATTTTGAGAACACTTTTATCTTCACCTGTTAAATACTTACGTAAATGCATATCTGAGAAGCCAAATTTATCAGCATCTTCGCTCGTGTTACAGTAATAAACTTCTTTAATTCCCGTCCAAATAATGGCGGACACACACATTGGACAAGGTTCACAAGTTGCATAGATCACACAATCAGATAAATCCATTGTTTCTAACTTTTTACAAGCCTCACGAATGGCAACCATTTCAGCATGAGCAGATGGGTCAATATCTCTCATCATTGTATTGCTTACTACAGCGATAATTTCATCACCGCGTACGATTGTTGCACCGAATGGCCCGCCAACTTTGTTTGCCATACCAACAAATGTTGCATCTGCAGCTAATTTCATATAATCCATATCCAAATTCCTCCTATTTTTACTCTGTAACAGGACCAATATTATCTTTCTTATTTACATAGAGTTTATACGCTAAGAACGCAGCAATTAGCAAATATCCCCAAACGAAAGGCATAGCAGTTGCTTGTGCAAGTCCGATAGTGCTTGTATGAATGGCACCAATAAAAGTTAAAGCGGATGCTAGTACTGCAGCAATAATGCCTCCAATAGGAGTATTGCGGATCGTAAATACAGCTATACAACCCCAAAGAACACTTGAAATAGGAGCACCATTACCTAGAGCAACCAAGCCATCGTAGAAAAGTCCAGCATTATGCAGAGCTAGTGAAGATACTTGATCGGCAGCATCCCCCACAGACTTACCAGCAGCTGAAAGTGCATTATTAACAGCAACAAGTGCCCAGTTCGCAACCCATGGGAAGAAACATATAAAGATTGCTGGAGCTTCAAATTTCGGACTTTCTTTCACAACTTGATGCCCTGTTACAATCGCAATAAACACAAGCATCGGAACGATAGCAGCAATTGGGACAACAGCTAGCAACAGTCCCATAAGACTGAAAACCGATAATAAGAATATGGCAACAGAGCTGGCAATTGAATAGCCTAAACCTGCTCCAACTTCTTTCCAGCCAGCATGTCCTACATATACGGTTACTGGGAATGGGTTACCACAAAGGCCGCCTATTAGAGTAGAAAAACCGTTTGCAAGCATAACATCACGAGTTTTGTATTCATCTCCACTGACAGCAGCAGCTTCTACGTTTTCCAAGTTAAAAATGTAGTTTGCTAACCCTAAAGGTACAGCCGTTAATAAATATGGCAAAGCAGCGTTTAAACTGTCGGCAAACCCATTTAAATGCAGCATTGGAGGATTAAAGCCGAATGATTTTAGTGCTTCAGTAACATCTGCAGGATTTTGATATCCAGCTATCCAAGCAATTGCAGTTCCTACTACGATCAATAATAAACCTGTAGGTATTTTCTTTAATATTGGATGTTTACTTAACCAGTTCATGAAAATGATGATTAAGGCAACAAAGGCAACTATAGGCATTTCAAAGGATTGCAGCATTGGGTTCATACCCAAGAATACAAATGCCAAACCTGCCAAGGCCGCAAGCAATACCGTTCTTGGGACAATCTTTCTAATCGTTTCACCCAGGAATGCTCCTAAAAATAATATGGCAGCCTCAATAAACCCCCAAATTACAGCAACTGTGGTTGTGAAAGCAGCGTCCTGTGTTTGTTGATAGAGAGGAAGCATAATCACAAATACGATAAGAAATATACCAGGAGAACTAGAACCTGATGGTAGTGCGGTAACATCTGTCCTACCTGTTTTCTTAGCCAATTTATAAGCAAAATAAGCAAATATAATGCCAGATAGCAATACAGCAAATCCAAAGCCTGGAACTATTTGTCTATAAACAAACTCTTTTGGCATACCAACTACACCAATTAATAATGAAATCATAACCAAAAAGTCTGTCAAAACATTAACGAATAAACCAAAGGAAGCAGCAAAGTCACCTTTTTTCCAAAATTTAATTGTTTGAGCCATTACATTTCACCTCTTAATATGAATAGTTTGCAAGATAAAATAATATTATTGTTAGCAATTTTTTAACTTTTGCTTATATTTCCTCCTTTTACGGCAAAAACTCTTCCTTTTCGAAGCTTAAAGAAATCGATTACATTTTAAATTCTATACGGATATACGTTATTGGTCATTGGTCACCTAAACCAAAAAGTAAAGTATTTATCTAGGCAGTTCATACGATAAATTTTGTACAAAATATGTCCTAATTGATTTGTTGCAGTAGTAGACACTGCTCTTAAACAAAGCCCAGCAGATTAAAAATCTAAGCTGGGCTTTTAATTTAAGTTTGAATATTATTGAATGTTTTCACCTAGAGCCAGCATTGCTTTTTCAAAGGCTTCCACTGGAGGATAGGTAATTCCTGCACCTATCATTCCGATACCTGCATCTTTATGAGCAATCGCCGTATTAATAACAGGCATAATACCTGTTTGGATAACCTTACGAACATCAATTCCTGTCGGAAGTCCCATGAAATCAAGTACTGGAATTGTTACGTTAGGATTTTCAGTTGTTGTGATTTCCTTCATTCTAGTTGTAAAACCAATCGCTTCATCTGGTGTTCCACCAACTAATGCAACAATTGCTGGAGCTGTTGCCATCGCAAATCCGCCGAAACCATATGTTTCAGTAATGGCGCTATCCCCGATATCAAGACCAGAATCTTCTGGCTTGTAACCTGCAAACATTGGACCAATTACTTTTTGTGCAGGGCCAGTAAACCAAGTGTTTCCAGGCATTCCGCTCACACGGATACCGAATTCAACTCCATTCCGGGCCATGGTTGTAACGACTGTACTGTTTTCAATGCCATGAGCAGCATCAAGGGCACATTTCGCCATTGCCATCCAAGTAGGACCGGAGAAGTAATCGCTGCTCGCAACGAAATCAAATACTTCTTTCTTCTGTTCGATTGTGTAATCAGTTTGTAAAATATACGTAGTTAAAGCCTGAATTAATAATGTTGTACCCGCAACATTTCGGTTATGACACTCGTCTCCCATATGAAGTGCTTGTGCAAGCATTAAGCGTAAGTCAATTCCATTAGGATTTAGTTTCATCGCATCACGTAAAATTGGACCGAAAACATCGCGCATCCAATTTAAACGATCAATAACGCTTTGATCATTAGCTCCCATTCGAAGGATTTTTGCTAATTGTTCACTTAAGTTTGTATAAGCAATATTGCCATATGTTTTATTTTCAACAATGTGCATGAACATTGACGCAGAAGTAACACCTGCCATTGATCCTACACAGTTGTGTTCGTGACATGGTGAAAAAGTGATTTCGCCAGATGCGGCTAGTTTAGCCGCTTCTTCAACATCCTTAGCTAAACCTTCAAATACGATTGCGCCTGTAACAGCACCTTTCATAGGACCATTCATTTTATCCCAAGTAATTGGAGGTCCTGCATGAAGGATCGTTGTTTTGGTCATACCAGGTACGCAATTAATGGCTTGATCATATCCAATTAACACTGGGTGAGAATTAATAATTCTTTCGACTGCTATTTTGTTAGCTTCTTCAATTTTTTCTAAGATTGCAGGATTTTCAAACTTGTCAAGTGCAGCAATTAATGCTGGGTTTCCTCTGCCAGGCGGTGTCCATTCTAAATGAATGACTTCAGAGCCTTGTTGTAATAAATCATCTTTAAAGGACTCAATTCCTACGTTAATGACATGTGGTCTACTTTTAAATAAATCGCTAATTCTACTCATGCCTATTCTCCCTTCACAACAAATTCTCTAGCTAATAAGCCAGCATTCTGCATGCTGCTCGCATGTGTTACATCTGCAGCCAATAATTTATTAATTTGCTCTTCATAATTTTGTGGATCTAATTCTGTTCCAAGAACATATCCAATGATCTCTAAATGTCTTCCTTCTTGTTCCGCTTGTTGTTTTGCTTCTATGATTGCTGGAAGGAAAGCTCCAACTGGATCTTCATGTGCTCCATAACCTATAACAAAGTCCATTACGATAGCACCAACAGACGGATCTTTTGCCTCCTGAATAAATCTTTCAAGACGTGTAGATGGATCAATCATTGGGTGTGGCTTTCCTTGTGTGTATTCATCATCACCAAAGTCGATGAATGTATGTTCTTGGCTTGTATAACGGTCTTTTAGTCTATACTCTGGATTTCTTTGAATATTGCTGTAGACATTATCGAATTTCTCCATCGCTGCATGCATCGCTTCATCTGCCAGCGTTCCACCGCTGAAAAGTCCACGAATATATTTCTGTTCAGGAGTTAACTTCGTCCGAACTTCTTCAATAAGCGGGATATTTAATGTACGTTTATTTAACTTGCTTTCGTCTGCCCCAGCCAATAGGACTGCTTTAAGTGCAGCTTCTTTAGACATTTTCGCAAAATGGGCACCAGCAGCAGTAATTTTTTCTTCATTCCCGCCAACAAACCAAACGACAACTGGTTTTGTACAGTTTTTAATTTTCGCTAATACTTTTTCTTCTACACTAGGTGCAGGTGGTTTGGAAATAACGACAATGACTTTTGTCTCCTCATCGTCTTCAAGTGCCTGAATACCATCAAGCATCATGATTCCGCCAACTTCTTCTTTTAAATCTCTACCGCCTGTTCCAATTAATTGTGAGATACCGAAGCCAAATTCGTGAATGCGGACGCTTACTTCTTGGCTGCCCGTTCCTGATGCCCCAACAATACCGATATTCCCTTTTCTTACCGCATTCGCGAAGCAAAGGGCTGTATTTCCGATAATCGCTGTTCCACAGTCTGGACCCATCATAAATAAGCCTTTTTCATGAGCTAATTTCTTTAATTCAATTTCATCCTCAATGCTCACATTGTCGCTAAACATCATGACATGTAAATCATTTTCAAGAGCCTTTTTCGCTTCTCTAGCTGCATATGCACCATTTACAGCAATAATAGCTAAATTAGCTTCTGGATTACTCCCTGCAGCAGCAGAAATAGTAGAAAACTTAATGTCACTTTTCCCTTTTTTACCAGAATTCTTTTTTGTAAATATATCATTTATTTTTTCGAAAGCGATTTCGCATAATTCGTCAGTTGCTGCTTTTACAACAATAACTAAATCACTTGCCCCCGCTGTCTCTACTTCAGGTGTCAGTAAACCGACATTTTTCATTACCTCTTTATTCATTTCTGTAGCCATTGCAATAATGGCCTGTTCCACTTCTTCAATTTGATTTGCTTTAGTGGAAAGCGACATTAAAGATACTGAATCGACATATGTGTTTGGCTTAATCAAAGCTTGTACTAACATACTTTACCTCCTGCTCTAATAGTGGCCTCCATTCCGAAAACAATGCCATAAGCTATATCTGTCCCGGATGAAGAACCTATGTTTAATAATTTATTTAAAGAGAGAATTAAGTCTTCATCATCCTCAACTAATAAAGAGTTAAGTAATGAAATAATAGACTCTCTCACTTTACCAAATGCTGCTTTTTTCAAAGTCATGTAACTAATGTCATTCGTTAAGGTTTTTGCTTTCTTTAAAACTTCTTCACAAAATAATCGGTAAGGATTAAAAGGGCTGTTTTTCATATTAAAAATAGTAAATAACCCAGTTAAAAAATCATCACCAGAGGGAGTTAACCCGGGTCCAAGTCCAACAATTGAAACTGCATGCGGCAAGGCAGATGAGATTCGATCATTTAATAATTCGTTTAATAGTAAAAGAGTTCTTTTCTCAAGCATATTCGAGACTTCTGCTTCAAAAGGATTTTGGGGTATGGCATTTTTTTTTATTCCTCCGCCTACACCGTGAATGTTAATATATTCCTTCATTTTTATTAAATTTTGTTTCACGATTTCCACTTTACATGGGTATGCTGGTAAAACACTTTCCCATTTTTTTATTTTATCAATAGAAATAATGAGCTTATCCCCAATATACAAGAGATTTTGTTCAACACGTACCCGATCACTTACTCCAATTTCCAGCGGCTTCATATTGTCAACATCAATAATTAACGTGTTAGGTCCGTTATCAAGTTTGCTGCATGCAATGGTATATAAATCGCCATTTTCGAAAGATTTAATATTAAATGTTCGATTAAATGTACTATGCACATAACCAGTGAAAAGTGAATTATTAATTTCCTTTATAAAATCAGCATCACCTGAGATTGTATTTATCAAGAATGACACCCCATAGTTCTAAAATTATGAAGTCGAATAAACTTTTGAGCAGATCGAACCTCCTCTAAGAAAGAAAAATAGTTTGTAAGAATTAACATGAATTTGTACGTAAATTAGTGTGCTCTCCCCTTCGATTACAATACAAGGCAATGGGTATGACTGAATGAAAAAAATTAAGGGTTTTGAATTCAGCAAACTCATCTTAGTCTCAGGAAGCATTGTACAATTTTCAATTAAATATAATGCTTACATGATTATTCTAGTTATTTTGCATAACACCGTCATCGTGTAACAAATCCAAAAAGCCATGCATTCAATTGTGCAAATCGTACAATGGATTGTGATTAAATTATGTCAATGAAATGATAGCTTGTTGTCTTTATGCCAAATAAAAAGGAGATGTATGAATTATCTACATCTCCAATCTTTTATTTGGCTCTATCTTAAGTCTCTACTACTAAATTAATTAATTGACGGCCACAAGAGAGCCAGTTGCTAGAACGCCTTTATGCAGGACGGCTGCACGCTTAGGCAGTCGGGCAACCGTTTCAGCAGAACAACTTGCCTGAACCAGAACAGCATTTGCTGTATCTCCAACTTTCGGCCATATTTGTTTACCGGACTCATCTAATGGTGTAATACCTCCGGTAGCTAGGGAGAGGGCACGGGACAACGTGTATTCGTGTTTCCAGCCATAAAGCTGTGCAGCAAGATGCGCCTTCTGCAAGGTATCTCCTATTCCGAATGGATCCCATTGATCCGTGATACTATCATTACCCAGCAGGACTTTAACACCTTGCTGCTGGAGCAGCGGAATTGGCATAACCCCTTTTCCAATTGGAACAGATGACGCGATAGATATACCCTGAGAAGCTAAGAGGTTTGCCATTTCCTTATCCGCTCCAGCCGGTAACGACGCGAGCGAGAACGCATGGCTGATCGTCACTTTTCCCTGCAGACCAGCTTGTTCAGTTAAATTTGCCAGCAGTCTAATCGCATTTATTCCAGTTTCCCCACCTTCATGGAGGTGGATATCAATTCCTGCTTTATAATCGGCTGCAATTTGGACCATTGTATTCAATGATTTTTCCATATTCTCATCTACCAAGGTTGGATCTAGTCCGCCAACATGGGTAACTCCCAGTTGCATTGCCTCACGGATAAGACCTTCTACATTTGAACGGAGCAAACCATGTTGAGGGAATGCCACAATTTCATGTGATATTTTATCGGAGTAGTTCGCTAATGCCTTTTTCAGATTCTCAAGATTCTTTAACCCTACCACCTGATCGATATTACAATGGCTTCTTACATACGTTGAACCATAACTGAGGATCAGTTCAATTAATTTCTCTGCACGCTCCTGAGCAGTTGGCAGAAGCTCCAATAACAGTGTCTGTTCTAATTCAATCATATCGAAAATACCATTTTTTCTCAGATGGGCAGCTCTCCAAGGACCGCCATAATAGGTTTTATCCAAATGAATATGCATATCTCTAAAGGAGGGCAGTAATAGCAGCCCTTTGGCGTCATAACAATCCAAATTTTTATTATATGTTACATTAGTTTCTAATATTTTAGTAATTTTACCTTTAACAATTTGGAGATTTCGTATTACGCTTTCCGTTGCGGCGACTTGACCATTTTCATACTTATAACCGCTTTCTAAACGTACATTCAAAAGCATATAGCTGCTGTTCTTATCGGGCCTTTTGGTGTTTATGCCAGCCTCAGCATTTGCGATCACCTCTTCCGGTAAAAACAAATCCATCGTACCTGTAACGCCAAGAACGGCTGAGGCACCCCCAATTTTTCCAGCATTACAAAGAAACCTTCTTCGTGAAAATCCTTCATTACCCGTAATCATCTAATCTTCCTCCTTATGTACCAAAAATTTAAAAAGCTGGTTCCAATAACAATTGACAATCCTTACAAAAGTCATTCTAGGTATTTGTCCCAAAATTTACATGATGTTTTTGTCCCGAAAAAAATATTTTATCACCTGTATATTTTGGACTATAGTCTGTGAATGAATTGTGTCAATATAGTTTGAAATATCCAAAAAGTATTTTTCTTCATAATTTATTCACACTTCTTTGTGCGCAATGACTAAATGATTTGCGAGTTTTCTAGTTGAACTATCCAAAGACTTCTATAATTTTCCTTTCTAAAATAAACATATAGGATCCTATTGAAAGCGCTCAAAAAATAAAGAATAGGCTGGAGGGAAAATATGTCTACCAATAATGTGGATTCTAAATTATTAGATCCAGAATTTGAAACTACCCCTGTACCAAAAGAATACAGAAAGCCGCTGGCATCTGTAGCAGCTGTTTGGTTTGGTTTCCCAATGGTTTTGACAAGCGCTGTAATCGGTGGAGTAATCACTGCAATGCTTGGATTTAAAGTTGGGGTAACTGCAATACTAGCAGGAAACTTGCTGCTATGCCTTGTTGTGGGAGCATTAAGCTATTTGGCAGGAAAAACCGGAGAAAACTTTGCAATGACTGCTCAAAGGACTTTTGGACGATATGGATACATGGTCGTATCAGGATTACTTTCCACAGTCGTAGTAGGCTGGTTTGCTCTTATGGTAGGGCTTACCGGCGATACCATGGCTCGCTCATTTGGTGCCCCAATGCTATTAATGACTTTAATAGGAGGGGTTCTTTATGTTGCTGCAACTTTTATTGGAATAAAAGCATTAACAATTTTAGGATGGATCGCGGCACCTTTGTATCTCATTCTCGGTATTGTTTCAATTATTATCTCGTTTAAAACTGGAAATACAGATATTTTTAATTATGAACCAACAACTAGTGCAGGTCTTCTGTCCTTTGGGGCAGCAGTCACCATGGTATTTGCAACGTTTGCTGATTCTGGTACGATGACCGCCGACTTTACACGTTGGTCGAAAAATGGGCGTGAAGGATTGTTAGCTGCCATTACAGCCTTCCCATTTGGAAAGTTCATCGCCGAAGTAGTAGGTGCAATTATCGTAGCGACAGGTGTAATCCAAAGTCCTGCCACGAGTGGCGGCGACTTTATGCCAATTTTATCGGGACAAGGTCCTCTTCTTTCCTTCTTGGCTCTCATTTTTGTTTTTATTAATCTAGGTGTTGGATGTACCCACTGCTTGTATAATGGTGCGGTCGGTTTCTCACATATGACAGGAAAAAGCATGAGATTTTTAACAATCGTACTAGGGATTGTTGGAATCATCGCAGCAGTCTCAGGTATCTGGAACGCTTTCCAGAGCTGGCTGGAACTTCTCGGTTTAATTGTTCCGCCAATCGCTACAATCATTATTATAGATCAACTAATTCTAAGAAAAAATCAGTCTCTTGGTTCCGAGAGTTGGAAACCACTTCCATTTGTTACATGGGGTATGGCTGCTTTAGTAGCTTTATTGGTTAACTTCTTTGCACCTCAGCTTTCAGTGGTGGTATTTGGTATAGGTTCCTCAGCTGTCTTCTATTACGTTGGGTCCCTATTAATCAAACCTACCATCTCTCAAAGTGTTAATAAAGAAAGTAATGTAAAGTAAATACTTGCTAGAAAAGGAAAAAAGGTTATCGTTTAACCTTTTTTCCTTTTTTGATTGAGCTTTCATTCTTTTTATAATTAGCAAAATAAGGGAAGCTGAATAAAACGGATAAGAAGACGATGATTATTACCGCTATTCTTAAATTAAAAGAAAGATTAGCTAGACTGAAAATAAATAACAATACTGCTATCGTAAGTGAAAATAATAATTTGCTCTGTAGTGTAATTTGATGCATCGTTCCACATTTTCTACATACAAGTTGTTTATAATTCCAACGGATCGTCTTTTGTATTTCCTTCCATGTAAATTGACACTTACAAGTTTCACATTTTTGTATGCCTATTACAAACACCTCACTTTTAGAAAATCTTAGCATGAACACTACCATTATTCTCCAAGAAAAATATACCAATAGAAAATTATGAATCAACTCTTGAACTAAAAAGCAATACTATTTAGGATAGTTATTTCCATTAAAAGAGGTGTTCTTTTGAGATTTCTTGTAATAGGCGCAATTGTAATTGGTGCTGCTGTTTTTTCCTTATTACCAATTTTATCTGCCCATTTCTTTCAACCAACTTTAAAAGATAGCATCCGCTTTAATATATATTTTCTTCCTCTCTCTTTTTTGGGAAATATTGTACTAGCTTGGGGGTTCATTCAAGGGAATAAAATATTTGGAAATACCGTAATGCTTGGAGGTATTCAAACTGGAGTTAATGCAATTCTTATTACAATTTTATCTATAATAGTTTTACGACAGAACATTTCAGTATATTCCATTATCGGAATTTTCCTGATTGCTATTGGAGCTATCCTTTTAAATAAATAATAATAATAATAAACAAAAAAACACCATTGATTGGTGTTTTTTTGTTTACGATTTAAGACTTTATATACACAACTGTTTTTTACATATACTTTCGGTGAACACCTTTCCCGTCATAAGAAAATAACATTCTTCGATCTTCTATCATAGTTTCGATATGAACAGGTCTGCCCCATAGCTGCTGGATATATGGCAATACCTTTTCAAGGTATTTGACATCTAATTCCACATCCTCATACCAATGCTTTAAATAGAGTTCACCGTTCTTCAAATAGTCACCATCATTGACGGTAATGTACGGGAACCCTCCATTTACACGCATATTCACTAACTGGTCTCGAACATGCTCCCATTCCTTATCGACGATTTTATAGTCCCTTCCCTGCTTCTGGAAGAGATACATATCTTCCCTCATGACAAGGTCTTTGTTTAAATAATTCCGTAAAAAAGATATATCTGATTCCACTTCACGAACCTCAAACATCTTTTCCCGGCCAGATCCTGGTAAAACTCCTCTTCTAATCATGTCATCAGTGGGATTATTATAACGTTCTTCAATGTCCTCAAATATCTTAATTCCTAGGTAATAAGGATTTATACCGGTCTTTGACGGCTGTACCACCCCTGCGTTTAATTTTGCAAATTCAATTGCTTCTCCGCTAGTTAAATCCATCTCACGGATGATTCGCTGGTGCCAATAGGAAGCCCAGCCTTCATTCATGATTTTCGTTTCTAACTGCGGCCAGAAATAAAGCATTTCCTCCCGCATCATTGTTAGTATATCTCGCTGCCAATCCTTAAGCTCCCTGCTATAAGTTTCAATAAATAATAATAGGTCCTTTTCCGGCTTTGGTGGAAATAGCTTTTTTCTTGGCTGACTTGGCTGTTTATTAGCACTGTCATCTAACTTCCATAGATCATCGTAAGGAGTTGCTGAGATTTGCGGCGATTCTTCTTCCCCTTCATCCTCCAGTGACCATGCCAGTTTTGGTCTCATTAATGAAGGATCAATATGTTCATCAATGGCGAGTATGGCATCAAGGAAGGTCTCTACTTCCTTTTTCCCAAATTGTATTTCATAAGTTCTGATTCGTTCTGCCGTGGCGGCCATGCTTTCAACCATATCCCGTTTGGTATTTTGGAACCTGACATTATTCTTGAAGAAATCACAATGAGCCAGTACGTGGGCAACGATTAATTTATTCTGGATGAGTGAATTGGAATCTAGTAAGAAGGCATAACAAGGATTTGAATTAATAACAAGTTCGTAAATTTTACTTAATCCTAAATCATAATGAAGCTTCATTTTATGAAATTGCTTCCCAAAGCTCCAGTGTGAAAATCTGGTAGGCATTCCATAGGCACCAAACGTGTAAATGATTTCAGCTGGGCAAATTTCATATCGCATAGGATAAAAATCTAAGCCAAAGCCCCGAGCAATTTCAGTGATCTCACTAATCGCGTATTCAAGAGCTTTGCGATCGTCCCCATTCATCGCCATTCCCCCTTTTCCTCTTACCACAATGTATGAAGTAAATCTGGGAATGATGAAACAAGATGTAAAAAACAGCAAGTCTACTTGCTTATTTTCGCTTTTTTAAGCTTTTTGCTTCCTCTGCCAGGGTAAGTCCTACATATTTATTTCTTTCCCATTCTGTTTTAAAAAACGATAAAGGCGGGGAAGTTTCTCCAACAAGCGGACTAACCTCAATCGTCATCGCAGGGCGGTGGTAGTTAGTGATAAACCAATCCGTAAAACCGCCGCCCGTTGCGTGTTTAGGTGGTTTTGCCAGTGTATAACCGGTCAATGTTGAAATTTTTTTTGCGATTTGTTTGTCACGTTGAAGCTGCTTGCCATTTTTATAATTCCAAAAAATTTCTCTGCCAGCCGAATGGTAAGCCACAGCAATTTCAGGATGAATGTCGTGAATGAATTTAGTTAATGCCTTTACTTCACTTGCTGCCAACGGTCTCTTCCCCTTATAAAATTGGTAAAAGGGAAATGGCGGTCCATCGGTGAGTTCCTTCCACCCCGCAGGATATTGTCTATTTAAATCAATCCCGACTCCATTCGCTTTCCAGCGCTCAAAGTTCTCTAAATCATCATTCATGGATACCAGTTGTTTCTGGTGTTTTTCTGGGAACAGATTGAGTTTATTTTGTTGGATGGTCACACCGTCTGGATTCAGCATGGGAATAAACCAGATGGAAACATCATTTAAAATATCTGTTGAAATTGGCCCAAACTCTGTTTTCTTTTGATATAAATCAGCATACACTTCAAGTTTTTTCATTAAAAGCATACTTGTAATCCATTCTCGTCCATGATGGGCTCCAATTAACACGATATTCTTCTTTCCTTTTCCAAGCCTAATTGCATAAATGTCTCTTCCAAAATGAGTTTCCCCTATTTTTTTTACTTTTATCGCCCGATATTGACGATTGATTTTTTCAAGGTCATCTTTCATTTTCTCATATGTATAAGGACGATTTGTTTCAACAACTTTTGCCAGTGAGACATTTTCAATCTGGAGTGATAATACCAACAAAACACATAATAGCTTCTTCATACTGGCTCCTTTTTGTAACCATTGTCGCTGCATGTTATACAGGTAAAAGTTGAAAACAGCGTTAGAACGGATTGTCCAACATTTTCTGTGAAAGTTATCGCCGAAATATCATAAAATAACTTCAACTCCTAGTAAGGAGGAGACAAAACAAATGAATAAAATGGATTATGATCGAGCTTTGTATTATACACATCGCTCTGAATGGGATAATTTGCTGATACTCATGGTACGAACAAAAGATCAATTTTTATCAAAGAGGATAGAGCAATTCCTGCATGCTTATCACTTTGAACGTGACTACTCAGTAATTGAAAAGAGTTTATATTCTTTACTTCGTTATATCGACCATGCTAACGAAACCTTTGAACCTGATAATGAGTTACCGATGTATAGTCTTTCCTGAAAAAACAAGTGGATACAATTTTTGTTGAGAAAAATTTTAACAACCGGACCAAAGAATTCCACCAAAAACAAAAAAACGGCTTCCCTCAAGGAGGAGCCGTTTTCTTTTGTTATGCGATAGGATATTGTTGAACAAGCGGATGAAGAACAATTTCATCAATAAGCATGTACTTAGGAGCAGAAGCCATATACACTACTGCATTTGCTATATCTTCAACCTTTAGCCAATCCTGTTTCTCCGGTAAACCTTGTGTCGATTCAGCAAAATAGGTATCCACCATTCCTGGGTTAATGGTACCTACTCTAATACCATATTCACGTACTTCTTGTGCTACAGAACCAGAAAAGCCTTGTACAGCATATTTTGAAGCTGTGTATGCTGAACCGTTAGCTATCGTATATCTGGATACATCAGAAGCAATGGTAATAATCGTTCCTGATTTCCGTTCCTTCATATGTGGAAGGACAGCTTTCGTGGCCAGAAACACACCTTGGACATTTACTTCAAACACCTTTTTCCATTCTTCGAGTGTTACTTCCTCTGTTAATTTAAAGAATCCCACACCTGCATTATTAACCAACATATCTACATGTCCATATTCCTCAATGGTTTTCGAAACCACCTGCTGTAAGTCTTCTTCTTTCGAAACGTCGGCTTGAATCGGCAATACATGTGGAAAACCTTTTTTCTTCAGGTCATCAGCTGTTTCTGAAATTTGTGCTGAACTTCCGATTATTGCTAATTTCACTCCTTGTTCAGCAAGCTTAACAGCAATTTCCTTGCCAATTCCTCTGGAAGCTCCTGTAACAATGGAGATTTGATTTTTTAACATGGTTTTTGTTCCTTTCATGTTGAGGTACTTAGATGATTGATGAAAGTTATTTTCCTGTTACCATTTTGACTTTTTCATCCACGAGATTCATGAA
This sequence comes from Bacillus sp. CZDM1, assembly GCF_055502545.1. Classification (NCBI taxonomy): domain Bacteria; kingdom Bacillati; phylum Bacillota; class Bacilli; order Caryophanales; family Bacillaceae; genus Bacillus; species Bacillus sp. CZDM1. The sequence goes on along the minus strand of NZ_JBUESO010000008.1, from coordinate 34,181 downwards.
ATTCTTTTCAATCTCGAGTAATTTATTTCTGCTTTCTTCTAAACCGTTACTATTCACACCAAAATAGAATTTCACTTTTGGTTCTGTACCAGATGGTCTCAAGCAAACCCATGATCCATCTGTGAAGGTATATTTTAAAACATTGGATTTTGGTAAATCGATTTTCTCTTCACCATTGGAAGTTTGCTTAAGGCCAGTTAGGTAATCTTCTGACATTGAGATTGTTAAATCACCAAGCTGCGTTATTGGCTCAGAACGGAAAGAAGCTAAAATTTGCTGAATCTGTTCTGCACCTTCTTTTCCTTTTAACGTTAAGGACCTTAGACCTTCTTGATAGTAGCCATAATTTTCAAATACCTGCATTAAGCCTTCATAGAGCGACATGCCTTGTTTTTTATAGTAGGCACATACTTCTACTGCCAAAATAGCTGCTTGCACAGCATCCTTATCCCGAGCAAAATCTCCGATTAAATACCCATAGCTTTCTTCATAGCCAAATAAGAAGGTAAATTCTCCCGATTCCTCGTATTCATTTATTTTTTCAGCAATAAATTTAAAACCAGTTAGCACATCAAAGGTTGGTAATTGGTAACCTTGGGCGATTTTCCTGCCGATTTCTGAAGTCACAATTGTTTTTAACACCACTCCATTTGAAGGAAGGGTCCCTTTGCTTTGCTTTTGGGAGAGAATGTAATCTAATAATAGGGCGCCTGTTTGGTTCCCTGTTAAAACAACGTATTCTCCTTCTTCGTTACGTACAGCTATTCCTAAGCGATCTGCATCTGGATCGGTTGCAATTAATAGATCTGCACCTACTTTTTTACCATCCCTAATGGCTAGTTCAAATGCTGCATGTTCCTCAGGATTTGGACTTTTTACGGTCGAAAATTCAGGATCAGGCAGTTCCTGTTCCTTTACTACCGTTACATCTGTATAGCCCAATGCCGTCAGGGCTTGACGCACTGGTTTATTAGCCGTACCATGCAATGGTGTAAATACAATCTTTACTTCTGTTTCTTTCGAAATGGAAGGATTCTCAGAAATAGTTTTCAGCATTTCGATATAGGCTTGGTCAATCTCATCACCAATTGTGTTAATTAAACCAAGAGATCTTAGGTTCTCTTCCGTATCTACTTCAATCAACAATTCATTTTCAATTTCGTCAACCTTCGTGATTACCTCGTCAGCTGCTGCAGGCGGCAGCTGTCCGCCGTCAGAACCATATACTTTATATCCATTATATTCTGGCGGATTATGGCTTGCCGTAATGACAATTCCGGAAAATGCGTTAAGATACCTTAAAGCAAATGATAGTTCAGGAGTTGGTCTTAATTCATTAAATACGTAGGTTTTTATCCCTTTTGTTGCAAGTGTTCTGGCAGCCTCCATACAAAATTCAGGAGATTTATGTCGTGAATCGTAAGCAATCACCACTCCGCGTTGTTTTGCTTCACTACCTTGTTCGTCTATGTATGCAGCTAGTCCAGCAGAAGCTTTTCGAACCGTATATAGATTCATCCGATTGGTTCCTACACCGATTTCGCCTCGCATCCCGCCGGTCCCAAACTCTAGATTTTTATAAAAAACTTCTTCAAGATGTTTTTCATCTTGCTTTATTTCCTCAAGCTGCTGCTTTAGTTCCTCATTTAAGTTTGAAAACTCCATCCACCTTTTTGCACTTTCTTTCCAACTCATTATTTTATCCTCCCTTTTTAGCCTATTTCATATTGTTTGATTTTCACAATCAACTTACACCTTCTATTTATTTTATATTTTATCTCAGTAAGTTCAAGGATTATAAAAAAAAATGTCTGCATTTGCAGACATTTTCTTTAGAAATTATACAAGTAGTTCATTTGCGGCTTTGATATAAACACTAAACACACTGTTTTTCATATTTTTAGCTTCTACGAATTGTTCATACTCAAACGGAAAGAAAAGACCAAATTCTTGCAAGTTCGAAACATTTTTATTAAATAGAACTGCATATTGCTCATCAAGAGTTGGAGACTCAAGTATGGAGATCACTGTTTGCATGCTTGCCATTACTTGAAAAGCGTCCTTTAAAGTATTAAAGTCATCTGGAGTATGCAATACTTTTAATTGTTCAAACTCACTTATTTCCTTATCCGTAAAATAGAGTGGAAAAACAGTTGAATAGATGTACCTCACAAGTCCACAAATTTCCTCTTCCTGACCTGGTGTCGAGGCAAAAACAATTTTCACTTGTAACCCACCTTTGCGATAACTATAATCTATCGTAATATATATACATAAGGATAGCATAAATAAGAGTGAATTTCGGTGGTAATTATAACCACGCCATACCTTTAAAGAAATCTCAAGTTATAAGGAGTTCAAATGATAAAAACGACACGAAAAGGGAATTGGATGGAAATTAACACACCCAAAAGCTGGGAAGGAAAAACCATAGAGGAAATTTTCCGAAGTGAATGGGAGGTCTCAAAGAAACTTACTCATTTATTCAGAATGGAACACAAAGTATTTGTAAATGGAAATAAAGCTTCGTGGACATCGCCTCTTAAATTAGGAGAAAAGGTGCTAATTAAATTATTTGAAGATGAGGAAGTAATGAACATTCCTGCTTTCTTCTATGACATACAGGTTCTATTTGAGGACGAGCATGTGATTGTTTTTAATAAACCTGCTTTTATGAACACACATCCAAATGACGAAAACGATAAAAGTACACTTTTACAAGCAGCACAATTTTATCTGCATTCAAAAGGTGAAAAAGTTGAGATTCGGCATGTACATCGTTTAGACAGGGATACCACTGGTGCTATCCTCTTTGCTAAACACGCCTTAGCCGGTGCTATTTTGGACAGAATGCTCGAAAAACATGAATTGAAGAGGACCTATCTTGCTATTGTTCAAGGACATTTGAATAAGAAGAAAGGAACTATAAAGGAGTCAATTGGGCGTGACCGTCATCATGCAACAAGGAGAAGAGTTTCTCCAACTGGTCAAGAGGCTATTACGCATTATCAGCTTATTAAAGAGGAAAACAGTATTTCTTATGTAAAATGCTGGCTCGAAACGGGGAGAACGCATCAAATACGTGCGCATTTCAGTCACATTGGGCATCCTCTACTAGGCGATATTTTATATGGAGGAAAGCCACTATTCGATCGACAGGCACTGCACGCGGCAAAATTAGAATTTACTCACCCTATTACTGGAGAAGAAATCATTTGTTATGCCCCATTTATAGATAACCCGCCAATCTTCAAGAGTATAGACGTGAATATACTATGATTCAAATTTAAGGAGGCCGCCCAATTGGGGCGGCCTCTCTTTCAATTATCTGTCAGCTTTTCTAAATGCCCTCATTACAAGTGATAATAGGAATACAAGAGCAATTGATCCGATAATGGCAGGGATAATCGCAAAATCGGCAACATTTGGTCCCCAATCCCCTAATAATAAAGTACCGAGCCATGCGCCAACAAACCCTGCAATTATATTACCTATAATACCACCTGGAACATCTCTGCCAACAATAAGACCAGCTAACCAGCCAATCACTCCACCTACGATTAATGCCCAAATGAAACTCATTAGAACACTCCTTTTTTAATCATTCTTTTAAAGAATCCTATTACTTAACAAGCAGTATTAATTTTTAAAATACTGTCTTGTACCATTAAAGTACCCATTTTATTTCTTTACATACCAAGAAATTTACTCTGTTTTAGTAAATACATAATAATAGGTCTACAGGAAACATTAAAAAAAATAAATAAAGCTAATCCCATAAGATTATTTTTCAGAATTTTCTTTTGTTAAGTTTTTGTAAATTAGGTCAAATTTTTATGTTTTTTTCGTTTAATTTCTGTAAAATATTGTCCGTTGTGCAAAACTTTTTACATAATTTTTAGGGGGATAATAAAATGGCAAAAAAAGTTGATAAATTTTCTGCTCTATTAAGTAATATTTCTTCAAACTTAAAGGAAGGTGCAAATTACTTTGCTGATTATAAATTAAAAAATATTAGTGATTTGAAAATTTTCTCAGAGAAGATGAAAGAGATTGAAACGAAGGGCGATACCTTTGTTCATGAAGTCATTAAACAATTAAATGATGCATTTATCACTCCTATTGAACGGGAAGATATTCTCCATCTTGCAAACAGCATGGATGACGTATTGGATGGCCTTGAAGCAACAGCTGCATTATTTGAAATGTATTCAATCACACAGGCAGATGATTTTATGCTGCAATTTGTGGCTGCCATAAAATCAAGTGTTCACGAAATTGATGAAGCGATGGAATTGCTAGCGAGCAAGAAACTCCCTCAAATGCGAGAACATGCAATCAAAATAAAAGATTATGAATCAAAATGCGATAATATCCTTCGTCAGTCCATAAAGCATTTATTTACAGTCGAAAAGGATCCAATAAGAATTATTCAATACAAAGAAATATACGAAAATCTCGAGGATATTGCTGACAGCTGTCAATCTGTTGCAAATACACTTGAAACCATTATTATGAAAAATGCATAAGGAGCAAACAAATGGAAATTTTAATTATTTTAGTTGTCATTGGTGCTCTTGCATTTGACTTTATTAATGGGTTCCATGATACGGCAAACTCGATTGCAACCTCTGTTTCTACAAAGGCTTTAAGACCACGGCAGGCCATACTGTTAGCCGCAATCATGAATTTTGTAGGGGCCATGACGTTTACGGGTGTAGCTAAATCCATTTCCAAGGATATTGTCGACCCTTTTACGCTTGAAAATGGATCTGTTGTTATCCTTGCTGCGTTGATTGCTGCAATATTTTGGAATTTGCTGACATGGTATTACGGAATCCCAAGCAGTTCTTCTCATGCAATCATTGGATCAATCGCAGGAGCGGCTCTTGCTTCAGCAGGTTTTGGCGCGCTTAACTATACTGGATTCTTGAAAATCCTCCAAGCTTTAATTATTTCACCAATCCTTGCTTTTGCGGTCGGTTATATTGTGTATAGTATTTTTAAAGTGGTGTTTAAGAATGCAAATTTAGCGAAGACGAATCGAAATTTTCGTTATATGCAAATAGCCACTGCAGCCCTGCAATCTTATTCACATGGAACGAATGACGCACAAAAAGCAATGGGGATTATCACGATGGCTCTCATTGCCAATGGTTATCTAGGTGCTAATGCAGAAGTACCATTCTGGGTACAATTTGCCTGTGCTACGGCAATGGGACTTGGTACTTCTGTAGGTGGATGGAAAATCATTAAAACCGTTGGCGGGAAAATTATGAAGATTCGTCCTATTAACGGAGTTGCTGCGGATTTGACTGGTGCAGCGGTAATATTTGGTGCTACCTGGCTCCATGTACCAGTTAGTACAACCCACGTTATTTCTTCCGGTATTCTAGGAGTTGGTGCTTCACACCGACTTAAAGGAGTAAAATGGGATACAGCTCAAAGAATGCTCATCACCTGGGTTATTACACTTCCAATTTCAGCAGGTATAGCAGCAATTTCTTATTTCATATTAAATCTTTTCTTTTAAAAAATACGATTAAAGAGGATGGTTTATCCATCCTCTTTTTTTATTTGCAGCACTTCTAAATCTAAATCATTTTCATACTTTTTAGGTAGGGACAAGTTTGGAGTGATTTTTATTGAAACAAAAAATTATTGCTATGCTGATTGGCAGTTTATTACTAAGCCTAGGTGTTAATGGGTTTCTCGTACCCTATCATCTGCTTGATGGCGGCGTGATTGGTTTAGGGTTAATCATTCACTATTTTTACGGTTGGCCAACAGGCCTTAGTATGATTGTTTTAAGTCTTCCTCTTTATATCTTGGCATGGTTCTTTGAAAGACGTTATTTCTATTACAGCCTGCATGGACTTATTATTTCTTCCTTTTGTATTGACTTACTTTCTTTTATGAATGGGAAAATTCAGCTTGGCATTTTTCCAAGTACGATACTTGGGGGAATTCTGGTCGGAGTTGGGATTGGTCTAATGCTACGCTATGAAACAAGTACGGGTGGAACTGATTTGCTAGCCCAAATCCTCACCAAATTTACTTCTGTTAATATAGGAATCATTATCTTTGTAATTGATGGTCTGGTCATTACTAGCGGGATTCAAGTAGTGGGTTTAGAAAAATTCCTTTACTCTTTATTAACCATTATTTTTGTTGGCTTGATGACATCGATAACAGTCATTAGAAGACCAGAACCAAATTGAAGAACCTACGACAAAGTCGCAGGTTTTTATAATGATTTCACTTTTTCAGTACAGCTTTCCATTGCAGCCAATACGGAACCTCGAAATTGCTTCTTTTCTAGTTCAGCTACAGCTTCGATCGTTGCCCCACCCGGCGTACACACATTATCTTTAAGTTCTCCAGGATGTTTATCGGTTTCTAGTACCATTTTAGCAGCGCCAAGGACAGCCTGAGCTGCCAACCGATAGGCTTTATCCCTTGGAATTCCCTGCTTGACACCTCCATCGGCCATTGCTTCTATCATCATATAAACATAAGCAGGAGATGAACCGCTAATAGCTGGTATAGCATTCATTAGTTTTTCATCAAGCCTCTCCGTTTTACCAAATGTTTGAAAAAGACGTTCAATCTCAACTATCTCTTCCTCACAAAGCATCTCATTTGGACAAATAGCCGTCATCCCTTCGCCCACTAACGAAGGCGTATTGGGCATTGTCCGAACTGCCTTTATACTAAAACCAAATTCCCTTTCAATATCTGCCAATGTAATTCCAGCCGCAATGGTGATTATCGTACTTTCATGATGAATTATATTTTTTATCTCTTCAATAACCTTTCTATGTTGGTCAGGTTTTACCGCTAGGATTAAAATGTCAGCAAACCTTGCGATTTCTTGATTTGAACGGGTCGTATGAATTTTATAGCTGTATTTGATTCTATCCATTGTTTCAGCTGTTTTAGCGCTGACCTTGATGTTTTCTTTTGGAATCAACGACGATTTAAGGATTCCTTCTATCATCGCTTGAGCCATTTTCCCTGCTCCTATAAAGCCAATCTTCTTTTTCACTTAACACACTCACCTCTCCATAAGTCCATTTAATGATATCATACGACATTTTGTCGTTCATAATAGGTTGGATTTACGATAAGAAATAGGGAGATATCTGCTTTTTAAATTATGCCCTTTTTATAAAAATGCATAAAAAAAGAGACGGGATTGTCATCCTGTCTCAACATTTTATATAAAATCCTTGGAGGAAAAGGCTCCTGGAAGAAGGTCTTTCACTAGGATTCTTTGAATATCACCTTTTAAATTCGTAAGGATAACCTCCATCTCAGAGTCACAAAGCTCCGAAATTACCTGTCTGCAGGCACCACAAGGTGAAACTGGCCCTTCCGTATCCGCTACCACAACTAATGTGTCAAACTGAGTAACACCTTCAGAGTATGCATTAAATAAAGCCGTTCTTTCCGCACAGTTCGTCATTCCATATGAGGCATTTTCAATATTACATCCATGAAATACCTTCCCATCTTTTGCTATAAGAGCAGCACCAACCTGAAATTTTGAATAGGGCACATAGGCAAACTCTCGTGCCTTGGCTGCTTCCTCTAAAAGTTGTTTTTCATCCATCGTGATCTCACTCTCCATAGTCCTCTTTTACCCTTGGAAAAATTTAACCATCCAACTGGCAATAACCCCGCCAAAATAAACACCGAAAACGCCAACTACTGCAGAAAACACTGGAGGTGCAGGTAATGGAAGCTTCATAAATTTAAAAATGATACCTACAATTAAACCAGCAACTAATGCTAATATTGTTTCTTTCATTTATATCCCTCAAATCTAAAGATTAATAATTGCTTTGAGAAATTTCACCTTTACTGATAGACACTCCAGAACTTGCCCCGATACGAGTAGCTCCTGCTTCAACCATTGCAAGTGCATCCTCACGGCTGCGAACGCCTCCAGACGCTTTGACACCTATTTCAGGTCCAACTGTTTCACGCATTAAAGTAATATCCTCGACTGTTGCTCCGCCGGTTGAAAATCCAGTAGAGGTTTTAACAAAATCCGCCCCCGCCTTAACTGAGAGTTCGCATGCTCTAACTTTTTCTTCTCTTGTTAATAGACAGGTCTCGATAATTACCTTTACTAATGCTTTATCTTTTGCAGCCTCTACAACTGCCTTTATATCTTTTTCTACTAATCCATCTTGTTTATCTTTGAGTGCACCGATATTGATTACCATATCGATTTCATTTGCCCCATTTTCAATCGCATTTTTTGTTTCAAATGCTTTTGTTTCTGGTGTAGATGCTCCTAAAGGAAATCCAATTACCGTACATACTTTTACTTCTGGGGTATCTCTAAGCATATCTGCTGATATTTTTACCCAAGTTGGATTGACACATACGGAAGCGAAGGAATATTTCTTAGCTTCTTCCACTAACTTCACGATTTCTTCCTTTGTAGCATCGGCCTTTAATAATGTATGATCAATCATTTTAGTCACATTTTGAGTCATAAGATGTTTCCTCCTATATTTGAAAGCATTTCATTTAATTGTTACTTTTCACAAGCTAACTATAACAAAACATCCGAACATTTGTAAATATCATTTTGAACAAATGTAAAATATATTTATTGTTTATCGAGAAGAAATTTTGCTGAGAATTGGTCCGTTATTAACACATTGGCATAATTCCCCTTTAATGCACCGTAGATGCCCTCAATTTTATTTGGTCCGCCCGCGACAAGTATCGAGTATTCCTTGTTCCGTAAATCCTCTAATTTAACTCCCAGCGTTCTTTCGTTCAGACTTTCATTACACACTTCACCTTCTTTATCAAAGAAACGTGAACAAATATCCCCAACCGCCTTTTCATTTAGTGCCTTTTGATCACTTTCTGTAAAATAGCCCATTTGAAACAATAAAGAGTCTTTTTTTATCGAGCCCATGGTAAACACTGCGATATTGGCCTTTTTGCCAAGATCTAGGATTTTATGAATATGCCGGTCAGCCTCCATCGCCTGCTTTACGACAACGTGGTCCACAATCGCCGGCAATGGAAGATTATGTGGTGTAGTATTATATGCTTTTCCAAACAGGTAGAGGATTTCAGATGCATATGTATTGGTTTCTGCATGGCTTACGCCGCCTTTTAGCTGAACAACCTTAACGTCCTTGACAAATTTCTGTTTTAGCTCAACGGCAATATGGTATAACGTGGTTCCCCAGGTTACCCCGATAATGTCATGGTCCTTAACAATTTCATGTAGGTATAAGGCTGCTTTTTCACCAAGGTAATTTTTGATAATATGATTTTCAAATTGTGGAATAGACGCAACGATTACTTTTTTCAAATTGAACTTTTTTTCTAAATCAATGGCTAAATTTTCAACATCTTCCGTTGGATCCATAATGGTGATTTGGACGATTCCCTCGCTTTTGGCCTGCTGTAATAATCGGGACACTGTTGGCCGTGAAATACCCAGTATCTTAGCAATTTCGTTTTGATTATAATCCAATAAGTAATATAGTTTTGCTGCTTCAAGCACTTTACTTAGTTTCTCTTTGTCCATTGTATGTCACCTTCTATCCTAATCTTTTTATTAATTATAGCAAGAAGTGAGGTGATTCCCCTAATATTTTTACATTCGTAAAACCCCTGTTGAACATTTTTTAACTCCATACTGTTGCATTTTCATTCTTAAAAGAGGGAATGATTCTTATCATATTTACTATGTCCATTACGTTGACATGAAATAGTCAACTACTGCTCTTGGCCTGTTCTGCTATACTAAGTTAAGGGATAAATTTCCTATAAAAAAGGGGGTCTTAGAATGGGGAAACTTGGAGGACTCATATACAATCACCGGAAAACGGTGCTTGCACTATGGCTGCTTATCATTGCACTATCAGTGGTTTTCGCCTTGAAATTACCTTCCGTATTAAGCGGTAACGGCTTTGAATACAAAGGTGAATATAACGAAACAAGAACGCTCCTTGAAAAGGAATTTGGACATGCAAAATCATCCATTATCCTTGTCTTTGAAAGAGAGCGTACAGTTAATGATACTGACTGGGACCAATATATAAAAGCAACCTTTGAAGATTTAAAAAACTTCGAAGGTGCCAAAAGTATAACAAGTCCTTTTGAAAGAGATGGAATGATCAAGGAGGAAGTTGCCTATGGTCTGTTGGCTTTTGATAAAAAAGCTGAGGATCTCAGCACTGAGATTGATCAATTGAACAAAATACTTAAAAATAAACAGGGATTAACCGTTACTATGACGGGTGAGCCAATTATTGTTCAAGACCTTAATATTGCCAGTCAAGAGGATTTAGCCAAAGCTGAAATGATTGGACTGCCGATTGCTTTGCTTGTCTTAGTCCTTGCTTTCGGAGGGTTAATTGCTGCCTCCATTCCGATTGTAATCGGAGTTGTATCGATACTAACCACGATGGGTTCTGTTTTCTTTTTTAGTTACGGTACCGATTTGACCATATTTATTTTGAATATTGTCCCGATGATTGGACTCGCTTTAAGTATTGACTTTGCCTTATTACTAATAAACCGATACAAAGAGGAATTACATACAAAATCCATTAAGGAAGCGATTGAGGTCAGTGTAGCAACGGCTGGGCGTTCGATTATTTTCTCTGGACTTTGTGTATTTATTGGCTTGTCGGCTTTATGGTTTATTCAAATTGATATTTTCCAGAATGTTGCCCTTGGCGGCATGGCCGTTGTATTTATATCCGCCTTTTGTGCTTTGACCTTTCTTCCGGCCTTATTAGCTGTGATTGGGACTAGAATAAATAAATTTAGCATCCTGCGATTAAAAGCTACAAAAACTAGCATTTGGCATCGGTTTGCAAAATTTGTGATGAGACGTCCGGTCCTTATGGCAGCGGCCGCCCTAGCCATACTCCTTGCTGGCCTTATACCTGTTGCACAAATGACGATGTCGATCCCTGGGACCGAATCTCTTCCTGCTAAATATCCATCAAGAGTCGCATTTGAAGTCTTTGAGGAGCATTTTATCCCTAAAGATAAACGTAATGAAAAGAAAGTATCCATCGTGCTTGAAACAAAAGGAAATATTTTAGAAACAAGTAATCTTGAGAAGGTAAGCAGCTTTCTTGATCAGCTTTCAAAGGATAAACTTGTTGATACAGTTGATTCTCCATTTTCCGCTACAGGTATAGAGGAGCAGGAAGCATTGTCTCAACTTCTCCTATTTGGACAAAAGCAACAGACAGCTCCCATTCTAGATTACTTTATTCGAGATAATAAAATGCTGATTGAGGTGTATTTAAAAACCTCTGATCACTCCGCTGAAGCAAGGGAATGGATTCGTGATTGGTCCAGGAAGGACTTGGGTTTAACCTCCCATTTCGGAGGAGCGATAAAGTTTGAGCAAGAAATCTTTGATGAGATTTTTGAAAAGGCTCCTTATGGATTGTTATTAATCGTTGTCTCAACCTTCTTCATTCTGATGGCAGCTTTTCGCTCAATCCTCATTCCACTTAAAGCCATAATAATGAATATATTAAGCCTTAGCTGTACGTTTGGAATTGTCGTCTGGATTTTCCAGCAGGGGCATCTAGGAGTAGAGCCTGCAGATATTGCATTAATATTGCCCGTTTTTGTATTTACGCTCGTCTTTGGGCTGTCAATGGATTATGAAGTGTTCTTGATTTCGAGGATTCAGGAGTTTTATTTAAAAACAGGAGATAATACTGAGGCTACGATATCAGGGTTAACGTACACGAGTAAAATTATTACCTCTGCCGCCGCGATTATGATTGTGGTGACAGGTGCTTTTGCTTTTACAGGCGTCATGCCGATTAAGCAGCTTGGTGTCGGTATTGCGATTGCGATTTTCATTGACGCCACCATCGTACGAATGGTTCTGGTTCCAGCTTTGATGAAGTTATTCGGGGATTGGAACTGGTGGTTTTTTGGGCTTAAGAATAAAGCACATACAAAGGAAAGAAAGAAGCCAGCCTAATAAAAAGGCTGGCTTTTCTTTGCTCCGAGTCTAATTAGATATTTTTAGCGTATTGTTCACTAGGTACTTTACTTAACACGACATATAAGCTTACAGGTTCACTGCCATTATTGTTAAAGGCAAGCTCTTCGTCGCCGCCAACATGAACTAAATCGGCTTCTGATACAGAGGTTTCCTGACCATCGATGATGAAGGTGCCTGTCCCAGTGACTACATAAAGATAAACTTCTGTACCAGGGTGCTTATGAACAGGAAGCTGCTGTCCAGGCATAAAATTTAACACAAACGCTGTCGTTTCACCTTTTTTGTAAATAATCCGTTTTGTAAATCTTTCTTCGCTGAACTCTTGGTAGGCTTTAATTGAATTTTTCTCCATCCTAATTCCCTCCTAGTAATATCTTACATTTATCTTAACTGAAAATCATTTTCAATTAAGTGAAACGTATCACTGTTTATTATTTCTAATCGGTTCAGGAAAAACCCATAATAAACAGTTTGCAGGAGAGTAGGTGTTCACAGAAAAATAGTAATTGCAGAGTAAATCAACAACAAAGACATAATCAAAGGTCGGTTTATCAATCTCATTAATAGAAACTAGAATCCCTCATTTTAGTTTGTTTGTGAGATTGCATTAACAATGTGCGTCAGTGCTTCTTTGATTGGCGTAACTGGACGACCAAGAACTTTCTCGAAATCATTGCTTTCAACTTCTAGTGAACCATTTCGAATGCTTTCTTGAATTCCTACTACAATCGGAATCACAAAATCAGGTAAACCTAAGCCTTTCATAATTTCGGCATATTTTTCGTCACTAACTTGTTGCACAGGTATTTCTTTTCCCAATACAACACCAAGAGCAGCTGCAAAATCTTCTTGAGTTAAAAGAGGACCAGAAAGTTCATATACTGTATTTTCATGCCCGTTTCCTATAAGAACCGCTACTGCTGCTTCTGCGTAATCTTGTTGTAGTGCCCACCCTACTCTGCCTGCTCCCGCGGAAGTTACCCAAGGAGCACCTGCTAATGCACCTTGAATGCTCCCAATTTCGTTTTCCAAGTACCAATTGTTACGCAAGAAAGAATAAGGTATTCCTGTTTTAATGATTGCTGCTTCTGTTGAAACATGAGGCGGTGCCATAATATTTGTGCTTTCTGTTGCATTTGCTAAACTTGTATAAGCAATAAATTGTACCCCTGCACGTTCAGCTGCTTGGACAGCATTTGTATGTTGACGGATTCTTGTTTCATTGTCACCATCCGCAGAAATAATTAATAAGCAATCAATCCCTCTAAAAGCAAGATCTAATGTTTCTGGATGGTCAAAATCTCCTTGTCGAACTTCCACTCCACGAGCACGTAGTCCTTCTGCTTTCTCTGGATTTCGAACACTCACTGCCAACTCGCTTGCAGGTAATGATTTCAATAATAAATCTACAACCTTTGAACCTAATTTCCCTGTTGCCCCAGTAACTAATATTTTCATTAATATTCCCCCATTTCATTTCCATCTGTAACATAACTGATTACATGTATTCATTCTAGTTACATGTAGTCATTTTGTCAACAGGTGAAATTCCATTTAATATTTTGTTCGAGATTTGGTATAATAAACTTGTAATCAATTTAATTACACGATAAATTAAAAAATGGATTGCTAATAGGGATGGTGACTGAACATGTCCATCAGCAGCAGATTCGCTGTCGGAATTCATATATTGACTCTAATTGAATTTAATAAAGAAGGAATAACCTCTTCTGAATTTCTAGCATCAAGTGTTAACACGAACCCAGCCGTGATTAGAAAACTTATGGGTATGCTAAAAAAGGCTGGTTTAATAGAGGTGCATCCGGGTATTGCAGGATCTAAACTCGCAAAGGAATTATCTGAGATTACACTGTTTGACGTTTATAAGGCAGTGAATGTTGTACAGGAAAAAGAGTTATTTAGTGTACATGACAATCCAAATCCAGAATGTCCAGTAGGCAGGAACATCCAGAATACAATAGAACCATTATTTACAGCTGCTCAATTTGCCATGGAGAAAGTTTTAGGAGGTGTAACCCTAGAGGATGTTGTGAAGGATATTACCACTAAGGAGAATATTTGTTAAAAAACGAATTCCTTAAAGGGACCGTCAAAATGACGGACCCTTTCTTCACTTATTCATAAACAATTTTAAGAGTTTCTACGTTATATCCTTCCACTAGAGCGTGGAAATTTAGCAATGACTTTGGAATGGAAGTTTTCGCAAGATACAGTATCCCTTTTTTGTCATCAATATGGTTTACAAGGTATCCTTTTTTGACGTGTATATACCACTTGTTATTTAAATGCAGTATCGCTGTTTCATTCGGTTTCTTCTTTACTTCTTCCCATTGTTCTTTTAACTCTTCAGGGATTAACTTATCAATATTACCAGTTGTCATCCTAGGTTCATCTTTTTTTGTCAGGTCTTCTTTTATATACCCTTCTAGATTTGGAGAGAACATATTACTGTCAACAGGCACATTTATTTCAAGTTTTGTCGGGTGTAAGTAATCAACAATGTCGCCATCAGCCTTATATGTCTCATACTTAACTAAAATCCCAGTATCCTTATCAACCCAAAAACGGAATGAACGGGAATCTCTATGATTTTTAGTCCCTTTTATAACAAGCGTGTTGTGACCGAGTAATTCCTCATTTTGTTTTTCTATTTCCCATTTACTTAAATCCCTGGTATAGTTTGAGGCAATCTCATAAGGAAACAAGGTTTCATTTGCGGTGCTAAATGGGGGTCTTTCTCTATAAATGGTTAGTGGATTTCCATCATCGGCAGTTGAAAATGCTTGATCTATTGTTAGAGTAGTTCCTCTTTTACGATTCTCTTCCATTACTTTCGATTCCATATAGTTTTTTTCCGATTCATTTATTAACCACAATGTTCCATCTTTATAATATTCTTGAGAAGAGACTTCACCTGTATCCAGTGTTATTTTCCCATATCCTCCTGGTTCATGGTTCAAACTAATAGCATATTCGACTAACTGATAACCAGGACTAAAGCTGTAATGAATTTTATATTCGCCTCTGGCTGTTTCAATATAATCTACAGTATTTAGCATTTTTGTAAGGATTTCTTCCTTAGTCATTTCATCATAATTTTCTTCTTGCAAAGGTGGTATATATGCAGTTTTCTTATTTGAAGGCTTTAAAGATTCTTGCATTGGTTCATTGGCTTGCTTCATTTCTGGCACATTAAATAAGTTTAGCTGCATTCCTACAAAATAGGTGATACCCAAAAACATTAAGGATACGACTGAAATACTAAGAACATTATTAAACTTATTTTTAAGCGGAAACACTTGATTCTTAAACTTGGACTTTTTTATTGAGTTCAAGACTTTGTGATACTGCTTATCATCAAAATACACGTCTTTCAAAATGGTTTCATCCATTTTTTCTTTTAAATTTTCCAGTCTATTTTCCACTAATTGCCCACGCTCCTTCATAACCTTCTTTTAATTTTTGGCGTCCGCGATGCAATCTAGTTCTAACCGTATTTGAATTGACCTTTAACATGTCCGATATTTCCTCGATTGAAAACTCCTGATAATAAAATAGGATAATGACTTCCCTTAATTTCACTGGCAGTTCTATTACCTGTTTAGAAAGGATTAGATTTTCCTCAACGCCGAAAAATGAATTCTCTAGAGAAGAGTATGTGTGTTTTGGCTTAAAGAAATCTGTAAAATACAAATTTCTAAAAGTCCAACTTTTTAAAACATCTTTACATTTATTCACAGTAATCCTTACCAGCCATGTTTTATAGGATGATTCATTTCGAAAGGAATCCATTTTCTCGTAGCACTTTATAAATACCTCTTGTGCCACATCTTCTGCCAGCTGTTTTTGTTTCAAATAAGTATAAGCAATTCTAATAACATCATCGCCGTAAGCCTTCATTAACCATTTGAGCTTTTCTTCACGATTTAAATGATTTAGGGGTTCTGAGTTAGGGACATCAGCCATGTAGTTCATTTTCCCCTCCCATTCCTTGTATTTTTTATTTAGACGATTCCTATTTTTTAAATGTTCCATTTTGGGAGTAATACTAAAAATATTTCTACTAACTTATTAGCTTTCTATTAAAAGCTACCATATTTTGGACTTAGAAATGCAAAACCCCGTCCAAAAAATAGGACAGGGTTGTCATAAAGTTGTTTAATTTTTATAAAAAACACTTCACTGAACTAAAAACATATCAATAAAGTCGTTAGAACTTGGATACTCCGTCATGAAGTTACTGCTGAATAATCTGAATAAGGTTGCCGCATGTATCGTCGAAGACAGCTATTGTAACTTCGCCCATTTTTGTCGGTTCCATAGTAAACTTTACGCCTTTTTCCATTAATCTTTCGTACTCTTTTCGAATATTTGGAACGCCAAACATTGTTGCTGGGATGCCTTCAGAAGAAATCCTCATTTGATACTCCTTTGCGGCAGGATGGACATTCGGTTCGAGCAAAAGTTCAGTACCGTTTTGTTCCTCGGGAGAAACAAGTGTTATCCACCTATATTCTCCGGTGGGAACGTCATGCTTTTTAACAAAGCCAAGCTTTTCTGTATAAAACTCCAGCGCCTTGTCTTGATCTTGTACAAATATACTGGTAACAATAACTTTCATACTATTTTTGCCTCCATTGTTGTTGGTGCTCTGGCTACGAGCAGAAAAACTCTAAATTTTATTTTCCCGATCTTTTTGATAAGCACCTGGTATTTTAGACCCTTAGTGAGCCACGGAACCCTCTGGCACCATAGTAAGAGTCTGCTCCGTTGTGATATAAGAAGACGTGCCCGAAGCGACAATCGCAAAAAAGGGCGCCGCCAAGTTTTCTAATATCAGAAGGTGTTTGCACCCAACTCGACGTTTTCAAATCGAAACTTTCAAGTTTCTGCAAGGCACGGTATTGTTCTTCCGTTAAAACTTCAATGCCCATTTCAACTGCCATATTCATAGCACTATTTTCTGGTTTATGTTTTTTCCTTGCCTCCAGCGCTTCATGGTCGTAACATACACTTCTCCGACCTATAGGACTTTCCGCTGAACAATCACAAAAAAAGTATTCATCCTTCTTTTCATCATAACCAACAACATCCGGTTCACCGCCAGTTCTTTCCATTTCAATGAGCGACCACAGTTTTTCAGTATTAGCATCCAGCTTTGCTTGAACTTTAGCCCATTCAAGACCTTTATGGCGGTGCATGTTTTTCTCAAAACGGGCTTTTAATACACTGAGTAATTCTTCAGGGCGTTCTAGTGAGAACTCCTTTTTAGTGCTGATTTCAGTTCTGTTTGTCATGTTAATTTCCCCCTTAATAGCTATGTGAATTTAGTTTACAATTTATGATTAAGAAAATCCATTCCTCCACAATCTTGCCCATTTGGTTTTACGTACAATCATCTGTCTACTCACATTACTAAGTCTGCTAAGTGTCTTTCGAACAATTTCCTTAGCATCCATAGATGGGCACAATTAGAACTTTTCGTTACCGCTTGGCTCCTTTTTCAGCCCGAACGGGCACGAATAGCCTTTATTCGTTACCGCTCGTCTCCTTTTTCAACCTGAACAGGCACGAATAGCTTCTATTCGTTACCGCTTGGCCCCTTTTTCAACCGGAACGGGTACGAATAGCATGTCCGAAAAACTGGCTTTTTTTTTCCCCGTGTAAGCTTCCATTTATTGATGGCTCAAATGTAAAAACAGCCTGAATGATAATCAGGCTGTTTTTACTGAACTAAGTCCCTTATTGAGTGCTTGTCTATTAACCTCGATTAAATGGTACTTTTCTTCTGACAGGACTTTTTTCAATGATTGTATGATGGATTCACTTGATACCACCTTTGTCAGTTCGATAAAGGCACCCAATAAAATCATGTTCGCGACCCGTGCATTTCCAAGGTCAGCTGCGATATCGGTTGCAGTTAATTCAATAATTTCGATATCGCTGCGTTTGGAAACTCTTGTCACTAATGATGAATTAATAATCAATAATCCTCCTGGCCGTACGCGTGGTTCGAATTTATCGAAAGAAGGATTATTTAGAACGATTGCTGTCGAAGGATTTGTGACTAGCGGCGAACCCACGGGTTCATCGGATACAACAACCGCACAATTTGCCGTTCCACCGCGTTGTTCAGGACCATAGGATGGCAGCCATGAAACGCCCTTTCCTTCGAGCATACCGGCATAAGCTATCAGTTGACCCATTGACATGACACCCTGTCCGCCAAATCCCGCAACAATGATTTCCTCCAACATGTTTAATGGCCCCCCTCTTTATTTTTATAAACGCCTAGAGGATATGCAGGAATCATATTATCTTTCACCCACTCAAGGGATTCATAAGGATCAAGTCCCCAGTTAGTCGGGCAGGTTGATAATATCTCAACCATAGAAAAACCCAGCCCATTCTTTTGTGCTTCAAATGCTTTCCGAATCGCACGTTTAGCCTTTTGAATATGCGGTACATCATGGGCAGAAACTCTTTCAATGTAGGCAGTTCCGTCTAATGTTGCCAGCATTTCACAGACTTTAATTGGCGATCCCTGAATACTTTCATCACGTCCAAAAGGGGTAGTAGTTGTTTTTTGGCCGATCAAGGTAGTCGGTGCCATTTGTCCGCCTGTCATTCCATAGATCGCATTATTCACAAAAATTACCGTAATTTTTTCCCCTCTTGCGGCGGCATGAATGACTTCGCTTATGCCGATAGATGCAAGGTCCCCATCACCTTGATAGGTAAATACAAAGCGGTCAGGCAGCACCCTTTTCACACCTGTTGCCACAGCGGGAGCCCGGCCGTGAGCCGCCTGGGTCATATCACAATTAAAATATTCATAGGATAAAACTGAACAACCGACAGAGGCAACCCCAATCGTGTCCTCTAATATATCCATTTCTTCCAATACCTCACCGACAAGCCGGTGGATGACACCGTGTGTACAGCCAGGACAGTAATGTGTAGGGGTATCGGTCAAACCGTTCGTTTTTTTAAAAACTGTTTTCATCGTCATACCGTTATCCCTCCGGTTACAGATAAAATCTTTTGATAAATTTCTTCCTGTGTCGGAACAATTCCTCCTGTCCGTCCGTAAAAGTCCACCTCTGCATGGCCGTTAACAGCTAATCTCACATCTTCAACCATCTGCCCGGCATTCATTTCTACGGAAATATATCCTTTTACTCCATCTCTCGTTTCTAGAAAGGGTTTTTCAGGGAAAGGCCAAAGCGAAATCGGACGGATTAATCCTACTTTTAAACCTTGCTGCCTTGCTTTTTTTATGGCATTCATGGTAATTCGGGCTACCGTGCCAAAAGCTACCATAATATAGTCAGCGTCGTCCGTTTGATAGGTTTCGAAGCGAACCTCGTTTTCTTTTATTCTCGCAAACTTATTCTGCAAGGCTTCGTTACGCGTTTCCAGCGCTTCTGCATTAAGCTCTAGTGAGGTGATAATTCTTCGAGGACCGTCTCCGCGTGTTCCGGTCGTTGCCCAATTTTTTTCTGGTAGTTCGGATACAGTCCGCTCACCAAATTCAACCGGCTCCATCATTTGCCCAAGCAGCCCATCCCCCATTAAAATGACAGGTGTCCGGTAGCGATCGGCGATGTCAAATGCTTCACTTGTTAATTCGACTATTTCTTGTAAAGTGGCGGGTGCCAACACGGGGATATTATAGTCCCCATGACCGCCGCCTTTTGTTACCTGGAAGTAATCAGACTGGGCAGGCTGGATATTCCCTAAGCCAGGTCCGCCCCGAACGATGTTTACCACGACAGCAGGAAGCTCTGAACCTACTAAATAGGAAATTCCCTCCTGTTTTAAGCTGAATCCAGGACTTGAAGAGGAGGTCATAACCCTGACTCCTGTTCCAGCAGCACCATAAACCATATTGATCGCAGCGATTTCGCTTTCAGCCTGAAGAAATAATCCGCCTACCTCTGGAAGTCTTCTCGCCATGTATGCTACTAACTCACTTTGCGGTGTAATCGGATAGCCAAAAAAGTATTTACAGCCTGCCTGGACCGCCGCTTCAGCGATGACTTCATTACCCTTCATTAATACTTTTCCCATACATAAGCCCCTTTCAAATTAAACAGTTTGCAGCACCTTTACTGGTCTATACACCGAAATGACACAATCCGGGCATATTTGAGCACATTTTGCACAGCTGATACAATGATCCTGATCGGTTACGGCTGCTGGACGATAGCCTTTTCCATTTAAATAGTCTGCTAGGAAAATAACATTTGTTGGGCATATCTGAACACAAAGTCCGCACGACTTACAAATATCCTCATTAAAAACAACTCTCTTTTCCACTGTTTTTCACCCTATCCTTCCCATGGTAATTTCATAAAGCGTTTGATGAACATTACCTGATGGCTTTTTGCAAAACAATTGGCTTCATTTTCTAAATCCACAGAGATGGTTGTGTATAGCAGCGGGATTGATAGCATGTTTGATATCTTCGTGCTTAATTCATACCCATTGAGGATGTCAGCCATGCTCGTTTCGCTGCCGATATTTGAATTGTTGATGATTCCCGTTACCCTTAATCGAGCAGCCTTTTCAATCTGTTCAATCGTGTACCTCACGCCTTCTAAGGTACTGACATATGGACGGTTCGCGTTTAGTACGAATAACAGCTCCGGTTCTAAATGCTTCCATTCATGATAATACTGCCCTAATGCCATAGCCCCATCTTTATCGCCGCCGGCGTCGATAAATACTCGATAGCGATGATCATGTAAAACACGATAGATTTCTCCCGAAACAATGGGTAAATCTGAGGTTGCCAGCCGGTTGGCAGGAGCTATTAATTCAATATTCTGCTGCTCGAAAATTTCAGAAACATCCCTAGAACGAAAATAGGGATTAATGATATCTAAGTCGTTAATAGCTGTTTTGTTATGCAGCTTTTTCTCATTTAATGCCAGATTTATCGCAATCTCTGTTTTGCCACTCCCAAAGTGACCAGTTAGGATGGTGATTCTATTCAATGTCTGGATACCCCCTTAAACAGAACTTTTGTGAAAGCGGTTACATTTCAATAAATATCGATTATATACTTTATTATAAAGGACCTTTTCTCAAATCTGTGTTGACCAATGTCACAGTTTAATGAACATGAGTTTGTTCTTTTAAAGGTTTATTTCTTATGTATCAACAACTGCAAACTTCCAAATAATAACACATAACTAACCGTTTAGAGGGGGCTGACGTTTATGAACAATAAAAAGTTATTCCTATTTCTCTTCGTGTTTGCAATCTCTCAGGCACTATTTCCTTCTAATATGCATGCAGAACACATTGGAATCGTTGATTTACGCATCCTTGAGACGACTGATTTGCATGCTGCTTTAGTGAATTATGATTATTACCAGACGAAAACAGACAATCATATTGGGCTTGTAAAGACCTCCAGCCTTATTCATCAGGCGAGAAGTGAGGCCGTAAATTCCCTTCTGTTTGATAATGGCGACCATTTAAAAGGCAACCCGCTCGGTGAATACCTGGTCAGAATTAAAGGAATTCAAAAAGGGGAAATACATCCCGTTTACAATGCTTTTAATTATTTGAAGTATGATGGTATTGCAATCGGCAATCATGAATTAAATTATGGGCTTAAATTCCTAAAAACCGTTCTAAAGGGTCTAAAAATGCCCGTGGTTAATGCAAACGTATATAAAGCAAAAACCAATAAGCCCTACTTTAAGCCTTATGTCATTTTAAAAAGGAATGTTGTGGACAATCAGGGACAAAATCATGAAATAAATATTGGCGTCATTGGATTCATGCCGCCTCAAATCATGAGATGGGATAAAGCAAATTTAGAGGGAAAAGTATTCGCGCGGCCAATTGTGGAAACGGCGAAGGAATATGTCCCGATTATGAAGGCAAAAGGTGCCGATATTATTATCGCACTCGCCCATACGGGAATTGATAGTGAACCATACCATCCTGAAACGGAAAATGCAATCTATTACCTAAGTGAGATTCAAGAAATTGATGCCATTTTAGCAGGGCATTCTCATGGTATTTTCCCTGGACGCTCCTACAAGGATTTACCTAAGACAAATATTGACGAAGGAAAAATCAAAGGAAAACCTGTTGTCATGGCTGGGGCCTTTGGAAGCCGACTTGGAATTATCGATCTTCATCTTGAAGTTCAGGGAGGAAAATGGAGAGTTATAAATAGTACAGCTTTCACTAGACCCATTGCCGATGAAAATGGAAATGCCCTAGTTAAGACAGATAAAAAGTTATTAAAACTAATCAAACCGGAACATCAGGAAACAGTCGATTTCATAAAAAAACTTGGTTTATAGCAATTTTTAACATGAAAAATAAGCTGGATCGCTTATAGTGACCGCAGCTTCTACTTTTTTGGAGTTTCGGTCATTATAGAGTTACTTATAGTGACCGAAACCCCTATTTTCATAGAACGTTAAGCGTGAATATCGTTGCTTATTTTATTCAATAAATTTTTTAAATACCAAAGTGGCATTATGACCGCCGAAACCTAATGAGTTGGATAAAACAATTTGAATATTACTCATTTTAGCCACGTTAGGGACATAATCTAAATCCAGTTGTTCATCAGGTGTTTGATAATTGATAGTTGGCGGGATGATTCCATCCTTAATTGCCAAAAGAGAAAAAATCGCTTCTATTGCCCCAGTTGCTCCCAACAAATGACCGGTCATTGATTTCGTGGAACTGACAGATAATTTATAGGCATGCTCTTTGAATACATCTTTGATGGCTAATGTTTCATACAAATCATTATAATGGGTGGACGTGCCATGAGCATTGATATAGTCGACTTGTTCAGGGGTAATTCCTGCATCGGCTAATGCTAATTTCATTGCTCTTGCTGCCCCTTCTCCCTCAGGTGCTGGAGTCGTAATATGATGCGCGTCACCTGTAGCTCCGTACCCTGCTAATTCTCCATAAATGGCCGCACCACGAGCTAATGCATGTTCTAATTCTTCTAATACCACAATACCTGCACCTTCTCCAATGACAAATCCATCACGATTCTTATCAAATGGCCTGCTTGCTGTAGCCGGGTCTGGATTTTTTGAAAGTGCAGTCATATTTGAAAATCCCGCGACCGTCATCCCGGTAATAGTTGCTTCTGTTCCGCCAGCAATCATCACATCCACATCCCCTTTTTGAATCACACGGAATGCATCACCAATGGAATTGGCACCTGACGCACATGCAGTAACCGAACAATTGTTGATTCCTTTAGCTCCAAGTGAAATGGATACTTGTCCTGCCGCCATATCGGGAATAAACATGGGTATCGTAAAAGGATTAACCCTTCTCTGGCCTTTTTCAAGAAACTTCCGATGTTGTTCCTCGAATTCAGCCAGGCCGCCAATTCCTGAACCAATCCAAACTCCGACCCGTTCTGGTTGAACCACCTCTCCAATTCGGATCCCTGCATCCTTAACAGCCATTTGACTTGCTGCAATAGCAAACTGGCTATAACGCCCCATCCTTCTGGATTCCTTTTTATCCATAAACTCTTCTGGCACAAAGCCTTTAACTTCCGCAGATATCTTGACGTCAACCTTTTCTACATCAAAAAGGGTTGCGGGGCCAATACCGGAAACACCATTCTTAATCTTTCCCCATGATGTATGAGCATCATTTCCCAAAGGAGTGACTGCTCCAACACCCGTAATCACTACTCTTTTATTCATTTAATGCTCACTCCCAAATAAAATTTTTGGATGATTCTTACACTCTTTCTATAGTTTAACGAATTCAGAGTGGTCGTACAAATTAATTCGCTTTTGCAAAGCACTATCTTTTTCATAAAACTTCTTATATTTTTACTTACATTCATTTAATATGAAAAGGTCTTCCATTAAAATGGAAGATCCTTAGAATTTTGTGCAAATATTTAGGATAATTACTATATTAAAATCCCAATATTCCGTTAAAACTCAAAAAAGTTTATAATAGATTTATAGAATATTTAAACAAAATAAGACAAGGGATCTGGTATGAATGATTGGATTAGTAATTATCTTAATTTTAGTTTTATTTTTACCTTTTTCAGTAAAAAAGGTCGAACACAATTTGGAAGTATTCTTATTTGTAATGGGAATAGCAGCTGCTTCAATAAGCGGCATGATGAATCTTCATTTAATCGAAAAAGCGCTGATTGATCCTATTAATATTACACTAGCTGTTTTAATAGCGGGATTAGTCTGTAAGTGGGGGCAGGTTCAGTTAGAAAAATCTATACTATGGGCGAACAGAATACTTACTCCTAGGATATTCTTCGGTCTAACGGTCATTATTTTAGGACTGGCATCAAGCATTATTACGGCTATAATCGCAGCGATTGTGCTCGTAATCATCATAAATGTCCTCCCGCTCGACCGTAAATCTGAAATTCGCTTTACCGTTTTAGCTTGTTTTTCAATTGGGCTTGGTGCAGCTCTCACCCCCATCGGTGAGCCTTTAGCAACCATAACACTCAGTAAGTTAAATGAAGACTTTTTCTACTTGTTGAAATTAATTGGTCCAGAAGTGATTCCTGCCGTTGTACTCTTTGGTATTTTGACAATATTTTTAGTTAAACCACAAGAAAGTGCTGACGGTTTAAAGTCAGAACAAAAAGTAGAAAGCTATAAAGAAATTTTAATTAGATCAGCCAAAATCTACTTATTTGTAATGGGATTAACCTTCCTTGGTCATGGATTTGAACCGTTAATTAATGAATATATTCTAGGACTTCATCCGATGCTGCTTTATTGGATTAATATGATCTCCGCTATTTTAGATAATGCTACTCTGGCAGCAGCCGAAATTAGTCCAGAAATGGACCAAGCAACCATTCAGGCTGTTTTAATGGGACTTATTATTAGTGGTGGTATGCTAATCCCTGGTAATATACCAAATATTATAGCAGCAGGAAAACTCAACATTACAAGTAAAGAATGGGCAAGCTTTGGCGTTCCCGTTGGACTTATTACCATGGCTATTTATTTTGTCATATTGTTTGTTATTTATTAAACACAAAGGCAATAAAAAGAATCGAATCCACTCCAATGTGATTCCGATTCTTTTTTATTTTGTCAGCATGTTCATACGAACAATAGCTTTCTCCTTCATCAAGGGAGTAAACATGGAGAAGCAATTTCTTCCCAGCTCCTTAGAGTGATACATCGCAAGGTCAGCATTCTTTATTAGTGTTTCCATATCGTCACCATGGCTGGGATGCAAACTAATACCGATGCTTGTTGAAATCGTAAACTTTTGATCATAAATATAAAATGGATATTTCATAACTTTTATTATTTCTTCTGCTAAATCAAATACCTCGTCTGCAGATAGTAATTCAGGAATATAGATAATAAATTCATCTCCGCCAAAACGTGCTAAAACTTTATCAGCTTGAATTACTCCTCCCAGCCTGCTGGCAACTAATTGTAATAATTGATCTCCTGCTTCATGCCCCAGGCTATCATTAATCACTTTGAAATGATCTAAATCGAGCAACAGTACGCCCTTCATCCTATGTATTTTATCTATGTTAAAGTTCTTTAAACAGGATTTAATAAACCAACGATTAGGCAAACCAGTTAGGGCATCATGGTAGGCCATATGAGAAATTTTTTCTTCCGCATTTTTCAAATCCGTAATATCCAATCCAAATCCGAGCAAATAGTCTTTATTAGATCCTTCTAGATGGATAATCGTCTTTCCGGTAAGCATATGCACTTTTTTCCCCTGAAATTCTGTCTCCACCTCATTGGTTTGAAGAGTACGCCTCTTCCATACTTCTAGGTCTATTTCACGCTGTTTCATTGCAATTGGCTGTGGAAAAAAATCAAACACTGTTTTTCCTACCAGTTCCTCCATATTTACACCATGTGCAAGACAAGCTTGTTCATTTGCAAATATCGTTCCACCTTCTGGATCCTCTAGGAAAACATTTATTGGTAATGCATCAAGAATCTTTGAATGCAAGGATTGATTTAAGAGAAGACTCTTAACTAGCTTTTTTTCTCTCTCCTCTAGTTCTACTACTCTCCGACGTAATAACGCTAATTCACTATCATCATTTAATTGGGAATTTTGTGCTTTCATATTAATTCCGCCTTTTAGTATTAAATCTTCACCACGTTCTAAGTTAATCATATTGCATTACTGATTATATATCTTAAAAGAATTCTAACAATTTAATGAATTAATTCCTACTTATAATTAATAATATATTTGCCACTTTCCGACACTTAATGTTCACGAACTTCACCTTTTTTACAAAAATTGAACAGGCTATTTTTCTTATAATAGTAGTAATGAGGTTTATTAAAATGATTGGATGTGTCTAAGTGGGAAAATTATTATATATTACAGCAAATCCAAAAGGACTTGAGAAATCAAAAGGGCTGAAAATCGGTGAGGCATTCATCAACACAATAAAAGAAGAATGCCCGGAGATGGAAATGAAAACAATTGATTTGTTTTCATTCGATATCGCACATATGGATGCTGAATTAGTGTCAGCAAGAGGCAAACTAGCTGGCTATGGTTATACCTTAGATCAGTTAACAGAGGGAGAACGAGAGAAAATTCTTAAAATGCATGCACTTGCTGATGAATTTCTTTCTTATGACTACTATGTTTTCGTCTCACCTATTTGGAACTTAAGCTCTCCAGCGGTGCTAAAAGCCTATTTGGACAACCTCTTTATCGCTGGAAAAACTTTTGCTCATACGGCAAATGGTCCAAAAGGGCTCCTTACCGGCAAGAAGGCCATTCATATTAATACACGCGGCGGCCTTTACACAGGTACACCGATGAAGGAATTAGAATGTGGAGACCGTTATCTAAGAATTGCGCTTAACTTCCTTGGCATTGAGGTAATGGACACCATTATTGCAGAAGCTTTAGATCTATATCCGCAAAAGGTACAGGAAATCGTTGAAAAAGCAAAAGAAGAAGCGATTCAAGCTGCCAAGGTAATGATAAAAGTACCAGTACATCAGCCATAGCATAAAGAAAAGCTTCCTCCAACAGGAAGCTTTTTCTCTATGCAAAACGATAGTAAATGAGAAGAAAGGTGGCCATTGTAAAAACAAAATTCAAAAATACAAACACCATTTGAGAAATTTTAGTCCGATGTATTTTTATTGGGGGATCGTAAAATGATACTCCTTCAATAATAAATATAATTAAGACGATATGAATCATCAGGTGTCCAATAATTTCTGTGACACCAAACAGCATGGTAGTTGAAATAAAGATCAACGTTAAGACAAAGGCCAAAAGACGATTTAAGATTCCTACGATTAATAAATATCCAACGACAAATTCAATAAAAGCAGCTAGTACCACAAACGTTGCCGACGGAAAACCAAAGGTTGGCACACCATGCTGATGAATAATATCCATACTCATTGCAGGATAGACCCATTTCTCAACGGCTACCCAGCATAAGGATAAACCTGTCCCTAAATAAAGAAAAGGGAATCCCCAATCTTCAAGCTTTGTTTTCCCGACTAATAAAACACCAACAATGGCTAGATAAAAGCCATAATCGAGCATATGAAACAATCCGGAGTGGATTAGCTGATATATAAATAATCCCAATAATATAAGAGCACCAGCTTTTGTCGCATAATGAATAGGTATCAATAGCAGGATAATTGTTATCCACATTAGTATTCTTATGCTTTGATTTGTGATAGCAAATTCTGGTGCAAATATCGTCCCTGCCAAAACCTGAATAATTAACGCAATCGCTGTACCATATTTTAAAATATACCTAGAGGATTTACGGTACCTGTCTAATACCCCATCAATTTTTTTAGTAATTGGAACTTTTTCTAAGAGCGGCAATAACTGGGGCAATACTGCAAGCAAAACCGCAACCAATAAGGTAATGGTCATAAACAGCGGCGATAAAATATGTTCAATTTCTTCTTTTTCTGGAGTAACTTCTGTAAACCACTTTACATGAGCGTCTACAAAAAGAGGTGTACAAACAATAATCAATATGAACAAGATGATGACTTTACCTCTATTTTTCATTAGATCCTCCCAAAAAGTATTCATCTATATAGTTTTCGGTTACTAGCTTAAATATTCTATTTCACAGGAGAATGTTTTTCTTCTATCTTATTTGGATGGACTAACAGGAATTGGTAATCGGCGGCATTTTGATGAAATTCTTAACAAAGAATGGACCAGGTTAACTTCAACACATTCACCATTAACTATTCTCATGTTTGATATTGACTACTTTAAAAAGTACAACGATACATACGGTCACCTTGCTGGTGATCAATGCCTGCAAACCATTTCTACTGCCATAAAAGACCTTGTTGCGAATAATCCATATGCCACATTTTGTCGATATGGCGGTGAGGAATTTGCCCTTATCTTAACCAAAACAAATTTGGATAAAGCTGTCACTATGGCAAAATTAATTCAAAAGAAGGTTCATTCACTTAAAATTGACCATAGAAGTTCGGAAATATCGAACATCGTTACAATCAGTATTGGAATTGCCTCAATCATTCCGAATTCGGAAGTGCAGCCAAAAGATTTAATTCATTTAGCTGATACTTCTTTGTATACCTCGAAAACTAAGGGGAGAAATACCATTTCAACTCTGTAAATTCGAAACGGAAGGGTTCTAACCCTTCCGTTTTTATACATATTTCTACAATTCCCTTCTCTTTTCATCATTTATTCAAAATAATTAGTAAATTTTATTGTATTAATACGAAGAAAAATGTAAAATTTTCCTATAAGCACAGTGGATGGTGAAATAGATGGAAATTACTAAACACCTTTTCTTAAATCTTTCTATTTTAATAATATTGCTCCTTTTTTGCTTAATTTGGCTTGACCGAAGCAGAACACTTCCTTTTTCCAAAACTACTATCATCATTATCTCTGTCCTATTCTTATGGATATGTCTTCAATTCGCCTATAGTCCTGTTCCCTATGCGCGATATGATTTACGTATCATTCCCATCGTCATTGGCGGTTTATATCTTGGAATCGGTCTTATACTTGTCACGGGATTGTTGCTCATTAGAAGCCTATATGGCCTTGACTCAGGTTTGGTTGGAACGATCCTTCTTTATGCACCACTCGCTATTGTTTTTTTTCGGTTATCACCTTGGTTTTGGAAACAATCCTCGGAACGAAGAATATACACTGCAATTTGTTTAGGTATGATACTTGGAGTTCTAAGCACTGCGGGGGAATTGCTTAAAGATACAGGCAGTCCTTGGTATGATGTTTTATTTGCCTACATGGTACTTCCCCCGCTAGGCATTGGTCTTATTGCCTATTCGATTGAATATATCAAAAAAAGTGTAGAACTAAAACATCAATTAATTAAAGTGGAAAAATTAAAGGCCGTCGAACAAATGGGTGCTGCCATTTCACATGAGATCCGAAATCCGTTAACTGCTGCGAGCGGGTTTGTCCAGTTACTCAATGATGACTACCTCCCTAGACATAAACGCAGAGAATACCTTTCAATCGTAAAAGACGAACTTAATTCCGCGGAAAGAGTAATTGAAGATTATTTAACGTTTGCTAAGCCGTCTTTAGTCTCGATAGAAGAACTAAATGTTAAAAATGAACTAAGGCAAATTATTAACATCTTAACTCCGATGGCAAATCAAAATTCCGTGGAAATTATCACTGATTTTTCGGTAATTGGATTCATTAAAGGGGATAAACAAAGATTTCGCCAATGCTTCATTAATATCCTCAAAAATTCAGTTGAAGCGATGCCGAATGGCGGCCATCTTTATGTTGAAACTCATTTTAACAAGGATTATGTAACCATCTGCATCAGGGACACAGGAATTGGGATGACACTTGAGCAGCTTGAACGACTTGGTGAGCCTTATTATTCAACGAAAGGGAAGAATGGTACTGGTCTTGGAATGATGGTCGTTTATAGTATTGTGCGAGCTATGAATGGTTTTATCCGAGTCGAAAGTGAATTAAACGCAGGCACCACATTTCACATTAAGTTTCCAATGATCACCTCGTTTATGAAAAATGAAAATTGACTTATACAATAGAAATCGACAGGTATTGTACCTGTCGATTTTAGTTAGGCATACATTTTATTTTCTTCTTTTTGGAAAAAGCTCTTCATCGCATGGAATACATCCGCTTTTTGCTTAAGAATATAATAACGGAACTGCTCATCCTTGATATTTTTGTAGGCAGACATTAAGGTGGAATGACGATTATACTGATTTACTTCTCCATAACCAAACATGTTTGAAACCTTCATTAGTTCTTCAACAAGCTTGACGCAGCGAGCATTATCAGATGTTAGATTATCACCATCAGAAAAGTGGAATGGATAAATGTTGAACTTACGTGGATTATATTTTGCATCAATGATTTCTAAGGCTTTTCGGTAGGCCGAAGAACAGATGGTTCCCCCACTTTCACCCTTTGAGAAGAAATCCTCCTCAGTAACAACCTTTGCTTCTGTATGATGCGCAATAAATTCAATTTCAACGGTTTCATATTTGGTACGTAAGAAGCGTGTCATCCAGAAGAAGAAGCTTCTAGCCATATATTTCTCCCATATCCCCATCGAACCACTTGTATCCATCATAGCAATAACAACTGCTTTGGAATCTGGTTTTATTACTTCATTCCAAGTCTTAAATTTCAAATCTTCTTTATAAATAGGATGAAATGCAGGTTTCCCCGTCATTGCATTTCTCTTAAATGCAGACATCATGGTACGCTTCTTATCGATATTACCCATTAATCCTGTTTTGCGGATATCATTAAATTCAATATTTTCTACTAAATGTTCCTGATCTTCTTTTCTTTTCAGATTTGGCAGCTCTAGTTGTTTAAATAAAGCTTCCTCTAATTCCATTAATGAAACTTCTGCTTCAAAGTAATCTTCACCAGCTTGATCCCCAGCGCCTTGCCCTTTTCCTGGACCCTTTTGCGCATTTGAACCGTCACGAGCAACTACGTCACCTACTTGGCTTTCACCGTCACCTTGGCCCACGTGTTTGTTTTTGTCATAATTGTAGCGGATTTTATATTCGTCTAATGAACGAATTGGAATTTTAACCACATCGCGTCCATTGGACATAATAATGCTTTCTTCTGTAATTAAGTCGGGAAGATTGTTTCTAATTGCCTCCTGGACTTTTTCTTGATGCCGTTGCTGATCATCGTGGCCTTTACGGTGGAGGGACCAATCTTCTCTTGAAATTACATATTGATGGTTATTGTCAGACAATGTAAACCCCTCCTTATAAATTTTTATTGTTTTCTAGAGTCACATTTTTTTTGAAAAATCATAGAATAACCCGAGTGTAAAAATGCAATAATATGGATTACTTTATCCTATGCAGAAGCAGCAAATAATTTACAAATTATTTTGACAATTGGGCTCACACCTTTAAAATTGGACGAGCATAGTCTGTAAGTTGATTGGCGCTCCAGGCACTTCGCTTTCCGCAGGCGGTTCGGGAAGCCTCCTCGGCGCAAATCAACAATGAGATAACTGCTTTGTCAAATTTTTTAAAAAATCAACCCATTATTGAAAAAAACAGACTGGCAGATTCCTTCCGCCAGTCCCTACTATTTGAATTACCGGTTTAATAAACTTCCGACATACCGTAATAGTTCATTTGCTGATGTTGAGTTGTATCCGTGTTCGTCAATTAATCTAGCAACAACATCATTAATTTTCTTTAACTGCTGTTCATCTGGTGTTTTGGAAGAAGTGGTAATTTTGACTACATCTTTAAGATCTGCAAATAATTTCTTTTGAATCGCTTCACGAAGTCTGTCATGTGAGTTGTAATCAAATCGTTTACCTTTTCTCGCAAAGGCAGAGATTCTGATCAGGATTTCTTCCCTAAATGCCTTTTTCGCATTTTCAGAAATACCAATTTGTTCTTCAATCGAACGCATTAATTTTTCATCTGGGTTGATTTCCTCACCGGTTAACACATCACGAAGCTTCGCTTTGTTACAGTACGCTTCAACATTATCAAGGTAATTATCCATCAATGTTTTCGCGGACTCTTCATAGGAGTAGACAAAAGCTTTTTGAACTTCATTCTTGGCAATATTATCATACTCTTTACGTGCAACCGAAATATAATTCATATAGCGCTCACGGAGTTCAGCTGTAATAGAAGGATGTTGATCCAGTCCGTCTTTTAACGATCTTAATACATCTAAAGCATTAATAGACGGTACTTCTTTACGAATGATAGTAGATGATATTCGGTTAATGACATAACGCGGGTCAATCCCACTCATACCTTCATCTGGGTATTCTTTCTTTAGTTCACTGACATCAACTGCATTAAAGCCTTCCACATTCTCTCCATCATACAGGCGCATTTTCTTGACTAAGTCAATATCACCCTTTTTTGGTTCCTTCAGACGGGTTAGAATCGTAAACATCGCTGCAACCCGTAACGTATGCGGGGCAATATGCACATCCGAAACATCACTTTCACTAATCATCTTTTCATAAATTCTTTCTTCCTGTGAAACTTTTAGATTATACGGAATTGGCATAACAATAATCCTGGAATGCAAGGCTTCGTTCTTCTTGTTCGAAATAAATGAACGGTATTCCGTTTCGTTTGTATGGGCAACGATTAGCTCATCTGCAGAAATAAGTGCAAACCTTCCAGCTTTAAAGTTTCCTTCTTGTGTTAAGGAAAGTAGATGCCACAAGAACTTTTCATCACACTTTAACATTTCCTGGAATTCCATCATTCCGCGATTCGCTTTATTCAGTTCACCATCAAAGCGGTAGGCTCGTGGATCTGATTCTGAACCAAATTCTGCAATAGTTGAGAAGTCAATACTTCCTGTTAAATCGGCAATATCCTGTGATTTTGGATCGGACGGGCTAAAGGTTCCGATTCCAGTTCGCTTATCCTCTGAGAAAAAGATTCTTTCAACTAACACATCTTCGATTCTTCCACCGTACTCCTGCTCCAGGCGCATCATATTTAATGGTGAAAGATTTCCTTCAATGCGAATACCATACTCTTCATAAAAATCCCGACGTAAATGATGAGGGATTAAATGAAGCGGGTCTTCATGCATCGGGCAGCCTTTAATGGCGAAAACCGAGCCTCTCTCCGTATGGGAGTAGGCCTCTAAACCACGTTTCAGCATGGTAACAAGTGTAGATTTACCGCCGCTTACCGGACCCATCAGCAATAATATCCGCTTTCTTACATCCAGCCTTTTAGCCGCAGGATGGAAGTATTCCTCGACAAGTCTTTCTAATGACTCCTCCAAACCAAATAATTGATTTCCAAAGAAATTGTAATTCTTAGTCCCTTTGACTTCCTCAATGCCAGCGTCTTTGATCATATTATATACCCGTGAATGTGCAGATTGTGCTACCCATGGCTTCTCTTTTAACAACAGTAAATAATCTCCAAATGACCCTTCCCAACGTAGCTTTTCTTCCTCTTCTCTAAACATCTCAATTTTTTTTAGGATATCCATAAGGCCCTCCCCCTGTAGCGTTATCAGAGACGATTAATATACTCTATGCACCAAAGAACTTGAACATGCGTAACGTTGAAGTATTCCTGCCTATCTTTTTTGTTTTATTAAAAGATTGGAATATTGCTCTTTTCATTTTTTTAAGATAGGCTATAATAAATGTATATGTGAATATAACAAGAAATATCTTAAAAATAAGGAGGCTTTACATAAGCATGGGACTTTTTCTAGTTATTTTAGTTATGGTGGCGTTTCTAGCAGCTATCTTTACATCAGGTTATAATGATAAGCCAGGATCCAGTAAATAATATTTTCCATCAAAATAGGCTGCCATGTGGGCAGCCTTTTATTATTTGTAAGAACTGTATGCGTTTGCTAGAAGCAGTATGGTTGTTTTTATGAACTGTGTGCGTTTTGTAGAAGCCGTACGGTTTATTGTAGAACCTGTATGCTTTTTTGTATAAGCTGTACGCTTCTTTGTAGAACCTGTACACTTTTTTGTATAAGCTGTACGCTTTTCCAGTCAAGCCCTTGATTTTGTGTAAATTCGCTAAACAATGTTTTCAACCGAATTTTGTTATGTCAAATATATATGATC
>NZ_JBUESO010000007.1:0-290073 GCF_055502545.1 Bacillus sp. CZDM1 | reverse complement strand
TGCCGGGGTAGCTCAATTGGTAGAGCAACTGACTTGTAATCAGTAGGTTGGGGGTTCAAGTCCTCTCGCCGGCACCAGAGTTTTTTCGCGATAGCGAAAATAACTTTCCTTGCATGAGCCATTAGCTCAGTTGGTAGAGCATCTGACTTTTAATCAGAGGGTCGAAGGTTCGAGTCCTTCATGGCTCACCAAGTTATTTTCATAAGAAAATAACCAAGACTTTTTGCGCTAGCAAAATAATCTTCCATTTTCTATAGTAAAATGATTATTAAATATGCGGGTGTGGCGGAATTGGCAGACGCACCAGACTTAGGATCTGGCGCCGCAAGGCGTGGGGGTTCGACTCCCTTCACCCGCACTTAAGTTTTTTAACTCTAAATAACTAACATAAATGCGGAAGTAGTTCAGTGGTAGAACACCACCTTGCCAAGGTGGGGGTCGCGGGTTCGAATCCCGTCTTCCGCTCCATTATAATGCGCCCGTAGCTCAATTGGATAGAGTGTCTGACTACGGATCAGAAGGTTATGGGTTCGACTCCTTTCGGGCGCGCCATATTTTACGGGAAGTAGCTCAGCTTGGTAGAGCACTTGGTTTGGGACCAAGGGGTCGCAGGTTCGAATCCTGTCTTCCCGACCATTCTAGATAATAATGATATGGGGCCTTAGCTCAGCTGGGAGAGCGCCTGCTTTGCACGCAGGAGGTCAGCGGTTCGATCCCGCTAGGCTCCACTTATTCGGAGGAATACCCAAGTTTGGCTGAAGGGATCGGTCTTGAAAACCGACAGGCGGGTCATACCGCGCGGGGGTTCGAATCCCTCTTCCTCCTCCATAAATTCTAATTTCTTATTTTCAAGAAAAACACTTGAAATAACATTGGTCCGGTAGTTCAGTTGGTTAGAATGCCTGCCTGTCACGCAGGAGGTCGCGGGTTCGAGTCCCGTCCGGACCGCCATTTTTTATATCAGTAGGTTAACTCTACTGTTGATATAGATATAGATTGTATGGCTCAGTAGCTCAGTCGGTAGAGCAAAGGACTGAAAATCCTTGTGTCGGCGGTTCGATTCCGTCCTGAGCCATCATTTTTTTTAGAAAATTATTAGTCATATACATGGAGGGGTAGCGAAGTGGCTAAACGCGGCGGACTGTAAATCCGCTCCCTCAGGGTTCGGCGGTTCGAATCCGTCCCCCTCCACCATATCTTATAAATTGGGATGCTCTTTAACAGGGCAGCATAGCCAAGTGGTAAGGCAGAGGTCTGCAAAACCTTTACCCCCGGTTCAAATCCGGGTGCTGCCTCCAAATTTTAATATGCGGGTGTAGTTTAGTGGTAAAACCTCAGCCTTCCAAGCTGATGTTGTGAGTTCGATTCTCATCACCCGCTCCAATTTAGACCCGCCATAATATTACATTCAACTAATACAACCACCTTGTTAAGGTGTTTTTCTATGTCTAAAAATTGCTGTATAAAAAAGGACGCTCCCATCGAACTGGAAGCGTCCTTTTTATATGCAGCAATTTCCTCATTTATTTAGTACGGTTGTCGAGATGCTTTTTTCTTTATATTTTGGCTGTTTTCGCAAAGATTGTTGTTTTTATTTTTGGTTAATAACGTTTTTTGCTTAAGTCGCCTATGGTTCGGGCACCATGACTCTTAGATTCATCAAGCTTGTCTGAAGTTGCCACAGGTTCGGACACCATGACTCTTAAATTCATCAAACCTGTCTGAAGTTGCCACAGGTTCGGACACCATGACTCTTAGATTCATCAAACCTGTCTGAAGTTGCCACAGGTTCGGACACCATTGCTCTTAGATTCATCAAGCTTGTCTGAAGTTGCCGCAGGTTCGGACACCATGACTTTTAGATTCATCAAGCTTGTCTAAAGTCACCTCTGGTTCAAACACCATATCTCTATAATTCATCAAACTTGTTCGAAGTAGCGATTAATTTATAATAATTTGTTCAGAAAGCAACAAAGTTTACGAAAAGAGCCTATATTTTCAACACCTGAGCAGATACTTTTTGATTAAACACATCCGATAAGTAGTCCTCTGCAGTTAAGTACAGGAATCCATTGCCTTCAAGTTTTGGAGAGTTTCCTAGTGGAACTGTTCTCTTTATTAATTGCGCATAAAGCTCAGGCTCTGTCAGATTTCGCGCGAATTTTTTTGTGACAATATCTTTTATGAGTGCAAGTGCACCGGATACATGCGGTGTTGCCATCGAAGTTCCGGATAGTTTTGCATAAGTGCCGTTTAAATAGGTTGAAAGGATTTCTTCACCAGGCGCTACTAAGTCGACTTCATTATTCGAATTTGAAAACTCAGAAGAACGGCGCTGCAGATCAATGGCTCCAACGCTGATGACTTCATTATAGGAGGCAGGATAAGAGAATTCATCAGAAGAATCCTGTCCATCTCCCTCATTTCCAGCGGCACAAACGACAAGAATTTGGTTGGCGATTGCGTTTTGAAGCGCTTGATGCAATTCAGGTACATCCGCGGAACCGCCGAGGCTCATAGAGATAATATCCGCCTTCTGTTCAACGGCATAGTTAATGCCATTGATAATCCAGTCGTATTGTCCTGAACCATTTTTATCGAGCACTTTTAAAATCAGTAAATTTGCTTCAGGTGCCACACCAATTACTCCATTATTGTTTTGGATAGCAGCAATGGTGCCCGCCACATGTGTTCCATGACCATTATAGTCAGTGTAGACATTAGGATTTCCATTATCATCATTCGTGAAATTCCGTCCGCCGATAATCCGTTCACTTAAATCAGCATGGGTGACATCGCAGCCTGTGTCTAATATTGCAACTGTGATTCCCTTACCTTTCGATTTCTCCCAGATTTTTGGAGCCTCAATCATCTCAATGCCTTTTGGCACCTCAGACACCACTTCGACCACTTCATTCACTTGATACGGAATTAGATGTAATCTTTGTTCCATTCGTATCCCTCCTGACAGAATTGGTTTTCTGTGTATTCTAGGGAGTTATTAATAGTTTAACAATTCAGAATCTATTAAAACAGTTACTATAGTAGTGTTTTTACCGAACTAACGTTCTTTTTATGTTTGTCTCAGGAAAAAGGACAATAGGGTAGTCCAAGCCCCTGCTAAGACAGGTATAGAGAGTGGTAGAATAACATCAAAAAGCGTGGCAAAGATTTCAGCTAACATAAAAAACTTCCTCTCAAATGTACCTAAGTTCGAATTAATAATAGATACGTTTTTATGGATAATAGAGGGTAAATTGGTAAGGATATAATTAATTCTTTTTAAATGAAATGGTGGTTATTTATTATATGGAATGGGATTATTTATGGAAAGCAATAGTGATTGTTATTGCAGGAACAGTACTTTTAAGAATTGCAGGCAGGAAAACAATTTCACAAATGACATTGGCTGAAACCGTTATTATGATTGCTATTGGGACTTTACTTATTCAACCTGTGGCAGGAAAGGATATTTGGACAACCTTTTTGGTTGGTGGAGTTCTTGTCGGAACACTATTAATAATGGAATTTATACAAATGAAATCTGACAGATTTGAAAAAATGATTACAGGGAAAGCAAAGGTGGTAATCGATAACGGAACATTGAATGAAAAAAACTTAATGAAACTTAGGTTAACGGTGGACCAACTTGAAATGAAATTAAGACAAAATAGTGTATCTAAGATAAGTGATGTAAAATGGGCAACGTTAGAACCAAATGGTCAATTAGGTTTGGAGTTGAAACAGGATGCTCAACCTGTAACGAAAAAGGATTTTGAAGATTTCAAACAGGCAATAGTTAATTTAATACCAAGTAATTCTCAACTTACTCATATAAACGAGATATTAAACTTGATAAACAAAAAGTATGAAGTCGAAAGCCAAGAGGACATATTCGCAGAAGTTCAGAATAATGCACATAAAAACGCCCCGCCAAAGCATTTACAATAAAGACAATATAGTTTTAGGGGCTTAAGGCTCCTTTTTGTTGGGCTGTGAATCTTATCAAAAAGCAGCGTAAAACCCCTAGCTTTAGATATGGGGATATAAGCTGTATTTATTTAGGGATAAAGTCAGAGCTCTTGCTATACTTCCTATAAAACTATTGGTATAA
Source organism: Bacillus sp. CZDM1 (assembly GCF_055502545.1). NCBI lineage: Bacteria > Bacillati > Bacillota > Bacilli > Caryophanales > Bacillaceae > Bacillus > Bacillus sp. CZDM1. Next base: position 285,959 of record NZ_JBUESO010000007.1, on the reverse strand, counting down.
TAAAAGCAAGGATAGAACATACGTTCCTTGAGAGGGAGGTGAACGTAATGTATAGTGCCTATAAAATACAAATACATCCAGACCATGAATTGTTCGATTACTGTGATTCTCTATGTTTTAAAGCGAAAAACTTGTACAGCATAACCAATTACTATATTAGACAGGTTTACACGGCGCTAAAAAAAGAAACGAGAAATGAAAATCAACTTCAAGTTCTAAGGGATATTAAAACAAATTTACCTAAAATGAATGAGATTCGTCAGAAAAGCTATGAAATAGAAAAGATTAAACCTAAGAAAGTAGATAAAAGCGGTAAATTAATTGATGTAAAGTTGAAGCCATTTGTGATGCCCCATCATGAAAAATCATTTATTGGATATGGCTTTGTAGAAGCCTTATTTAAAGTGATGAAACAAGTAGATTACATTTCTATGCCCTCCCAATCCAATCAACAAACAATGAGAAAAGTATATGATGATTGGAAAAGTTTCTTTGAAGCCTCTAAGAAATATAAAATCAATCCTGCCATCTTTTCCGGTAAGCCAAAGATTCCAAAATACAAACAAAAAAATGGAAGAACCACGTGTTATTTAACCAATCAAATAACGACGATCAAAGAAGGAAATGTTCTTAAATTACCTGGAACCCATCTAAAGTTAAACTTGGGAAAAGTGGCTCAATCCAAAGGAAAACTGCAACAGGTTCGAATTGTCCCGTCCTATGGTCGTTATGTAATGGAAGTCATTTTTAAAGGTAAACAAGACAAGGAAATCCAACGAACTGAAAAGCAATTTAATGAATTGGTATTTGAGCCAAAACGAGTAATGGGTATTGATTTAGGAGTTGATAACCTGGCAACTATCGTCGATAATACGGGGCAAAAGCCTCTGCTTATCAAGGGCACAAGGTTAAAATCAATTAATCAATACTATAACAAATTAAAGGGAAAGTACATGAGTATTATTCGAAATGGCAAAGGTCCCAAAGAAGGGATATTTACCACTAACCGAATGATATCGTTGGATCGAAAAAGAAATAATCGTGTCATGGATTTTTTGCATAAGGCTAGCGCTAAAGTGGTGGAAATTGCCCTAGAAAGAAGCATCGATACAATTATTATTGGAAGGAATGTTGGCTGGAAATTAGAGGTTGATATGAAAAAGGCAAATAAGCAAACCTTCATTCAAATTCCATATGCTACTTTCATTGAAATGATTCGATACAAAGCTGAGCTAAAAGGGGTTCAAGTCATTGATAGGGAAGAAAGCTACACCTCCAAGTCTAGTTTCTTGAATCATGACCCCATTCCTACATTTGGTGAAAAACATCAAACTACTTTTAGTGGGTATCGAAGCACTAGAGCTTTTTACAAAATAAAGGGCTCAAAAATTCTAATCCATGCAGATGTAAATGGCGCCTTTAATATTGTTCGAAAACATGTAAAGAATGCTTTTGAAGGACTTGCAAAAAATCAATTCCTTCAAGCTCCACAGAAAATCATCATAAAAAATAGACATGCAAAGCTGAAGGCTTCGGCCTGATGTACTAGCGGGACTTGTGGTAGCCCACGTAAAGACAATGGTGCTTTTTAAGACTATTCTTTCGAAACCCCTAGATTTATCTATGGGGATACTCATAAGCCAGAAGTACAAGGATTATTTTTTAAAGAGGTCTTTTTATTCTTTTTTTCCTAACAGCTTGTTATGCAGGTTTGAAAAGATAAGTAGTGCAAGGATAGAGCCAATTAATGTTAACGACATATCCCACTGTGCATCCCAAATATCACCTTGCATTCCTAAAAACTCTTCAGTAGCTTTTCCACCTTTGTCGATTTTTGTTGACAGCCATTCAATGATTTCATATAAAGCTCCAATGGCCAATGAAAAACTTAAGGTAACGAAATAGAGCCACCATCCAATTGTTAACGGGCTTTTTCGCATTAATATTTCTCTTATCACAATCGCAAACAAACCCTTTAGTAAATGTCCAAATCTATCATAGTGATTCCTATTTAGATCAAAATAATCTTTTATCCAATTAAAAAGGGGAACCTTTGAATAGGTATAATGGCCGCCTATGAACATAATAATCGAAAGAATTGCGATAATGAAATAGGAAAGTGTAGTGAGTCGAAACTTATGATATGTAGTCAATGCTATGATTATGATCACAACGGCAGGAAGTACTTCCAACGTCCATGTTACATATCGTTCTGGCTTAATAACGGACCAAATAAAAACTGCTATAACAATCAATAGCAATAGTATATGAATGGTTGTACAGCTTCTATATCTTTTCACTTCTTTGTTCACTCCTTTATATCCCATTAATTTTTTATAGGTTGTCCAGTATTTCATTTATTACCCTAAAAAGCGATAGTGGCGCAATCTCATTTTTCGAAGCCATTTTTGAAAGTTAAGTCCATAGCAAAACATTGCCAGCATGCTCAAACCAGTGAATGGAATAATAGAATATGGAAGGTGATAAATTTTTCTTTCCAAGTTCTCTATCGAGGGAGTGTTTGAAATTGAATAACTGGATAACGGCTCTTTACAAAATAGGGAGAAAACAGAATATTTTAAAGATGTTTGGCAGAAGAAGAAATAATCGAGGAATGCTATGGGCGTCTATTTTGGGTTTGGGATTGAGCGCAGCAGCATATGGATTTAGAAGAAATAGAAACAGAAATATGCCGAATTCTGTTCAAAACGTAATGAATAATTCTCGATTCGGAAATATTATCCCGATGCCCAAAATGGCAAATTTAATGGAGTTTTCAAAGGAATTAATACCGAACAAAAATTCTTTTACAAACAAATAGAAGAATAAAAAGGCAGGACTTCCGCCGTTAGGCTGGAGTTTCTGCTTTTTTTTCCATGTCATTATAATGAAGCTGAAAAATATAGCTCATTGTAAAAAAAACACTTTTTATATTTTTTTAGAACCTGGCAATGGAATTTTTCCTTTGTAAAGTAATTTAGATACTCTTCTTCCCGTAAAATGTAATCGCCTTTATCATTCGTTCTCATAAACCAATTACTGATAGGAGACTTTTCAAACAAGCAAGGTTCTATCACAACGATTCTACCATCTGGTTTTAAGACTCGCTTGAATTCTTTTACATACCCATAAACCATTTCTGGAGGGATATGGTGCAGGACAGCAATAATTAAAATATAATCAAAGCTGTAGTTGTCTGCAGGAAGTTCATTTCCCTTAAACGTTTCAAATCGGTACTGGTTATACAATTTTTTGGCAAATTCAACCCTGTAGGAATCTGGATCAATCCCAAAATAATGATCAGGTATACATAGGGTGCAGTTTGCCCCGGTTCCAGCTCCAAAATCCAACACTTTTTTATCTGAAAAATTAAAATGCTTCTGAATATGATTTTGAATATATAATTTTGTAAACCATTTAGGTCGAATCAATGAGTGATAAATTCTTGGTGATAATTGCAATCCAAAGCTCCTCACTAAATATCTAATAGTTTCTTCTTCTGAAAGAACAATATTAGATTAAGAAGGAAGCGGCCTTTTTATACTTTTTAAATAAAATTCAAGAAAGGTAAAAATCGGTAATAAACAGTAAAGGTGTTGTTATTCCTTTTCCTCCATTAATTCCCGCTAACTATTTCTTTTAATTTCTTTATAATAGGATGGAAGGAGGAGATATAATTGATATTATTCTTTTTTATTCTTGTATTTTTAAGTATTTTACTCCTTTTCTATAGGGCATACCAAAATACTCATAAAGTTACTTTAAATAAAGTTCATTTATCTCATATAGATTCTGATCAGTTGCAAGGACCTCATTTAAATATTTTACACATCTCAGATATACATTTAGAAAAGATTTCTGTTTCTCCTGAACAACTCTATAACAAGCTAGCGGGAGAGAAAATTGATTTAATCGCTTTAACGGGGGACTATCTTGATAAAAAACGCAGTATTCCAAAGCTCATTCCTTATTTAAACGTTTTTAACAAGTTAAACCCATGTTATGGAGTTTACGTCGTGTTTGGAAATCATGATTACAAATTAAAACAAGTGGACTTTGAACGATTAAGAAATACATTGGAACTACATGGCTGTAAAACGCTTCAAAATGAAAATGAAACTATTATGGTTGAAGGAAGCCCAGTTCATATTATTGGTATTGACGACCTGCACACAAAAAGAAGTAATCTGCAATCATCTTACAAAGGTTTAAGGGACGGATACCATTTAGTTTTAACGCATGACCCTAATATCGTTCTAAGCATGAAGGATTGGCATTTCGATTATCTATTATCAGGCCATTTCCATGGCGGCCAAATATACTGGCCTAAACCGTACCATCTCGCAAAATTGGGAAGGAAAATGATGCAGATGAATATGATTAAAGGGCTGCATTATCATGAGGATAAACCTTTTTATATCAGTGAAGGCTTAGGGCAAACATCAATAAATATCAGACTTGGCAGCCGTCCGGAAATAACCCTTCACCAGCTTTCACTAAACAAAAAAATGCGAGAGAAAGAGGTTCAGACGGCTGTTTAAGACATAAGTCTATATCCAATAAAAAAGGCTGGTGAACCCACGTTCAACAGCCTTTTAATTTATGATGCAAATGTAAAATTCTCTAAGAATTTGTCTCTAGTTTTGTGAATGTATCTATTTTAGCCTGTAATAAAACGCGTATAAAGGCTACATTTCGTAAGCTTTTTTGTGTTTTTATCTAAAGGAAGTAACATTACTATCTACTATGTAATAGTCTTAATAGAATTAGCATAAATGTTACCCATTCTTTTCATGAAATACTAAAAAGCTATGTTAAGATTATGCAAAGCCAATTTTTCAACTATAAATTGGCGGAACATGAGCGATTCTTATCTGAACGGCTGCATGTATTAAAGGAGGTCTAACAATGAAACAAAAATTACAGGCACTGTTGCTTATGATAATGATGCTAGTAGCAGTTCCTTCTATTAGTTTTGCAGATGCAGTAGAAGGGGATACGATCGTTTCATTAGGAGAAAACCTAACGGAACAGCAAAAAAATGATATGTTAGCAGAGTTAGAGGTACCGGAAAATGCAAAGACGATTACGGTATCCAATCAAGAAGAGCATGATTATTTAGGGGAGTTTATTCCTAAGGCACAAATTGGATCACGTGCGATTTCATCTGCGAGCATAACCATGGGTGCAAAGTATTCTGGGTTAGATGTGCAAACGAACAACATTACATGGGTTACGGATGAAATGTATATCAATGCCCTTACTACAGCTGGTGTAAAGGATGCAGCTATAAGGATTTCCGCTCCGTTTGATGTTTCCGGTACAGCTGCTTTGACAGGAATTATGAAAGCATATGAAGCAACAACGAATAAAGAAATTCCGGAAGAAATCAAAAAAGCGGCGAATGAGGAAATGGTGAAAACCGCACAGCTCGGTGACTCGATTGGGGCCGACAATGCTGCTGCTCTCATGGGAAAAGTCAAAGAAGAAATCGCCAAGAATGAGCCGAAAACGGAAGCTGACTTGCGCGCCTTAATTGAACAAGTTGCAGCGGAGCTTGGGATAACGTTAACAGATGCAGAATTAGATAGGTTAGTAGAATTCTTCAGCAGTCTGAAGGCGATGGATATTGACTGGAATCAGGTAAAAGAGCAATTAAGTGAAATCTCTACATTTTTGCAATCAGAAGAAGGGCAGTCATTTTTACAGAGGCTGCAGGATTTCATAAATAGCTCGCTTGATGAGGTTCGCGCCATCTTTGCTTAAATCAAACTTTAGAGCCCCTCTCATTTGAGAAGGGCTCTTTTACTGAAAAAGAACTCGTCTGTTTAGACGAGTTCTTTCATTTTATATTGATATTAATTTCGAATGAGATAATCGAACGCACCTAAGGCTGCTGTTGCACCTGATCCCATAGAGATAATGATTTGCTTATAAGCACTATCTGTACAGTCGCCTGCGGCAAATACGCCAGGGATGCTTGTTGCGCCATGTTTGTCGACAACAATTTCACCCATACGAGTACGTTCCATACTTTCGCCTAACCAGTCTGTGTTAGGAACAAGACCGATTTGAACGAAAATACCTTCTAATTCAATATGCTTAACTTCTTCTGTTTCACGATCCATATAAGAAATACCATTTACTTTGTCAGTACCAGTGATTTCTTTTGTTTGAGCATTCTTGATGACTGTTACATTTGGCAGGCTGTAAAGACGATCCTGCAGTACGGCATCAGCTTTCAGTTCAGCTGCAAACTCAAGAACCGTTACATGTTTCACAATTCCTGCAAGGTCGATGGCAGCCTCAATACCAGAATTCCCGCCGCCAATAACAGCAACGCGTTTTCCAGCAAACAACGGACCATCACAGTGTGGGCAATAAGCTACACCTTTGTTCTTGAACTCTGCTTCGCCTGGGACGCCAACATTGCGCCAGCGGGCACCAGTTGAAAGGATAACGGTTTTACTTTTTAAAACCGCACCGTTTTCAAGTTCAACTTCTACAAATTCATTTTTTTCCAAAGATTTCGCTCGCTGAAGATTCATTACATCAATGTCATATTCTTTGACATGCTCTTCAAGACTTGCCGCCACTTTAGGACCTTCCGTGTATTTCGTACCGATAAAGTTCTCAATACCCATCGTATCCATAACCTGACCGCCAAAGCGTTCAGCGACGATACCTGTACGAATGCCTTTACGAGCCGCATAGATTGCTGCACTTGCACCAGCAGGTCCACCGCCGACAACGAGCACATCAAATGGTTCCTTATCAGAAAGCTCAGAAGCATCTGTACCAGAACCCATTTTAGCAAGGATTTCTTCAATACTCATACGGCCGCCGCCAAAGTTTTCTCCATTTAAGAAAACTGTTGGAACCGCCATGATGTCCTTCGCATCAACCTCAGCTTTATACGCTGCACCGTCAATCATGGTATGTGCAATACCAGGGTTGAGAATGCTCATGATGTTCAAGGCTTGGACAACATCAGGGCAGTTATGGCATGTTAAGCTGATATAAGATTCAAAGCGGTATTCACCTTTGATTGCTTTAATTTGGTCGATTACTTTCTGATCAACCTTTGGAGCTCTTCCGCTAACCTGCAAGAGAGCCAATACTAAGGAAGTGAATTCATGTCCTAGAGGAATACCAGCAAATGTTACACCAGTGTCTTCACCAATGCGATTTACACTAAAGCTTGGTGTTCTCTCTAGTTCTGTTTTTTCAACCTTAATGTTAGAGGACATGGCTGCCAATTCATCAATCAATAGCAGCATGTCGCGAGATACGTCATCGGTTCCTGCTGAGACTTTAAGAAGGATATCGCCTTCCATCAGTTGAAGATACTGGGATAACTGTGCTTTTATATCTGCATCTAGTAACATTTTATCTACTCCTTAAACTTAAATTTTTCCTACTAGGTCAAGACTTGGCTTAAGTGTTGCAGAACCTTCCTGCCATTTAGCCGGGCAAACTTCACCTGGATTGTTACGTACATATTGTGCTGCTTTGATTTTATTAACAAGTGTGCTAGCGTCACGGCCGATACCGTCTGCATTGATTTCCATAGCTTGTACAACGCCTTCTGGATCAATGATGAACGTTCCACGTTGTGCAAGACCTTCTTCTTCATCTAATACATCAAAGATGCGAGTAAGCTTTTGAGATGGGTCACCAATCATAATATATTCAATTTTACCGATTGTTTCTGAGTTATCGTGCCATGCTTTGTGTGTGAAGTGAGTATCTGTTGAAACAGAATATACTTCAACACCAAGATCTTTTAGCGTTGCGTATTGGTTTTGTAAGTCTTCTAATTCAGTAGGGCATACGAATGTGAAATCTGCAGGGTAGAAGCAAACAACACTCCATTTACCTTTAAAGTTTGCTTCACTAACACTGATAAAATCTCCGTTAAAATAAGCTTTTGCGTTGAATGCTGATACTTCTTTTCCAATTAATGACATAATCTATTTCCTCCTAAAATTTGTTAGGGAAAATGGAACTGCATTTTTCCCTGGTTGTGAGAATTGTTCACAACAAATAGTAATACCTAAATTAGAATAATTCTAATACAATGTTTATTATCATATAAAAACAATGGTCTTGTCAACAAGAAAGATCTTTTTTTTTGAGATATTCCGACTAAATTTTTCGAAAACATATGAAAAGGTGCTAGTATGTTAAAATAACATAAATAAATCGATAGACCTGAATAAGAGAGAGGTGGGTCTAAATGGGTGCCACTGATATAAAATTAATAGAAGGAACGCTCCGTGATTTAAAGAATGTTTATCAGCGCTTTATAGCTGATTTTCCGAGCGACGAATTAAAAAGCTATGAGCACCTTAAACTGCTCATGTCAAAAAGGAGATACAAGTTACTATTAGCAAAAGATCCTGTCCTTGATGAGATCGTTGGGTATGCCTTTATCTACGAGTTCATTCATTTGCAGGCGATTTGGCTTGATTATATAGCAATCGATAATCAACTTCGCGGTTCAGGATATGGATCTCTTTTATTTAAAAAACTTAGAGACTGGAAACAAAATGGGTTTATCGGATTATTTATTGAAGTTGAGATTCCAGAGGATATTGAAGGATTTACTAGAGAAAATCAACTAAGAAGAATTTGCTTTTACGAAAGATTAGGAGCCAAAAGGTTACCGATCCCTTATCAATTACCGACATTCAATGGCGGGCTTCCCATGTACCTTTACTTTTGTCCAAGTTCACATGTTGAAAAACTCCCTAAGGAACAAATCCAAGAAGCCATCTCAGAAGTATTTGATTACATTCACTCAGATGTAAAAAATAGAGACGATATCTTAATGGAATTTTACACATGGATCGAAGATGAGATTTATCTATCAGATAGACAAGTAAAAAATATCTAAAGTGCCGTTCACCTATCTAACAAGTAATGCGATTCACTTTTTTGATATTCGGAAAACCTATAGATAATACGAAAGGGTCAGACCCCATAACTCAACTGAAAGTCACTAATTGATAGGATAGAATGGAGATACCTTTCATTCTTTGCCATCAAAAGGGGAGATGAAAATGATGAAAAGCGATTTAATGGGCATGTTAGAATCGCGTAAAGAAGAAATAATTCAAATCCGCCGCCATTTACATGAAAATCCTGAGATCTCTTTTAAAGAGGAGAAAACCGCTCAGTACATCGCGGATTTCTATAAAGGGAAAGATGTGGACATTCAAACGAATGTTGGTAACGGTTATGGCATAATCGTTACGATTAAAGGTGGAAAGCCTGGAAAAACGATTGGTCTTCGGGCTGATTTTGATGCCCTTCCTATTGTAGAAGAGGCGGATGTTCCGTTTAAGTCAAAGAATGAAGGTGTCATGCATGCATGCGGACATGACGGACATACGGCATACTTGTTAGTTTTGGCTGATTGCTTAATCCAATTAAAAGATTCCATCCCAGGCACCATCAAAATCATTCATCAACATGCAGAAGAAGTCCCGCCAGGCGGAGCAAAAAGTATTGTCGAGTCTGGCTTGATTGACGATTTAGATGCGATTTATGGCATTCATTTGTTACCGATGGGACCTGCGGGGACAGTTGGTTATCATGCCGGGTATTCCTTCAATGGCCGAGCATACATGAAATTGAAGGTGCAAGGAAGAGGCGGGCATGGTTCCTCTCCTCATCTAGCGAACGATGCTATTGTTGCTGCAGCACATTTTGTTACGGCTGCTCAAACGATTATTAGTCGGAGATTAAGTCCCTTCGATGTGGGTGTTATTACGATTGGATCTTTTGATGGAAAAGGGACATTCAACGTGATCAAGGACAGCGTAGAACTTGAAGGCGATATTCGCTATATGACTGTCGAAACAAAAGAAACGATTGAAAAAGAAGTGAAACGGATTGTAAGAGGAATTGAAGAAGAATTTGGCGTAACCTGTGAGCTTACCTATACTCCGGATTATCCGCCTTTATACAACGACCCTGAGCTTACGGCAATGGTTGCGGAAAGCTTGCGAACCATGAAGGATCACGATATTAAAGAAGTGAAGGAATTTCCGGCGTTGTCGCCATCTGAAGACTTTGCTTATTATGCTGAAAAATTCCCAGCCTGCTTCTTTTACATTGCTTGTACACCAAAAGGGGTAGAAAAGCCTTACTTCAATCATCATCCGAAATTTGATATCGATGAAGATGCGCTGCTCGTTGCTGCGAAAGCAGTTGGTCAGGTTGTCTGCAGTTATTATGAATTGAACTAAAAGAAAAAAGGGTGGTGCAATTTTGCACCATCCTTTTTAAGTAACAGTACTTCTTTTGTTTTTTCGGTCATTTCTACAAGTTTATTATTCTTAGCAATTGTAATAAAGAATATATAGAATAATAATTTTTTGGTATATATTTAAATTTAAAGGGCTTAATTCCTATGTTTACAGAAGAAAGTCAGCCTATTCCTTCTCGAATTTATTATATTTAAAGAATTTCCACTATTAAATTTATTCCGATTTATGTTATAGTATAAAAGGGTTAAAATTACTATGAATATAGTAATAACTTAAAAAAGAGGAGTGAATGAAATGAAAAAGTTTGGTCTTTTTACTTTGTTTTTGGTTCTTACTCTATTTATTGCGGCATGTGGAACCGATAAAACAGCAAGTAAAAGTGGGGATAATGAAAAAGTATATAAAGTTGGTGTAGATACAACTTATCCACCGTTTGAATTTAAAGAAGGAGACGAGTATAAGGGTATCGACATCGAGTTAATTAATGCAATTGCGAAAAATCAAGGGTTTGAAATCGAACTTTCTCCAATGGATTTTGGCGGAATTATCCCAGCAATGCAAGCTAACCAGCTTGACGTGGCGATTGCAGGAATGAGTATTACAGATGATCGAAAAAAGATTGTAGATTTCTCAACACCGTATTTTGACGCAGGATTAATCGCAGTTGTTAAAGAGGATAATTCAACGATTAAATCGGTTGATGACCTTAAAGGGAAAAAGGTTGCTGTTAAAAAAGGTACGTCAGGTGCGAAATATGCTGTAGACAATGCTTCAAAACTAGGAATTGAGGTTGTTCAATTTAACGATAGCCCTGCGATGTTCCAGGAAGTATCGAATGGAAATGCAGATGCTCTAATTGAAGATTACCCTGTTATCACATATGCCATTGCCCAGAAGGATCTTGGATTAAAAACTGTCGGGGATCGCTTAAATGGAGATCAATACGGAATTGCTGTATTAAAAGGTAAAAACCAGGATTTATTGGAAAAGATTAACAATGGACTTGCTGAACTCAAAAAAGATGGAACCTATGACAAAATTTTAAAAACGTATCTTGGTGAATAAAATAATAGGATAAGGCGTGCTTAAAGCGAGCGCGCCTTCTTTTTGAAAGGGGATGAAAAAGGTGGATATTATTGTTTCTGCTTTACCTATGTTGGTAAAAGGGCTTCAGGTAACACTTTATATCTTTTTGATTGCTATTATACTAGGTTTTTTAATAGGTTTAGTGATTGCCTTGCTGCGGCTTGCACCGCTTAAGATCTTAAATTGGATCGCAAAGGCTTATGTAGACGCCATTCGAGGAACACCATTTATTGTGCAATTGTTCTTTATCTATTTTGGGTTAAATTCGCTGCAAGTGATTTCCTTAGACAATACCACAGCAGGAATCATTACAGTTGCCATCAATGCAGGTGCGTATTTTGCTGAAATTATCAGGGCTGGTATTCAATCGATTGATAAAGGACAAACGGAAGCGGCTAGATCGATTGGCTTTACGAGTGCACAAACAATGCGCTTTATCGTGCTTCCACAGGCTTTTAGAAGAATGCTCCCAACGATTACGAATCAATCAATCATTAGCTTGAAAGATACTTCGCTTTTATCGGTCATTGGGATAGCCGATTTAACTCAGCAAGGTCAGATTCAAGCATCAGCAACATTTGAAGCGTTTAAGGTTTGGCTGGCTGTAGGTATCATTTACTTCATCATCATTTATTTGTTAACACTTCTTGCTAATTTCGTAGAGAGGAGGTTTGAACTTCGATGAGCATGATCACCGTAAAAAACTTAAGAAAATCATTTGGTAATCTAGAGGTATTAAAAGATATTAATGCCGAAGTGAAGGAAAAAGAGGTAATATGTGTTATCGGTCCTTCGGGTTCAGGTAAGAGTACGTTCCTTCGCTGCTTAAATCGATTGGAAGAGATATCCGGCGGTCAGGTAGTCATTAATGGACATGATATTACAGACAAAAAAATCGATCTTAACAAAGTAAGACAAGAGGTTGGAATGGTATTTCAACAATTTAATCTATTCCCTCATAAAACGGTTTTAGAAAACATCACATTAGGGCCTATTAAGATTCATTCAACAGAGAAAACAGCAGCGGAGAAACTAGCGCTTGATTTACTAGATAAAGTAGGACTAAGAGAAAAAGCAAATAGTTATCCGGGAGAACTGTCCGGTGGACAAAAGCAACGTGTTGCGATTGCAAGGGCTCTTGCCATGAATCCGAAGATTATGCTCTTTGACGAGCCGACTTCTGCACTGGATCCTGAAATGGTCGGTGATGTTTTAGAAGTCATGAAACAGCTTGCGATAGAGGGGATGACCATGGTCGTTGTTACCCATGAAATGGGCTTTGCACGAGAAGTTGGCGACCGTGTTATTTTCATGGACGGCGGATATATTGTGGAAGAAAATGAACCGAATGCGTTATTCGGCAACCCTCAGCATGAACGGACCAAGGCATTTTTAAGTAAGGTGCTTTAAGTACCAGTTACCATCGTAGTTATAAAAAGGATTGGGTTTCTCGCGCCTCACGGTGCAAGTGACCCAATCCTTTTAAATATTTCTACAGTGATCCTTTTATTGTTGCAATCATTTCCTTATATTGTTCTTCTGTTAAGTATGTTTTTCCTGGGTTCATTTCAAAAGTAGAACCCCAATCTGCTTTATCCTCGTATTTTGGCACGATGTGCATATGTAGGTGGTGCATTTTATCTCCATACGCTCCGTAATTAATTTTACCAGGTTGGAAAGCCTTGTCCACTGCGGCTGCAACCTTTTTCACATCGTTCATATAAGCCGCTAACTCCTGGCTGTCCAGTTCAAATAGTTCTTTTACATGGTCCTTGTATACCACATTACATCTGCCGGTATATGTCTGTTCTTTAAAAAGAAAAACTGTTGAAACCTCTAGATCGCAAATTTCAATCATAATGTCGTCCCGTCTTTCATCCTTCATACAATACATACATTCTTTATTTAATTCCATCCTGTTCATCCTCATCTGTACATTAATTTTCAAACTAGCTTTATTTTACCCCTAGCTAGATTAAAAGTATTTGTCTCAAAGTGTCGAATTTTATTTCATAACTCACTATAAATAGATAAAAAATCATCCTAATCTTTAAAATAATCTAAAAATTTTATTTACAAATAGATTCTGATAACTTAATATATCTGTATACAGTATACAGGTAGAAGGTGAGGTTGAAATCTTTGAAAAAAATTAGTCAGAATGTTTCATTGGCTGATCAAGCCTATAACTTATTAAAGAAAGCGATTATCTCAGCTGAACTTGCACCAGAGGAGGAACTGCCTGAAGAAAGATTAGCCAGTGACCTTGGCATTAGCCGTACTCCACTTCGGGAAGCGCTTAGAAGGTTAGCCATGGAGGGCCTTATTGTGCTGCATAAAGGACGCCCGGCGACCGTTGCAACTTTCACAATAGAAGATTCACTCGAGTATATGGAACTTCGACGCGTGTTAGAGATTTACAATATTGAAAAGGTTACCGCGACGTTAGATGAAGACATTATTAACGAGTTGCGGGAAAATTTAGTTCTTCAGTTGGAAGCGGTTACCAATAATCAGTTCCATGATTTCATTGAATTGGACCGAGAATTCCATTTGATCCTTGCATCGAGAAACCGAAACTCAAAATTCACCGAATTGATTCATCAAATGAATACGGGAATCAATCGTGCATTCCTCGTTTTATCAAACACACTTCAGATGAGCGCATACGAAGCCTACGAGGAACATGTACAGATAACCGAAGCCCTAGAGGCTAACAATGTTTCACTGGCAAAGGTTAACATGCTTGAACATATGCAAAACGTAGAAAATCGATTTTTAAGTTATTTCCATAAGGAGGAAAACAAATGAAAAAGTTAATCGTATTTTTACTCATCAGTATTCTAGTTATAACAGGCTGTGGCCGACCGAAGGATAGTGCTAAAACATCAGGTGAGGGTGGGGATAAGGAAGTACATACCATCCGTATCGCTTACTTAGTATCAGAAGAACAATCGTCACATCTGGCAGCATTAACCTATAAAGAAAAACTGGAAAAAGAATCAGATGGCCGTTTGAAAGTGGAATTGTATCCTAATGGACAGCTTTATCCCTCAGACCGTGAAGCCATTGAAGCGGTACAGCTTGGGAATATTGAAATGACGATTCCAGCTTTAGCTCCGCTTGCTTCATTTAACAAGAAATTTTTAGTGTTCGACTTACCATTCCTTTTCAATAACCACGAAGCTGCGTACAAAGCGCTGGATGGTGAACTTGGACAAGAATTACTAAAAGAGTTAGAGAAGAATGACTTAAAAGGTCTTGTATTTGCTGAAAATGGTTTCCGTAACATGTCCAATAATACAGGAGCGATTGAAAAGCCAGAAGATTTACAAGGTCTGAAATTCCGTACATTAGAAAATCCAGTTCATACAGATACCTTTAAATCCTTTGGAGCGAATGCATCACCATTTGCCTTTGGTGAATTATATACGGCATTGCAGCAAAAAACATATGATGCAATGGAAGCACCAATCTCCCTTTACTACACGAATAAGTTTTATGAAGTGCAAGACTACCTAACCATGACTGGTCACGTTTATGCAGCAACGATTCTTCTTATGAATAATAATTTTTATAATGGCCTTCCTAAAGATCTGCAGGAATTAGTCGTTAAGGCCTCAGAGGAATACCGTACTGAACAGCGTGAACTTGCTCAAAAGCAGGATGTGGAATTCTTAGAAAAGCTAAAAGAAACCGGTATGAAGGTAAATGAACTGACAGATGAGCAGCGCGAACAATTCCGTGAAGCGGCAAAGTCAGTTTATGATCAATATGTTCCTGAAATTGGTGAAGAATTAGTAAATAAAGCATTGGATGCAAATAAGTAGATAAAGGAGGAATCAAGATTCACTGTCTTGATTCCTTATTAATTAAGGGATGTGAGAGAAAATGGTGAAAAAATTCGCCCGCTTCGAAGAAATCATATTAGTTTTAACCCTGGCACTTATGGTTTTGCTTATTTTTGGGCAGGTAATCGGACGTTATGTGTTTCAAACAGCACCTAGCTGGACAGAAGAACTAGCCCGTTA
The DNA here is from genome assembly GCF_055502545.1 of Bacillus sp. CZDM1. Classification (NCBI taxonomy): domain Bacteria; kingdom Bacillati; phylum Bacillota; class Bacilli; order Caryophanales; family Bacillaceae; genus Bacillus; species Bacillus sp. CZDM1. The sequence goes on along the minus strand of NZ_JBUESO010000007.1, from coordinate 270,565 downwards.
TATCCATATTTTCCAAGTGTGGATTGGAGCAAGTTATGCAGTTAAACTCCGTCAGCATATACGCGTTGAGGCGTTTATCACTCGTTTTCATGGTACTCCCCGCAAGATACTTGAAGGTTTAGGTGTTCTTATTTGGTTTTTTATTTCTTTATTTTTGGCTGTATTTGGGACAAATTTAGTTATTGCAAGCTTCGAACATGGACAACTTACTCCTGCCCTGCAGATTCCAATTTGGATCGCTTACTTGGCCGTTCCAATTGGAGGTGCCGGAATGGCAGTCCGGTTGATCCAGCAATTAGTGGATATTTGGAGAGGGGACTATGAGAAGCCAGAAAGTGAGGAGATTATCGGATGACGGTTGCATTATTATTCGGAACATTATTCATTTGTCTGTTAATTGGGGTACCGATAGCCATATCGTTAGGTGTGTCCGCCCTCGTCGCCATTTACTTTGGCTCAACGCTGCCACTAGATATCATTACCCAAAAAGCGTTCACTTCACTCGACTCCTTTCCGCTATTAGCTATTCCCTTTTTCATGCTCGCAGGAATCCTAATGGGAAAAGGCGGAGTGTCAAAGCGCCTGCTTGATTTAGCAACTGCGATGGTGGGCTGGATGACTGGCGGATTATCGATGGTCACAATCGTTGCTTGTATGTTCTTTGCTGCGATTTCCGGGTCGGGGCCTGCAACTGTTGCAGCAATTGGCGGATTTATGATCCCGGCGATGGTTGCCAAAAAGTATGATGGCGGATTTGCTGCTGCTGTTTCAGCGTCTGCCGGATCCATTGGTGTCATTATTCCACCAAGTATCCCGTTTGTTTTATATGGAGTTATCGGAAGCGTATCAGTTGGAAGTTTATTTCTAGCTGGAATTATTCCAGGACTACTCATAGGAATTGGATTAATGATTACATCCTATATCATTTCGAAAAAAAATGGATACAAACCCGAACATGTAAAGAGAATGGATTTTAAAAGTGTTTGGAAAGCAACAAGTGACGCAAAATGGGCGCTGTTAATCCCAGTCATTATCTTAGGAGGTATATACGGCGGTATTTTCTCGCCAACAGAAGCCGCCGTTGTCGCTGTTGTATATGCTTTAATTATTGGGAAGTTTGTCTATAAAGAATTAACTTGGCATAGCATCTTTGAGAGCTTCCGTGAAGCGGTCATTATCAATGCGACGACAATGATTATTATCGGATTATCCGTATCATTCGCTTACTTTATGACGCTCGAACAGATTCCAAATGATATTTCAGGTTTCCTTACTGAACTTTCTTCGAGCCCAGTTATTATTTTAATCGCCATTAATATTTTACTATTAATAGTTGGGATGTTTATTGACACAATCTCGGCCTTAGTCGTATTAACGCCAATTTTACTGCCAATTGTGACTGCGGTTGGTGTTGATCCTATTCATTTCGGAGTCATACTCGTTGCAAACCTTGCTATTGGCTTTATTACGCCGCCGCTTGGTGTCAATCTTTTCGTTGCTTCAAGCGTCGGAAAGGTAAAGTTCGAACGTATTGTCCGTGCTATTATACCGTTCATGGTGTCCATGATTATCTGTTTGTTGGTTATTACGTATATACCTGAACTATCACTTTGGCTGCCAGGCTTATTTGAATAAGCTAACTGTTAAGCCGCTTTAACCAAATAGGGATGCCAAAACATGTTAGATACTAACGGATCCCTTAACAATATCTACTAGATGATTTCATTAGGAAAGGTGAAAAATATGCCATTATCTATCAATCAAAAAGCAAAGAGATTGGAAGTCCCTGGAATCAGACAATTTTCCAATCAACTGATTCATTTTCCGGATGCAATCAATTTAACCATCGGCCAGCCAGATTTTCCAACACCTGATGCTGTAAAAAAGGCAGGGATTCGTGCCATTGAAAACAACCAAACGGGTTATTCTCATAATGCCGGCCTGCTGGAGTTAAGACAGGCTGCAGCTTCGTTCTTCAAGGATACCTACGGGTTTTCGTATGATCCTGAAACTGAAGTTATCATTACAAATGGAGCAAGTGAAGGAATTGATTCTGTTTTTCGAACCATACTCGAAGAAGACGACGAAGTTATTATTCCTGCCCCAATTTATTCGGGTTATGAACCTATTATCGAACTGTGCGGGGCAAAAGTAGTTTACTTTAATACAGCGGATACAGGCTTCCTTCCATCTCCAGAACGGCTGTTAGCGATGGTGACACCAAAAACAAAAGCAATTCTATTGAATTATCCATCCAATCCAACTGGCGTTACAATTGATCCTGAATTGATGGATCAACTTGTTTCTGTACTAGAAAATCTGGATATATATATCGTTTCTGATGAAATTTACAGTGAAAACACTTTCACAGGTGAACACCGCTCCTTTGCATCCTACCCACAGCTGCGGGATCGACTTTTTCTCATCCATGGATTATCAAAATCGCATTCCATGACCGGATGGAGAATTGGATTCACATTTGGATCGGAAAGACTTATGCAGCATGTTGTGAAGGTACACTTATATAACTCAATTTGTGCGACATTGCCGAGTCAGTATGCTGGTATTGAGGCACTGACTTCCTGCCGGAATGTTCCTTCAGAAATGAATGTTGAATATATCAAACGACGAGATTTTGTCTACGAACGTCTCACAAGTATGGGACTTGATGTGGTAAAACCAAATGGTGCGTTCTATATCTTTCCGGCTATTAAACAGTTTGGGATGCCGTCATTTGAATTCGCGACAAGGCTATTGCACGAAGGTGGAGTTGCCGTTGTTCCAGGCAGTACGTTCACAGAACATGGGGAAGGCTACATACGCATCTCCTATGCTTATGCTATGCCAATGCTGGAAGAGGGAATGAAACGGATCCAGCGATTTATTGAGACATTAGACAAGCAGTCAGTAGTATCGGGTTCCAGCTCTGAGGGTTGTTTGTAGTTAGAAATGCTTGCACATCCAAAAATTTTTTAATCTAAAGGAGTTTTTGAAATGAGTAATGTAAAATGGGGCACACCAGAATCATTGTGCGCATTACTTTGCGAGCTTGTAAGCTGGCAGAGCAGAACTCTTACTGAAGGCGAGTGTGAATTCGCTCATAAGGTAAAAGCAAAGTTTATGGAGTTAGACTACTTCAGGGAGAATCCATCTTACTTAGAGCTTAATGATGCTGGATTAGGGCGTAATGTCGTCACTGCTTTATATAAAAATCCAGAAGTGACGGAAACAATTGTCCTTATCAGTCATTTCGATACTGTTCATACGGAAGAATACGGTGATCTCGAACCATTCGCATTCCAGCCAAAGGAATTGACTCAAAAATTGAGGCAGCGTTTAGATGAGCTTCCAGAGGATGCACGTATCGATCTTGAATCTGGCAGCTATTTATTTGGCCGCGGGACGATGGACATGAAAATGGGCCTTGCCCTTCATATGGCTTTAATTGAAAAAGCCAGTATCGAAAAGTGGCCAATCAATTTATTGCTCGTCACAGTACCAGATGAAGAAGTAAATTCAGCTGGCATGCGTGCTGCGGTCCCAGAATTAGTTCGGTTACGAGACCAGCACCAATTAACATACAAATTATTCCTTAATAGTGAACCGTCTTTTTCACAGGAGCCAGGAGATCCGAATTATTATATTTATTCTGGAACTATTGGGAAAATCATGCCGGCAGTATTATTCTACGGTAAGGAAACACATGTTGGGGAACCAATGAGCGGCATGACAGCTAACTTTATGGCGTCCTTTTTGACACAACATATGGAATGGAATCCGTTATTCCGAGAGTCTGACCTCGGTGAAAAGACGCCATTACCTGTTTCGCTTCATCAAAAGGACTTAAAAATGGAATATTCGACCCAAACTCCCTATCGCGCCGCAGCTCTTTACAACGTCTTTCTTATGAAGCGCGGTGCAGAAGAGGTAATGCACATTTTTACTAAAGTGGCAGAAGATGCGGCACAAGCCTGTAATACGGCTTATTCGGAAATTTGTAAGCGTGAAGGCGTTAATCCAGTAGGTAAGGTTACCGTTCTAAGCTATGAAGAGCTGCTTGTGCATGCTGAAAAAAAATTAGGTGCCGAAACCATTAAAAGGATAAAGAACAGCGCTTTAAACAACCCAAAATGGGATGATCGTGAAAAATCTATCCGTATTGTTGACTCACTTATGATCCAGTGTCAAGAACTTGGGCCCGTAATGGTTCTATTGTTTGCACCGCCTTACTACCCAGCTGTCAATACATCAAAGGATCAACTTGTCATCGATTCGATTCATTTAATCAAAAAAGTTGGCAGGGAACAGTTTAATTTGGAGGTAAATCAAATTCATTACTTTAATGGAATCTGTGACCTTAGCTATGTTTCTTATGATGACAAAGGTGAAGGGTGGACTATGTTTGAACGTAATACGCCGGTATGGGGAGATACCTACAGCATTCCTTTTGCAGAAATGCAGGAGCTGCAAGGACCTGTATTAAACGTTGGCCCCTTCGGAAAAGATGCACACAAACGTACAGAGCGGCTCCATATAGAAAGCGCGTTTGTGCAGCTTCCTGTTATGTTAGAGACATTAGTCAGAAGCATGTTCCCTATTAAACCAGCAGCCTGTAAGTGCTCGGATTTAGTCGAAAGTTAAGAAATAAATGGTAAGTGTACTACAGATGTGAGATCGGTTTTTTGTCGATTTCTCGGGAAATAAATATCAATCTGGAGATTATTGTCAGTGTGTTTGTGGAGGTGTGTACGTTGTTTAAGGATGTTATTGAGACAGAAGAAGAACTGCGTTCTCTTATTGGAATTCCTAGCGAATTAGTAAAGAGGAAGGTAATTAACTATTTAGATCATCATTGTTCACATTTTATTTCAAAGTCACCATTTTTAGTTATGTCAACTTCTGACCATGAGGGATTTTGTGATGTTTCTCCACGAGGGGATATGCCAGGCTACGTACACGTCCTAAATGAGAAGCATCTAATTATTCCAGAAAGGCCCGGAAATAAAAGAATAGATTCCATGCGTAATATTTTGTCAAATCCAAAAGTGGGACTTTTATTCTTTATACCAGGTTTAGGAGAAACATTAAGAGTTAATGGCAGGGCTACTCTGGTTAAAGATATAGACCAGCTTGAACCTATGGCGGTAAAAGGCCGGAAACCACTTGTTGGTATTGGAGTGGAAGTAGAGGAATGTTTCATTCACTGTGCAAAGGCTTTTATTCGATCTGGGGTTTGGGATCCAAACTCTTGGGCTGCTCAAAAAACATTACCGTCTGCGGCACAGATGTTATTTGAGCATGCAAAACTTCCAAGCAGCAGTTCAGAATCGATTACAGAAAGGCTCCACGAAAGTTATACTAAAGGGCTATACTAGCAGTTGGGTGTATAGAATCAGAAAAGACGATTCAGTTTCGTTCGAATCGTCTTTTTATGGTTAATATTTATGGATTACTTCCGCTGAACAGACAAGAAGACCTTTTGTGCTGCAGTTACCCCTGCCCCTGGCTCGAAGGAGTAGGAGAAATCTTGTAAACCAGCCTCTATTAGTGAAAGGGCTTGAAGGATATCACTCGGGAAGCAATAGCCCATATGCCCAAATCTGAAAATTTTCCCTTGCAGATGGCCAAGGCCACCAGCAAAATCGAGATGGTATTTCTCCTTTACATGACTGATGAACGGAGATAATTCTACTCCTTCTGGAGCATATATTGCGGTAATAGTAGGAGATGCATACTCATCAGATGTCAACAGTCCAATAGAAAGTGCCTTCATCGATTCACGAACCATCTTTTTCATTAATTCATGTCTAGCCACGGTTTGTGCAAATCCGCCTTCCTCATCAATCAAATCACAAACAGCTGAAAGTCCAAAAATTAATGAAATCGCTGGAGTGTTGGGTGTCATTCCTTTTGAAGCCCACTCACGATAGCTTAATAAATCCAAGTAATAGGAAGGTGTATTATTTCCCTCTATCACTTTCCAGGCTCTTTCACTGACGCTTAAAAGTGCCAGTCCAGGAGGGAGCATCATCGCTTTTTGTGACCCAGTTACTAAAATATCAATTCCCCATTGATCCATCTCAGCAGGAGCTCCACCGAGGCAGCTAACGCCATCGACGATAAATAGAGCATCCGTATGGGTACGAACCACTTTTGCTAATTTTTCAATGGGGTTAAGGATACCTGTTGAGGTCTCGTTGTAGGTGGCAAAAACAGCTTTTATATTCGATAAAGATTTTAGAAACTGAATCAAATCCTCTTCTGTACAGGCCTCGCCCCAGCTTTTTTCAAGCTTATGTACCTTAAAGCCATTTTTCTCACAAATCGAAACGAAATAATCACCAAAGGCGCCGACGGTGATGACCACCACCTCATCTCCAGGGGAAACTGTATTTACAGCAGCTGCTTCTAATGCGGCCGTACCGCCTGATGGAAGTAGTAAGATATCTTGCTCCGTTCCGAAAATAGGTTTCACACGATTGGTCGTTTCTTGGTATAACCGTACAAATTCCCCGGTGCGATGACTGATCATATCCTGGTTCATGGCAAGCTGAACCTTTTTAGGTATTGGCGTTGGTCCTGGGTGTCTTAAAATATTTGGATACATATGATTCCCTCCATTTTATTGGTAGTATGTAACTATTTTTTAAAACTTGAGGACTGTATTTTATGTGTTCCATTTCATGGATATCTCTGACTCTATAATATAGTAATTTCCAGTACAACCACAACCTTGGAAAAATTAAAAAAAGATTCGGCATGTGCCGAATCCAAATAGGGGTATGAAAGCTGGGCAAAGTACGTAACACCTTCATATTTACATTATGCCAGCTAAACATAAAAAAAAGGTTAATATTAGGTTAAGATATTATTAAGCTTTGTTTGATCCATCTTTTTCGAAACAGTCTAATAGAATGGTGACTTTAAATAAATCCCCATCTGTCTCGATATCTAGCGTTCCTTCATGTAGGTCGATGATAGATTTTGCAATCGCCAGCCCTAGGCCAGAGCCTTCCGTTTGCCGTGATGTATCTCCCCGTTTGAATCTTTCAAACAGTTCCTCGCCGTTATCACTCATTTCATATTTAGAAACGTTTTTAAATGTAATCACCGCTTGATCATTCATTTCCACGATTGCAATATAGACACGTGAGTTTTCCAGTGAATATTTGAGGATATTGCCAATTAAGTTATCGAAGACACGCCACAGCTTCTGGCCATCTACCCATGCAAGTAAAGGTTTTTCTGTGTTGGGTACCCGGAACTGCAAGGTCGAATCTTTGATCATTTCATCATATTCCCCGAGTGCTTGTTGTAAAAGCTGAACGAGATCCACCTTTTCCTTCGTTAACTGGATATTGCCGCTCGCCATTTTTGAGACTTCAAATAAATCATCAATCAATACCTTTAACCGCTTTGATTTTCGATCGATGATTTCCAGATAAGCAGCTCTTTCCTCATTCGATATCTCTGCAGCCTTTAAAAGCTCCGTATACGTAATAATGGAGGTGAGCGGTGTCCGCAAATCGTGGCTGACATTTGTAATCAATTCGGTCTTCAGGCGTTCACTTTTTGCTTGTGCATTTTCTGATGCCTTTACCCCTTGTTTTAACATATTTACATTGCCAGCAAGAGTCGCCAATACTGTTTTTCCAGTCAGCTGAAGGTCTTCCCCTAATTTACCTGCAGCCAGCTCGTCTGTTTTTTCTACAATTCTGTTAAAATATCCAATTCGATTCACGATCGTAACTCCAAGTGGTATCCCAATCACAGCGAGCAATAGCAGATATACCAGTATGAAAATAGGATGAATCACGACCATTATGGAAGCTAATCCTAATCCAAAAACCGCACCTAAAACAATAAATAACTGAGTTCCAGTGCTGCGATTTAAAAAGGCTTCGTGCAGGCTGTCAGCTGATTCATCAATATAATGTAAGGATTTATGGTAGAGGATCTTTGCCAGCACTCCTGCTTTCAGTAAAATTGACTTTTTCCAAGCGGCATTTAACTTTTCTGAAGAAAGAAGCTTCCACTGCAAAAGGGCTGTATATGATAGAACCGCTGCCAAAATACCCCACAGCCCAAGTTCGACACCATATAATAAATAAGGATAACTACTAAAAAAAAGCAATTCATCATTGATTAGAAACAACGTGAAGATGTCAGCGAAGCAGGTTCCTAGTAACAAGACCACTCTAACGTCAATTGGAAGTTTACTATAAAGAGGGCGCCACCGTTCCACTGCAGCGGGAATGGCCTTTGATTTTTTTATAAAAAAGAGTGATAAGATTAACGCCGCTAAACCAACCAGGCTATATACGATTAAAAGGAACTGTGTCTGTTCGTACCTTTCCTTCTCAGCCATGATGAAGTTGGAGGAATTTCGGACAGCAATTTGTGCTTCTACTCCATCACTGGTTTTCGGAGCAACAGAGTCCGTTAGTTCTTCATAGCCGGAAAGCGTAAAATGAAGTACATGATCTCTCGGTATCGAATAGCTTGTTCGATAAACCGTGGTGTTTTGATTGTTTAGATATTTCGTTGGCGATTCATTTGCTGTAAGATTTAAATTCGTATATACCTGGGACCCATCTTTCATATAGTAGAAAAAAGCGTTTTTGTAGCGGGAATAGTCCTCACGGTAATTTTCTCTATCCCGATAGTATGCCTCCAGGCTTTTTTCCTTTTCATCGAGTACCTTTGATTTCACATATTCATCATTGTTAAAGATTTTCGTGAGTTCCTCTATTTTTGCATCTCTCTCCGCAAAAATTGTCGTGGAATCCCCGTTGTTCGATCCCTGAAGACTTTCATCAAATTCAACTTCGATTTGTGCATCATACTCTGCTTCAATGCTAGCAATTTGACTTGATAGACTTCCATTTCGGAATCGGTACTGATTCATTTCGGCTTCAGTTACGCTTAATGATTTCTTCGCGTCCTCCATTTTTATGTCATTTAGCTCGAAAACACTTAGATAGCCGACGAATTGATCGATCTCGCTCCAAAATTGAGGTGTCTCGAAATAGTCTTTGCTAGAATATGAGTTTCCTAAAGTAAATAGGGTGAAAAGGCTGCTTAGCCCAAAGGTGAGCAATAGGATTAGGACAGTAAGACCTAGATTATTTTTCAATTTTGTAGCCAATTCCCCACACCACCTTTAGATATCTTGGGTTTTTCGCATCGATCTCGACCTTTTCACGAATTTTACGAATATGGACCGCTACGGTGTTTTCTGCGTTATATCCAGGTTCCTTCCAAACCCGCTCATAGATTTCGTTAATCGAGAACACCCTTCCTGCATTGGTCATTAGCAGCTCAACGATTTTATATTCAATCGGTGTCAACTTCACAGGTTCGCCGTGGACAGTCACTTCTTTTGCTTCAGAATCTAAGGTAAGCCCGTTCAAATTAATAACTTTTTTGATTCCTTCATAGGTACCAAATGTTACATACCTTCTCAATTGTGATTTAACGCGCGCCACCAGCTCCATGGGATTGAACGGCTTTGTGACGTAGTCATCTGCTCCCACTTGAAGACCAAGGATTTTGTCCGTATCCTCACTTTTGGCACTGAGGATGATGATTGGTATGTTTTTCATTTCCCGTATTTTATATGTAGCTGAAATTCCATCAAGCTTCGGCATCATCACATCCAAGATAATCAGATGGACCTGGTGCTCATTTAAAATCTCAAGTGCCTCAATCCCGTCCTTTGCCTTTAAGACTGTAATTCCTTCATTTTTTAGATAGATTTCAATCGCATCACGTATTTCCATCTCATCATCGACAACCAATACAAAATAATGCTCCATTTTCCCGCCTGCTTTCTAGTAGCATCTATCCCTATCATAATAGTAAATGGAAAATCTTAATATTAATTTATCAGAAATCTTAAGAATTTCTTAAGATTGGAAGACTTTTATAATAGTAAAAAAGCTTGAGAGCTCATTGTTAATTGTGTGATTTTTATGTTTATTTTTAGGACATAACATATAAGGTAACGAAGTTCATAAATTTAAAAAAAGGGGGTGTTGTGATGGGTAAGGAGTTTTCGAATCATGATTCTGTAAGAATGGCGATGATTGCCGGTGCTATCATTGGAATAGTCGGTATAGGAGTTATTACTAGTAATGTTTTACTCGGTTCAGTGGTTCTTTTGTTAGCGGTAGCAGCCTTTGGTTTGTTTATGTACTATGGGACGGATAAAATGGTTATTTGTCACGATAAAGGCTTTACCGTGAAGATTGTGAACAAAGCTAAAGGAACGTCACTCCATGAGTACGGCTGGGGAGAGATTACGGAAACCAGATACTATGATAATGAAAGTGAAGAAGACCATTTGACTACCAGGCGTATACTTGTTAAGACGGCAAACGGTCCTGCGTTTAATCTCTATGCGATGAAAGGCTTCGATGAACTTATCTCCATTTTTAATCAAAAAACCAGCCATTTGCCGTATGTTTGGGTGAAACCCAGAGAGATGTCTACTATTTTTTTGAAGCGAGAGCGCAGCTTTCTTTAGGAGCAGGAAGATTACTTCCTGTTTCTTAAGTTTGTTTTACTTACAATCTTTCCATATAATCATAGTAAAACGGTAAACTTAGGAGGCGGCAGCATGAAACGAGTGGCGGTATATTGCGGTTCAAGTTTAGGTGCTTCAGAGGCTTATAAAACAGGAGCGATTCAATTAGGGAAAGAGCTTGCGAAGCGGAATATTACCTTGGTTTATGGAGGTTCAAGTATCGGATTGATGGGCGCCGTCGCAGATACGGTGTTAAATGAAGGCGGGCATGCGATTGGTGTGATACCTAAGATTTTGGAGAAACGTGAAATCTCCCATAAGGGGTTAACGGAATTAATCACTGTGGACACCATGCATGAACGAAAAGCAAAAATGGCCGAGTTGGTGGATGGATTTGTGGTGATGCCCGGCGGGACTGGAACGCTAGAAGAGTTTTTCGAGGTATTTACCTGGGGACAAATTGGGCTCCATAAAAAGCCGTGCGGACTTCTCAACATCAATCGTTATTACGACCCACTGATTCGATTGTTCGAGCATATGATCGAACAAAAGTTTCTGCAGGAAAAATTCGGTTCGATGGCAATTATTGAGGAAGAGCCGGCGGCCTTGCTCGATAAATTTCTAAACTATGAGGCTCCTTCGGTGAAGGCATTTAAATAAGAAGACATGGGAAAAAGCAGTGGATATCACTGCTTTTATGATTGTATGGTGAGTTTTTTAAAAGTATCACTTCACTATTATGTGTATCACCGTTTATGCCGTAATTAGATTTTTCAATATGAGCTGAAGAATGGTACAATAATGTTAAATTATAGCAAGGAGAGATGCCTACGTGAAACCAATTAAATTGGAAGATGAAGAAATAAAAAAAGCCGTTAATTCAGGTGAGTCGTATTTTCAAATAGGTAATCGAAAATTTCTTTTATTTGAAGTCGAGCAAATAAAAGAACCCAATGTTTATGAGGTAAGTGACCAGGAAGAGGAAAGAAAACTTTTAGAGGCTTTAGAAGATGAAAACCCTATATTATCGGAAGAAGAGATTAGCAGATTGATGGACGACCATTTATGAAAGTACAGTGGAGAAAGTCAGCGATTCAAATCATTACTTGAGCTTGATAGTTGGAGGTCAACTGTTGAACTTCCCCCCATTGGGCACCTGCTTAGGATATCAATTGAGCATTACTTTCATCACAAAGACTTAATACTTCATGTTCCAGGTAGAGCTGTAATCATTAGAAAATATCCTGTTGATTTACGAATGGTATTAATATCAGTTGGAAAATCCGATCCTTACAAAGTGTTTTTTCGACTTGCCTCGAGAAATATTGAGGTATTTTTAATAAGACATCCCCATCAAAAACCTCTGTAATTGTTCCCCAAATCAGTGTTCCGTCATTAAGCATTTTTCCTATACCATTGACAGTAATCATAGATTGTAATGACTATTTAGAAAAAGTGATCATAGTTCTGAATTCATGAGACTTTTCTTTTTTATAAAGTATAGATAGTAAATAGGCTTGCTATTGGATCATTTGTACGAAAGAAGGAGGGAAGGATAAGTGAGAGAAAAGATAATAGAAAAAGTTCGATACATAATTAATCAGGTTAATACAGATGGATTAAAGTGGAAAAAGGGAAAGGATATAAACCATCTTAGGGTTAGGAAAGAATACGGACACATTCCTAACGACTTTACGTTAAAGGATTACGAAGCTATTATATTGAATATAATGAATGGTAGAGGAAATGATATTTATTTATACTTTGTTAAAGGATTTAAGAAGAATTATATCGTTTTTGGAGATGGATTATGGATTGTAATTATAGGAGAGGATTGTTTAATGGAGACTTCCTTCCCGATTGATGGGGATTATTTTGATTATCTCTCAAAGAAAAAGGGATATGAATATTTTGGGAAAGTTGAGGAGGTGTTCAATGATGTCTAGACACAATAAAAGTATTGAAATCTACGGAAAATGTGTAGTTGATATTGAGGTAAGCCCATTTGAATCGGTTGATATGCTGCATAGACGAAGTAACTTAGAATCAGTTATTCAAGAGCTGACAAATGAAGAAAAAATTAAATTATTGAGTTATGATACGGAATTAATTAAAAATGCCAAATCGATGTCAGAACATATCGGAGAAATTTATGACTTCTCATCATCAGATGAACCGTTAAGTGAGTGGTGGTGGCATTTAGATAAAGTTGCAAGTGGTAAAATTGCCTTTCATTTAAGTCCAAAGATCGAATCCGACTTGGCAATATAATATTATTATCCAATATCTTACTACTAGCAAAATGGGTCACTAGCTTAAAATCTAAATCCCTGACTACTAAGGTGGCAGGGATTTTTCTACTGTAAAAATGCACATTCCCTTCGACAGGTCTTGCACTCATTTTCCATAGAAACCCCACGCATTCATTGGGTTCAGCCTCAAACTAATCAAATGTTTGATTAGTTCTTGCGCTGTCAAAAACAGCCTGCTAGTGCAGCAAATTAGCCCTGTGTGACAGAATTTGTAACTTGCCAAGAAGAACTTACCTAATCCTCGACAAAAAATTTCCCGGAAAACTATTCAATGTTCGTTTATCAAAAGGGTCTCCAGCTGTTTTAATTAAACGTTTATTTAAGTTGAAAAACTAGCAAACGTTGTCGAAAAGGAAAGACCCATTGTAAATGGGTCTTTGAAATTACCCTATTCTAAATTACTATGACGACTAAATGCAGCTGTGTGGTCCACTTGAGTAATTTCGCTGTACTGAAGACATAGGGTATCAAATACAATATGAGCACACTGGTCAAATAGTGAACCAAGCGGCTGAATGGTTCTTAGTTCATTCTCACGGCGATATTTGGTGGCAGCTGGAACGTGAAGAATAGTGGTTGCAGCGACTGCTAATGGTGATTCAGGATTTGTGGTAACACCCACCACGGAACAGCCAAGCGAATTTGTTTTTTCAGCGGTCCAAACGACATTCTTGGTTGTACCTGAGCCGGATATAGCTACTAATAGGTCACCATCGGCAATTGAAGGGGAGATGGTTTCACCTACAACATAAACGGTTGCTCCTAAGTGCATTAAGCGCATCGCAAACGATTTTGCCATCAAGCCGGAACGTCCTTCACCAATGACAAAAATACGCTTCGCTTTTTGCAATTGGACTGCAGTATCTTGAAGTTGGTTTTCTTCTACTTGGCTTAACACTGTTTCTATTTCTTTTATAATAGTAGGAATGAGTAACATGTTTTATCTGGCCTCCACACATTTAAATTTTGCCGCAGCTTCTGCTGGATTCTCCGCCTTTGTAATGGCTGAACCAATAATTACGACAGATGGATTGAGCGTCTTTTGTAAGGATGCCAATGACTCCAAGGTAATCCCGCCCGCTGCCGCAATGGTCATGCTGGATTCATAGATGTTATTACTTCCTGAACCATGATTGGAGGCACCGAGTTCCTCCTGCTGATCCTTACTCACATGCTCACAAAATACTGCATTTTTGTATTTCATTAAATCTCTTTTTTGCTGTTCAGATGTATTTAATAAATCAATCATCACTGTTTTGTTGTATCGCCCGGCAACGTCCATACATGCGTCAATTGTTACCAGGGGAGACACACCCATCACTGTAGCGACATCGGCTCCAGCCTCAAAACACATTTCAAACTCATAACGGGCATTATCTATCGTTTTGATATCGGCAACAATCGTTTTAGCAGGGAAAGCTTTTTTCATCTCTTTAACACTAGCCATCCCAAATTCCTTGATTAATGAGGTCCCGACCTCAATCCAATCAATCGAATCCGCCACTTTTCTTGTTAATTCGATCGCTTCGTTTATTTCCATTCGATCCAAAGCAAGCTGTATTTTCATCGTCTAAACTCCTTTTTCAGCAGTTAGATAAATCGGTTTACTAAATCGATTTATTAAATGATTATACTTCAATTGTAAGCGTTCTTCAATAGGGAAAAGGTGGCCTCGGTGCCAGGAGGATACGTACCTACTGTCCGCCTGAGATGGACAGTGTCCACGAGCGGTGACAGGCACCGAGACCAAAGCACTACATCATTTTACTCGGAAATACGAATACTTGTGGTTCATGGTTTTCTTTTTGAATTTGTTGATAGAGCAGCTCGGCTGCTTTTCTGCCCATTTCGGTTGCGGGCTGGATGATAAAGGAGAGGGTGGTCTCGAGCATTTGCGAGAATGGGATATTGTCAAATACGACTACATCAAGGTCCTTTCCAAACTTGATCCCTTTTTCTTTTATAAATTCTCCAAGTGTGATAAAAACACGGTCATTTGCTGCAAATAGGGCCGTTGGTTTTACATCTAAGGAAAAGAGCTGTTCCAGTTTTCCTTTCATTTCAGCTATACTTCCTTCAATAATGAAGTCTGGATTCAATTCTAACCCTGCATCTGTTAGTGCGTTTTTGTATCCTTCTAATCTATCTATCCGTGTACTGACTGTCAGTGGCTGCACGGCGAAGGCAATATTCTGATGTCCCTTCGAAATAAAGTGTTGAATCGCCTTGTATGTGGATTCAGTATTATCAGTAATCACGGTAAATACATCTGGATTTTCTACTTTTCTATCTACAAATACAACAGGATAGTTTTGCTTAACCATGCTTTCATATAAAGCATGGTTTTTCCCTGTGGGAAAAATGATCAAACCATCCACTTGTTTGGCTCGGAGCATTTCAATGTATTTCTTTTCTTTTTCAGGGTCATCATCAGCGTTGCAGACGATTGCCTGTAAATCGTATTGATGGAAGAAATCCTCAACGGCGCGGCTAACCTCTGTTGAAAAATAGTGAGTAATATTCGCGACAATGATTCCAATAAGAGAAGTGCGTTTTTGCTTAAGACTTCGCGCCAAGAAATTTGGCTGGTAGCCAAGGGTGGTGATGGCTTCTTCAATTTTCTGCTTTGTTTTTTCACCCATATATTCATATCGTTTATTTAAATATTGAGAAACAGTGCTCTTTGATACACCAGCTTCACGGGCCACGTCGGCCATTGTAACTTTTTCCATGCCTATCTTCCTCTTTCCATTGGTCACTGCTTTCATTTTAACGACAAATTTACTATTTATCCAGTGGCTGGCAGTAATAGGAGATCACATAACAGAAAAGAGGATGACAGTTACATGTGTCATCCTCTTTCTACTATTTTTAAAATAACCTGGTTCTACGCGCTCATTTCCATATCTGCGGGCTTGCTGCTATCCTTTTTTGCGACATTTACCGCCCAAATCGTTAAGATTGCAGAAAGGAATAATGATCCTGCCATAAAGATATAAGAAGCACCAAATCCGCCTGTAGCACCGTTCAAATATCCCACGATATAGGCACCAACGAATGATCCTAATGCCCCCATAGAGTTAATAAGAGCCATCGCCCCACCTGCAACGTTACGTGGCAGGATTTCAGGAATGATTGCAAAAAATGGACCATACGGAGCATACATCGCCCCACCTGCAATGATTAATAGGACAAAGGAAATCCAGAAATGCTGCGTTCCAATTGCATAAGAAGCATAGAATGCGATTGCGCCAATTAATAGGAAAGGCCAAACAAAAGCACTGCGATTCATCATTTTATCAGAGAAATAAGAAGCTGTTAACATCAGAACAATCGCTAAAATATAAGGGACGGAAGACAGCCAGCCTGTTGTGACAATATCCATATTTGGCGCTGCTTTAATAATAGAAGGGAGCCACATCACAAATCCATAGACACCAATGCTCCATAGGAAGTATTGAATACTAAGTAAAATAACGGGTTTTGATTTAAAGGCCTCAGCGTAATTTTTAACCGGCTTAATTCCTTCTTGTTCTTTTGCTAATTGTAGTTCAAGGTCAGACTTTTCTTTATCGGTTAACCATTTTGCATCTTTCGGCTTATCATTGACTAACTTCCACCAAATGAATGCCCAAATCACAGCAGGCAGACCTTCAATAATAAACATCCATCTCCAGCCGACAGATTCAACGAGGTAACCAGAAACAATCGACATCCATAATACGGTTGCAGGGTTACCAAGAATTAAGAAGGTATTGGCACGAGAACGTTCTTTTTTCGTAAACCAGTTGCTTAAGAGTACTAGCATGGACGGCATGACAGCACTTTCTACGACACCAAGGGAGAAACGAATCACGAACAGTAATTTCACATTCGTTACCATACCTGTAGCCGTAGCAAGTAAGCCCCAAGCAATCAAGGACCAAAAAATTAGTACCTTGGCACTCTTTTTCTCTGCGTAAGCAGCACCCGGAACTTGGAAAAAGAAATAGCCTAAGAAGAAAAGTGCACCGAGCAGGGAGGAGGTAGCTGCCGTGATATCAAGGTCTTTCGCTAATCCAGAAGCGGCTCCAAACCCGTAATTGGCACGGTCAAGATAGGCAAGGCTGTAAGTAATAAAAGCAATTGGAATCAGATAGAACCATCTTTTTTTAGCTATGGTTTGTTTCATGTTCGTTCACTCCCTGTATATTATTTTCGATATATTTTTCTAACTGTTCCTTGGTTGGATAGCCATCATTGTCACCAGGTGACTGAACAGCCAGCGAACCAATTGCATTTCCTCGTATCACCGCGTCATAAAAGGAGAGACCTTCAAGGAGTCCACTAATTACTCCTACAGCAAAACCATCACCTGCACCAACGGTATCAACGACTTTTTCTACAGGAAATCCGAGTACGGTTCCTTCTTCGGCTGCACTTTTATAATAAGCTCCCGCCGGTCCAAGCTTAATGACCACAAGCTCGACACCCTTGTCTAAGTAAAAGGAAGCGATGTCGCTTGGATTTATGTAACCTGTTAAGATTTCACCCTCAGCCAGCCCTGGTAATACGTAATCAGTTTGGAAGGCCACTTCATTGATTTCTCTTACCATTTCTTCATGTGATGCCCAAAGAGCCGGCCGTAAATTCGGGTCAAAGGACACCTTTCGATTATTTTTTTTCATAAAGGCTAAAGCATGTTTGGCAAAACCACGTGCATCTTCCGAGATTGCTAATGGAATACCCGTCATATGAAGGTGTTTAGCTTCTAGAAAATACTCTTCATTGAAATCGTCTTTATTTAGATGGCTGGCAGCCGATCCTTTACGGAAGTATTGAACCTCCGGATCTCCTTCTAGCACCATCGATTTTAATTGGAATCCAGTTGGGTACTTACTGTCCAACAAAACATGATTGATGTTGACGTTTTCATTTTTAAGACGGTTGATAATGAATTTTCCAAATGCGTCGCTGCCTACTTTACTTGCCCAGCCAGAGCCGAGTCCAAGGCGTGCCAACCCAATTGCCACGTTCGTTTCAGCCCCTGCAAGCTCGCGGGTAAATTGGCTGACTTCGCTTAATGGACCAGGATGATTGGCCATGAACATGGTCATTGCTTCGCCAAATGTTACGATATCTAATTGTTTCATGCTAACGCCTCACTTTCTGTCATCATTTGAATATACTCTTTTGTGCGTAATGTTGGTTCAATCGGGAACTCAAGCGCTTTCACTAGATCGTTAGGAAGGCTGGTCATCACCTTTTCCCAGCTGTGACCAATACCTTTTTGAAGTGGTACAGTTACGAGCTCGCCGTTTTCCTGATTAACCTGTTTTAGATGAAGATAATGAACATATTGCGAAAGTTGAGTTAAAGCTTCGTCTACATCCTGTTTGGAATAGTACCAGTTGCCAGCATCAAACGTCATTTTCACAGGAACGTTCTGCGCGGTGGCGCTTTCAAAAAAGGACTTTAAATTGTTAACATTTCCGCCATATAGAGTCTGGTCGTTCTCAACAAACAAATGAATTTCTGGATGCTGCTTTAAAAAAGAATGGAGGGTGCTAACACTAGATTGTCTTTTATCAAAGTGACCCAGCGAAACTTTAATCCACTTTGCTCCTAGCTTTATTCCTTCTTGAAAAATGGTTGTTAATTCTTGTTCATTTAGCTGATAATTTTCTTTCCACAATTCAATTGGAGCTGAATAGACGGTAAAGAGTTGATGTTGTTCCATTTCTTGCTGCATGCTATCTAATGATGGATCTTGATTTGAAAATAACTCTCTGCGAATTTCAATCCCATATGCGCCAGATTCGGCAATGAGTTTAATAAAGGAAGTTTGCCCTTTCTCTAACACTTCAACTCTATCAAAAGCATTTAAAGGGACAATCACATTTTGCATGGTATGACACCTTCTTTGAAGTAGTAAAATGATAAATTGTTTTAATAAACCGGTTTAGTAAATCGGTTTATGGATATTATATACCAAATGAAAGCGCTCTTGCAACAAAAACTTTTTTGTAAAAAAAAGGACCCGGCCAGTTGCCGAGTCCAAAAAGAAATCTTATAAAAGGGGGTTATGAAAGAGAGAGAAAAAAGTTTGTCCTCTTCACGTATTTATCTTACCCCGTAAGTATGAACAAATTATGAACAAAGGTTTAAGGTTCTATTAATTTACATCATCCCATCAAGCGTTCTGGAGGATACTGCAAGAGTTTGTGGAATGACGTCGTTTTGGATCAGATAAAGGAAGAGACCAGCAAATTTTAAGCTGGTCTCTACCTTTTACATTAGATGTTCAATTTTTTCTTCAAAATATTCATTCATAAGGAAATCGAGGTTGATTTTCAGGCTTACATATTCGGAAGTATTCGGGCCTGTTCGGTTAAATAATTCACTAAGTTTTATTTTTAACTCAACGATGTCCATTAATAGTTTTGTATTTTCAATTTGAATCGATTTGTTTGTTTTCATCATACACCTCGTATGTATTTTTAGTTATGTGGTTTGGAAGGTGAGATGACTTGATTTCCAAGTTCTACGATTTATGATGATAGCATTTTTCCAAAGCCTTTCCGATAGTAACATAGAACATCTTTGCTGTGAACCAGGATTTAAAAAGTAGAAAAATTGAAAAAAGGGTAAATGATTCTGATATATCATGTTGCTGTCAAAGTACTTTTATTTAGACAAGATTTCGGCCATATTAAACTATTCTGTAATAACATCTAAATTTCGACAAATTATTTAATAGATTTAAGGGGAATTTTGCTTACGAACTTTTTGAAGTCATATTGATACGCAGAACAGGAAAGTTTTATAAATAACAAAGGCTGTGTTAAATTAGGCTGTTGATTCCTATGC
Organism: Bacillus sp. CZDM1; assembly: GCF_055502545.1. NCBI lineage: Bacteria > Bacillati > Bacillota > Bacilli > Caryophanales > Bacillaceae > Bacillus > Bacillus sp. CZDM1. The sequence goes on along the minus strand of NZ_JBUESO010000007.1, from coordinate 250,876 downwards.
TAAAAGCTGAAAATGGCTAATCTACAAAGTAAGACATGCGCAAAGTTCCTGCTAATCCAGTGTGTTCAATTTTCCGTCATAACATTTTGGCTATATTGTGAAATTGTTCACATAATCATGTTTTAAATGTTGGAAACGAGTATAGTGTAAGTATAAAGAACAAACAAATATTGAAAGAAGGAATGACAAATGTTTAACAACTTTTTAAGAGAAAATAAAATCTCAGCAGCTATTTTAACCATTATCCGTTTATATCTTGGCTACGCATGGTTCACAGCTGGCTTTCATAAAATTACAGGCGGCTTCGACGCTTCTGGATTCCTAAAAGGAGCGATTGCTAAACCGGTAATGGGTCCTGACGGCAATATGGTTTACGGCTGGTACGTTAACTTTTTAGAAAGCTTTGCATTGCCGAACATTGATGTCTTTAACTTCATCGTTCCTTGGGGCGAAACATTAATCGGTTTAGGACTTATGCTTGGATGTTTAACAACTGCAGCCATGTTCTTTGGTCTAGTAATGAACTTCAGCTTTTTCTTAGCAGGAACAGTTTCTCATAACCCAACTGATATCTTCTTAGGCTTCATCATCTTAACTGCTGGTTACAACGCAGGCAGATACGGTTTAGACCGCTGGGTGGTTCCGTTCATCCGCAAAACAGCTAAGACATACGTTGGCAAAGACAAAGCAAAAGCAGCTGCATAAATAGAGTTACAAAAAGACGATTCGGTAATCTTACCGGGTCGTCTTTTGTATGCTTGGCAGCGCTTCGCTCTAATGGATGAAAGTCCCTAACATGCCGTTGTAGCGGAATTGTATAGCTGACAGGTAGTCTCCTAGAGCTTTTTTACTATTATTATATGATTTTTAGCATAAAAAGGGAAATTTTGGGTGAATAATGCTAAACTATTTATCGACAGAAATTTTTCTAAAAAACGATAAAAGACCTTTGTTACAAAGGGGTTGAGGTCGTTTTAATCAAACGATTAGTTAGGAAGAAACCAGTCGGAGTTTGCCGAATTTTCAACTATTGAAAATATCAATACTAATTTTTCCCAATATTTATAGTAAAATTGTATTGTGATTATTATTGGAAAATGAAAAAGCTTCTATGAGTTTTCCAATCAAGCCTCAGCTTAATACCTTTCTACTGGATTGGTTAAATAGTCTTTTATGTTAAAGGATGTTGATAAAGTGAGATATAAAGGCAGGATCGTAACATTTTTAATAGTTTTCCTAATAAATTTACTATATACAGCTTTTTATTTTATTAGAGATGGTTATGTAGACTGGATTGAGTATGCTGGATATCTAATATTGCTGCCACTTGCTTGGTGGTTTGGCAAGCAATACGATAAAGCAAAGTATTATTCTGACAAGGACCCTTTAACGGGAATTTATAATAGAAGATACGTTGAGTCCGCATTTACTACTATTAAATCTAGGATAGAACAAAATGGCCAGAGTGGTGCTGTTCTACTTCTCGACGTAAATGACTTTAAATTGGTCAATGATCATTTGGGACATAAATTGGGAGATGAATATTTAATTCTTATTACCAATCAATTAAAGAGAAGTGTAAGGAAAACGGATATCGTAGCCCGTTGGGGGGGAGATGAATTCCTCATTCTAGCACCTGAGGTTCGAAGAAAAGAAGAGTTGGAAAAAATGCTGGAGCGAATCCATCAAAATTTGAGACAGCTGTCATTCCATGATGTAAAAATAAGTGTTTCAATTGGCCCAGCCCTCTACCCTAAGCATGGAAAGGATCTTGATGACCTATTAAAAGTGGCTGATAAAAATATGTATCAAATAAAATCACAGAAAAAGCTAAGAGACACACTGGGCTAGCTAGTGTCTTTTAGCTTTTTTTGATAATTGGTTCGAATACTGGCGGATGGCGGAGAATACTGGCGGATGGCGAGAAACACTGGCGGATGGCAAGGAAATACTGGCGGATAGCGAGGAATAGTACTCGCTTTTTAGCGCTGTTCAAAATTCTGTCATATCATTTTGAACACATTGTGAAATTGTTCACATAACCATGTTTTAAACGTTGGAAACGAGTATAGTGTAAGTATAAAGAACAAACAAATATTGAAAGGCGGAATGACAAATGTTTAACCACTTTTTAAGAGAAAATAAAATCTCAGCAGCTATTTTAACCATTATCCGTTTATACCTTGGCTATGCTTGGTTCACAGCTGGCTTTCATAAAATTACAGGCGGCTTCGACGCTTCTGGATTCCTAAAAGGAGCGATTGCTAAACCGGTAATGGGTCCTGACGGCAATATGGTTTACGGCTGGTACGTGAACTTTTTAGAAAGCTTTGCATTGCCGAACATTGATGTCTTTAACTTCATCGTTCCTTGGGGCGAAACATTAATCGGTTTAGGACTTATGCTTGGATGTTTAACAACTGCAGCCATGTTCTTTGGTCTAGTAATGAACTTCAGCTTTTTCTTAGCAGGAACAGTTTCTCATAACCCAACTGATATCTTCTTAGGCTTCATCATCTTAACTGCTGGTTACAACGCAGGCAGATACGGACTAGACCGCTGGGTAGTACCATTCATTCGTAAAACAACAAAGACTTATACTGAAAAAAATAAAGCAGCAGCCTAACTAGTAGGTACAAAGAGATGATTCGTTCCCCCCGAATCGTCTTTTTTTTATATTAAAAATTACCCATACTGTTAAAAGGATTTGGGTGAAAAGAATCGATTTTAAGAATAGACGACAAAAAACGAAGATTTTGCTCGAATTTTGTCCGTGAACATTACGATTCTTTGAAGGGGGGTGAAATCGTGCACTTCCGCCAATTTCTTATATCAGCTTTAATGGTTGGTGCGGTAATGCTTTTTCCAGACAATGCTTTTGCTGAGAAGAATGAACTTCGTCCTCAAAAGGGACAAGCTCAGGCTTCAATACCTGAACAGGCTTCAATATCACTATCAGAACCAGCATCAGTACCAGAGCCTGCAACAATATCTGTACCAGCAAATGCCGAAGAGGACCAATCGCTGAACAAGACGATTCCTGAACATGCTCGTGAAAACCAAGCACAAGCAAAACAGCTCCCAGCCCAAAATACTCAAATTCAGGATGCGTTGGAAAAAGGTTTGCCAGAGCAGGCAAAGGGAAACGCGAAGTCGGTGGTAAAGAAGGCTGAGAAGGTTGTTCCGGGCAATGTCCCCGAACATAGCGAGGCTGTCCAGGCAAATCATACAGTAGAAAAGTTGAATCCTAAAAAATCTATCCAAGATACTGATAGTGAAGGTAAAGTCGAAAAAGTAAAACCAGAAAAGGTAGATACTATTGTCGACTTGCAAGATGAAGACTTAGACATAACAAAATCAGGATCCGTTGTGCAGGAGCCACAGAATGATCCTGCCAGCAAGGAAGAGATACCTAAGGTAAACCAAGCACTGAATCAAACACAGAGAAGCAACGGTTCAGGGGGTCAATCAAATGATCGGGTCAATCACGGGATAAATAATTTAAGCTTTTTGGATAAATGGTTTGAATGGAATCACTACTTTGAAATCAAACTTGCCCAGCCATACCTTACCCGGCAAGCCTTGATAAATACTCAATGGGTGAATGCTCCGCCATCGCCGCCGCCGCAGGCAGCTCCTTTATTAACCAATGTCACCCGCAGCTAAAAGCCACGGATCATGATAATAAAAGGAGCGAATTAAAATGAAACATTACTTAAACTCTAATAAAGTTGCTAAATCTTTTGTACTTGCAGGAGCATTATCGTTTGGAATTTTTGCTGGAGGTCAGTTTACGGAAGCAGCAGGCCCAGATCACACTAAAGCTGAAAAAACTGTTCAAGTGAAACAATCCAATAACGGAAAGGTTAATGTGAAGGTAAAACCAGTTGTTCCGGCTGCACCAGCAGTACAGGCGAAAGAGGAAGTAAGCGTACAAGTACAGCCTAAAGAAGAAAAGGCTAGTAAGTCACAGGCGAGCGTCCATGCAAGCGAAAATGCAAAATTGCATGCAGCCCCAAATTCAGCTGTTCTTGGAAAGGGAGAAAAGGCTGACAAAGTGGTTGTGGAAGAGGAAGTAAAGGAAGTAGAACCAGTTGAGGAAGCAACACCTGAAATGGAAATCGAAACCGAAGTTACAACGGATGAAACTGAAGCGGATACGAATACAGCTTCTGAATCTGAAGAAGGTGTTGACGGTAATAACGATGTAGATGTTAAAACGGAAGATGAGGATGACGCGGCAAAAGAAGAGGAAGAAGATACAGATGCTGACTCTGACTCAGTTGTAAGAATTGAAGATGAAGAAGATGAGGACGAAGATTCCAAAAACATCGACTTTGAAACAGACGCCATTGTAAAAACGGAAGAAGACGAAGAAGCTGAAGCTGTTGAAGAAGAGGAAAAGGTAAACCCGTCTGCAGCTAACAAAGCAAAGGCACAAGCTAGTGTAAAAGCAAGCAAAACTGCTAAAGCACATGCGGCGGCCAATTCAGCTGTCCAAGCGTCAGCAGAAGAAGTTACTGAAGACGTACAAGTTGAGGAAGCTGTTGAAGCTGAAACTTCTGAAGAAGCTGTTGAAGCTGAAACTGAAGTTGAATCTGAAGAGGTTACAGAAGATGCAGTGAATGTTGAAACTGCGACAGAAGAAGTACAAGAAGTTGAAGAAGACGTAGAAGTAACAGAGGTTGAAAAAGTAAACCCATCTGCAGCTAACAAAGCAAAGTCACAAGCTAGTGTAAAAGCAAGCGAAACTGCTAAAGCACATGCGGCGGCCAATTCAGCTGTCCATGCGGTTGCAGAAGAAGTTACTGAAGACGTACAAGTTGAGGAAGCTGTTGAAGCTGAAACTTCTGAAGAAGCTGTTGAAGCTGAAACTGAAGTTGAATCTGAAGTTGAATCTGAAGAGGTTACAGAAGATGCAGTGAATGTTGAAACTGCGACAGAAGAAGTACTAGAAGTTGAAGAAGACGTAGAAGTAACAGAGGTTGAAAAAGTAAACCCATCTGCAACTAATAAAGCAAAGGCTCAAGCTAGTGTAAAAGCAAGCGAAACTGCTAATGCACATGCAGCGACCAATTCAGCTGTCCGTGCGGTTGCAGAAGAAGTTATTGAAGACGTAACAGTTGAAGAAGCTGTTGAAGTTGAAACTTCCGAAGAAACTGTTGAAGTAGCAACTGAGGCTGTATCTGAAGAGCTTGCAGTAACTGAAGAAGAGGCTGTTGCTGTAATTGATTTAAAAAATTAATCTGTATTCAATAAGAAACCGAAGGATATTTTTCCTTCGGTTTCTTTGTGATTGATTTATACATACCGATTCCGACCGGACAGCATTCCAAATATGATGACGACTACTGAAACTACAATGAGGGTAATAATGGGAATGGTCCATGTATGAGCTAAGTCATATAAATAGCCAATAAACAACGGACCTACTGCTGCTAGGAGATAACCTGTAGATTGTGTCATTCCAGATAAAGCTGCCGCTTGATTTGCATTTCGTGCACGCAGTCCGATATAGGTTAGAGCTAAGGGAAAACTTCCTCCCAATGCAATCCCAATCAAGACAATACTAAGGATTAAAATCGGATAGGAATCGCCTAACAGTAACCCGCTATAGCCAACAACTGCGCACATCCCTAACATGAATGAAATCCATACCTGAGACCCCGCACGACCTGCAAGGACAGGAATGAAGAAACTTGCAGGTAATCCCATTAGCTGAGTAAAGGAAAGCATCCATCCTGCTGTCCCCATACTTATTCCATGACTATGCAGGATTTCAGGTAACCAAGAAATCGTTACATAGAATAAAAAGGATTGGAATCCCATGAAAATGGCGATTTGCCAGGCGAGAGGAGTACGCCATAGTGCAGCAGAGTCCGCGCCCCCCCTCTTTTGAATGACGCTGGATTCTTTTCCGTTACTTTTTCGTAGAAAGACCCACACTACGATTGCAACTACTACCGGTATTGCCCATACAATTTGAGCACCCTGCCACCCAAGGTTTAAATCCATTGCTAAAGGAACGCTGATTCCTGAAGCTAAGGATGCGATTAATCCCATTGATGTGGAATAAACACTTGTCATTAACCCGAATTTCTCTGGGAACTTATCCTTAACAACCGCTGGTAAAAGAACATTTCCAATCGCAATGCCCAATCCAGCCATAAGAGTTCCAGCGAAAAGGAAAAAAGTCATCGGAACCGAGCGGATCATAATACCAATGAAAAGAGATGTTAAACCAATGATTAATGTCACTTCATTTGTCAGCTGATTCGCTATTTTTGGAACAAGGGGAGACATGATGGCGAAAACCACTAAAGGTAAACTCATCAATAAACCTGCACTCCAATGCGCAAGTCCAACATCTTCCTGAATCATACCAACTAATGGCCCCAGAGATGTAATAGCTGGGCGCAAATTAAAGGCTACAAGGACAATCCCTATAATAAAAAAATATATATATGCTGATTTCGCATTCGCTTTTGACTCTAATAATTCCAAGAAAAGCAACCTCTCTCTCATAAAACAAACTTTCTAAAGTATAGCATATTCATTGGGAAAGAGGGGACCGTGGGGACGGTTCTCATGGTCATTAATTTGGCTAATGACCACAAGAACCGTCCCCACGGTCCTTTTTAGACATATTATTTCACTGCTTCTGCTAACAAATCGACGATATGAACGCCGCGCATTTTACCGGACAGGCCTTCGCGCTCGATTCCGAGCTGCATTTGAAGCAAGCATCCAGGGTTTGCGGTTACGATGGTGGTCGCATGAGTCGCTTTTGCCTGAACCATTTTATAGTCGAGCATGACCATCGACATTTCGGACTCAACGATATTATAAATACCAGCAGAACCACAGCAGCGGTCGGCTTCATTCATTTCTTTGTACTGTACCCCTTTTATAGCCCCCAGCAGTGTCCTTGGCGCTGAGGCTGTTTTCATCACATTTCGCAAATGGCAGGAATCCTGATAGGTAATCACCTGAGAAGGGAGCTCTAATTTCACTTTTTTATGAAAAGAAACAGCTACAAGTATTTCAGAAATATCCTTTATCTTCTCTTTGAACGCCACTGCACGTTGCTTCCAAACAGGGTCATCCTTCAGCAGGTGATCATAATCAACAAGGAAAGCTCCGCAGCCGCCAGCATTGGTAATAATAAAGTCGGCATCTAAGTCTTCAAATGCTGCAATATTTCTCTTGGCAAGTTCCTTCGCTGAATTCTTTTCACCGCTGTGTCCGTGAAGAGCCCCACAGCAGGTTTGCTGCTTCGGAATCACAATCTCACAGCCAGCTAATTGTAACAATTTCATAGTCGAATCATTTGTCTTCATGAACATCGTATCCATCAAGCAGCCGCTGAAAAAAGCAACCTTGTGTACTTTCTCCGCCAATGCTGGCAGGTGCTCTGGACGGTTCTTCATTTCTCTCATAGTCGGTACTTTTGGAAGCACTTTTTCCATCGTGGCTAAATTGTCAGGTAACAAACCTAAATAGCCAGTTTTCTGCGCAAGGGTTTGAATCCCAGAGCGCTGATAGAAGCCAAGCAATCCAACCATCGTGCGCATCCGATTTTGGTGAGGGAAAAGCCCTTCAAATACTGTTTTTCTAATAGCCCTAACCGGTAGTGAGTGTTTTTTATTTTGATTAATAATATCCCTTGCTTCTTCTAGTAAGTGACCGTAATTAACGCCGGAAGGGCAGACTGGTTCACAGGCACGGCATCCGAGACAAAGCTCGAGGGAGCGTTCGAAATCCTCATCAGGTTCAACTATTCCATCGACGACGGCTTTCATCATCGCAATCCGACCGCGAGGAGAATGAGACTCCTTGTAACCTGATTCAATATACGTTGGACAGGTTGGCAGACAGAAGCCGCAGCGCATACAATTTAACAACTCGTCCTCGTTCATACGCTCTTTGAATTGCTCTTGAATTTTCTGTTGTTCCAGTAAAGTTGTCATCTTGTCATCACCACGCGTTTCTTGCTGTCCTTCGCAAAGACTTTCCCGGGGTTCATGATGTTGTTCGGATCAAAAGCCTGCTTAATCCCCATCATCGCAGCGATTCCTTCCTTTTTCAGCTTCCACTCTAGGTACGGCGCCTTCATCGCTCCGACTCCGTGCTCTCCGGTAATTGTTCCACCGAGTTCAATCGCTTTTTCAAAAATTTCAGCGAACGCTTTTTCAACGCGTTCCATTTCTTCATGGTTTCTCACATCGGTTGCGCAGGTAGGATGGAGATTGCCGTCACCGGCATGACCAAAGGTGCAAATGGTCAAATTATATTTTTCGGTGATTTCATTAATTGCTTTTACCATATTGGCAATTTCAGAACGCGGAACGGTTGCATCCTCCAAAATGGTCGTTGGTGCTAAACGGGCAATTGCTGAAAGTGCAGCGCGTCTTGCCGTTCTAAGCGCCATCGCTTCCTCTTCTGATGCAGCGATTTGAATCGATACCGCATTTTCCTGCTTACATACCTCTGCGATTTTAGCTATATCGCGTTCGACAACCTCGGGCGGACCATCCTGTTCAATTAATAGCACCGCTTGAACGTCAGTTGGCAGACCAATTTGAGCATAGTCTTCAACGACCTTTAATGTTGCTTGATCGAGGAACTCCAAAGTAGTTGGAATGATTTTATTGGCAATAATCTTCGAAACAGACCTTGCAGCTGCAGAAAGATCCTGGTAAAGAGCCACCATCGTTTTCCGTGTTTCCGGCATTGGAATCAGCTTCAAGGTGGCTTCGGTAATCGCACAAAGTGTTCCTTCTGAGCCAACGAAAAGTCGAGTTAAGTCATACCCAGCAACATCCTTTGCCAGCTTTCCGCCTGTTCGAATGATATCGCCATTCGGTAATACCGCTTCAAGTCCAATCACATAATCCCGCGTAACACCGTATTTGAGTCCGCGTAAGCCGCCTGAATTCTCGTTAATATTCCCGCCAATCGTTGAGATTTTCATCGAACTGGGATCTGGCGGATAGAAAAGACCCTTTTCTTCAATGGCATTAATCAAATCAAGGGTAATCACACCTGGCTGAACGGTAATCGTCAGGTTTTCTTCATCAATTTCAAGGATTCTGTTCATATGTTTAAAAAGGAGGACCACTCCGCCCTCCGTTGGGCACGTTCCTGCACAAAGGTTGGTGCCTGAACCGCGCGGAACAATCGGAACTCCGTATTGATTACAAATCTTCAATATCTCTGAGACTTCCTCAGTATTTCGCGGACTGACTATTGCATCCGGCATTGATTGGAAGTTTGGTGTTGCATCATAGGAATAGACTAAACGTTCTATTTTAGAATCATCGAAGTTTTCTTTGGTTACAATTGAAATCAATTTTTCTTTTACATCATTCGAGAGCATGCTTTTTCCCCCATTTTCGTACTATTTTCATACTACTTAAAGTATAAAAAAACAGGCATACGCCTGCTATAGATGAACATACAAAAAAATAGCCGCATATAGATTTGTTTTTGGTTATTCATCCAAAAGATGGACAGCAAGGTACAAACAAAACAAATCATGGATGGCGTTTGGGTTTAACTGGGTCAGCTCCTCGATTTTCTTCAAACGATAATGAAGCGTGTTGATATGAATGTGCAAGGAGTGAGCTGTATTTTTTAACGAATGATTTTGATTAAATAATTCACGTAAGGTTTCCAACAGGTCTTTTTCTTTTAAAAGGGTTCCAATGGTCCGCTGAATGTATTCAGATTTTATCTCTCCCGAAAGTACACCGGTAATCATTTCAAGGGTTAATTCTTCATCAGAAATAATACTTTTATTTCGTCTAGCGATTTTCAACGCTCGTTCGGCCTGCACATAGGATTGGTGCAGCTTAGAAGCGGGTGCACACTGGCCGACTCCAGCATAAGCAGTAATCCCGAAGCTATTTTTAATGAATTGCAGAAAGTGCCCTAAACGATTTTTGATTTGAACGTTAATAGAGCAATCGATTAATACAATGATTCGTTCATTACCTGACCTTGTTAGGACGTCATTTTTATTATGGGAAAAAGCACTCAAGATAGAGGACCATACATCTCTTGATAAAGGAAACCTTCTTTCTCCAAACTCGATGATAACAGCTGTACGGTTAACATCAAGATTAATGGTCAGAGCACGGGCACGTTCAAGCAAACTCGGACTTGGTTCTTTTGCCTGAAGCCATTCGAGGACAAAGGTTTCCATCGCTCGGGAGTGATATTCAAACTGTTCACCAAAGTAGTTTTCACTGATTAACAGCTCGGTCATTTTACGAATGATTTCCCCAAACGGGGTAACACTTTCAGGGTCACCTGTAATCCCAATAACACCAATGACCTCATGTTGAAAGAAAATAGGTAGATTAATCCCAGACTTTACCCCTTTTAGCTGTAAGGCTTCATTCTCGGTAATAATCAGCTTTTTCTTCTGCTGTGATGTGATGAAGGCTCCTTCATGGAAGGTACCGAGTCGTTCCCGGTTAGTGCTTGCCATGATGATGCCATCTGTGTTCACTACGATAATTTCTTCTGCCATTAATTTCTGAACTTCCCTCACTATTTTTTCAGCGAGTTCTGGTTGAAGCATTTGGCATCACCATCCCTTGTATATTGGTATTTCCATAAATATGGTAGAAATTATTTTTGAAGTAATATTTTAATTAGTACTATAATTATAATGAAATAAAAGTGCAAAGGGGAGAATATCTTGAAATATAAAATGTTAGCGACAGATTTGGACGGAACACTATTAAATGAGCAAAGAGAGATTGATAAGGAAAATATCGAGGCGATTCATGAGTACCGCGAAAGAGGCGGAAGGGTCGTGATTTGCAGCGGCCGTTCCCCGCTTTCTACCAGATGGATTGCCAATACAATCGGACTAAAAGGTGAGCCGATTATTGCCTATAATGGCGCTGTGATCCTTGATGAAAATGGAGAAATTAGTGAGCAATCTGTTTTCGAGCATGACCATCTCATGAGCTTCTGGGAGTTATGTGAAGGAGACGGCATTTATGCACATTTTTACGAGGGAGATACCTTACTCGTTCCATCAGAAACGAAATGGAATAAGAATTGGATTGAGAATAATATCCTCGCTCTTGAAAAAACAGGGGCAAACTTGGAAGAACGTGAGAGTTTTCGCGGGCAATGCCAGGTGAAAATGGTCGCTGATTTTTATCGCTATGTTAAGACTAATCAACCCGTGATCACAAAAATTGCTGTTTTTAACGATGAGGGTAAACTCGCTGATTTTACAAAAGCGATTGATAACCAAGTAGGTGGAATGGAAATCAGCAGCAGTTTCAACTTTCTCAATTTGGAAATTTCACCTGCTGGTGTGAGCAAGGCATCATCCTTATTAAAACTCGGTGAGAAGCATGATATTCACATTTCGCAAATTGCGGCGATTGGGGATAATTACAATGATTCCCTGATGCTAAGTGCTGCAGGACTAGGGATTGCAATGGGAAATGCACCGGACGATGTGAAAAATCTGGCTGATCAGGTGACGGGAAGTAATCATGAAAAAGGCGTTGCACAGGCGATTCGTCGTTTTCTACTAGAATAATTTTGAAATGGTATTTTACTATTTTAATAAAAATGTTGAATTATTATTTTACTCGCGATATAATGAGTGCATGGAAATCGCTTACAACTAGAAAAAGCTAACGAGGAGGATTAGGAAATGATCGAAGAAAATCTCGAATTATTAACGACCGAGTCCCGAAATGATGAGACGATGCAGATTGATGCAGCTAGTCCAATTGATATATTACGAATCATGAACGAACAAGACAAAATGGTAGCCCTGGCTGTCAAAGAAGTTTTACCAGATATTGAGGCAGCCGTTCAGTTTGTGTTTGAATCCTTTAAAAAAGGCGGACGCCTGATTTATTTAGGAGCAGGAACGAGTGGCAGATTAGGTGTTTTGGACGCTGTTGAATGCCCGCCTACCTTCAGCACAGAGCCAGAAATGGTTGTAGGGCTAATGGCAGGAGGAGAGGGTGCCTTTCTGAAAGCCGTTGAAGGTGCTGAGGATGATATGGAACTTGGCGTAAGTGACCTGAAGGATTTGGATCTGACAGAGAACGACACTGTTATTGGGATTGCAGCCAGCGGCCGGACACCTTATGTAATTGGGGCGCTTCGCTATGCACGAAGCATCGGAGCAAAAACCGTTGCGTTATCGTGTAATAAAAATGCCGCGATTAGTAAGGAAGCCGATCAAGCCATTGAGGTCATTGTCGGCCCAGAGGTTCTAACAGGTTCAACCCGTTTGAAATCAGGTACAGCTCATAAAATGATTTTGAATATGATTTCGACTTCATCGATGATTCTTTTGGGTAAGGCCTATGAGAATTTAATGGTCGATGTAAAGGTGAGTAACCTGAAATTAAAGGAACGCGCGATTGGGATTATCCGCAAAATTACTGGCGTTTCGTATGAAGTGGCTTTGGAGACATTAGAAAAATCAGGGCTGCAGGTGAAAACAGCCATTGTGATGATCAAACGTGAGACTACGAAAGAGGAAGCAGAAAAGCTATTAACAGTAGCGAATGGCTATGTGAAAATCGCGATTCAACAATAGATTTTGTGAAAAGGTGGTAATAGGTGTGGCCGCAGGCGGGTTAAAAATGCTCCAGAATATGCTTGAACAGCTTCCGGCTTCTGAGCGGAAGATTGCTCATTTCATTCTTGAGAATCCACAAAGTATTTTAAACAGTACGGTCAATGATATCGGAGCTCAAGCCAAAACGAGTGGAGCAGCGGTTATTCGCTTGTGTAAGTCACTCGGTTTGAATGGATTTCAGGATTTAAAGGTAAGAATTGCGGGCGATTTAGTGAAGCCCGCAGAACAAGGATATCGTGACATCGAGCCTGGGGAATCTTATTTTTCGATTGTCCAGAAGACCACCAGCAATAGTATTCAGAGCATCCGCGATTCTGCAGAGATGATCAATTACGAGGAATTGGAACGGGCCGTTCAGACATTACTGTCTGCTCAGAATGTCCATTTCTTCGGAATTGGCGCCTCTAATATTATTGCAAAGGACGCACAGCAGAAGTTCCTAAGGATTCAAAAAAATGCAACCGCTTTTACTGATACACATCTTGTAGCAACATTGATTGCGAATGCGAAAAAGGATGATGTGGTGTTTGCCATCTCTCACTCGGGGGAGACCGCAGAAGTAATCAAAGTAACATCACTTGCAAAAGAGCGCGGCGTGAAGACGATTAGTTTGACGAAATACGGACAATCCGCTGTCGCTTCGCTGGCCGATATTAAACTGTTTACCTCGTATTCTGGGGAACCGGCTTTCCGGAGTGCCGCAACATCATCACGTCTTGCTCAGTTATATATGATGGATATTTTGTTTTTGTCGATGGCGACGGTCCAATACGAGCAAACGATTCAGGCAATTGATCAAACAAGAGATGCCATTCGGTTTATTAAAGAAGGAAATTAACCTTTCAGGGGGTGAGTGTGTTCACTATTACACCATGTTCATTGGGGAAATAGATCACATGATTCAAACAGTAAAATACAACAGAGAGTAGGGGAAACGAAATGGCTGGAGAAAATAAAATATTAGCTGAAAAAATTCTCGAACAACTAGGCGGCGCTAGTAACATTGGCAATTACACACATTGTATGACAAGGCTTCGTGTTACACCGAAGGATGAGTCTGTGATTAATAAGGCTGCCCTTAAGAAAATCGAAGGAGTCCTTGGAGTGGTTGAGGAAGAAACCCTTCAAATCATTCTCGGACCTGGAAAAGTAAATAAGGTAACCGATGAGTTCGGAAAGTTGATTGACGCTGAAGGCGGAATCAATTTAAAAGAGAAAGCAGCGAGCACAAAAGCAGAAATCAATAAAAAGAATGCAACACCATTTAAAATGTTTTTACGTAAAATCGCTGGAATTTTCATTCCATTAATCCCAGCACTTGTTGCATCAGGATTGATTACAGGGATCACCAAAGCGGTTATTCAAGCAGGATGGTTAGCAGGTGATTCACAGCTTGCAACGATTCTATCTGTTATCGGCAGTGGATTATTTGGTTACCTAGGAATTTTAGTTGGTACGAATGCAGCAAAAGAATTTGGCGGTTCGCCAGCACTTGGTGCAATTGCCGGTATCTTGATTATTAACCCGGCGGTTGCAGGCATTCACTTGTTTGGCACAGATTTACTTCCTGGACGCGGCGGTTTAATAGGGGTTCTATTTGCTGCTATCTTTATCGCTTTAGTTGAAAAACGTGTACGTAAGTTTGTTCCAACGTCTCTTGATCTTTTCATCACACCAACGGTTGCTTTATTGGTTACTGGTATTGTTACTTATCTTGTCTTTATGCCGATTGGTGGATTTGTTTCAGATGTTATCACAAAAGGTTTAACTTCTTTACTTGATATGGGTGGTGTAGTAGCAGGATTTGTTCTTGGTGCAACCTTCCTGCCATTGGTTGTAACGGGTTTACACCAAGGTTTAACACCGATTCACTTAGAGTTAATTAATACAATCGGTGACGACCCACTTCTTCCAATCTTGGCAATGGGTGGAGCAGGTCAAGTCGGTGCAGCGTTTGCTATCTATCTTAAAACAAAGAAAACTCGCTTAAAAAGAGCGATTGGCGGTGGTCTGCCAGCAGGTATTCTTGGAATTGGTGAGCCGTTAATCTTCGGTGTTACGCTTCCATTAGGGCGTCCGTTCCTAACAGCCTGTTTAGGTGCCGGTGTCGGCGGTGCATTCCAAGCAGCATTTGGAATTGCAACAATCGCTATTGGGGTATCTGGGCTGCCACTTGCTTTCCTTGTTGTTGCAGGTCAAGTTGTTCTTTATTTAGTTGGGGTATTAATTGCTTATGCAGCAGGATTCTTGTTCACGTATTTATTCGGTTTCAATGATGACATGGCTGGTGAGTTTGATTGATCGGTATTTCCTTCTATCTAAATGATCCTTTAGCAGAAGAACGGATTAAACTGGCTGGAAAAATGGGTGTGAAGCGGGCGTTTACCTCGCTTCACATTCCAGAAGAATCTGGAGATCTAGCGGGTCGAGCAATGGCGCTGCTTCAGTGTGCGAAGGATGCTGGGATAGAAGTTTATGCGGATGTGTCTTTAAAAACACCTGGTCACTTGGGATTAGAAAGTTTGTTTGATTTAAAATCACTTGGAGTCAGCGGCCTCAGACTCGATGACTTTTTTGAAAATGAATTGATTTTGAAGCTGGCAGAAGAGTTCAAGCTTGCGCTGAATGCCAGCATTATCTTTGAGGATGATATTCGTGCTCTATGGGATGGCGGATTAAAAGCTGGTCAGCTGTTAGCCTGGCATAATTTCTATCCAAGAATTGAGACCGGATTGTCTGACTGGTTTTTTCAGCAGCAAAATGAACTTTTTATGAAATATGGAATCCCGGTGAGTGCCTATATTCCAGGTGACGGGGAAAAGCGAGGCCCATTGTTTGAAGGTCTGCCAACACTGGAAGAGCACCGTGAAATGGACCCGTTTTTATCGGCATTGGAATTGTTCCATTATGGTGTTAGTGATGTCTATATTGGTGATCCAGAGGTAAGCGAGGATCTACTTAGGAAATTAATTGATTTTGATCGTAATCATAGGATTGAGATTCGAATCGAAGGATTTCAAGAAGGCGAGTTCAAGCTTCGCCCTGATTTTTCCCGAGATGTTCTACGATTTATGGATACTAGAAGTGTTGAGTCAATACTTCCTGAGAATACGAGTGAACGTGGGCTTGGCAGTATCACTAGAGACAATGACGCATATGGACGGTATCGTGGCGAGGTCCAGATTTCCTTGTGTGACTTGCCTGCTGATGAAAGAGTCAATGTGGTGGGAAGAGTTGTCGAGGAAGATATCGTGTTTCTTTCCTATCTCAAACCTGGTCAAAAGGTAAAATTCATACATGTATAAAGAGAACTGCCTCCATTTGGGGGCAGTTTTTACATTGGGGGCTTATGGTGAAATTGGTAAAAAATTAATTTACTATTTGTTCAAACCTTCCTTAACTTTTGTTCACTATGTATGCTATATTTGTACAGGTATTAAATTATGCTATTTTTTAAGAAGGCAATTTCTTTTCTTATTCGAGAAGGGGGAGTGCTTTTTCTATTTTAAAGGAGGGGAAAGTTGTGAAAAGTCAGTTTTCGCAGCGATTACTATGAGTTTTGTAGGTTTATTTTTATCAGGTGCCGTATTATTTCTAAACGGACTTATGCTTTTAGGGAAGGCAGATTCCAAAGCGGTTGGGTATTTTAATCTTTTCGTCGGAGTTATACAAATCATAATTCCTTTTTACTTACTCATGACTTCTAGTCAAGGTAATTGGGATTTATATAATAATGCTGCTATCTTTCTATTTGGTTTAACGTATTTATACGCAGGGGTTACCTTAGTGAAGGGGCTTGAAGGCAACGGTCTCGGCTGGTTTAGCCTATGGGCATCTATTATTGCCGTCGTGTATACGGTTATCTCTTTTATTCAATTCCATGATGTTGTCAATGCATTAACATGGGGACTGTGGGCATTTTTATGGATGCTATTCTTTTTAACAGGTTCTCTTGGTAAGAAAATTGATGGCTATGTAGGGGGCGTGGCCATTGTACTATCTTGGGTAACACTTACGATGCCAGCCATGCTGTACTTTTTAGGCGTCTGGAATACACCAGCTGTCCAACAAATCTGGACTTGGGTGCAGATTCTGACCATTGTCTTTTTCGTAGTCAGCCTTTTAAGTCCAAAGCTTTCATTCAAAAAAGAGAAAAGCGGGCAGGAAGTTCAAGCGATATAATTATGAACATCGATTCTACCTATTATTCTTGTTATATCATTTTCCGATTGGGATTCTTTTTTGTGCACTATTGGATGGCGGATTAAAAGCGGATCAGGTTCTGGCTTGGCATAATTTCTATCCAAGGATTGAGACCGAAAAAATGACTATTGTCTTTGTGGCAGTGGAAAAAAGTACAAGAAGTGCTGTGAGGAGCTTGTTCAAAAAGTATGATAGAGTCTTAAGTACAAAACAGAGATTTGTGAAAAGAGACCGACTTCAATTTGAA
This sequence comes from Bacillus sp. CZDM1, assembly GCF_055502545.1. Classification (NCBI taxonomy): domain Bacteria; kingdom Bacillati; phylum Bacillota; class Bacilli; order Caryophanales; family Bacillaceae; genus Bacillus; species Bacillus sp. CZDM1. The sequence goes on along the minus strand of NZ_JBUESO010000007.1, from coordinate 233,792 downwards.
GCCGGTCTCTTAATCTATTAAATAATCTCTGTTCGATTACTTGCACCGTCCGGTATAAAAGCTTTATTTATCCTGTTTTACAAAATAATGACTCTTTCTGTAAACCATGGCTTCCATTGTCGCGATTAGTTCATTTTCACTTTGGACATCGATTTTGTACCAAGCGAGTTTGTGATTTTTCTTTATTTCTTTGGCATTTGCAGTTAGAGTCCTGCCAGGTTTGCCAGCGGATATGAAATTAACATTTGTTGTGACGCCCACTGCTGTTTTGCCATATGAGTTGCTCGCAGCGGCAAATACGTAATCTGCAAGTGAAAAGATAATGGCCCCGTGAACTGTTCCATGTGCATTAAGCATGCGGTCGTCCGGAATTAATTCAGCTTCCGCCGTGCCAGGTCCGAGGTTTGTCAGCTTCATGCCAAGAAAAGCTGCAAAGGGTTCGTCTTTTAGAACTTGTTTAATTTCATCGTAATGTAAATCGTGAATAGTCTGATCATCTAATTGAATTGTCATGGAATTCTCCTTTGCTTAATGATCTTTTGCAGAGCTTATGCCATATCCAGTGTTTGACTTAAACAATACCTCTGCGAATTTATTTTCGTTTTCTTTTGACTTAGACAATACTGTACCTAAATATGCACCTATAAACCCAAGAGGTACGGTGAAAATGGTCGGGTTACTCATTGTGAAAATAGGGTCTCCTGTGAAAATACCCATTCCAGGCTGCGGATTCCATACATTCGGACTAAGCAAAACCAAAACAAGAGAGCTGATTAACCCAAACAGCATGCCGGTGATTGCTCCGGATGCATTAAAGCGCTTCCAGTAAATTGTGCAAAGAATAACCGGCAAGTTAGCGCTTGCTGCGATACCTAATGCAAGTACAGAAAGGAAAGCAACGTTTAGGGATTGTGCGAACAAGGCTAGCGCGATTGAAATAGCCGCTACACTAACCGACGAAATACGTGCTACAAGAACTTGCTGCTTTTCGGTCATTTTTCCGTCTTTAATAATTTCACCATAAATGTCATGGGCAAAGGCGGATGCTGATGTTAAAACAAGACCGGACACTACCGCTAAAATAGTAGCAAATGCGACAGCTGAAACGAATGCGAACAAAAATTCACCGCCTACAGCTAATGCAAGAAGCGGTGCGGCCATGTTTCCAGCAGGGTTAGCCTCAACAATACGGTCAAAACCAACGAATGAAGCAGCACCGAACCCTAGGAAAATCGTCATAATAAAAAATGCGCCAATAAACCATGTTGAATATACAACAGATTTTCGTGCCGTCGCCGCATCTTTTACCGTAAAGAAGCGCACAAGTAAATGGGGAAGTCCTGCTGCGCCAAGGACAAGTGACATATTAAATGAAATCATATCGAGCCCATTCGTGTATTTATTTCCTGGATTTAAAAAGTCATTACCGAGAGGTGTTGCTGTCTGAACGTGGTGGAACATTTCTGCGATGTTAAAGTTAAATCGGGAAAATACAATAAACGTCAATACGGTAGAACCGCCAAGCAAGAGAGCGGCCTTGGTTATTTGTACCCAGCTTGTCGCCCGCATCCCACCGAAAATAACATAAATTGTCATTAATACACCAACGAGAAGAACGGAAAGACCGTAATCAATCCCTAGTAGAAGTTTAATCAATCCACCAGCACCGACAAGTTGAGCAATCATATAAAAAATAGAAATGACAAGAGTGTTCGCTGCGGCGATCCCACGTACCTTTTTGGACTTAAAACGAGCAGAAATCATATCGGCTAACGTGTATTTCCCAAGATTACGAAGCGGCTCCGAAACAAAGTATAATAAGACGAGGAACGCGACAAGATTGCCAATGCTCATATAAAATCCATCGAACCCAATCAGCGCGATAGCCCCTGTAATTCCGAGAAAAGAAGCGGCAGACATAAAGTCACCAGCCACAGCCAATCCATTTTGCCATGCGGTCAAACCGCCGCCAGCTGTATAAAAATCGCTCGCATTTTTTGTTTTCTTAGAAGAATAATATGTTATTGTAAGCGTTAATAATATAATGCCTAAAAATAGAATCAGAGATAATGTACTCATCCGCCAAGCTCCTTTTGGTATTTAGTTAAAATATTTTGGGCCATTTTGTCATACTTCTCTGATTTCTTAAGGTAGACAATTCCACCAATCCAAACAACAGCGAATTGAAGAAGTGCATAAAACCATGCCCATGTTATACCGAGAAAAGCTTCTCCTTTTAATACATCTGTATAAGCAGCTAAAACAGGTAGAACAAAATAAAACGTAAGGAAGAAAGTAGTGACCGGGATAATAAATGCCTTTTTCTTTTGAAGTAAACCCATAAAATCTTCGGTTTCAACCAATTGATCATAGGGCTTCCTTTCGACATGTTCTTCAGCTAAGTAGCTTTTTTTTACTTTTGATTCCATATTAACCTCCCCTTAAATAATACGATTTTAAAACGATGCTGGTAAAAAGTGATATATATCACTCCTGTATTAAATTATCATGAACAGAAAATTAAGTAAATTAAATTTTTTTAAAATATTTGCCATTTTCCACTAAATTTATTAGTAAACACTATTGACAACGTGGAAATGTCGTATTAATCTGAAAACATATTACTAGATTTTTTATTTTCGTTTTAATTCCGTTATGTAATATTTTACGAAATGAAAAACAAATGAGGGGGACTGACACAATGTACAATCCTGAAGTTGAAACCGCTACCCGTACAGAAATGGAAAGTTTGCAGCTGACACGTCTTAAGAAAACGGTTAGTAATGTATTTGAGAATGTACCTTTTTACAAAGAGAAATTTGATGAACTGGGCATTACGCCAGAAGATATTCAACAGTTAAGTGATGTGACAAAGCTTCCATTTACCAAAAAACAGAATTTTCGTGAGCAATACCCATTCGGTCTATTTGCAGTTCCCATTGATCAGGTTGTCCGCATTCATGGATCATCTGGAACGAGCGGTAAGCCGACAATTGTAGGATATACAAAAAATGATATTGAAAACTGGTCAGTGATTGTTGCCCGTGCAATTGTCGCTGCTGGCGGAAGGAAATCAGATATTTTTCATAATGCCTACGGCTATGGATTGTTTACAGGCGGGATTGGTCTTCATAACGGAGCAGAAAAGTTAGGCGCAGCAACATTACCAATTTCGGGGGGAAACACAGATAGGCAAATTACACTTATTAATGATTTGAAACCGAGGGGTATTTGTGGAACGCCATCTTATATTCTAAATATTGCTGAAAAGATGGAAGAAATGGGGATGGACCCTGCTGGATATGGAATCGAATATGGTATTTTTGGTGCTGAGCCTTGGTCGGAAGAAATGAGAGCAACACTTGAAAAGAAACTAAAATTGAAAGCGGTTGATATTTACGGCCTAAGTGAAGTTATGGGACCGGGTGTTGCGATAGAATGTCATGAAGCACAGGATGGACTTCATATAGCAGATGATCACTTCCTGGTCGAAGTTATTCATCCAGATACGCTCGAACCGGTAGCAGATGGCGAAGTTGGAGAACTTGTTTTTACTAGCTTAACAAAGGAAGCGCTGCCAATTATTCGTTATCGAACAGGGGATCTTGCCGCAATTACTCGAGAAAAATGTAAATGTGGACGTACGACAACAAGAATGTCCAGGGTAAAAGGCCGAACAGATGACATGATCATTGTCAGAGGTGTAAACGTTTTCCCTTCGGAAATTGAACGGGCATTGTTGCAAGTTAAGGGACTCGTTCCTCATTATCAGATTCACCTTGTTAAGAAAGGTGCAATGGACAATGTTGTATTGCATGTTGAAGTTGAAGCCGATTTCTATTTAGGAATTGATGGAGACTTAACACATGCCAATGTTCTGAAATTGAAGAAGACGGTCCAGCACCATATGAAAAACACATGTCTAGTGACGATGGATATCGTTGTTAACATTCCAAAAAGCATCCCGCGTTCAGAAGGAAAAGCTATTCGCATTGTTGACAAGCGAAACAGTGCTATGATCAGCGTATAATGAAACTGTCATTATCACAGAAGGGAATGGTTATTATCAAGAAGAACAAATGCCATTCCCTGTCATTATAATCAAAAATTCTGGTGCGGCTGCACCGTATGTAATGCACGTTTCTTAATCAAAAATTGATTGATTAAAGTGGAGTCGTCACGGTATAGAGAGTATGCGTCATTTTTTTGTTTTGAAAAAATGACGCAATATTCTTGCTTTTAATATAACGATAAAATATAATTACGTTAAATAAACGTTATATAGTTTTTAGGAAAAGGGGGATTTGAAATGAGCGTTCTTTTAAATGAAACAACAGAACAGGAAAAGATGGAGCAATTTATAGCTAGGATTGAAGCTGGAGATAAAATTGAAGCCGATGATTGGATGCCAGATGAATATAGAAATACATTAATCAAATTGATATCTATGCATGGTATGAGCGAAATTATGGGAGCACTTCCTGAAAAGGAATGGGTGCCTAAAGCTCCCACTTTGAATAGAAAGCTCGGGATTATGGCGAAGGTACAAGACGAAATGGGACACGGACAATTATTACTTCGCGTTGCGGAAGATTTATTAAAACCGTATGGCAAAAAACGGGACGATTTGATGCAGGATCTTTTTAATGGAGACTTGAAGTTTCATAACGTTTTCCATATGGAAACTAAATCATGGGGAGATACAGGACTGATTGGCTGGTTAGTCGATGGAGCGGCTATTATCACCCAAACGGATATGCTTGGTGCATCTTACGGACCATATGCCCGTGCCTTACACAGAATTTGTGCAGAAGAGGTTTTCCACGCTCAACACGGAGAAGCCATTATTATGGCATTGGCTGAAGGTACAGAAGAACAGAGACAAATGGTGCAAGACGCAATTAATTATTGGTGGGAATCATTGCTGCTTTTCTTCGGACCGCCAAGTAAGAATGAAATGGGTGCTTCCAAACAAGATGTTACCTTAAAGTATAGAATCAGAACGGGCACGAATGAAGGACTTCGTCAATCGTTCTTTAGCAAATATATTAAGCGGATTCATTCACTTGGTTTTACCATTCCGGATGAAACGCTGCGATTTGATGATGAAACGGAAAAATGGATTTATAAACAGCCTGACTGGAATAAATTGAAGAAGATTGCTAGAAATGAAGGACCTCGTTCACAAGAGCGCTTGAATCTTAGAAGAATTTCTTACAAAAATAACAAATGGGTACGTGAAGCATTGGCTCCAAAAACTGTCTAAGGGAGGGGAAGGAACATGGAAACTAGGCAAGAATCTTATTTTGAAGAGTTTGAAGTATTTAGCCGCAAGACCCAAACTGCACCAGTACAATATCATTTTAGCTTGCTCGCGCCTAATGAGGATATCGCGATCCTGATGGCGCAGGAAAATTTTATGCGACGTGAAGCAGTGGATGATATCTGGGTTGTGAAACGTCAGAATATACGTAAGATGACTTCGGAAGAAAAGAAAACGCTTCAACGTTTAGATAATAAAGATTACCGAAAAACAAAAGGATATGGCTATTTAAAGAAAAAATGGCGGAAATACGAGCAAGAAATGCTTGACGAAAAGGAAATTTTGTCTTGGGCTGGAGGTGTGAAAAATGGCAAATGATTCATCAGTAAAGAATACGGCCATTAAAGAGTTGTTATTTCAATTAGCAGACGATGATTTTATTCATTCTTATCGTGGATCTGAATGGCTTGGCCTTGCTCCCCACATCGAGGAAGACATAGCTACTTCCTCTATTACACAAGATACAATGGGTCACGCGGCCATCTTCTATCAATTGCTAGAGGAACTCGGTGAAGGGAATGCCGATCAACTGTCCCATGACCGTCCAGCAAATGAAAGGCGTAATGCGATTATCTTGGAACTCGTCAATGGACCTGGATCATATATGGAGCAACCGGATTATGATTGGGCTTTTGCGGTTGTGCGAAATTACTTCTATACCCAAGCTAAAGCGATTAAGATTCAATCCTTACATTCAAGTTCATATGAGCCGCTGGCTGAAGTTGCCGTAAAGGTGCAAATGGAACTTTACTATCATCTAATGCACTGGAAAACATGGTTCGTTCAACTATTAGGATCTGGCCATGAAGAAGCAGTTTCCCGAATGAAAGCAGCTATTGAAAAAACGCTGCAAGATTTCCAAGGTGTTTTCTCTCTTGGAGAACATGGCAATAAAATTGTTCAACAAGGTTTAATTGAAAGTGAAGCGGTTTTACTGACTAAGTGGAATCAGGCTGTTTCACCTATATTGGAAAGTGTTGGGCTAGAAGGGCCCATTGTAGTAGGAATGGATCAAGGCGATGGACGCAATGGGAAGCACACAGAGGATTTAGAGAAGGCACTCGAAACTTTATGTGAAGTATACGCTAGTAACAAAGCAGCTTCCTGGTAATACGAGAGGAAAAGGGGGAGGGTACTATGTCTACCGTGTTAATAACATCAGAAGAAATCTATAAACTACTTGAAAACGTAAAAGATCCTGAAATTAGTACAGTCAGCATTCTTGATTTAGGAATGGTGGAGAATGTGGAGATATTAGGATCAGATGTTTCAGTAAAAATACTGCCTACCTTTCTAGGTTGTCCAGCTCTGCCTATCATTCAAAAAAATGTTGAAACAGCCGTTAAACAGCTGCCAAGCGTTGAAGGAGTGAGCGTAGAATTCCTGCGTTCCCCCTCCTGGACATCTGACCGGATTACAGAAAAGGGGAAAGCGGGGCTAAAGGTATTCGGTATCTCCCCTCCCCCTCGACAAATAAAAGAAGATGGATCGTGGCATATAGATTGTCCGTATTGTGACTCCACGTATGTCACGATGGAAAACATATTCGGACCAACGGCGTGCCGTAGCATTTTATATTGCAAATCATGTAAAAACCCATTTGAAGCAATGAAACCAATGATTAAATTTATGTAAATTACGGAGGGAATAAAATGGTAAAGTTAATTGCTCTATATAAGCAGCCGGAAAATAAGGAAGAATTTGATGAACATTATTTCAATGTTCACGGTCCGATTACAGAAAAAATCCCAGGTCTTCAAAAAATGGTTGTTACGAAAATAGTTGGAACACCAATGGGGAAAGACTCTGAATATCACATTCTATGCGAAATGTATTATGAAAATCACGAAGCGCTTCAACAAGGTATCCGTTCCCCTGAAGGAAAAGCTTCAGGAAAAGACTTGATGGGCTTTGCTGGGAAACTCGTAACCATGATGATTGGTGAGGAAGTATAAGGATGGGACTGTTTCAATATATTGAAACTTCTGTCGAGAATGAAATTGGTTTTATCACTTTAAATCGGCCGAAGCAATTGAATGCGTTGAACCGGACGATGGTCGGTGAAATTGTTTCTGCAGCAGAAGAATTCGACCGTGATCCCCAAGTGAAAGTCATCTTATTGTCCGGTCATGGAAAAGCATTTTCTGCTGGGGCGGATATTGATGAGATGGCCAATGACAATCCTGTTGGGTTGGAATTGTTAAATCAATTTGCTGATTGGGACCGGTTAGGTCTCGTTAAAAAGCCTATCATTGGTGCAGTCAAAAGCTTTGTATTCGGCGGTGGCTTTGAACTAGCCCTATCATGTGACTTACTTATAGCTGCTGGAGATACACTGTTTTCCTTTCCCGAAGTAACACTTGGAGTTATGCCTGGGGCAGGAGGGACACAAAGACTGACAAAGCTGGTAGGTAAAACAAAGGCACTTGAATGGATCTTGACTGCCAAAAGAATCAATGCAGAAACGGCCTTAAAATATGGCATTATTAATAAAATTGTCGCACCTGAATTATTAATGGAGGAAGCAATTAGCTTCGCAAGAACGATTACGGTAAAGCCGCCTCTAGCAGTCAGAATGATCAAAGACTCTGTCAATAAGGCAGTGGATTACTCCTTATATGAAGGAATGCAATATGAAAGAAAGAATTTCTACCTGCTCTTTGCTTCAGAAGATCAAAAGGAAGGCATGGAAGCGTTTGTAGAAAAAAGAAAGCCTAATTTTACAGGCAGATAAGGAGTTATGCTATGTACGAAACAATTACTTATCGGATTGAAAACGGGGTAGCTTGGCTCAGTCTAAACCGACCTGATAAACTGAATGCTTTTACATCACAAATGAATAAAGAAATTCAAAAGGCAATGAAACAATCGTCAAACTCTCATGAAGTGCGTGCGATTGTCATTACCGGAGAAGGCAGGGCCTTTTGTTCCGGCCAAGACTTAGCAGATGTGGATGACAGCATGAACTTAGGGCAAATGCTCCGTGACGATTACGGTCCGATGATAAAGGAAATCGCCAAATGTGAAAAACCAATTATTGCAGCAGTAAACGGTGTGGCTGCAGGGGCAGGCTTCAGTCTGGCATTAGCCTGCGATTTCCGTCTTGTCTCTGAGAAAGCGAGCTTTTTAAATGCCTTTGTCAATATTGGGTTAATTCCTGATTCGGGTAATCTGTATTACCTTTCACGAATTGTCGGTCATGCAAAAGCATTAGAGTTATCTATATTGGGAGAAAAAGTACCTGCTGCTGAGGCAGAAAAAATGGGTCTTGCTACAAAAGTAATTGGTGTAGAGGACTGGAACGAGCAAGTGACAGCCTTTGCAGAAAATATTGCAAGCAGACCAACGAAAGCAATCGGCTTAATCAAAAGATATTTAGAAGCCTCCTACCATCTTTCTTTTGAGGAATATTTGAAGGAAGAAGCCGAAGGACAACGAATTGCCGGCTTAACGAAGGATTATGTTGAAGGGGTAACGGCATTTATAGAGAAACGCAAAGCTCAATTTATAGGTGAATAACATAAAAAGGGAGTGGGGTTAAATGGTAAAAGTACAAGAAGCACCAATATTTGAAAAAGTAGAAATGAAGCGTGATTATTACCATCTAGTTATTAATGGCGAAAAAGTTGAAAGCTCTAATGGAGCGACGATCGATGCTTACAATCCTGCCACTGGTGAAATCTTTGCCAAGGTTGCAAAAGCTACACAAGAAGATGCAGAAAGAGCGGTACAAGCAGCTCTTGCGGCATTCGAAAATGGAAAATGGAAAAGATTCCCCATTAATAAACGCTCTCGTATTTTAAATAAAATTGCAGCAATTATGCGTTCCCGTTTTAATGAATTAGTTGAATTGGAAGTATTAAATAGCGGTAAATCTATTTCAGCTGCACAAGGTCAGGTTATGCAAGCAGTAGAAGTTTTTGAATTTTATGCAGGTGCCATTGTAGGACATAGCGGCTCCGTAAATAATATGCCTGGTCAATTCCAAAACTATACAGAGAAAGAACCTGTAGGTGTATGTGCACAAATTATTCCTTGGAACTATCCATTGAGTATGGCGGCCTGGAAGATTGCACCCGCAATCGCGGTTGGATGTTCTGTCATTGTAAAACCAGCTTCGTTAACACCGTTAACGGCCATTGTTTTAGGGGAAATTTGTATTGAAGCAGGAGTTCCGGCGGGAGTTGTTAATATTATTCCTGGTTCTGGTTCTGACGTTGGAAATTATCTTGTTGAACATCCGAATGTAAATAAAGTAGCTTTCACAGGTTCTACGCCAATTGGCAGAGATATCATGGGCAAGGCTTCTAAAACATTAAAGCGTGTAACATTGGAGCTTGGCGGGAAATCTCCGAATATCGTATTCGAAGATGCTGATATTGAAGCTGCGATAGACGGGTCACTATTTGGTATTTTCTATAATACAGGACAATCTTGTGAGGCGAGATCCCGCTTATACGTACACGAGGATATCTATGATGAATTTGTTACTAGATTCGTAGAAAAAACGAAAAAGCTTAAATTAGGAAATCCATTAGATAAAGAAACACATGTTGGATCCGTTATTGATCAAGGTCAATTAGATGTTGTCGATAGCTATGTTCAATCAGCTATTGCAGATGGAGCTAAAATCTTAGCAGGTGGAAAGCCGGCAGTAGTTGAAGGATTCGAAGGCGGTTATTGGTATGAGCCGACGGTTATTGGTAATGTGAATCACAATATGAAAGTAGTAAAAGAAGAAATCTTTGGACCAGTTGTCGTGATTATGAAGTTTAAAGATGAAAAGGAAGCTATTAAACTAGCAAATGATACAGAGTTCGGTCTTGGTTTAGCCCTTTGGACGAAAGATGGTGCCCGTGCAACTCGTGTGGGTAACCAAATTCAAGCAGGGATTGTCATGGTAAACTGCCCATTCTCAGCTTTCCCAGGAACACCTTTCGGCGGTTACAAACAATCAGGGTTCGGACGGGAGCTTTGTATTGAGACGTTAGATCTTTATACTGAAACGAAAAGTTTTATTTCCTATTATGGCAGCCGCCCATTAAATCCTTTTGGCATTTAATAATGTAAAACTTCTATCAGGGGGCCTGCTGCTGATAGACAGTAAATAGCGCTAAAAAATATTGAATAAAGGCTGGCTGAAAATATTTCAGAAAAATCATTCGGGTATAGCTGGATGGTAATCTGATTTTATCGCAGCCAGCCTCTATTATTTGGAAGGAGAAAGTTAAATGATTACAAACATAGTAGTCGTAGGCTCCGGAGTAATGGGAAGAGGGATCGCCTATGTAGGAGCAACCGGAGGATTTGACGTCACATTAGTAGATGTGAATCCATCTGCATTAGACAGCGCGCAAAAAGAGATTGATATTATTTTTGAAAAAGGTGTACGTTACGGAAAAATCACTTCTGAAGAAGCGGATGCCGCTAAAAATCGATTATTATATTCTTCCAATTTAAAAGAAGCTGCTTTTAAAGCTGATTTAATCATAGAGGCCGTACCAGAGCGTGCAGAAATTAAAAAGGCTGTTTTTGAAACAATTGAAGAACATGCACAAGAACACTGCTACTTTGCGACGAATACTTCCACTATGAGCCCGACAGAAATTGGTTCTTATGGGAAGCGTCCTGAAAAAACGATTGCGATGCATTTTTTCAATCCTGTACAGAAAATGCCGCTGGTCGAAATTGTACGCGGCCTCGAAACGAGTGATGAAACAGCAACAGTCATAAAACAGGTCGCTGAGAAAATGGGGAAAGAGACAGTGGTTATTAACGAATTTCCTGGTTTTGTAACAAGCCGAATCAGCTGCCTGGTTGGGAATGAAGCGTTCTATATGCTTCAAGAAGGGTTAGGAACACCTGAAGAAATTGATAAAGCAATCAAGCTAGGATTGAATTATCCGATGGGTCCATTTGAGCTGGGGGATTTAGTAGGACTAGATGCCCGATTAAATAATTTAAAATATTTACATGAAAAACTTGGTGAAAAATACCGTCCGGCGCCACTTCTTGAACAGTATGTAAAAGCAGGAAGGCTGGGCCGCAAGTCTGGTAAAGGTGTGTACGACTATACAAAAATTGAAGAGCTGGTGGGAAAATGAGGGACGTTGTAATTGTTGATGCTGTGAGAACACCTATCGGGAAGTATAAAGGAGCGTTAAAAAGTGTACGTCCAGATGATCTCGGAGCAATTGTAATTAAAGCGCTGACAGAGCGGAATCCAGGGCTGCCGCCGGAACAAATTGAAGATGTCATCTTCGGAAATGCGAATCAGGCAGGAGAGGATAACCGAGATGTAGCGAGAATGTCCGCACTTTTAGCTGGCCTTCCAGTGAACGTAGGTGGAACAACTATTAATCGTTTGTGCGGATCAGGACTTGATGCGGTTATGTATGCTGCACGATCTATAGCTGTAGGGGAAGGCGATATTTACATCGCAGGGGGAACGGAAAGTATGACAAGAGCACCATACGTCATGGCCAAACCTGAGAGTGACTTCCCTCGGGGATCGATGGAGCTTCAGGATACAACGATTGGATGGCGATTTACGAATAAAAAGCTAGAAGAGATGTATGGAGCAGATTCCATGCCCCAGACAGCTGAAAATGTTGCACAACGCTACTCGATTTCACGGGAAGATCAGGATCAGTTTGCACTTCAAAGTCAGCTGCGGGCAAAAAGAGCAATGGAATCCAATCGTTTTGCGGAAGAAATTGTACCAGTTCGTTTTCATGATCGGAAAGGAAACGAAGTTGTCTTCGATCAAGATGAGCATCCACGTCCAGATACAACGATTGAAAAACTTGCTAAACTGCGTCCGATTTTTAAAGGCGGGACTGTAACAGCTGGTAATGCATCAGGAGTAAATGACGGTGCATCCGCTTTATTATTAATGAGTGCAGATAAGGCAAAAGAACTTGGTTTGAAGCCCCTTGCAAAATATGTGGTTGGAGCGGTTGCCGGTCTTGAGCCTGCTGTTATGGGCCTCGGTCCAATTTATGCAACGAGAAAAGCGCTTAATCGGGCAAACTTAGCGGTAAACGATATCGGTCTTGTAGAACTAAATGAAGCTTTTGCATCACAGTCGTTAGAATGTATACGCCAGCTTGAGTTTGATCAGGAAAAGGTCAATGTAAACGGCGGTGCTATTGCGTTCGGACATCCACTTGGTGCAAGTGGAGCCCGTATTTTGACGACGCTTCTATATGAAATGAAAAAACAAAATGTTCAATATGGACTGGCTACAATGTGTGTAGGTGTCGGTCAGGGGATAGCGGCGATTATTGAAAATATAGAGTAGGAATTACAAAGGCTGTCTCGAATAAGAGAGATGGCCTTTATTTTTAAAAAAAGAGAGGGAAAATGTCATGGAAAATGTATTATATGAAGTGATAGATCATATTGGATATGTAACAGTAAACCGACCGGACGTATTAAATTGTTTTAACTATGATACACTTCGTGAACTGCATGAGGCTGTTGATTCTATTCATGTTAATCCTGAGGTACGAGTTGTTATTTTTACAGGAGCCGGTAAGAAAGCATTTAGTGCCGGTGCTGATTTGAAAGAAAGAAAAACATTGAATGAGGCACAGGTAAGAAGAAATGTGAAAGCGATTCGGGATGTGTTTAATAGTATTGCCAGCTTGCCACAGCCGACAATCGCAGCGGTTAATGGTTACGCGCTGGGCGGAGGATTTGAGTGGCTGCTGTCGTGTGACTTTACGATTGCGGCACAAGGTGTATCCATGGGGTTAACCGAAACGAGCTGGGCAATCATTCCAGGTGCAGGTGGAACACAGCGTCTTCCACGACTGATTGGTGAAATGAAGGCCAAAGAATTAATTTTAACGGCGAAAAAAATCTCATCAGAGGAGGCGCTCGACCTTGGTATTGTATTAAAAGTGGTGCCACATGATGTGCTTTCTGAAGTGTGCAAACAATTTGCTGAAAACATGATGAAAAATGGTCCTGTTGCGTTAAAACAGGCGAAATATGCGATCATTCAGGGAATGAACACAGATTTACAAACGGGGCTTGCCATTGAAGCGAAAGCGTATGAACTGACGATTCCAACGGAAGACCGGATCGAGGCGCTCAATGCGTTTAGTGAGCGGAGAAAACCTCAATTTTTAGGGAGATAAAATTGACGTTTATGATATAATAGAAAAAAACGTCTCGTTCAAAATATGTAAGGGACAGGGAAATAGAAAGAGTGAAGAGGTTATGGGTGCAAACACACAATCGATGATTTTCACCATTTATGGAGATTATTTACGTCATTATGGAAACAAAATATGGATTGGCAGCTTAGTTCGTTTATTGAAAGAGTTTGGGCATAATGAGCAGGGCGTTCGTGTCGCGGTTTCCCGAATGGTGAAGCAAGGGTGGATTCAGTCGGAAAAGCAGGGAAACAAAAGTTTTTACTTTTTGACAGAACGAGGTGTTTCCCGGATGGATGAGGCCGCCAACCGGATTTTTAAACTGAACCCGCATGATTGGGACAGAAAATGGCGTATTTTAATGTATTCGATTCCAGAAGAAATACGACAGATTCGTGATGAGCTTCGACAGGAACTTTTGTGGAGTGGATTTGGCAGTTTCGCTAATGCCTGCTGGATTTCACCGAATAACCTTGAAAAAGAAGTGAATCTTTTAATCGAAAAATACGATATTAGTGATTACGTTGATTTCTTCGTCTCGGACTATAAAGGGCCAAAAGATAGTCAATCGCTTGTGGAAAAAAGCTGGCCGCTTGAGGAAATCGAGAATAAGTATGAGGAGTTCATCTCAAAGTACAGTAAGCAATTCATTGTACATCAAAGTGTGCTAAGCAAAGGAGAAATGTCCGACTCAGAGTGCTTTGTGGAGAGAACAAATCTAGTTCATGAATACAGAAAATTTCTGTTCATTGATCCAGGTCTGCCGAAGGAACTTTTGCCGCCAAAGTGGAGTGGTAATCATGCGGCACTGCTTTTTAGTCAGTATTATAAACTTTTAGCGGAACCAGCCAGCAGGTTTTTTGAAAATGTCTTTGAAGCGGATAATGATTTACGCAGAAAGGATCATTCCTATGACGCGAAAAATCATCCGTTAATTATTCATTCAAAAAAATAAAAGCTGCCGCAAAAGTCATTAATGGAAGACTTTTGCGGCAGCTTTTTGTGATGTAGATTCGAAATCCGGCGCAGTTTTTCACTTTCTAAAAACCAACAGTATACGGCCCTTAAATTATTTATTTAAGGATCTCTTTAAATTCCCGTCCTTTTTGTACATATGAATCAGTAGATAGGCGAATAAGTTCTAGGTCTTTATCGGTTAACTCCCGGACGACTTTTCCCGGCGAACCAACGACAAGTGAGCGAGGCGGTATCTTTTTGCCCGCGGCGATCAGTGTGTTCGCGCCAATAATGCATTCTTCTCCGATTTCTACATTGTCTAATATGGTAGAGCCCATACCGATAATGGAACGTTTCCCTACTTTGCAGCCGTGCAAAATAACGTTGTGTCCCACTGTAACTTCATCTTCAATGATAACAGGACATCCTTCGAATAAATGAATGGTGGAGTTATCTTGAATACTGCACTTTGCGCCAATGATAATAGAATCCTCATCCCCTCGTAACACAGCATTAAACCAGATGGAAGATTCTTCTTTAATCGTAATATCGCCAATTAAGTAAGCGCCAGGTGCCACGAAAACTGTTTTATGAATGGAAGGGGTTATGCCATTGAAAGGGATAATCATTTTTTTCGCTCCTTTTAAAAAATCAGAATTGTTTTTCTATTGATTATAGTATAACATGAAATTAATAGGGGGTTGAAAAAATGAAATATATTTGCGAACTTTTTTCTATTCATTATCCAATCATTCAGGGGGGAATGGGGAATATAAGTAATGCACAGCTTACGGCTGCTGTATCTAAAGCTGGAGGTCTTGGCACGATAGGTTGTGGAACGATGACTCCTGGGCAGGTCGAAGCCATTATTCTTGAAACTAAAGACAAAACGCATAACAGTTTTGCGTTGAATATACCAATTAATGTTAGTCCTTATACAAAAGAAATGATTCAACTGGTGTTAAAGCATAAAATACCGATTGTATCATTATCGGCTGGTAATCCTGCTCCTTTTATTCCACTCTTACATGAAAGAGGCATAAAAGTAATTGTGGTTGTTGCATCGGTGAAACATGCTCAAAAGGCAGAAGCTGCAGGGGCAGATGTACTGGTGGCAGAAGGGTTTGAGGCTGCCGGTATTAATTCAAGTCTGGAATTAACCACATTTACGCTCATACCACAAATAAGCCGCCATGTCACAATACCGGTTGTGGCTGCGGGTGGCATTGGAGATGGTCAAGGTCTGGCTGCAGCTTTAATGCTCGGTGCCGCCGGCGTACAGTTAGGCACCCGCTTGATTGCAACGAAAGAAGCACCCTTTCATTCATTATATAAGCAAAGGCTACTTGATGCAGGAGATACCGAAACCGTTATTTTAGGACGTTCAGTAGGACAAGTAAGACGGGTTTTAAAAGCACCATATGCTGCTCGCATTATTGATTTGGAACAAAGCGGATTGGCCTCGGAACAATACCGTGACATGACATCAGAGGACCACCACATTGCTGGTGCAATCCAGGGGGATGTTGAGAATGGTTTCATGAATAGCGGGCAGGTGGCCGGACTCATTGAACATATTCCAACCGTGAAAGAACTGCTTGATGGAATGATGAACGATGCTAGAAAACAAATGGAAGATCGATTAAGCAGCTTTCCTGTGATGTTATAATAAAGTTGAATTCTCATTGTTTTTACGAACCTGGATAAAGGAGTCTATAGGCGACCCAAATTAGATAGGAATAGTAAACGGGTAGCCAATCAATGCGAAAAGTATGTGGATGACACCAGAAGAATCAATGCGCAAGAAAAAAATGAAGAAAAACTTACTTTACATTAATATAATGATTGGTACGATTTTACTAAGTAGATTAGTGACAATCGTAGCAAATAAAGTATCATAAATAAGAATCCTATCTATAATCCGATTAGGATTCTTTTTTTCGCGTGACGACGTCCATGTAATGGGAAAAGAACTAGGAGTTATACTAATAAGAAATCGTAAAGGCATGAGGTTGCAAAATGGAAAAGTCAGAGAAGATTTTTTTAGATTATATACATGATAAGGATTTGAATCAATCGGAAAAGGATATCTTGTTCTATCTGATTCAAAAAAAGTTTGAAAACCAACAGTTAAGTATTCGTAAAGCGGGCGATGATCTTTTTGTTTCGACGACTTCGATAATTCGGGTTTACAAAAAGCTCGGTTTTAGTTGATGGGGAACGTCAATCGAAGGTAGTTGTAGCAGCGAAGACCGTAATTGCGGAATACACTGATTCCATTAAAGTGATTGATACAACGGATCCAGAAACAGCATTTGATGATGTAGACTTTGTGTTTGCCCAAATGCGTGTGGGTAAATATGCCATGAGAGAGCTTGATGAAAAAATTCCTCTTTTATATAGTGTAGTAGGTCAAGAAACATGCGGTCCTGGTGGTCTAGCGTATGGACTAAGAACGATTTTTCCAATGGTTGAATTAATTGATTTTGTTGAAAAATATGCAAAAGAATCTTGCTGGATTGTGAACTACTCAAACCCTGCATCCATCGTAGCAGAAGGTGTCCGCAAGCTTCGTCCAAATGCGAAAGTCATCAAGATATGCCTGTAGCAACGATGCGTAACATGGCTGGTATCCTTGGCGTCAATCGTGAAGACCTAGTGGTCGACTACTTCGGCTTAAATCACTTTGGCTGGTTCACAAAAGTAGAGGTGGCTGGTGTTGATCGCCTGCCAGAACTTCGCGATCACATTAGTAAGTGGGGGTTATTAACAGAAGATATCTCGAAAATTGACTACCGTCATGCAGATCCTTCTTGGATTAAAACGTTTAAAAATATTAAGCCAATTATGGATTTCTTCCCAGATTATATCCCAAATCTGTATTTGCAATATTATTTACTGCCAGACTACATTGTCGAGAATTCTAATAAAGAATATACTCGTGCGAATGAAGTGATGGATGGCCGTGAGAAGTCATTATTTGAAACAGTGAGGAAATTTGAAGAAACAGGTGTCTTAGATGATGCGTTTCACGTGGGTGTTCATGGAGTATTTATCGTCGATGTAACAGTTTCTATCGCACAGAATCTAGCAAAACGCTATCTAGTTATGGTTGAGAATAATGGAACGATTCCTAACCTGCCAGCAGATGCGATGATCGAAGTTCCGGCGTTAATCACGAGCAAAGGTCCAGTACCTGAATATGTTGGAGAAATTCCATACTTCCACAAAGCGATGATTGATACTCAGCTTGCTTCAGAGAAGATTTTAGTAGAAGCAATCACAGAAGGTTCTTATGAAAAAGCATTACAAGCATTCACGCTAAATAGAACGATTCCATCTGCGATTGTAGCTAAGAAAATTCTCGATGATTTAATCGTAGCCAATAAAGAATACTGGCCAACCCTTACGAAAAAGTATCAAGAAGGCGTATTGGTATAATCATTTTTCGAAAAAAAGTGCACGCAGCCTGCGTGTGCTTTTTTTGTTTGGGCAAATATAATAAAGGGAGGGATTTTATGGAAGAATTAAAGTATTTAAATCCGACCGAGCTGCTGGAGAAGATCTATGATACGCTTTGTTCTGAGTATGAGGATGAAGCCCACTACGACAATGAAAAGGACAAACAAGATATAGAAGTCACCAAAAGGCGTTTAACGAAAAAAGTGTTTAACGAATTCGTCGTCGATGATGAGTATTTTTTAACGATGGATTCAAAAACCTTTAAAGAACGCTATCATCTATATGAAAAAGACTTGCTCAAAATGATTACCGGATGCAGCGAAAACGGTGTGCCCTATGAAAAATTCATTGTAATCATTGATGACTTACTGGCAAGCGCCAACCATAGACTGAATGCATTTGACCAACTAAACGAAGAAATTACCAGAATAAAAACAGAAAAAGAACAAGAAGAAGGAACAGAAGAAGTGGTAGAGGAAGAAGAAACAGGTGAAGAAGCGGCAGAAGAAGAATAGAAAACAATTATACAGTGATGTATAAATGGTGACAGGCACCGAATTTTTGTTTTATTCATAATGCTGTTTGAACTGGAAAGGCTATGAATAAAGGAGGTTTGATTGGAATGAAGATGAAAAGGTTATTGATGATGTTACTTTTAGGCTTTTCTCTTTTCACTATAACGGGTTGTGGCAATGATGAGGAACCTGAAGAAGGGGAAAAGATTGAGGATGTAGAGGAAGAGGATGAAATTGGCGATGGCGAGGTTGATGATGAATAAGGGTTAAACCCTTTTGTTATATCAACACAAAATAGAAGGGAGTGCCTATAACGGCACTCCTTTGCTTAATACTATGGCAGGATGTTTCCAGCAGCACGAAAGATATCGTACCACTCTTCGCGGGTCAGATGAATTTCACTTGCTTTGCAGCAATCCTTCAACCTGTCCACATTCATCGTTCCAATAACGGGCTGCATTTTGGCTGGATGACGCAGCAGCCACGCGATGGCGATGGTGGTATTGCTGACCTCATACTTAGCAGCGATTTCATCAATCTTTTGATTCAATTCTGGAAACTTCTCGTTTCCTAGAAAAACACCTTCAAAGAATCCATATTGGAAAGGTGACCATGGCTGAATGGTAATGTCGTTCAGTCTGCAAAAATCAAGCACACTTCCATCGCGATTAATTGCTGATTCGTTCTCCATGTTCACGTTCAATCCATTGGAAATCATATTGGTGTTTGTGATACTCAATTGCAGCTGGTTGGCTACAATTGGCTGCTTCACATATTTCTGCAGCAATTGAATTTGCATCGGGTTTTGGTTGGAAACACCAAAATGGCGTACTTTTCCTGTACTCTCCAGGATATCGAATGCCTCTGCTACTTCCTCAGGCTCCATTAGAGCATCCGGACGGTGAAGGAGCAGCGTATCCAGATATTCGGTGTTCAACCTTTTCAAAATCCCATCGACGGAATTTAATATATGTTCCTTTGAAAAATCGAACATTCCTTTGCGAATGCCGCATTTTGATTGGAGGATGATTTTTTCACGGATGTCAGCATTCATATGAATGGCATCGGCGAAAATTTCCTCTGATGTTCCATCCCCGTAAATATCAGCATGGTCGAAAAAATTTGCTCCTTGCTCTAAAGCATTTTGGATAAAAATCTCCGCTTCCTTCTTTTCTAATGATTTCATGCGCATGCAGCCAACTGCTACAACCGGCACATCTAATGTGCTGCTTCCTAGTTTCATTGTTCTCATCATCATGACCTCCATTTTGGGAAATTTTCCACTCTCATGAACACTATGTATATCATTTCTTATTTTGACACATTAGCAGGTTAGTATCAAAATTTACGAATCGCTGCATTTTCCCAAGTGCTAGAGTCGAGTAATAGGAAAGTGCTATAATAGATTATTCCAATATACGAAAAATTGTAAGGGTTTTCCCTGAAGGGGGTAACATGCTTTTTTCATTACGCAATCGCTTATTACTTATTTTTACCTGTTTGTTAACCATTCCCTTTATTATACTATCATTGATTATTCCTAGCTTTTTTACATCTGTTATTCGAGAACAGACTCAAGAGTTGACCATAGAAATGATGGATCAGTTTTCGCTTTATGTTGATTCCATCTCTACACAGGCAGAGGATTTGGGCAAGCAAGTGCTTGTTAATCAGACCACACAGGAGTGGATTCGATTAAATAGGCAAGGTGCGGAGAAGGAAGAAATCGATGTATGGATGAATCAACTTAAACAGGGACTATCCTCAATCATGATTAACAATTCTAATGCGATGTCGATTTCGGTGCTGCTTAATGATGGGACCGGTACTTGGGGCCTTCATTCCTCACTTCATGAAACGGATTGGTATCAGGACTTTACCCAACATCATCAGGACTATGTTAAGTCGCATTTAGATCCATTTCAGCAAAGTCATGAAATGCAGCAAAAGAAGATCAATAGCTATATTTTGCCCCTCATTGATACCAATACGATGATATCTGCAGGGGTCATTAAGGTGAATTTTCCTTCTGCTTTACTGGAAACGGCCCTAAATAAAATAACAATTGGGCAAAATGGGCATACCTATTTGCTAAATCAGCAGGGTGAGAACATTTTGGCAGGGAAAATAAAGACCCCGAATTCGATCCTGAAACAAAGTTTAAAGCAAATCACCACTAGCGATGACCAAGAAGGGCTAATTGAAGCTTCTTACCAGAAGGAGAAGTATTTAGTTTTCTTTCAAAAGCTGCCAGTAGGGGATTGGATCCTAGTCAGTGAAGTGACAGAGTCCGATTTATTCGCAAGGGCCAATCATTTACAGCGAAACCTTCTTATAACGAGTGCAGTCCTTTTTTTCATCACGATTGTGGCTTCGGTGATTATGTCTAACAATATTACAAGTCCTCTAGGAAAACTTGCAAAAGCAATGGGATTTATCGAACGGGGAGATTTTACAGGGGCAAAACGCTTTATGCCGCACATTAAATCTCAGAATAATGAAGTTGATTACCTTATTAATGTTACGGAACATACGATTGATCAATTGCAGAATTTAATTGAAACAGAATATGAAGCCAATTTGCGCCGGAAAGATGCGGAATATAAAGCCTTATTATTACAAATCAACCCTCACTTTCTAAATAACACGCTTGAAATTATTGGAAGTTTAGCACTTCAAGAGAAAAATAAAGAGGTCATGAATGTAAGCATTTATTTAGGGAAAATGCTGAGATATTCTTTAAATACAAAAAGCAATATTGTACCGTTAGGCGAAGAAGTAAATTATATCAAGAGTTACACGAACATATTAAAGTTAAGATATGAGGACAGCATCACAATTCAAATGGATGTAGACCCTGACACCATAACGATCCCCGTAATAAAATTCATTTTACAGCCACTTGTGGAAAACGCTGTGAAATACAGTTTCACTGAAAAGCCGTTTGCAGATATTTTAATAAAAACGGAAGTGATTGGAAGTCAGCTTACCCTGTCAGTGGCAGATAAAGGGATGGGGATGTCTGAAGAAATCATTTCTGATTTAGAATCCCAAGCGGATGAAACCATACACGTATTGGAAAGCAAAGGAAACAGCATTGGGCTAAGAAATGTCCTTGGACGATTAAAGCTTACCTATGGAGCTGACTTTTTCTATCGAATTGAATCCACGAAAAATGAAGGCACGAAAATCACATTGCTGATTGATTTGAAAAGGGGGGATAGACAGGATGAAGGTGTTAATCACGGATGATGAGATTCAAATTCGAAGGGGATTACGCTTAAAGGTAGACTGGGAAGAAGAGGGATTTCAACTTGTAGAAGAGGCTTCAAATGGAAAAGAAGCTCTTGAAATCATCCAAACTAAGGATATCGATATAGTCATTACCGATATGAGAATGCCTATTATGGATGGAGTAGAATTGGCAAAACGTTGTCACCAAGATTTTCCCCATGTAAAGGTCATCGTTTTATCAGGTTATTCCGATTTTGATTATGTGCGAAATTCACTGCAGCAAGGCGTTAAAGACTATTTACTGAAACCTGTTGCCCCCGATGAATTAGTAGAAGCATTGAGGAAGATTCGGAAAGAAGTAGAAGAAGAAAGAAGAAAACAAGTAGAAATTGCGCAAATGAGTAGACTCGTTCATTCTCATCTACAAGAAATGCAGGAACAATTTATCCTTCATTTAGCAAAAGAAGAAGTATTACAGCTTCCAATCGTTACTGAAAGACTTCAGCAGCTTCAACTCGAAGAACTGGCAAATGAAAATGCAAAAGTACAGTTTTTCACGGTGGAAATTAGAGATGGCCTCGATCCTGCTCGTTTAGGGGAACTAAGGATTCCATTTCAGATATTGTGTAAGGAAATCGCTCAACAGCAGAATGCAACCTATGTGTTTACGGATCCTAGCTATCCCAATATGGTTCAATTTTTACAGCTAGTTGATTCCCATTCTTCAACGACCAATCCTTTCGTTTTGCAAATTCAACAAAACGTTAACAAGCTATTAAAATTAGAAACGGTCATTGGTATAGGGACGATTGTGAATGGGCTTTCAGAATATAGGAGCGGGTATATATCCAGTTTACTTGCGTGGAGCCAAAGTCAACTTGGATCAAAGTCACAGATTATGGATCAAACGACTGCAAGCGAAGAAGTGTTTGACTTTTCTCCGGATTTTGAGAGACGGATAACGAATTCCATTGAAAATGTTGATTTTACTGCCTTTAAAGAGAATCTACAGATTGTTCTTGAAGGGTCTGAAGGACGATCGGTTATGTCGTTTTCTTTTGCTGCCAACCAGGTGTTATTTATGTTGGGTTCATTAGCCAAAAAGTACGATGTCGAGACGAAAGATATTCAAAATACGATTTGGAATTGCCAACAAAATATATGGAAGCTCTATTCTCAACATAAAGTGAAAGAGGACCTGATTCAATTAGCCTCATTAATCATTGAAAAAGTTCGCCTTGCTCGATTTTCCAATAAGAAATTAATCGATAGTATCCGCCATTATTTGGACCAGCATTATGCAAGTGAAATTTCCCTTACCACCTTGTCTACATTATTTCACATTAATAGTGCCCATTTATCGGAAACATTCAAACATCATGTCGGCCAGAACTTTAGTGATTATCTGGTAAATTTGAGGTTGAATAAGGCAAAACAATTACTTAAAGATAACCAGCTGAAAATCATTGATGTCAGTAACTTAGTTGGTTTTTCAAACTCAGGGTATTTTAGTACGGTATTTAAAAAACACGTTGGACAAACACCTTTAGAATTTCGTAACTCGATAGGGGAATAGTCTGGTTTGGTAGGGAGGAGGAGATTTGGTGAAGAAATGGTTAACACTCATCATTCTTATTGGTATAGCGGGATTAGCCTTTTTTTCTTTATCAGGTAAAAGTCCAGATAAGGAGAAACCGATAATGCAAGTCGAGCTGACCTTTTTACGAAATTTAACGAATCCAGCGTTTAATCATGCCTATGAAGAGATGGTTGCTGCCTTTGAAGCAACGCACCCCAATATTAAGATTAATATGCAATCGATGCACTGGGGAAGTGAATACGAATTAAGGCTTCGTACTGAACTGGCTGCAGGAAACCATCCGGATATTATGGCGATTGATAGTCCGAACCTGGCTCTTTATGCAAATTCTGGTTCGCTATTATCGATTGATTCTTATATGAAAAAGGAAGGCAATATTGACGATATACCTGAAGGCGTATTAAAGGGTTTAATCTATAAGGATGAAATTTACCTTGCCCCCATTGTGGAATCGAGCATTGCTTTATTTTACAATATGAATATTTTCAGGGAGGCCGGAATCCCCTTTCCTTCTGGAAATCCAAACAATCCCATGACGTGGGAGGAAGTACTGGAAATTGCTAAAAAAATCAACAATCCTTCAAAAGGTGTGATAGGGATTGACCCTGCCCAAGGCTTTAATGTTGGGGAAGGGCCAGCTTATTTTAAAATGCCGATCCTTTGGCAGTTCGGAGCAGATGTGATTAGTCCAGATGGGTCAACCTCCGAGGGGTATCTCAATTCTCCAGAAGCATTAGAAGCCCTGCAATTTTATCAAGATTTATATCGTAAGCATGGGGTAGCGGCAGTTGAAATGCCTCCCGCTCCTTTTGAAACAGAAAAGCTTGGGATGACGGTATTGGGTTCTTGGGCGTTATCGGAATTGCAACAAACACCTGGTTTTGTGCTTGGAGAGGATTATGGGGTCGCCCCCCTGCCGAAGGGGAAACATCAAGTTGTCCCGAATGGAGGCTGGGCACTGGGGATTTCATCGAAAACCAAGCATCCAGAGGAGGCCTGGGAATTTGTGAAATTCGCTACAGGGTATGAGGGTTCGAAATTGTTCGTCGAAATTTCCGGTGATTTACCTGCACGATATTCAGTTGCAAAAGACTTCCCTGAGCTTAATGAATATCCCAAAAATATCTTTGTCCAACAAGACCAAAATTACTCAAAAAATCGACCAGTAACTCCAGCCTATCCAGTCATCAGCGAAGCGGTTAAGGATCTATTTGAAGAAGTCGGGCTGCAAGGAAAAAATGTCGAAGAAGCCGCAAACCTAGCGGTAGAGAAGATTAATAATGGTTTAAGAGATATCAAAAAGTAATCCTCTAGTTTAGTGACTGGGGGATTTTCTTATGAGAGACAAATCTCATCAGGAGACCATAAGATTTGTCTCTTATCAAGGGAATGAAGGACAAATCTCATCAGGAGACCAGAAGATTAGTCTCTCATCGAGGGTATGAAGGACAAATCTCATCAGGAGACCAGAAGATTAGTCTCTCATCGATGGTATGAAGGACAAATCTCATCAGGAGACCATAAGATTTGTCTCTCATCAAGGGAATGAAGGACAAATCTCATCAGGAGACCAGAAGATTAGTCTCTCATCGAGGGGATGAAGGACAAATCTCATCAGGAGACCAGAAGATTAGTCTCTCATCGAGGGGATGAAGGACAAATCTCATCAAGAAAGCAGGAGATTCGTCTTTCATCAGAGAGAGAAGGACAAATCTCAACAAGAGAATGAAAGATTCGTCTATTATTCTGTCATTTATCCCCTTTCCATTCATAATAGGTCCATTGATGAACACCTTTGATATTTAAATGTTTTCCCAATGTCCGGCTAATGGTTTTTTTAGAAGCAACCACGCTGCACCAGTCATAAATTACATTTGTGGTGATTTTTCTATCTGGAAAAAGCAACTTAAATTCCACAACCATACGCAAAACAGCAGATGTAACCATTTCTTCGCAACCGCAAGTATGACACACTAGTTTCTTTCCCTGAACCGACACTGAAAATGAATAGCATTTTTTGCATGTCAGCCCTTTTCTAACTTGATCATACTCATAGGAGGGTAATTGGGTATAGGGAGATTCTGTTTGGTGCAATGAAATGAGTTTGTCTGCTAGATTTTTATGCGACTGATTAAGCAGTGAAGGTTTTTGATCCAATTTGCTCATAAAGCGGTCAAGCTGGGTAGGCAAAATAAATGGCAGGTCAGGTGGAGTTTGGTATAACGTAAACTGAGGGTTGATGAAAATGGCATATGCTTCAACAGTTAGTTTACTCCCTAGCGATTGAAGAACATTACTCAGCAATAACTAACTACGTTTTAGCTGGTCTAGCGGGTTCTGGATATCTCGTCCGCTGGGGGTTTTAAAATATTCCTCGTCATAAACATATTCGCCTTCGAAATTTTTTACTTCAAAAAGGGAATAGGTCCCTTGGAAAATGAGGGATGAATCAAGTTGGAAACTAGATTTACTATTTTCAAGTTGCAAATCATTTAAAATATGACACTCACGCTGAAGTTTCTCTGTCAACCTATCAAACTGAACTTCCCCTTTATATCCTTTTTCTTGGTTTTGATAATACCTTTGATCATCCCCGGTTAATTTCATTCGTTTGTTCAAAATTCGTAAAATCTTCAATACAAATGATTCACTCCGAACCTTGTATGGCATATCCCACATCCTTTCTCCTCCCTATCATATCGAAAAAATAAAGTGAAAGCGATATCAACTCCCGAAAATATTAAAATACATCAACCAAAAATATTAAACTCTTCATTCTCTCCATTTTGTTATATTTAACCCATGTTGAAAGTGCTTTCAACGGAACTAAGTTGATAGGAGGGTAAGAGAGTGGAAGAAATAGTAAAAGCAGAGCAAACCCAAACCATACAGGTTAATAAACCAGCAACAACTACAAAACTAAGCAAGAACCTTACTTACATTAAAAAGAACTACATCCTTTATTTGCTTATTGCTCCTGCCGTTATTCTTACAATTATCTTTAAGTACATCCCCATATACGGAGCGACGATTGCCTTTAAAGATTTTAGTCCGATTAGAGGGATTACGGGTAGTGAATGGGTAGGATTTAAACATTTTACAAGTTTCCTAACGTCGCCTAATTTCATCGAAATATTAATGAACACCATTAAGTTAAGTTCCTTTGAACTATTGATAGGATTTCCTATTCCCATTATATTGGCTCTTATGTTAAACCAACTGCGAAAATCGAGTGTGAAAAAGAATGTTCAGTTAGCCCTATATGCACCGCATTTCATATCTGTGGTTGTCGTTTCGGGAATGGTCTTTCTTTTTCTATCACCGGTTGGACCTATTAATGCGTTGTTATCAACCTTTTTAGATAAGCCGATTTCGTTCATGTCAGACCCTGATTATTTTAGATCCATCTACATTTGGTCGGGGGTTTGGCAAGGGGCAGGCTGGGCATCGATTGTTTATGTTGCCGCACTTGCGAACGTTGACCCGCAGCTTCATGAAGCAGCAACACTTGACGGGGCGTCACTCCTGCAGCGAATATGGCATATCGATCTTCCGACGCTTAAGCCAGTGATGGCTGTCTTGTTTATCTTAGCGGCTGGAGGGATTATGGGAATTGGTTTTGAAAAAGCCTATTTACTGCAAACGTCGATGAATTCACCATCATCAGAAATTATCGCGACTTATGTTTATAAACGAGGGCTGCTGGCAGGTGATTATTCGTTTGCGACCGCTGTTGGATTATTTAATGCTGTAGTGAATGTGATTTTACTAGGTGTAGTTAACCAAGTGGTTAAGAAACTAAACGAAGGCGAAGGACTCGTTTAAGGAAGGAGGAAAAGTATGAACAACCAAATCAAACATGCAAAAGGCGACCGAATGCTGCTTTTGACCAATAATATTCTACTAACGATTATCGTCCTTGCCATAGTAGGACCACTATTATATGTCTTTCTATCGTCCTTCCTAGAACCGAATGCAATCATCCGAAAGGGACTATCGTTACATTCCTCTGATTGGTCATTAGAAGGTTATAAGCGGCTCTTTACCGATGACACCATTGTGAGAGGATTTTTCAACTCACTTCTTTATTCAACTGGATTTACGATTGTGACCGTACTCGTTTGTCTTTTTGCAGGTTACACATTATCAATAGAAGGTTTAGTTGGTAAAAAGGCATTTATGATTTTCTTCTTATTTACCATGTTTTTTGGGGGAGGCTTGATTCCAACGTATTTTGTTATTCGTGATTTAGGGATGCTGAATACAATTTGGGCGATTATCCTGCCCGGGGCTGTTAATGTCTGGTTTATTATTCTCGCTAGAACTTACTTTAAAGCGGTTCCAAATGAGCTGAAGGAAGCAGCGAGAATCGATGGGGCATCCGATTTAAAAATTTTCTTCAGTATTATTTTACCTTTATCCAAACCGATTATCTTTGTTCTAGCATTATATGCCTTCATTGGACAATGGAATGCTTACTTCGACGCCATGATCTACCTTGATGATCGAGAATTACATCCACTGCAATTAGTATTGCGTTCGATTCTGATTCAAAACGAAGTTCAGCCTGGAATGGTTGCGGATGTCGAGGCTAGAAACGAGTTAATGAGAATTTCGGAGATGATCCGTTATTCATCGATTGTGATTGCAAGTTTACCGTTATTGATTATGTACCCATTCTTCCAAAAGTATTTTGAAAAGGGAGTTATGGTTGGTTCACTAAAATAAAAAAAGTGAGGGTTTATGATGAAAAAAAGAATGTTAACAACAGCTTCAACTCTACTACTTTCAGGGGCTTTAATCCTTACCGGCTGCAGCAGTAAAAGCGGCGGAAGCGAAAGTTTCTCTTCTAAGGATTATAAGCTTACAGATGTACAGTTCCCCTTGAAAGAGGAAAAAACATTAAAGATTATGACATCCAGTTCACCATTAGCTCCTGAGGATCCTAACGAAAAGTTGATTTTCCAACGCTTAGAAGATCAAACAGGTGTAAAAATTGATTGGAGAAATTATACAGGTGATGTTTTTGCTGAAAAGCGAAATTTAGCGATTGCCAGCGGAGAGCTTCCTGATGCAATCTTTAATTCGGCCTTCAGCGACTATGAACTATTAAAGCATGCGAAGGATGGAGTTATTGTTCCAGTTGAGGATTTAATTCAGTATATGCCAAACTTACAAGCTGTCCTTGAAAAAGCACCACAATACAAAGCAATGATGACGGCACCTGATGGTCATATCTATGCATTCCCATGGATTGAGGAGTTAGGTGAAGGAAAAGAAAGTATTCACTCTCTTGATGCATTCCCATGGATTAATATGGAATGGTTAAACAAATTAGGATTAGAGGTTCCAAAAACAACAGAAGAGTTAAAGCAAGTCTTACTCGCTTTTAAAACCCAGGATCCAAATGGTAATGGTGAAGCGGACGAGATCCCCATGTCATTCATCATTAATGATGGCGGGCAGGATCCCCATTCATTATTCGGTGCATTTGGTCTAGGCGATAACTGGGATTTCACGGTTGTAACCAACGATGGAGAAGTAAAACTTACTGCGGCTGATGAAAGCTATAAAAAGGCCATTAGCTGGTTTAATGATTTATACAATGAAGGGTTAATCGATATTGAGGCATTTGAGCATGATTGGAACACGTATCTTGCCAAAGGCCGAGACAAAAAATATGGTTTGTACTTTACATGGGATAAAGGAAATATCACTGGAATGGGCGATGATTACGACCTGTTAGCTCCATTAAAAGGTCCAGAAGGTCATCAAAATGTTGCAAGAACAAATGGAATGGGCTTTGACCGCTCACGTTTAGTCGTTACATCAGCAAATAAAAACCTAGAATTAACAGCAAAGTGGATTGACCAGCTTTATGATCCGTCTCAATCCGTACAGAATAACTGGGGTACGTATGGTGACGAAAAGCAACAAAACATTTTTGGAATGGATGAGGCTTCAAAAATGTTAAAACACCTTCCTTTAGAAGGTACAGCACCCGTTGAATTAAGAGAAAAAACATCTGTCGGCGGGCCATTAGCGATCTTAGACAGCTACTACGGTACTGTGACTACCAAACCAGATGATGCTGCTTGGAGATTGAACTTAATGAAAGAAGTAATGGTTCCTTACATGGAAGCCGATAATATTTACCCGCGTGTATTTTTCTCAATTGAAGACCTAGATCGACTTTCTGTGATCGAAACAGATTTGTTTGCTTATATTAAGCGAAAACGTGCCGAATGGATTGCAAATGGCGGCGTTGAAAAAGAATGGAATGAGTATCTAGCAGAATTGGATCGACTTGGATTACAAGAATGGCTTGAGATTAAGCAAAAAGGTTACGATCGAAATTAGGAATAATACCCGGTAAATAGTCTCGAGGCTGTGTCAAGTGCTTTGGCAATTGTACAGCCCTTTTTACTAATGTAATAGATAGAAGGAGCGATAAAAAAATGATACAAACCTATAATGAGCAGTACCGTCCACAATTTCATTTTTCACCAGAAGAAAAGTGGATGAATGACCCGAATGGAATGGTCTTTTTTAATGATGAATATCATTTGTTCTATCAGTACCATCCATTTGGTACGACCTGGGGACCGATGCACTGGGGACATGCGGTAAGCAAGGACCTGATTCATTGGGAGAACCTGCCGATTGCCTTATATCCGGATGAACTAGGTGCCATTTTTTCAGGAAGCGCGGTCGTAGATTGGAAAAATACCACAGGCTTTTTTGAAAAAGATAACCCAGGAATGGTTGCCCTTTATACGAGTGCCGGCACTTACCCTGATTCTGATCGACCGCTTCAGCAGCAAAGCTTAGCATACAGTAAGGATAATGGAAGAACGTGGGTGAAGTTTGAAGGGAATCCTGTCCTTTCAGACGTGAGCCTTACCGATTACCGTGATCCTAAAGTTTTTTGGCATGAAGAGACCAATAAATGGGTGATGGTACTGGCTACGGGTCAAACCATTACGATTTATACTTCCCTTAACTTAAAGGAATGGGAGTTTGCCAGTGAATTTGGACATACTGCTGGTTCACATGATGGCGTATGGGAATGCCCAGACTTATTCAAACTACCAGTAGATGGCGGACAAGAAAAGTGGGTAATGATTGTAAGTATCGGTGATAACGGTCAAACAGCAGAAGGTTCCCGAACACAATATTTCATCGGCCAGTTTGATGGAACCACTTTTGTGAATGACCATGACGATTCGACGATTCTCTGGTTAGATTTCGGCCGGGATAATTATGCGGGTGTAAGCTGGTCTGATATCCAAGATGGAAGACGTATTTATCTTGGCTGGATGAGTAACTGGCGCTATGCCAATCAAGTTCCAACAGAGTCTTGGAGAAGTGCGATGACGTTACCACGAGAATTATCCTTGGCTACAACCGAGGCTGGCGTCCGTTTATTCCAGCAACCCGTTGCAGAGGTGAGTAAGATTAGAAAAGAAACGGAATCTTATTCAAAAATGTCAGTTGAATCAGGGATCCGTGTTTCAATCCCTTTAACTCAGTCTTTAATGGAAATAACTATCGAATTTGAAAAAGTAAGTTCAAGCCAATTTGGATTAATCATACAGCATTCTGAACAAGAAAAAACGGTCATTGGTTATAATGCAGTAGAAGAGAAGTTATTTGTCGACCGAACACTTTCTGGGGAACATAGCTTTTCGACATCTTTCCAAGCTGTACAGGAAGCCCTATTAAAGTTGGATCAGCAAAGGTTGAAACTTCAATTGTTTTTAGATGCTTCTTCTATTGAGGTGTTTGCAAACAATGGTGAGGCTGCTATTACAAGCTTATTGTTCCCGCGTGAATCAAGCAAAGAGCTAATTTTATTTTCAAATGAAGGAACTACAAATGTTTCGCATTTAAAAATAACGGAACTTGATTCTATTTGGAGCAAGTAAGTGAAGTGTGGAAGCTCTAATCGCTTAAATGGTTAGAGCTTTATTTTTTAAAAGGATGGTGTTTGGTTTGAGTTCATCAATTATATGCATGGGTGAATTATTAATCGATTTTTTCTGTACTGATGTGGACATTAACTTAATAGAGGGGCAAAGTTTTCAAAAACAAGCTGGAGGAGCACCGGCTAATGTCTGTGCGACGATTGCCAAATTAGGAGGTACAGCTCTTTTTAGCGGAAAAGTTGGGAATGACCCATTTGGGCAATTTCTAAAGAAGACACTTGATGACGCCAAAGTAGATACATCAATGGTCGTGTTCGATGATTTCCATCCAACCACATTGGCCTTTGTTTCCTTACAGGCAAATGGCGAAAGAGATTTTGTATTTAATCGCGGGGCTGATGCCTTTTTAGTAGAGGAAGAAATTGATAGAGATAAGCTAAATGGGGCAGCTATTCATCATTTTGGTTCTGCCACTGCGTTATTAAGCGATCCCTTTCAATCCACTTATATTCATGTCATGCGTAAGGTGAAGGAACAAGGGAAATTTATTTCATTTGATCCAAATTATCGAAAAGATCTATGGAAAAACAGAATTCCTGCATTTATCGACATGGCAAAGGAGGGAATCGGCTTAGCTGATTTTGTAAAAGTAAGTGATGAGGAGCTAAAACTGATTACGGGGATTAATAACCTGGCTGAGGGAACGGATCTTCTTCATGAGTTAGGTGCAAGAATAGTTGCTGTGACATTAGGGAGTGAGGGAACCTATTTGTCAAATGGGAAAAAGAGCGAAATCGTTCCAAGTGTAAAAATAAAATCCATTGACTCCACGGGTGCTGGTGATGCATTTGTTGGTGCAACCTTATACCAATTCGCAAAAGGTAAACCTGAGATCGAAGACTTCGAAACACTTAAAGAAATCGTTTGTTTTAGTAATAAAGTAGGTGCCTTGGTATGTACGAAGGTAGGAGCCATTACTGCAATACCGACGATAGAAGACATTCTATCTGTAAGATCCTGATAATGCTTGGATGCTAAACAACAGGGTGACAGGCACCGCCCGTGGACACTGTCCACCTGAGGCGGACAGTCCCCTATTCTATTCGATATTCTTTTGGTATTGGCATTTCTATTTGTTGATCGGCGTTTTTTGCTACTGACATTAGACTCATTATGATTATCGCTGTACAAGATCCTGTGATTACACCTGCAATAAAAGTTAACATTATTTTTTCCTCCATTTTTCACATAATCGTAGGACGGGTTACATATTCGGTAACTGGCTAGCCTGGTTTTTAACTTTAGCCCCTGCAGTTTTGCGTCATCACCTTTCGGTCATTTTGCCTTTTCGTACGATTAATGTATTTATTTATTTTTGGTGAATATTCCTTAGTATTCTACTGTATCGGCAACCTTGTTATGAAAGTTTAATAAATTTATCATTTAGCACCTTTTATTTGGGTTCGATGACGATTGCTTGTGAGCCCATCTGCTCCCATGAGGCGATGAAATTTTCTCTGTCTACTTTTTTGTTTTTTGTTCCATAGGGATCGTTAAGATAGATGTATTCTTGGTCATAGCCGGTAATGACGACGCTGTGCATTTTGAAGGTAATCCCAACAGTTCCTTGTGGAGTAGTCCAAGTCTCGAAATCTACTATTGGTGAAAAGTTGCTGGTGGTAATCACCCAAACGGGCAGTCCCTGATTTATTTTTTTCAGAATGGCCGAAAAAGGATAGTTTGATAGATTTTGAACCACCAACTGATCCGTAATATTGGTATTTGCCAAATAAAAAATAGGTCCATGGTAGACACCTAACCCGGGACCGTCCTCCATATTTCCGACAAATCCCATATTGGGATTTCCATTTTGCCCATCCCCATATTGGAGTGGGACACGTGGGATTTGTGCCGCTAGTTGATTTTTATTCACATCGATTCCCCAATATTGAAGTAACATGGCCAAACTTGTTACTTCGCAGCCGTTAAATAACCGGGGTTCTTCCATTTGATTAAGTAATGGTACATCCAATTGGATTTCATTGGCCAGAACCACTTTGGTGAAAGGAGTAGCAACTTCATCCATGTTACCTCCTGTACCTACATCTGCCAATATTGAAAAACAGAAAACTAATAGACTAAAACCATATATAACAACCTTTTTCACAGCTGCATCCTCCAGTCGCAGAAAATTAACTGCCTCGTAAAATCACAACGGTTACCCGCCGATTTGACTGGCGGTTTTCATCCGTATCATTTGGATAAAGCGGCTGATATTCTCCAAATCCTGAAAATTGCATGCGATTTGCTTGAACCTTTTGAGATTCAAAGTAGTGGAGAACACTGGCGGCTCGAGCGGCAGACAATTCCCAATTGGAAGTATAGATTGTATTATGTGCCGGAACATTGTCAGTATGACCCTCGATGCTAATTGGATTAGGAACGGTATTAATCAAGCCGACAAGCCCGTTTAGGGTTTGGAACGAGTGTTCCTTCAAATCCGCTCTGCCAGAATCAAATAAAATGACATCCTTTAATGACACTTCAATCCCTTTTTCCGTATCCTCTAGAGAGACCATATCCTGCAGATTGTTGGTATGGATGTAGCTTTCAAGCTGCTGCTTCAACACATCTAGTTCTTTATCATTCGTTTCTTCCTCGGGTAATCCGACCTCCGGTTGAGGAGAAGAAGGATTGGGGGAAAGACCAGCGTGTACACTTTCTATTTTTGTCCCTGTTAATTCAGATTGAAAGGATTCCATGATGGATTGATATTTTACTTTGTCAACGGTACTGGCTGCATATAAGACAATGAACAATGCTAATAACAGTGTTAATAGGTCAGCATATGGAATCAGCCAGGATTCATCAAAATGTTCATCATGGTCAGTGTTAAAGGCCCTTTTCCGTTTCCTCATGCCGATTTCTCCTCAAAATAATCATCTTCTTCCGGTTGACTTTCTGCTTTAACCCGTTCAGACGGTGGAATATGGACCGTCAGCTTTTTCTCCAAGGCACTAGGCAAAACTCCCTGATAGATAGAGAGCAGCCCTTCAATGATAATCAGCTTTAATTCCTGCTCTTGTTTGGAAAGTCTCTTTAATTTGTTCGCTAGTGGATGCCAAAGGACATAACCGGAAAAAATCCCAAGTAAGGTAGCAATGAAAGCTGCTGAAATCGAATGACCGATTTTTTCTATTTCGGATAATGAGCCGAGAGCAGCAATTAAACCGACTACGGCCCCAAGTACACCAAGCGTCGGAGCATACGTACCCGCTTGGGTAAAAATAAGGGCGCCTGTTTTATGACGCTGTTCAATCGCCTCGACTTCATCGAATAGCACTTCCTCAATGAAATCCGCATCATAGCCATCGATGATCATTTCGAGCCCTTTTTTAAAAAAAGGATCGTCCGTTGATTCTGCGATTTCCTCTAAAGCTAAAAACCCCTCTTTTTTGGCCATCTCCGCACATTCTATTAATCTAGCAATCTGTTCTGCCTTCGAAGGAAGTTTCGGTTCCACCAGAGCAATTTTTAACAGAATCGGAAATTTTTTAATTTCTCGGAACGGAAATGCAATAAGTATCGCAGCGGCTGTCCCGCCAAAAATAATCAGATATGCCGCAGGATTGTTCAGGGATGCAAGTGGTGCTCCCTTTAAAATCATCCCTATACCAATTGCTGCGAGTGCCAATAAAATTCCAAAAATACTAGACATAAATTTCTCCTTTAGTTTATCTTTAATTTAGTTTTAATAAATTTCATTCTACGTGAAACGGAAAATTTAACCATGAAAGGGGAATCCGCTTGAAGATCCAACAAAGTCAAGCTATCAATCAGGATCGATTTATTCCAGTGCGGGAGAAAGGGAAAGAATCCCCTTCTTTTCAACAAATTTTTCAAGAATCACAAGCTGATTTAACAAAGGATCGTTTACAAACGCTACTCAAGGATTTGGAGCAAAACGGTATTCGGTTAAGTACCTCGCAATCAGTAAAGGATTTACTGGCGTTTAAACAAAGCATTCAAGACTTTTTAAAAGAAGTCGTTCAAAATGGTTACTCCATAGAAGAGTATCGGTCATTTCACTCCAATGGTAGAGATAAAAGACTAAAAATAATTAAACAAATTGACCAACAGTTGATTAAGCTTTCGGAGCAAGTGATGGAAAAACAAACTACTTCCGTCGGCCTTTTGAAGACGATCGGAGAAATTAAAGGGCTTTTAGTAAACTTATACATGTAGAGAGGAGTTCGACTATGCTTCGAGGAATTGATACCGCTGCCTCTGGGATGATTGCGCTACAGAGGAGCCAAAATGCACTTACGAATAATTTGGCTAATGTCGAAACCCCAGGGTTTAAACAGGACTCAAGTCCGCTGCGTTCCTTCCCAGAAATGTTACTAGAACGCATTCGACAAACAGAAACTTCAGGAGAAACACCAAAAATCGGTACATTGTCCATGGGAGTCTATAATCAAGAAACCTTACCACTTTTTTCACAGGGAAGTCTGGTGAATAGCAATATGCCTTTTGATGTTGCGATTAACGACCAAAACCTGCCTCCTATTTTGGAAAACGGTGAATCCATCAAACCAGCTGCCTTTTTTGCTGTACAAACTGCTGATGGCAGTTTCCAATTTACGCGAAACGGAAGGTTTTCCGTCAATGAAAATGGACAGCTGACCACTTCATCCGGAGATTTGGTTTTAGGGAAAAATGGCAGACCTATCTCCGACCAAGATTTGACCACTGGAAATGTGACCATCCAAAATAATGGGGATATCATCGTAAACCCGGATGACCCAGCACGGGTAAGAATCGTTGCCTCACTTGGAATCATGGTGGTCAATAACCCGGATCAATTAGTTAAAAAAGATAATGGTCTTTATGCGTTAGAGGGGGCAGGTCCAGGTATGCTTGCACAGACTCTCCCAGCCGGTTTACAGCTGCATCATAAAATGATTGAGCAATCGAACGTTGATACCTCCCAAACGATTACCGAAATGATGACAAATATTCGGTTGTATGAGGCAAATCAAAAGGTACTTCAAGCCTACGATAAAACACTAGAACAATTAAACACGATTGGAAGGGTCTAAAGCTATGAATACATCTTTATTTATTGCTTCGTCTGGTATTCGCGCCTACCAAGGGAAGTTAGATACCATTGCTACTAATATTTCGAATCTGGAATCGACAGGCTTTAAGCGCAGAGAAGCCACTTTTTCTGACAATCTAACCGTTTCGATTCAAAACCAAGCAGAGGCTCAACAGGAGGTGGGACGTTTGTCTCCGCCGGGCATTCGAACTACCTTTGGATCGCGTCTGGCGGCAACGCCATTGGATTTAACTCAAGGTATTCCTAAGCAAACGGATCAGCCCTTTGATTTCATGATTGAAGGGAACGGCTATTTCCAAGTCCAACGAACCACAGGAACAACAACGGAAATTTTGTATACAAGAGGTGGAGCTTTTCAACAATCACCAGTTGGAGGCGGTCGATTTCAGCTGGTAAACGCCCATGGTGATGCGCTTCTTGATCAAAATCGAAATCCAATTGAATGGAGCACGGAAAATGAATTTGTAGTGGCAAGCGATGGAACCATTACGGGGACAAACCAACAAATCGGTTTGGTTGACTTCAGTAATCCGCAGCTGTTAAAGGATGATGGCGGGGTGTACCGATTAACGGGGGGAGCCGTTACCGCTGTTCCTTCTAATTCTCAAATCAGACAAGGGTTTTTAGAATCGTCCAATGTGGATTTGAATCAGGAAATGACTGATATGATCAAGGCACAAAGAGGCTATCAAGCCAATGCCCGCGCACTCAGCTATGCGGATCAGATGATGGGAATCGCGAATGGGATCATGAGGTCATAACGGAATTTATATCAATCAAGCAACGGTAGTCAGTGCTGCCGTTTCTTTTTTTGAAAAAAGTAAGAAATACTCTAAACAGTAAACGATAAACTGCCGATACAAAAAGTATGGATAGAGTTAAAAGGAGCGGACTTTATGAAAATCAATCCAATTAATCGAATTGATGCGGCATATCAGGCATACCAAAAGAATAACCAGCCAAAAAGGGAAGAAGCAATAAACAAACCACAAGCTGACAAAGTAGAATTATCAAGTGAAGCAAAGCTTCAGATTCAAAAAGAAAAAGAGGCAAAAATAGAGCAGTTGAAAAATCAAATTGCCAATGGCACCTACAAAGTAGACAGTGAAAAGTTAGCGGATAAATTACTCTCAGCTTGGAAGACAGGTGCGAAAATCGATGAATAGCCTCACAGAAGTTTTGCAGATGTTAACCGACCTGCATATCACATTATTAGAAACTGCAAAAAAAAAGCAGGACATCCTAATTTCTGCAGAAATCAATCCGCTGCTTGCTATCATGGCGGACGAATCCAAGCTTATCAAAAAAATCAAAGAAGCAGACGAGATGAGAATGGAAGTATTAGAGCACGACAAATCCTATCTTCCACTTTCGAAATTAATTGAACAACAGCCAGACGGAGTGACAAAGGCTGAGTGGTCATCGAAACTGAAATTACTTCAGCGTTTATTTGAAGAAATTGATAAAGTAAACAATCTTAATCAGCAATTGATACAGCAGTCCTTAACCTATACACAGTTCATGATCGAGCAAATGCTGCCACAATCAAAGGATTCGGGTCTTTATAGTTCAGAAGCAGCAGCCCAAGATTCAAGGGAATATGCTCGTTTGTTTGATTTAAAAGCATAGGGGAGAAAAAAGATGTACTCAACCTTTCATGGGTTAGAAATCGGAAAAAGAGCGATTTTATCCCAACAAACCGCACTCAGCACAACGGGGCATAACATTGCCAATGCCAATACAATTGGTTATACGAGACAGGAAGCCGTTTTACAGGCAACACACCCGTTAGCATCTCCGAATCCTAATAACGGGACCATTCCGATGCAGATGGGCACTGGAGTGGAAGTATCGGAATTTCGGCGGATTCGCGAATCGTATTTAGACCGTCAATTTCAGAATGAGCAGAAAGAGGCTGGATATTGGGAAGCAAAGGCAAGTGCACTTTCCAACATCGAAAATGTCTTCAACGAACTAGGTGATTCAGGTCTCACTAGTTCGCTTAACCGTTTCTGGCAGGGCTTGCAGGAGATTTCTAAGCAGCCGGAAAATTTATCGGCCCGCGTAGTTGTGGTCGCGAACGGCAAAGAACTGGCAGGCCAATTCAATGAGATTTATACCGGACTTGAGCAAAACGAAACCATCCTGGCCGATCAAATTCAAGGAAAAACCAATGAGATCAACACCATTGCCAACGAGGTGGCTGGGCTAAATTTGAAAATTGCCCAAAACATTGGCGCAGGCACTCAGCCGAATGATTTGATGGACCGACGAGATGTGCTGCTCGATCAACTTTCAAAACTAGTCGATATCCAAGTAACACCAGCACAAAATGGCAGGGTGAATATTTCTATTGGCAGTGAAAAGCTGGTAGCAGAGAACGAGACAAGTGTATTTACTCTGGACCTTCAAACCGGCAGCGCAAAAATCGCAGGGACGGATATTGAATTAGCAGGAGGGGAAATCAAGGGCTTGCTAGAAACCCATGGGTATACGATCAATGGGACCACTGTTGGCAGCATTCCTGATTTACGAGCAAAAATCGACCTATTAGCGATGACCCTTGCTGAAAGTATGAATGCCATTCATGCTGGAGATGAGGCGAGGAATTTAGATGATATCAAGAAGAGAAGCTCCGATCCGAATGCACCTTTAGAAAAACTTCTGTTTTTTGTTGATAAGGATGATCCAACCAAGTCTCCAAGAAATGCAGGAAGTTTGATAATAAACCCGATCCTGGTGGATTTCCCTTCAAAGGTAGCGGCAGCTTCCTCGGATACCATTGGGGATGGCTCGAATGCGCAAGCGATGAGTGAGGCTCTTTTTCAAAAAATGAACATTGGCGGAACGGATGCTACCATCGGTGATTTTTACAAAGGGATCATCGGTCAATTAGGTACCGACGTTCAAACTGCTCAGCAGTCCGCTGAAAATGCTGTCAAGATGGTACAGCAGGTGGACCATCGCCGACAATCAGTATCTGGAGTATCGATTGATGAAGAATTGACGAACATGGTTCGCTATCAGCAGGCTTATAATGCTGCAGCCCGCTATGTATCAGCAGTGAATGAATTGTTAAATACATTGATTAATGGAATGAAATAAGATATTGAAAGGAGGAGAAGGATGCGCATTACTCAGCAGATGATCAGTCAGAAATTTATCCAAAACCTTCATCATAGCAACAAGTCAATGGAGACACTACATGGGCAAATTTCATCAGGTAAGAAGTATGAAAGGATTTCAGATCAGCCTGGTGAAGTCTTAAAGGGATTATCGTATCGTTCCTCATTATCGCAAATTGAGCAATATCAAAAAAATGTTGAAGATGGTATTAGTTGGAATTCAGCGATGGATGGTGAGCTGGGGAATGTCACGAATGTACTGCATAGGGTTCGTGAGCTCACTCTTCAAGCCAGCAATGACACGAATAATCCAAGCGATAGGAAAAATATTGCTGTGGAAGTAAGATCGCTGATCGATCAAGTGGGGAATATTGCGAATACAGCATATGGAAGCGGCTATCTTTTTTCAGGGACAGACTTGAATACACAGCCCTATCAAAATGGTGCTTTGCAGCCAAGCAACCCAATCGTGAAGGAGTGGAATGTTGGTCAAGGACTTAGTGTAAAAGGTAATGTCCATGCATCCTCTGTTTTTGGACTTTCAGT
Source organism: Bacillus sp. CZDM1 (assembly GCF_055502545.1). Classification (NCBI taxonomy): domain Bacteria; kingdom Bacillati; phylum Bacillota; class Bacilli; order Caryophanales; family Bacillaceae; genus Bacillus; species Bacillus sp. CZDM1. Next base: position 193,815 of record NZ_JBUESO010000007.1, on the reverse strand, counting down.
AGACGGTAAAAACTTGTTTGAAACCATTGACGTGGTGGCGCAAACATTGGAGAACGGCGAAAATCCAGGGGCACTCTTAAATTCAATTGATCAACAATTGGATCATGTGATTACCCAGCGAACGATAGTTGGAATCAATCAAAATATGCTTGAGCTGGCGTCGAATAAATTGGAGCAATCACAGCTATTAAATAAGAAAATGCTATCAACCGTCGAGGATACGGATATCTCAAAAGCTTTCACGGAGCTGTCCAGTCAAGAAACACTACTGCAAGCATCACTCTCTGCAGGCGGAAAGATCCTTCAGCAGAGCCTGGCCGACTTTTTAAGATAAAAATTACATCATGTTTCCCCATCTTAGAATTAAGGTGGGGATGTTTTGAATAAGGGGAGCATATGGAGGAAATACAGTTTATTAAAATAGCTGCAATCGGGTTCATTTTTCTAGTTTCTTCTATTATACTATTGACAAATATTAATAGGAAAAAGAGACAAAGGACTGCACAAAAAGTGGTGAAGCCGCCGAACAGAAGAGATAACTTTCGATTCCGAATCAACATCAAAAATACACTCATGGAAGTTTTAAAGATTGGAAGTTTGAGTGTAAATGAATATGTCTACTGTGAAATTGTCGATGTTAGTGCAGGTGGTGTGGGGATTCTCAGTGACTACGACTTTCCGTTAAGGGAAAAGGTCTACGTCAAGGTTCATTTTTACTTAGATCATGAAGAATTCATGTTAAACGGTAGAATTGTACGCAAAATTGAAAATATCAAAAAACGTGCAGTTTTGTACGGTATCCAATTTGTTGATCTTTCAGCGAGTGATGAAGAACGCTTACTGAAAACAATCGTCGCAATGGAAAACGAAAGAAGGAAAATCGCTATTAAATAGATTTTGAGAAATAGCCAGGTATTCGCCTGGCTATTTTACTTTTTAAAAATGAACCTCTCGATAAAAGAAGATTTCTTTAAAAAGTTTTCCAGTTACCCCTCTACAGCTTCCAAAATCCTGTCGATATATAAAGTACAGAGGGAAAATATTCCTCAACAATAGGAGGGTACATAAAATGAGAATTAACACGAACGTAGCAGCACTTAACACACATCGTCAATTAACCGCTGGGTCCAATGCAGCAGCGAAAAACATGGAAAGATTATCATCAGGCCTTCGTATTAACCGTGCAAGTGATGACGCAGCTGGTCTAGCTATCTCTGAAAAAATGCGTGGACAAATCCGCGGATTAGAAGTAGCTCAAAAGAACGCACAAAACGGTGTTTCTTTACTTCAAACAGCTGAAGGTGCACTGAACGAAACACATTCTATTTTACAACGTATGCGTGAACTAGCAGTACAATCTGCCAACGATACAAACACATCATCTGACCGTGTAAAACTTCAAGCTGAGATCGATACATTAGCTGAAGAAGTAGGACGTATCGGTTCCTCTGCAGAATTTAATGGTAAGAAACTATTAAATGGTTCATTTGACGGTACTTTCCAAATTGGTGCGAACCAGGACCAGAATATGAGCATTCAGATTGGTGATGCTCAGTCATTTAGCTTGGGTGTTGCAGGTAAAGTTGGAATCGAACAATCTAGCACTGTTACTGTTGGCGGTACAACAACAGGTGATACATTAAAGGCTGGAACTTACAGTGTTTCAGGAAGTGCTGGAAATTATGAAGTGAAGGATGAAAACGGTAAGGTTGTCGCAGCTAGTACGGATGGATTGACCTTTACTACTAAGGCATTTGATGGAACAGCTGGTGATGATACCTTTACATTTAGCCAAGCGGTTAAATCTGGTACGTTAAGCTATGATGGAACAAATGTGAAAGCTACCGCTTCATTCGATAATGCTGGACTTGAAGCAGGTTCTTATACTTACAATGCGACTGATAACGTCCTATTAGATACACACGGAGAAGTCGTAGCACGTTCTACAGACGGAATTGCATTTAAAGGTGACGAGGGTACGACAGTATTCACAGCTACCGTAGCATTAACAGATGGAGATGACCTTAAAGTTGGCGGTGCAGACATTTCAACCCAGGCTGCAGCTAACACTTCAATCACAGCGATTAACACAGCGATTGAAACGGTGGCAGCAGAGCGTTCTAAAATGGGTGCGGTTCAAAACCGACTTGAATTCACCAATAACAGCTTAAGCACAACGGCTGAAAACTTAACATCTGCTGAGTCACGTATTCGTGATGTTGATATGGCAAAAGAGATGATGACATTCACTAAGAATAATATTCTTTCTCAAGCAGCTCAAGCAATGCTTTCTCAAGCTAACCAACAGCCACAGGCAGTTCTTCAATTACTTCGTTAACAAATAAAAAAGGAGATTTAAGGCGTCTTAAATCTCTTTTTTTTGATAAAAATTATTACTTTTTTTAAAGGAGGGTTTATAGTGAAAAAAATGAGAAAGCTTCCAGCCATTATTAGTCTATTGCTATTCATTCAACTGTTACTGCCTGTAATGGGAGTTTATGCTGCAAGTTTGCAGGCACCAACGAATGTAAAAGTATATGAACGTTATCCTGGCAGCGCTGTGGTCGAATGGGATGCGGTCCCTTACAGCTCAGGATATAAAGTGTACCGATTGAGTGGTGAAACGAAAACGCTGGCTGCACAACCTACAACGAATAAGGCGTTTATATCCTTAAAAGAGGGTACATACACGTTCGCAGTATCAGCCATTGTCAGTGGTCAAGAGTCACCACTTTCTGCGCCTGTTTCAATCGAAATTATTTATCCAGAAATGCAAGCACCTGGCAATATCCAATCAAAGGTTGAAAGATTCTATGATTTAACATTAACTTGGGATAGTGCAAGTTATGTCCATTATTATAAAATCTATAAGGTTGTGAATGGGGTAAGAACTTTAGTCACGACTACAGAGAAGACAACCCATGCGTTTACTACCATGCCAGAAGGGTATTACATCTATGAAATAACATCCTATAATAGTATTTTTGGAGAATCCGAACAGGCAGCCCGTGTTGAAGCAGATATTGTGTATCCAGATATGGAGGCACCTGCTAATCTGAAATATACTGTAGCGAACGGCAATGACGTGACCTTAAGCTGGGATCGTTCTAACCACGCGAATAAGTATAATATTTATAAAGTTGAAGATAACAAGAGTACGCTGGTTACATCAACGACTAATTTAAATGTGACACTTACAAATGTACCAGAAGGAATCCATTTTTACGAAGTGACTTCTTACAGCTATACCTTTAAGGAATCAGAAAATGCTGCGGGTATCGAGGTTCCTCTTGTCCACCCAGATGTACTGGTCCCAGGGAATTTAAATTTATCGATAACAAATGGAAATGATGGAACCTTAAGTTGGAATAAAGTAAATTATGCAACGTACTACAAGGTTTACCAAATCATTGACGGATCAAGGGTCTTACTTACACAGACACCTTATCCGCAGCTGAGTTTACCTAATATGGAAGAAGGAAACTATATTTATGAAGTAACTGGTTATAGTGATCGTTTTGGTGAATCAGCATCTGCGCGTTTGGAGCAGCAAGTGATTCATCCAGATATGCAAAAACCAGAAGGATTTTCAGGCTCGGTCTTAAATGTAGATACTCTCTATTTAAAATGGAACAAAGTAGAATATGCAACAAGCTATAAGTTATATCAGGTAATAAATGGTGAGCGAAAATTTGTTTCTGATATTAACAATACGTATACAGCGATTAATAATTTACCAGAAGGCGGTTATGTATATGAAATCACCTCTTACAGTGATCGTTTTGGTGAATCAGCACAGGCTTCTCTAGTGGAAGCGTCGATTGTTTATCCTGAAATAGTGGCACCATATGTGCAAGTATTCGTGAATCAGGATGCTAAGTCTATTGCTCTTTGGTGGGATGTAGTGGATTATGCAACTTCGTACGATGTATATCGGGTCGTGGATGGTGTACGTACGTTGATCCAGCCTACACCGAATACCCGTATCGTATTTAACAATATGCCTTATGGTTCCTATACCTATGAGGTAATTGCACATAGTAAGTATGGAGATTCACCTTTTTCAAACCAGGTTACTGGCAATGTTGAACCAGTGTTAGAGGCGCCAGATGCTCCAAAAGCAACAGCAAATGGTGACGATGTTGTTCTAAGCTGGGATCCTGTTAAGGATGCGGATTCATATAATGTGTATGAAGAAGTAAATGGTGAACAAGTTCTTGTTGGTAATACAAGTGATGATTCGTTAACTTTAAAAGATGTGGAATTAGGTGAACATACGTTTATTATCGTTCCGGTATCTCCAACTGGTAAAGAGGCTGACACAGGAAGCACAGTTGTTGTCGAAGTTGGAGAAAAGGATACGACTGCCCCAGTAACGGAATCAAATGTAGTTGATACGTGGAAACGTGAGGCTGTTACTGTAGAATTAACCGCAACAGATGATTTAAGTGGAGTTGCAAATACCTACTATTCTTTAAATGGTATTGATTTTGTTGAGGGTACTAGCTTAGTAGTTAGTGAAGCGGGCGTTACGACTGTTTCATTCTACAGTGTGGATAAAGCAGGCAATGTAGAAGCAGTGAAAACAGTGGAAGTGAAGATTGATGAGGCACCTCCGGTAACTACTTCGAACGTAACGGACGAGTGGTTGAACGAGTCATACCTATTAAAACTAACAGCAACCGATGATTATAGCGGAGTTAAAGCAACATACTACTCCCTTAATGGTGCTGAATATGTTAAAGGTGCTACAGTCTTTGTAAGTGATCCAGGTGTGAATACAGTTTCCTTCTTAAGTGTGGATAACGCAGGGAATGTAGAAGAAGTGAAAACAGAAGAAGTAAAGATTGATACAGTTGCTCCAGAGACGGTATCAAATGTTACTGACCAGTGGAATCAAGGAGAAGTAGCGGTTGAATTAACAGCAACTGATGACCTGAGTGGTGTGGCGCAAACCTTCTATTCTATCAACGGTGTAGAATACGTAGAAGGAATAGCGTTTACAGTTACTGAAGAAGGCATAAATGAAGTATCATTTTACAGTGTGGACAACGCAGGAAATGTAGAAGAAGTGAAAACAGTCGAAGTAAAGATTGATAAAACTGTTCCAGAGACGGTATCAAATGTTACTGACCAGTGGAATCAGGGAGAAGTGGCTGTTGAATTATCGGCAACCGACGATTTAAGTGGAGTCGCACAAACCTTCTATTCTATCAACGGTGCAGAATTCGTAGAAGGAACAGCATTTACCGTTACTGAAGCAGGCGTAAATGAAGTGAAGTTCTACAGTGTCGACAACGCAGGTAATGTAGAAGAAGTAGAAGCGGTCGAAGTGAAGATTGATACGGAAGCTCCAGAGACTGTATCGAATGTAATCGATCAGTGGAATCAAGGAGAAGTAGCGGTAGAACTAGCTACAACAGACGATCTTAGCGGAGTAGCAAAGACTTTTTATTCTATTAACGGATCAGAATTCGCAGAAGGAAAAGCGTTTACTGTTAGCGAAGAAGGTGTAAATGAAGTCAAGTTCTACAGCGTAGACAACGCAGGCAACATAGAAGAAGCAAAAACAATAGAAGTGAAGATTGATAAAACTGCTCCAACGGTTTCTATTGATATCCAAAGTGAGCAGGAGCTTGGCTCAACGTTCACAGTGGATTACCTTGCAACAGATAACCTGTCTGGAATAGCTGTAGAAGAGGTTACGCTTAACGGAATAACCCATCAAAAAGGTGATCAAATCACGCTTGATGAACCAGGTGCATACAAGCTTCTTGTTACCGTAACAGATGGAGCAGGATGGACAACCAAAGTGGAGAAGGAATTTGTTGTGTACATTCCAGCTACTCTTGAGGTATTACCGAAAGTTATTAAAGGAAACATAGGGGTATTTACCGTGAAAGCTATCTTACCGGAAGGCTTTGAATCTCTCTCCTTTGATGTTTCTAGCGTCACATTAAATGGTGTAGCAGCTGATCCTAAGAATAATGGATTACAAAAGCAAGCCGAAAAGGGCCATTTCAAATTCGAACGCGAAGACTTTGATTGGAAAAAAGGCGAAGTTACCCTTGTTTTACGTGGTTATTTAGATAATGGATATTTAGTTATTGCCAAGAAAACCGTGGAAGTAAAATAAGCTTGGTGGCCCTAGGATTCCTAGGGCCATTTTTGCATGGCTAGAAATCTGTTAGAAAATACAACCTGCCTTTATTGGAACCAGAATGGGAGAGATTCATTGTAGAAAGTAAGTAGTTGGCGATATAGGGGGAAAAAACACCAATAATTAAGAAAACCTTATTTTTTTAAAGACCCCCCTCTATTTTCTCCACAAACCTGCCGATACTATGAAAGAGATTAAATTTAAATGGGGTGATTAGCTGTGAATTATTCCTCTATCACTAGGTTAACGGGGTTTGCTTCAGGAATGGATACAGACTCTATTGTTAAGAAGCTGATGAATGCGGAAAGTATTTCGCTTAATAAACTGAAACAAAACCAACAAAAGCAAACATGGTTAAGTGATACATATCGGCAATGGAATGCGGATTTGTTAGCGTTTAGGTCGAATACCGTTTTAAATATGAGCCTATCAAAAACGTATAATACGTTTGATGTTACTTCAAGCCAAGAGAATTCCATTTCAGCCACTGCTTCAGGAACTTCCTTAGCAGGTTCTTATTCTGTGGAAGTAAAACAATTAGCAAATTCAGCCGCTTTTACTGGGGATAAAGTAAGTCTGGACCCCACGAAGACGCTTGGAAATACTGTTCAAGGTTCTGCCCAACTAACAGCGGATACTGCGATTGTAATCAATGTAAACAATGAAGCAGTAACACTTAATATTAAAACAACAGATACGATAAACGATGTCGTCGCAAAAATAAATGGTGCCAAGGATAGCACGGGGAAAAGCTTAGGACTTCAAGCATTTTATGATCCAACCTTACAACAATTTATTTTAAAAACAAAGGAAACTGGAGCCGGCACCAATATTGACCTAAGTGTGAATACAAGTGCTGAGAGTCAGGCGTTCTTAAAAAATACACTGGGTCTAAACACAACAAACTTAGTCGCTTCTGGACAAAATGCCAATGTCATTTTTAATGGAAATGAAATTACGACCTTAACATCAAATCATGCAACCATCATGGGAATTAATTTTTCCTTTAAAAGTCCAACCATCGGGGTAAGCACGGTTACTGTTTCACAAAACACGGACGGAGTCGTTAAAAATATTAAAGATTTTGTAGATCAATATAATGGTCTGCTAGAAAAAATAAACAAGGCGGTAAGTGACCCTGTTTATCGGGATTACCTGCCCCTTTTGGAAGAGCAGAAAAGTGAGATGTCTGAGAAACAGATTGAAATGTGGGAAGAAAAAGCAAAAAGCGGTCTTCTTCGCAGTGATAGTATTCTAACTGGAGTGGCTGCAAAAATGCGCAGTGTCATGACTTCTATTGTTGATAATGGAAGCTCCTACCACTCGCTAGCTTCCATCGGTATTTCATCTAAAAGCTATCAGGACAAAGGAAAGCTTTATGTGGATGAAACAAAATTAAGAGCGGCGATTCAAGCAGATCCTGATGCAGTCGAAAAGCTATTTTCACAACTGGGAGATCCGAGTAAAGGGACAAGTGGGGTCATCAATCAAATTTCTGATGTTTTACAGGACGGGATTAAAGAGTTGACCAATAAAGCGGGTTATACAGGAAATAACCAGTATGATCAAAGTGTTATTGGAAAGCTATTATCAAACACGCAAACGGATATTACTCGCCAAACTGAGAAGTTGTATCGGAAAGAAGCACAATACTATCGCCAATTTGCAGCAATGGAGCAGGCAATGGCACGGTTTAATTCACAAAGCTCATGGCTATCTCAGCAAATGGGCGGAGGTATGTAGACTATGAATATTGGCTCATTGTCTAGTAATTGGCTCCTACAAAAAACGATTCTGGATACTTCGCGCCTTGGAGAAAGTAAGCTTTCAGGTCTATCCAGCAGTTCCTTCGAGCATTTACTTGAACAAGTTTTGCTGCAAACTGAATTGAATCAGAAATCGACTAGTAATCTAGATATTTCATCGCTGCTCCTTAGTAGTTTGAACTCGTTTGTTTCTCAGCCAGAAGTGGAGATTTTACAAACTACTTCCCTTACTTCTACAAAAATGGGTGGAGACAATCTTAATTCCCATCTCAAGGGAGTTCTGCAGAACACAGGCCACCTTTTTGCGGAAGCAGGGAAAAAGTATAATATCGATCCTGCTCTTCTGGCGGCCATCTCCATCCATGAAACGGGTAATGGAACGTCTAACGCTGCTCGCTTTAAATTTAATGTGGCAGGGATGATGGGGAAAAACGGTTTAAAATCTTATTCTTCCATTGAAGAAAGCATTTTTGATATGGCCCGTAATCTCCGTCAAAACTATTTAGATAAAGGGAAAATAACGATCGTACAAATTGGGGCCAAGTATGCACCAATTGGCGCAGCCAATGATCCAACTCAACTTAATCATCACTGGGTAACAGGTGTTCAGCGCTACTTTGATACCTTAACAACAGGGAATAAATTCGCTTAATGGGTACCTTTTATATAAAGGAAAGAGTAGGTGGCAGGACGTGATCCAGCTTTCAGGAATACAAATTATCAGTATGAATCAACCAGGTAAATTGGCAAGGAAAGAGGGAGAACTGGACACTGGTTTTGACGCAGTGTTGCAGCTAATTGGGCAAATGGAAGAAAAAGAGGCGGAGTCAATGGAGCTGGTGAACCAGTTGTTTCTTCCACAACTGCATCCATTAATGGACCCTCTTTCTAAACCCATGGTAGTAGAAAGCTTTCCTTCACAAGGGGAACCAATAGTTGCGAAACAGGTAGTAGATCATTCCGTGCTCCAATCGTTCAAAAATGAACCTCCGCCATCAGCTGAAAACATTGGCGAACTACGGACTGATGCAGTAACATTTTTCAAGGTAACAGAAGAAATGGATACAGCAACAGATGAAAATGTTAAAGGATTAGCTGGGTTAATTCAAATTAGTGAGGATTCTGGGCAAAGTGAATCGCAGCATGCTGTTCCACACAACAAAAACTCTCCGATAGAGTTTATTCCCCTGACCCATTCAACACCGATGAATCAGTCGAATATCTCAAGTGAGAACGTAATACCTGCTACTCAAACCGTACATGCTGACCAATTTGATCAAGAAATAACAAAGTTTTTACAATCATCGATAAATGTAACAGGAACGGGAGATGGGATTGAGGCTGCATTCACTCTTACTCCTGAGCATTTGGGGAAGGTAGATGTAAAAGTAACGATTCAGGATGGGAAGCTGACAGCAGAATTTCTTACCAGTACTCCGTTAGGAAAAGAATTGCTTGAAACTCATATCCAAGCGTTACGCTCAGCACTAGAAACACAGGGATTGCAGGTAGGGAAAATTGATATTACGCAGCAAACCTCCACCCAGTTAAGCTTTATGGGAGCTTTCTCTCAAAAGGGAGATTCGAATGGAAGACCGGGTCAGCAGGATTCGCGAAAGCGAAGTGAATCCGTTCAGCTGACAGCACAAGAAGATTACCGCGATTACATAACAGACCCCGGATGGGTTTCGCAAATCAATACAACCGTGTAAGGGAGGAAAAAACATGACATCCATCAATACGATTAATTCCTACACAGCGTCAGCAACTAGCACCCAGCCAAAGCAAGAACTGGGAAAAGAAGCATTTTTGAAAATACTGGTTACACAGCTTCAAAACCAAGATCCAACACAACCGCAAAAAGACGGTGAATTCGTGGCACAAATGGCACAGTTAAGCGTATTAGAACAGCTTTCCAACCTGAATAACTCACTGACAGCCTACTTGGATTCAAGTAATAATTTAAGTCAATATTCTTATGTTCTTGGGAATAACGTCTCCTGGACAAACCCAGAAACCAATGTACAAGAGAGCGGAACGGTTACAGGGATTAATTACAAGAATAATCAAGTGTATTTTAAAATAGGTGACCATGAAATTCTATCAAGTTCCATTCATTCAATGGAAATGAATCAATAAGAGGAGGAACAAATACATGCTTCGTTCATTAAATTCAGGGGTATCCGGATTAAAAGGGTTTCAAACGAAATTGGATGTGATTGGTAACAATATTGCGAACGTGAATACAGTGGGATTTAAAAAAGGACGTGTGGTATTTGAAGATATTTTCAGTCAGACGATTAAAGGGGCAACGGGTCCAACACAAACACCAGGTCCCAATCCCATTCCACTATCAGGTGGGACAAATCCGATTCAGGTGGGTTTAGGTACAAGAGTTGGAAGCATTGATACTCTTCACACGCCGGGAAGTCCGACAACAACGAATATCGGCACTGACCTCTATCTTGACGGGGACGCATTTTTTGTGGTTGAAAATGCTGCCCAGGAGCAATTTTTAACAAGAGCTGGGAATTTTACATTAGACAGCAGTAATAATTTAGTCAATCAGAATGGTATGTTTGTGGTTGGTCAAGATGGCAATTCTATTAACATCCCAGATCAATATATTACCTTTTCCATTGATGCAAATGGCAGCATTATTGGAGTCAACCCCGATGGAACAAGTGAAGATTCCGGATTGAAAATTGGAACCATTGCGGTTGACAATCCAAAGGGGTTATTGAAAGCCGGTGGGTCGTTGTATTCTTTAACACCTAATGCAGATGCTGCCTCCATTGCCACACTACTTACAGAGGGAAGCAATGCACAAATGATCTCAGGGGCACTGGAAATGTCCAACGTTGATTTATCCGAAGAATTAACGGAAATGATTACCGCTCAGCGTGGATTCCAAGCGAATTCCAAAATCATCACAGTATCAGATCAAATATTGGAAGAATTGGTGAATTTAAAAAGATAATAGATAAAGAGAGATTATCAATCGACGATATTCTCTCTTTTTTTACATATTTTGCAAGAAATATATATATTATGTTAATTTTTCGTAAACATTCGATGTTATTCGTCATTTTATGGGGGTATTTTACAAAATATATTTGAAAATTAATAATTGTAATGTTATGCTTTTTTTGTACAATATTTCAAAAATCGAAAAAGGCAAATCTGAGGAAACTCAGAGACGCAAAGCTATAGGGGCTAAATTGTGGAAACAGTATGCCAGCCAGTTACCGAAACATAGATTGTCCTAATCTATTAGTTTATTTAGCTATGGACGAGACTATTCTTCGGAGTAGTCTCGTCTTTTTTTGTTGCCTTTTTTTAGTCAATTCGAAAGGAAGGAGGGTGATTAAATGGACTTTCGTGTTTTAGATTCCCATGGTGGTACCCCTGCTAATTTAAAAGTATATGATTTTAAAAAAGCATTGCGGTTATCGATGGAGCAGGTGCGGGTGTTGACCAGAATACATGAGAATTTTGCTTATCAGCTTGCATCCTTCATTTCATCTGAGTTACGTTCATTTGTCCAAGTAGAGGTCAATGCGGTTGAACAAATGCTGTACGAGGAATTTATTAACCAGCTGCCGGACACTACGATTTTAAGTGTGTTTGAATCAGGTGAACAAGGTTTTCGAATGGCGATGGATTTAAAGCCTGAAATGGCTTTTGTGATGATTGATCGGCTTTTAGGAGGCAAAGGTATAGCAGCGGAATGGGGGCGGTCGTCCTTAACTCCTATTGAAGCTAATGTATTAAAGCGTTTACTGGAGGGAGTCGTTCAAATCCTGCAGAAAGCCTGGAGTGATATTATGGTGCTCCCGCTCAAGTTTTTGAACATGGAAACAAATCCCCAGTTTTTGCAATTGGGAATCCCGACGGAGACGGTCATTGTCATCACTTTCCAACTAACAGTTGGAAAAGTGGAAGAAACTATGCATCTTTGTATTCCATATATATTATTAGAACCGTTTATTCCAAAATTATCCTCCCATAATTGGTATGGGCATGGAAAATGGGTGAAAAACAAGGAAGAGAGTGAATTTTTACAAGGACGGATTGAGCATTTAATTGTTCCTGTTATTACGGAGTTAGGGCGGGCGGCGATTACGATGGAAGAAATACTTGGCTTAAACGTAAATGATGTCATTCAATTAAACCAATTGGTGGATGAACCTCTGCAAGTAAGGGTGAATGAGGAAATGAAGTTCTTAGCACATCCAGGAACGAAGAAGTCCAGAGTTGCCGTTAAGATTGAGCATTTGATAGAAGGAGAAGGCAAAAATGATTGAAAAGGGGAAACTCACACAAGATGAAATGGATGCACTCCTTGGAAACAGCCAACAGAGTATAATCAATGAACCGTTTCAGTTTACTGAACTGGAGCCGGATGATTTTGGGCAAATCCTGAATGAAAAAATGAATTTGGACCTGCTATTAGATATTCCATTAGAGATTGTTGTGGAGTTAGGGAGAACTAAAAAGAAAATTAGCGAAGTTCTTGAATTAACCAGTGGGTCGATTGTCGAATTAGACAAGATGGCTGGTGAACCCGTTGATGTTTATGTGAACAGCAAGCTGATAGCAAAAGGTGAAGTTGTTGTGATTGAAGAACACTTCGGGGTAAGAATAAAGGAAATTTGTCAATCTCCTTTATGACAATCATAAGGGTGATGAAAAATGATAGAAGAAAAAGAAACACTGTTGAAGCAATACTTAGAGTTATCGAAGTCGATATTGAATGCTTTGCATCAAGGGGAAATGGAAAAGGTACCTGTATTGATCGAACAGAGAGAAGGTTGTATTTCTACGATTAATAAGTTGGATGCACAAGCTGGAAGGGTCCTCGTGAACGAAATCATTCAGGTGCAGCTCACCGAACTTTCAGTTTATGAAAATAAAATTCAAATTCAGCTGCAGCAAGCGATGAAAAAACTAACAAATCATGTTCGATACACACAAAATGAACAATACCTTAGAAGTCAATATGAAGATCGGGTCTCGGTTTCAAAGGGAGTTTTTTATGACAGTAAGAAATAAAGGGGGATCTGAATGATAAGTCCAAATGAAATCTACCAAAGAAATCAAATCATGATGGCAAAACCAGAAGAGCTGACACTCATGCTCTATAATGGCGGCGCGAAGTTTCTGAATCAGGCAAAGCTGGCGATCGAGAAAAAGGATCCGGCAAAGGCTCATTCTTTGATTATGAAAACACAAGAAATTATTACGGAACTCATGGTGACGTTAAATATGGGGATTGAAGCATCAAACTCTCTTTTTTCTCTCTATGATTATATGAAACAAAGATTGATTGAAGCGAATATGACGAAAGACATCGAGATTCTTAAGGAAATAGAGGGAATGTTTCAGGAGTTAAAAACAACTTGGCTACAAGCGATGAAATCATTATAGGTTAGAAGATTTTTAAAGGTGGGTGAAAAAATGAATCAAATGATTGGGATAATGTCGAGAGCCTTAGATGCCTCCTCTTTACGTCAAAAGTCCATTTCAAATAATATCGCCAATGTAAATACCCCTTATTTTAAACCTTCCAAGGTATCCTTCGAAGAATTGCTGCAGCAAGAAGTAAAGGGCCAGTTTATTGGGAACCGCACCCACTCAAAGCATGTCCAGATTGGAGAAACATCTCGTCTTCCTTCTCCAAAGCTTGAACAGGAAAATATTGTTTTTCAAAACAGCGGTAATGGTGTGGATTTAGATTATGAAATGTCGAAGCTAAGTGAAAATACCATTTGGTATCAATCGTTAACATATGGTTTGAATGAAGAGTTTAATTTATTAAAAACAGCGATTAGGGCGAGGTGAGGAGAATAATGTCGATATTTCAATCTCTTTCGATTAGCGGATCAGCCTTAACAGCGAATCGATTAAAGTTAGATGTTGTTTCCTCTAATATTGCCAATGCGAACACAACAAGAGGACAATTTGTTAACGGAGAATGGGTCCCATATCGTCGAAAAATGGTAGAAGTGACCGCTAACCAGACTTCGTCGTTTGCTAATTATTTACAGAGAGAACTCTCTGGAGTCCAAGTAAATAAAATCGTCGAAGATACAAGCCCATTTCAGGCAGTCTATGATCCATCGAACCCTGACAGCAATGAGCAAGGCTATGTCATGATGCCGAATGTAGATGTGACAAAGGAAATGGTTGATTTAATGGCTGCAACAAGAGCCTATGAAGCCAATATAACAGCGTTTAATGCAGGTAAATCGATGCTGGTAAAAGCTCTTGAGATTGGAAGATAAGGTGGGAAATAGCTGATGAACATATCGAATATTCAATCGTTTACGAATAGTTTACCAACAGTCAATAAGCAGCAAAGTACAGCAGATTCCTCTTTTGGATCCCTGCTGAATCAGTATATCCAGGATGCAAATGGTGCGGTAAAAGACTTTGAATCGAAGTCTCTATTGCTGGCAAAAGGGGAAGCCATAAATTTACACGATGTCACCATCGCAGCCCAAAAAGCAAGTATTGCCGTTTCCCTAACAACACAAGTACGGGATAAAGCGGTTGAAGCCTATCAAGAAATGATGAGAATGCAAATCTAGTAAAATCTACAGATGAAATAGTGGAGTGAGCATGAATCAGCAAATACATGACTTTAAAGAAAAATACATATATTTTTGGAATTCGGTCAGTAAAAAAAGAAGAGTTCTATATATTGGTACTTTTATCGCGATCATAGTGGCTTTGTCTCTCTCTATCTTTTTTCTATCAAAATCTACTTATGTCCCATTATTTACAAATGAGATGAGTCAAAAGGAAATTGGTGATATCAAAGCAGAATTGGATCAAGAGGGATATACCGATTATAAACTAGATCGTAACGGGACAACCATTCTAGTGCCACAGGAAGATGTTGATCAGTTATTAGTCTCATTGGCTTCAAAGGGGCTCCCGAAAACGGGTACCATTAGTTTTTTTGATATGACAAAGGATTTGCAGTTTGGGGCAACAGATCGTCAGTTGGATGCTATGGAAAAAGAGGCGCTTCAAGGAGAAGTCGCTGATCTGCTGCGGCATGTCGAAGGGGTGAAAAATGCGGCTGTTGTACTAACTACGCCTCAGGAAAACTTGTTTGTCCAAGCGGATGAGAAGGAACAAGCCTCAGCCTCCGCGGTCATTGAATTGGAACCGGGTTATGAATTAGAACCAAAGGAAATTCAGGTTTTATATCATTTGGTTTCAAAAAGTGTGCCAAACCTGCCGAAGGAAAATATTGTCATGACAGACCAGGGCGGGCAAGGATTGGACCTGCCGGAACACTCAACAGGTGCATTAGATAACTTTGATCAGCAGCGGAAGATTCAGAAAGATATTGAAGCGGATATTCAAAAAGACCTGCAGCAGATGCTCGGAACGATTATGGGTCATAACAAAGTTCTCGTTCAAGCATTTGTACGTCTAAATTTTGATCAAGTGAAAACACGTGAGGATTTGGTTGAACCTTCAGCTGAAAATGAAGGTATTGCTGTCAGCGTCGAAGAGGTTTCGAAAAAATACAGTGGGAAGGATACGGCTGCCGGTGTGGATGGAACGGGTGAAACGGATATTGCCGGTTATGCAGGTACCAACCCCTCCCAGGAAAATACTTCTGAAGAATTGGAAAAACGTGTGAACTATGAAGTGAATCGAATTACAAATGAGATTGTACAAAGTCCCTATAAAATTGAGGATTTGACCATCAATGTTGGGGTGGAACCGCCAGATCCAGACAAACCTGCCTCCTTAACAAATGCAACAAAGGAAAATATACAACAAATTATATCCAATGTGGTTCGAACGGCATTAAGTTCAAATCCTGCATTAACCAATCAAGATATACAATCACGAATTACCGTATTCTCTCAGGAATTTAACGGGAAAGCAGAAATGCCAAAATTAGAAGAGAAGTCCAGCATCATCCCAGCATGGGCTTGGTGGAAGTATGCCCTTATCGGTGCTGGCGGATTGGTTTTATTAATGGTTCTATTCGCTTTCGTGCGCCGGAGAAAATCAAAAGAGGAAGAGGACGATCCATTTCCAATTTTTCAAGAAGTGCCGGTTAAGCCTGTTGAGTTGAAGGAAGATGAAAAAGTGGCCATTAAAAAGCAAGTAGAACAAATGGCCATGCAACAGCCGGAGGAATTTGTAGGACTGCTGCGAAATTGGCTTTCAAGGGACTAGTGGTAAGGGAGCGATCAGATGGAACAGTATACAAACACACAAAAGGCAGCAATATTATTGCTTTCCGTCGGACCGGATGTTTCAGCGGGGATCATGAAACATTTAGAAGAAAAAGAAATAGAAAGTATCACAAAGGAAATTACCGAATTGCGCAGGGTTACCTCCGATGTAAAGGAGAAGATTGTAAGGGAATTTCATCAACTGGCCGTCGACTCAAATATCGTTTCGTATGGAGGAATTGATACGGCAACAGAATTATTAAAACGTACCTTTGGCCCAGATAAGGCCGCTGGTTTTCTAAAACGGATGGGCAATCGGACCAATAACAGGCCATTTCAGTTTATCCAGCAGGTCGAGCAATCACAAATTTTTCATTTACTTCAATATGAAAATGCCCAAACCGTTGCTTTGGTTTTATCCTACTTAGATGCAGAAAAGGCAGCAGCGACGCTTTCCGTCTTTCCACCGGAAAGACAAATTGATATTGCCAAGCGAATTGCGATGATGGATACGGCGTCGCCAGAAATAATCCATCAAGTAGAACAGGTTCTACAGGATAAGCTTACGATGACAAGCTCGCAAAAACATGAATCACAAAAAGGAATTGACTCTATTGTCAGCATATTAAGCAGTGTAGATCGTGGTACAGAAAAAAATATTCTGGAAACATTGGAAAACGAGGATCCTGAATTAGCCAATGAAATTAAACAGCGAATGTTTGTGTTTGATGATATTGCTTATCTTGATAATCGATCGATTCAGCGAGTTTTAATGGATGTTCAAAATCAGGACCTATATCTGGCGCTAAGAATGACAACCCAAGGAGTAAAAGATGCCATTTACCGAAATATTTCAAAACGACGCGAAGAGGGTCTTGAGGAACTATTGAACTCGAATGAGCAAGTTCGTGTGAAAGATGTGGAAGATGCGCAGGGCAGAATTGTAACGGTCATTCGTAAATTAGAAGAAGACGGTGTTATCATCATTTCTCGAAATGGGGAAGAGAATCGTGTCATCTAGACTCGTAAAAGCATTTAACGTCGTAGCAAAAAATGGTCAAAAGGTTGTCGGTGTTCCAATACGAGAGCATATGTTGGTGGAAGTTATTCAGCCGCAGCCATTTGTTCAGCTTCAGAATGAACAACTACTGTTGGAGATAGAGCAGCAAAAGCAACGGGCAGAACAAGAATTAAACGAGTGGCGAACGAGGGAAGAGGAAAGCTTTCGTTCACAATTGGAAGAAGAAAAACGGCGGGGGTATGAAGAAGGCTACCAGCTTGGGATTGAGGATGGCAATCTGCATGCAAAGGAACAGTATCAAATTCATTTGCAAAAAGCAGCGGATATATTAGAGCAAGCCTATCAAGAAAAAGCTGCCATTATTCAGGAAGCTGATCCGTTTGTGATTGAATTGACGATGGCGATTGCTAAAAAGGTGATTCAACAGGAATTGAAAACGAATCCAGATGTTTTACTCCATATTATTAAACAGACGCTGTCGTCTGTTTACGAGACCGACTCTATTTCAATTGGTGTAGCACCTGAAGATTTCTCATTTGTTCAGAAGCAAAGAGAGCAATTACTCGCCATGGACAACGGACAGATAGAGATCAAGGTTTTCCCTGATTATTCAATCCAGCAGGGTGGATGTATTATTCGAACCTCATCTGGCAGTGTGGATGCGAGAATTGATGTACAGCTAAGTGAAATTAAACAAGTTCTGCTTGCTTATCAACAGGAGGATTCCCATGAGTAAATGGAAGATTAAATCCTACCTAGACATGCTAGAAACCATTAATCCAATCAAAATGAACGGAAAAGTTACACAGGTGATTGGGCTAACTATTGAGTCTCAAGGTCCTGATGTGAAAATGGGAGATATCTGTCATATCTTTTCCCCGCAGCAGCAGAAACCAATCAAAGCAGAAGTAGTAGGATTTCGTAATCATAAAGTTTTATTGATGCCGCTAGGAGAGCTTCAATCGATTGCACCTGGCTGTGATGTAGTATCAACAGGAAAACCGTTAACCGTTAAGGTAGGAATGGATCTTTTAGGTAAAGTGCTGGATGGGCTTGGCAATCCGATGGATGGAAGCTTACTGCCAGCGGGACTCCTGGAGGCTGGAACGGATAATCTCCCCCCGAACCCCTTAACCAGACCAAGAATCACAGAACCATTGAGTGTAGGTGTTCGAACGATTGATGGGCTGTTAACCGTTGGAAAAGGACAAAGGGTAGGGGTATTTGCCGGCAGCGGTGTTGGAAAAAGTACCCTTCTAGGCATGATTGCTAGGAACACAGAAGCAGATGTCAATGTCATCGGATTAATTGGTGAACGCGGCCGGGAAGTATTGGACTTCATTGAACGGGATTTAGGTGAGGAAGGGTTGAAAAAGTCAGTTGTTGTCGCAGCCACATCGGATCAGCCAGCACTGATTCGAATCAAGGGAGCGATGATTGCTACTGCGATTGCCGAGTTTTTTCGTGACCAAGGGATGAATGTCAATTTAATGCTGGACTCTGTCACGCGATATGCGATGGCGCAAAGGGAAATTGGTTTAGCGATTGGTGAACCTCCAGCGACGAAAGGATACACTCCCTCCGTGTTTGCTTTACTGCCACGTTTATTGGAGAGGGCAGGAACGAATGCAAATGGCAGTATTACTGCTTTTTATACGGTATTGGTAGATGGGGACGATATGAATGAACCGATTGCCGATAGTGTTCGCGGGATTTTGGATGGTCATATTGTCTTAGACCGGAGTCTTGCAAGAAAAGGAGTTTATCCGGCGATTGATGTTTTATCGAGTGTAAGCCGAGTGATGAGTGAGATTGTGACTCGTGAACATTTACAAGCAGCGGAGATGCTAAAGCAGCATAAAAGTGTGTATCAAAATGCCGAGGATTTAATTCAAATTGGGGCTTACAAGAGAGGAACGGACCGGGATATTGACCGGGCTGTAGATGTGAAGGAATGGATTGATCAATTTGTGAAGCAAGGGACAAATGAATCCCCATCGATAGAATCTACCATTGAACAGCTGCTAACTAAATTTGGGGAGGATGTACGACTGTGACTTTTCAATTTCCATATATTCATATTTTAAACCTTAAAGAAAAGGAAAAAGAGCAAGCTTTAATAGAGTTGGGGCAGATTGGAAGGCAAAAGGAAGCTATCATGAATGAACATCTGGCCTTGGAACAGAAAAAAAATCTATTTTTACAACAGGCAGACACTGGAAAAGTGACTGCTTCCATTGCTGATATCCAACAACGTAATGAGTATCATACGTACTTAAACCAACAAATGTCTCAGTTAGAAATGCAAATCAACTTGATTGATAAAGAGATTGCAGCTAAGAAACTAGATTTATTGGATAAGCAAAAAGATGAAAAAACATGGAATCATTTGCGTGATAAAGCGCTTGAGAAATATGTCCAGAAACAGAAAAAAATCGAGCAGGATCTGATGGATGAAATGGCTGCGATTCGCCATTTTCATCAACGTCTATCTATGTAAAACCTCTTTTGAAAGGAGCGGATACACGTGAAGGAACAGAAGACCGGGTCATATGGAGCGGTTCAGTCGGTGCAGTTTTCACCGCTTCCAGATAACGCACCCGCAGCTGCAGGGAAAAAACAAATACAGCTATTAACGGATGTGTCCCTTCAAGTCTCTTTTGAATTAGGCAGAACCAAAAAATCGGTTCGCGAAATTCTTCAGCTGCAAACGGGATCGGTGATTGGCTTAAATAAACTAGCGGGAGAATATGTCGATGTGTTGGTTAATAAACATTCGATTGCTGTCGGCGAGGTAGTGGTCATGGATGACAAATTTGCTATCCGGATTACAGACGTGATCTCCGAACAGGAAAAAGAGAGAAAAATCAAGTGAGAGGGACAGTCTTGTGAATACGTGGAAAAAATGGATTAGAATACTAACGATTAGTCTGCTGGTTTCCCTTTTACCACTATCGGTTGCTAAAGCAAAAGAGGGAACCGTGTATGAACAATTCGAAAAAGATTCACCGGCAGATCAATCGGAAACAAAAGTAAATCCCGAACCCGCTAAGGCTTCAGTAGTCCCTTATGCGTTAAAATTTATTGGCTCCTTCCTATTAATCTTATTACTTCTATTTATTGTACTAAAATACCTATCTAAGAAAACGAGGATGTACGCTGGAGGGGGTCCTTTCCATGCACTGGGCGGGCATTCACTCGGTAACAATCGATCCTTACAAATGGTGATGATGGGGGATACCTTATACCTATTAGGTGTGGGGGAAGATGTGAATCTGATTCGAACCATCCCTCCGGGTGAAGAACAAAGAAGGCTGCTCGAATCGGTTGCAGAAAAACCAATTGATACGGTTACAAAATGGGGAGCTCAACTTAAAAAGACCTCACAGGAAAAGTGGGATGAACTTCTCTTAAAGCAATTAAAAGAAGTGAAATCCGACGCTAATCAACAAAATAAGGGGGAGAATGGATGAAAAAACTACTCCTTCTTACACCTTTGTTCTTATTTTTAGGACAAGATCCTGTTTTTGCTCAAATGGATACAACTCCCATTCCAGGTATTCACTTTGAAATGGGGGGCTCGGAAGATTTAGATGGTACAGCTTTATCGATAAAATTACTCCTCCTTCTTACGATTCTATCGGTTGCACCTAGTATTCTATTATTAATGACTTCGTTTACGAGGATTGCAATTGTGCTATCGTTTGTCCGAACCGCACTCGGCACGCAGCAAATGCCGCCGACTCAAGTCATCATGGGACTTAGTATCATTTTAACCTTCTTTGTCATGGGACCCACTTTTCAAGAAGTGAACAATCAGGCCTTTCAGCCTTTTCTAGAGGGAAAGTTAAGTCAAGAAGATGCTCTAGATCAAGCAGCTTCTCCTATGAAGGAGTTTATGGCAAAACAAACGCGTGAAAGTGACTTACAGCTTTTTTTAGAATACAGAAAAACGAAGAACATCCAGTCCATTGAAGATATTCCCCTAACAGCATTGGTTCCGGCCTTTGCGATTAGTGAACTCAAAACTGCGTTCCAAATGGGCTTTTTAATCTTCATCCCGTTTATTATTATTGACATGATTGTCGCAAGTGTTCTGATGGCAATGGGAATGATGATGGTTCCGCCCTCGCTTATTTCACTGCCCTTTAAAATTCTCTTATTTATTTTAGTAGATGGATGGAACTTGGTCGTGCAATCTTTGTTCGTAAGCTTTAAATAAGGAGTAACTTTATGACACCAGACAGCATTATGGGGCTTGCGCAAAGCTCAATCTATTTAACCATTCTCGTTTTGGCCCCTGTTTTAGGCGTTGCCTTGGCGGTCGGATTAATTATTAGTATTTTCCAAGCGATTACCCAGATCCAGGAACAGACACTGGCGTTTGCCCCAAAAATCATCGCTGTTTTTGTCAGTTTGCTGTTTTTTGGTCCATGGATGCTCACTCATCTCGTTGATTACACAAGGAATATCCTATCAAATCTTACACGTTTCATAGGGTAATAAAATGAGTATCCTAGACCTTTTGCCAATATTCTTGTTAGTGTTCGTTCGGTTAACTTGTTTCTTTGTAACGGCACCGTTATGGATGGAACGGCAAATTCCCGCACCATTTAAATGGGGAACTGCTTTTTTCATCAGCCTGCTCGTGGTTGGCTTGGTGGAGCCAGAACAAGTAATTCAAATCGGCCCAACCTATATTCTTCTTGTTCTAAAGGAAGTCCTAGTCGGGCTGTGTTTGGGGTTTTTTGTAACGATTTTGTTGTATGCTGTTCAGCTGGCTGGAAGCTTTATTGACTTGCAGAGTGGTTTTGCGATGGCCACGATGTTTAATCCGCAAACCGGTATCCAGGAAAATCTTACAGGAAGATTCTTCTACATCATAGCCATGTTATTTTTTTTGACCATAGACGGTCATCACGTCCTCATCAAAGGGATCTTGGCAAGTTACGATTGGATTCCTATCGATTCCTGGCTGCCTCCCGATGTTTCGAAAAATCTCGTTGACTTATCGCTGATGATTGTGAAGGACATGTTTTGGATCGCGATATTAATCGCTTCACCCATTGTTGCAACGATCTTCTTAGTGGATATTGCGTTAGGGATATTAGCAAAAACAGTACCACAAATGAATCTATTTGTAGTCGGAATTCCGATTAAAATGGCTGTTCATTTTATCGTACTATTTGTATTCATTCCGGTCTTTTTTATCGTTATGGAAAAGCTGGTTCAGATCATGATTCACTCCTTTGAACAAATGCTGAAGATACTAGGGGCTTAAACGATGTACGTAACATTAGATTTGCAGCTATTTGCTGAAAAAACTGAAAAAGCCACTCCGCAAAAAAAGCAAGAGGCAAGGAAAAAAGGACAGGTAGCCAAAAGTGCCGATTTATCGAATGCAATTGTCCTGTTATGTTCATTTTCTTTCTTGTCGTTTTATGGAAAGCAGATGGCTGAACGTTTCATACAAATGTATCGGCTGGGATTCTCGGATTGGTTAGTGCTGGATGTAACACAGCAGTCGATTGCCTTACTATTCCTTACATTATTAAAGGAAAGTGTGATCATTGCTGGTCCGATTATCTTAGCTGCCTGGCTTGGTAGCTTTGTTTCTACGTTAGCACAGGTTGGATTTCTTTTTTCCTCCGAAGCTATCAAAATGGACCTTAAAAAAATCAATCCGGTTGAAGGGGCAAAACGTCTCTTTTCAGCACGAACCATCGTAGAGTTTATAAAGTCGATTTTAAAACTTGTGATCATTGTAACGGTAACAGGGATCTTTCTTTGGCAGCAAAAAACGGTATTGCTAAAAATGCCGCAAATGGAACCGCTAAGGATGGTCTCATTTCTCGGCTCCCTTACGGTAAAGCTGGGTATGGTTATTTCTGCTGTATACCTTGTCGTTGCGGTAGCAGATCTCGTTTATCAACGATTTGATCATGCCAAGAATTTGCGTATGTCCAAACAAGATATTAAAGATGAACATAAAAAGTCCGAGGGTGACCCGTTAATTAAACATAAAATCAAGGAAAAACAACGTCAAATCTCAAGTGCACGGATGATGCAGGAAATTCCAAAAGCCCAGGTAGTGGTCACCAATCCAACGCATTTTGCTGTTGCGATTGCTTATGAGGCGGGGAAAACAAAGGTGCCAATTGTGGTGGCAAAAGGTGCGGATTATTTAGCTCTTAAAATGAGAGAAGTGGCGAAGGAGCATCGGGTGGTCATTATGGAGAACAAACCATTAGCCAGAACATTATATGCGAGTGTTGAAATTGGCGAAGAAATTCCAGAAGAGCTATTTAAAGCAGTAGCGGAAGTGCTGGCGTACGTTTATAAAGTGAAAGGGACTTTCAACAAGTAGAGGAGGTTTGTTGTGAGTATAAAAAATCTCGGAGTATTACTCGCGGTCATCATGATCGTTGCGATGATGGTCATCCCTTTACCGACATTCATGTTAGATATCTTACTAATCATTAATCTATCCATCTCGATTATGATTCTATTAATTACTATGAACACAAAAGAACCGCTAGATTTCTCCATTTTTCCAGCCCTTCTTTTGCTGACAACTCTCTTTCGTCTTGCTTTGAATGTATCAAGCACCAGGACGATTCTTTCAACAGCTAAAGCAGGAGCTGTTATTGAAACCTTTGGCGACTTTGTCATTGGCGGAAATATGGTGGTTGGCTTTATTGTTTTTTTAATCTTGGTCATTATTCAATTCATCGTAATTACGAAAGGATCGGAACGGGTAGCGGAGGTTGCAGCCCGCTTTACGTTAGATGCAATGCCCGGAAAACAAATGAGTATTGATGCTGATTTAAATACGGGGATGATCAATGATCAGGAAGCGCGTCTAAGAAGAAGCAAGGTAGAACGAGAAGCGGATTTTTACGGTTCGATGGATGGTGCAAGTAAATTTGTAAAAGGCGATGCAATCGCAGGTATTATTATTTTGATTATTAATATCATAGGTGGATTTATCATTGGAATGACCATGCATGGGATGGATTTTTCGCAAGCTATCAATACATTTACACTATTATCGGTTGGGGATGGTCTTGTGAGTCAGATCCCCGCTCTGTTAATTTCTACGGCAACAGGGATTATGGTAACGAGAGCAGCTTCTGAAGGGAATCTTGGTGATGATTTAACGAAGCAAATGTCTTCTTACCCGAGCCTGTTGTATATTGTATCCGGATGTATTGCCTTGCTTGGAATCGTAACACCGATTGGGATATTCCTTACATGGGGGATTGCTGGTTTGCTCGCATTTGCTGCTTATAACATTCAAAATAAACGCACGAAACAAGAGGAAGCGATAGAGAGTACACAATCGGAACAAGAGTTAGACGAAGTACGCAAGCCGGAAAATGTATTTTCCTTACTTAGAGAGGATCCGATTGAATTTGAATTTGGGATTGGTTTGATTATGCTCGCTGACGTCAACCAAGGCGGTGATTTATTGGACCGGGTTGTTGCGATTCGCCGGCAAATTGCGTTGGATTTGGGATTAGTCGTTCCGGTCATTCGCATTCGTGATAATATCCAGCTCCACCATAATGAATACGTGATAAAAATAAAAGGAAATGAAGTAGCCAAGGGTGAGATTTTATTGGATCATTTCTTAATGCTCAATCCTAATAATGAGGAACATGGGATTGATGGCATTGAAACGGTGGAGCCAACATTTGGTCTTCCTGCTTTATGGATAACGGAAGACAAGAAAGATGAGGCAGAGCTATTTGGCTATACCGTCATCGATCCTTCTTCGATTGTCAGCACTCATCTTTCAGAAACGATTCGCAAATTTGCACATGAGATTTTAGGAAGAGAAGAAACAACGCAATTAATTAATCATGTGAAGGAAAGCCAGCCATCATTAGTAGAGGAGCTAATTCCGAATATTCTTACTGTGGGTGATGTTCAGAAGGTGCTGCAAAAGCTGTTGAAGGAGAATGTTTCGATCAGAAGTCTTACCTCGATATTTGAAGCACTTGCCGATTATTCGGTCTATACGAAAAATCCCGATATCCTAACGGAATATGTGAGGCAGGCCTTGGCCCGTCAATTAACGTTTCAATATGTACGGAACGGTGTGGTTCACGCGATTCAGGTCGGAGCAGGAATCGAAAAGAAACTAGCAGAGTCGATTTCTAGGACAGAGCAGGGTGATATCCTGACGATTGACCCAGAATCGAGCAATCAGATGATTCATTCCTTTTCGCAAAAAATTGAGCAAATGTCACAACTAGGAATCAGGCCGATTATCTTAACATCCGCAGGGATTCGGATGTATGTCCGACAAATAATGGAACGTACATTAGCTGATATTCCAATCCTTTCCTATAATGAGCTGGAACCGAACGTCGAAGTGCAGAGTGTTGGAGTGGTAAATCTATGATCATCAAAACGTATGTCGTGACAAACGAATCCGATGCTTATCCGATGATCCTTCAAGATTTAGGGACAGAGGCATTTATCTTAAATACGAAGCCAGTTAAAACAGGAGGATTTTTCGGGTTATTCCGTAAAAAACTTATAGAAGTTGTGGCAGCAGCTGATCATTATGCTGAAAAGCCGACTTACGTGGAACCTGCCGTAGAAGTCAAAATACCAGCGAATGACACTCAGAAGGAAGTACTGGAAGAGCTGTCCAAGGTAAAGGGATTAATTAGTGCCATTGTAAAGGATGAGAAGAAAACGATACCAACAGCCGTAGAAAAGTGGGTACAGCGCCTTCGGGAGCAAGAAGTGGACGAAGAGGTGACCGAGTATATCATTAAAAAAATGAAAATGAGACATAAGAACATTCAAAACCTGTCCACTCATGAAATAGAGCAACTCTTCCTGTCGATTATAGCGCAGCTCTTTGAAGAAGGAAAAGTGAAGGATACCGATACCGCCCCGTTTCTTATTACCCTAGTTGGGCCAACTGGTGTGGGAAAAACAACTACGATTGCCAAGTTAGCAGCAGCCCGCGTTTTTCAGCAAAGGCAGAAGGTAGGATTACTGACGACGGATACGTACCGGATTGCGGCTGTGGAGCAGTTAAAAACGTACGCGGGGATATTGAATATCCCGGTAGAAGTGGTTTCCAATCCAGACGAGCTGCGAAAGTCTATGGAGATATTAAAAGGCTGCCAGATGGTTTTCATGGACAGTGCCGGCAGAAATTATTTAGAGGATGATTATATTGAAGAAATCAATCAATATTTACGTTTTGATACCCCACAGGAAAATTATTTAGTTCTTAGTATGACCACCCGTTGGAGGGATTTGCGGAAAATCGTTGATCAAATGAAATCAGTCCCGATCGACAAGCTTATTTTAACAAAATGGGATGAAACGAGCTGCTACGGTGTAGCTCTTAATATGGTCTATCACTATCCGTATCCTTTATCCTATGTGAGCTTAGGACAAGGAGTTCCTCAGGATATCATGCAGGCAGACCCTCTTTTTATGGCAAAAAAGATTCTAGGAGCAGATGACAATGAAGCAGGATCAAGCACACCAATTAAGACAATTATCTAACTCACTAGTTAGTCATGATAGGACTTCCCGTGTTGTTACAATTACCTCAGGCAAGGGCGGGGTTGGGAAATCAAACTTCACCTTAAGCTTTGCACTCAGTTTAATGGAGCTGGGAAAGAAAGTAGTCGTAATCGATCTTGATATTGGCATGGCAAACATAGACATTCTTATGGGGACGACCCCAAAGCATCACCTGTGGGATATGATTCGTGAGCGGAAGAGCATTTGGAGTGTACTCGAGAAAGGACCGAGCGGGTTGGAATATCTTGCGGGAGGCTCTGGATTTCAGCAGCTTCTTCAAATACAGGATGAGGAGAGACAGCATTTTTTTCAGGAATTAGAAAAACTTCATGGCTATGCTGATATTATTCTGATTGATACGGGTGTAGGTCTGACCGTTGAATCCCAACAATGTCACCTTTCGGCTGATGAAATCATCCTTCTTACCACACCTGAACCGACCTCAATAGCAGATGCGTATTCTGTTGTAAAAATATTGCATAGTCAAAATCCCAGCCTATCGTTCCAATTGGTCGTAAACCGGGTATCACGCCAAAAAGAAGGAATAGAGGTCGGAAGTAAATTTAAGTTAGCTGTTCAATCCTTTTTAAACAAAGAAATAAAAATCTTTGGAGCGATTCCAGACGATGCTGCCGTTATGCAAGCCGTGTTGAAGCAAGTCCCTTTTTATCTCGCGTTTCCTCGATCAACGGCGTCAGTAACGTTAAGAAATTTAGCTGAAAGATTTGTGACGGGTACGGTGGTGTTACAAGAAAACAAAGGGATTAAAGGGTTCATTCGGAATTTTTCAAGATTGCTAAGGTCATAATGTTTATTCATTGTACTCAAAAAAACTGCTAGAACAAGTGGAGGCCATGGGAAGGGGAATATATAGTGAATTGGAATGCGGAAGAGGCAATGGATCAATATATTCCATTGGTTCATAAGGTTGTTAGACATATGAAAAGGAGTCTATCTGATGCGGCGGATGAAAATGATCTACTATCTTTTGGAATGACAGGTTTGTGGGATGCCGGAAAAAAGTTTGACCCTTCTCAAGGAATCAAATTTGAAACCTATGCTGCTCAGCGGATTCGTGGCGAAATTCTCGATGGAATACGACAAAATGACCATGTATCTCGAACATTACGAAAAAAAGAGAAAACATATCGGTATGCTTTGGAGACATTAGAGCAGTCCTATATGCGTCGACCTACTCCGGTAGAAGTAAGTGAACATATGGGGATAAGCATGAAAGAATATGAACAAGCACAGTTGCAGCTTTCCTTTATTCATCAAGACTCATTAGATGAACCGAAAAACCTAGAAGAAAATGCAGCGGTTCAACAAATTGAGGACAACAAATCGATTAAGCAGGAAGAATGGCTTGAAGCGAAAGAACGAAAAAAAATCCTAGCTGAGCTGATTGATACCCTGCCCGAAAGAGAAAAACTCATTTTGGCCATGGTATACTTCGAAAATTTAACCTTTACGGACGTAAGTAAAGTGTTTGGATTGCATAAATCCCGTATCTCCCAGCTTCATAATCAGGCCATCAAACGGTTACGTAAAGCACTCGAGACACAGGGTGTAGAATGGTAAATTCCAATGTTCAAGACGAATCGTTCCCCTCGGTTCGTCTCTTTTTTATAAAAAGGGATTATGAATGGAACTGTTGAAATTATATATCATTGAAAATTCTACAGGTTAGGAGAATACTATTTTATGCAAATTTCTAGTGAATTTCAGGATAAAATTATCAATGCCTTTGGCCCGGATGGAAAGACATGGTTACAGTCTTTAGAGTCCACAGTCCAAACCTATTTACAACAGTGGAGTCTTACGAGTGAAGGACCTGTTTCAAACCTTTCTTATAATTATGTAATAAAGGTGAGGGATTCAAAGGGAACACCTTATATCTTGAAGCTGGGTGTACCAAACTTTGATACTCGTAATGAAATGGTGACGCTTCAAGCCTACAATGGGGAGGGCTGTGCCAAGCTTATGAAGTCTGACCCAAAAAATGGCGTTATGCTGCTCGAGCGGCTGGTACCAGGAACTATGCTTTCAGAAGAAAATGATGAAATGATTGTACTGGAGAATTACCTAAAGGTTTGGAAGGCTATTCGCAGACCTATTCCAAATGGAAGGTCAACACCAACGCTTACACACTGGTTCGAGGGACTTAAACGGTATCGGGAAACAGGGGATATGCAGATCTCAATAGAACATGTTCAGTTAGCAGAAGAGTTTTTTCAACAGGTGATGGAATCATCGGAGGGACCCGAACTCCTTCATGGTGACTTGCACCACGAGAATATTCTGTATTCCGAGCAGAAGGGCTGGATGGCGATTGATCCAAAAGGCGTTGTAGGGGACCCTTATTTTGATGTTGTTTCCTTTTTAATCAATCAACTAGACTCAAAGGCTCAGCCAAAAAACATCCTGAAGCTCCGAGTGGATACCATCAGTGAACAGCTGAAACTGGATCGTCAAAGACTACTAAAAGCTTTGATTGCCTTAGGGACACTTTATGCATGCTGGGGGATAGAAGATCAGGATCCAAACTGGGAAAAAACATACCAATGTGTAAAGTGGTTTATAGAATTTCAAGTGTAATGAACACAAACCTATTTAAATAGAATGAAAGGAGGTAAACTTTTTAAAAAAGATATCGTGATTGGTGGTAATGGAATGAAGGAAGTAACCATTGACCCTTATATACACGTGCGTATGGTGAAAAGTTTTGAATACGATCCAAAGGGTAAGAAAATCAGTTTTATTTCTGATTTTACAGGGATCCCGCAGGTTTGGGAGCTTGACCGGGAAGACAGGTGGCCAGCGCAAACCTCTTTTTCTATGAAAGGAATCACCTTTATTAAATATATTGCCGGTACCTCGGATTTGGTTTATGGGATGGATGCGGATGGAGATGAAAAGGAGCAATTGTACTTATTAAAAGAAAATGACGAAAAAGTCGCGCTGACAAACTCCCCTGAACATCTTCATCTGTTCGGTGATAGCTCTCCAGACGGAAAATGGATTGCTTGGTCGAGTAACCGTCGGCATCAAGCTTTTTTAGATATTTATATACAAAACTTGGAGACCTTGGAAATTCGTCGTGTATTTACCGGAGATGGAACGTATTCGGTGGAAAAATGGTTTCCTGATGGAAAGTCTTTATTAGTTAAAAAAACAAACACGCCCCTTGATCATGATTTAGGGGTATTTTCACTTTTAACGGGAAAAATGGATTGGATCACCGTGCATAAGGGTGAAGCAGGATATAAAGATTTCCATTTTAATAAGGAAGCAGATCATCTCTATCTATTAACCAATCAAAACAGAGAGTTCTTCGGGCTGGCAATGATTCAGATAGCAAGTAAACAATTTACCTGGCTCGAGCGGGGCGAGTGGGACTTTGAAGACTTAGTCATGAACAAGGATAAGAACAAATTAGCCTTTTCGATGAATGAAGGGGGAATATCCAGGGGCTTTCTAGTAGACCTGGAGAGAACAAATTTGTATAACTGGGAAACTCCCATGGGCGTAATGTACAATCTTAGATTTTCACCAGATAATCAAAAGCTCGGATTCGTGTTAAATGGACCTGCGCATCCCCCTGATATATGGGAGGTTGACCTAAAGACCATCCAAGCGAAGCGGCTAACGTACATCTCGCGTTCACCGGTTCTTGAGGAAAAATTAATTGAGCCTGAGCCGATAACATTTCCATCCTTTGACAACCTGCCCATACCTGCTTTTTACTATAAGCCTGCTAACAAAGAGGGGAAAGCACCTGTGGTTGTCTATATTCATGGAGGGCCGGAAAGTCAAAGCCGCGCCGTATACAGCCCCTTTTTGCAATATTTTTTAAACCAGGGATATGCGGTAGTTGCCCCTAACATCCGTGGCAGTACAGGTTATGGAAAAACCTACACACATCTTGATGATGGTCGAAAACGGATGGATGCAGTCAAGGATGTTACCTTTTTAATGGAACGGCTTAGAAATACAGGAGAAATTGATACGGAAAAGGCTGCGATTGTCGGCGGGAGCTATGGGGGATTTGTAGTCCTGGCCTCGATTAGTCACTTCCCGCATTTATGGGCCGCTGCCATTGATATCGTCGGAATCTCTAGTATTCGAACATTTTTAAAAACAACAAGTCCTTGGCGGAAAAAGCTAAGAGAGAAAGAATACGGGACCATTGAAAGTGATGGCGATTTTTTTGACCAAATCGACCCGTTGAATCATGCGGATAATATTAAAGCACCGCTAATGGTTATTCATGGTGTCAATGACCCACGAGTTCCCATTCAGGAATCCGATCAGATTGTGAAGAAACTAAAGGGGCGAAATCATCCTGTCCATTATAGCAGGATCGAAGAGGAAGGACATACGATGATGAAGCTGAAGAATAAAATAACTTCGTATACGGAGATGGCGGAATTTCTAGAAAAATATTTAGGAAAGCAGCCAGGGTGATGCCTGGCTATTTTTTCATAGGATAATAGTAGGGTTTTTGATGAAATTACTAAACAGAACAAATGTTTTGGTGTAGGATAGGGAGTAACAACATAAATAGAGGTGGAATTAACATTGAATGGTACCGCACATACAGCCATTGGAGCCGCAACAGGATTTATCGCTGCCAACACCTTTCATTCCTCTCCCACTGAGACTATCATTCTCGTTGGACTTGGAGCGGTTTCGGGTTTAATGCCTGATTTAGATATTGATGGAAAGCTTCGCGGCAAAATTACTTTATCCCATAAGGTAATTCGGTTGACCGCATTATTAATTGGAGTCTTAATGGTTTTTTATAGTTTTTATGAGGGAAAAGCAGTGGATAAATGGTTTGGTATTGGGAGCGGTTTGGTGATTATGATTGTCTCGTCACTCATCAAACAAAAGCATATGTTAACCATTACAGGAATAGGTGTCCTAATCGGGGGAATATCGTTGTCGGAAGTATGGTTAATTCTGCTGGGGGTGTATGTCATCATTGCGTCTATTACCTCGCATCGCAGCTATACACATTCCATCTTGGGTGTCATTTTCTTTGGGATCATCGCTTCAAAACTAGAGGTATCACTTGGAATCGACGGCGTTTTCTATGCCTGTCTTGGGGGATACATCAGTCACTTACTGGCCGACCTAAAAATATTGCCGTTTAATAAGCGTGGGATTAAGCTATTCTTACCTGTTTCAAAGATAGAATTATAGATTAAAACAGGTCACATCAAAGTTGGTGTGACCTGTTTTTCATGAATTATCTATAGCCAGTGGATTGCAGGACTTGATCGTGAATTTCATTACCTAAGACAGTATAAATCCGCGGAACCCGCTTCCCAATCAAACAGACAACCTCATAGTTAATCGTCCCCATAAGAAGTGCAATTTCATCAATCGATTGAAACGCGTTGTCATTTCCTCCAAAAATAATCACTTCATCTCCTTGCTGACAGAAGGGTACGTTGGTAACATCGATCATCGTTTGGTCCATACATACACGTCCCGCCACTATTACCTTTTGTCCCTGTAAGAGAAATTGCCCGCAGTTGGAAAGGTGTCTTGAGAGTCCATCTGCATATCCGATCGGAAGGGTGGCAATGACCCTTTCACTTGAAGGGGTAAAGGTGCATCCATAGCTAACTGGCTGCGACTTGGCTGTTTTTTTAAGTCGAGCAATTTTCGTTTTAAGCGTCATGGCTTGCAGAAGTGAAATGGGATGTTTCTTTAAAGATATGTCAGGATACAGACCGTATAATCCAATTCCGACACGGACCATATCCAGGTGCATTTCAGGAAAATTCATTGTCCCAGCGGTATTACAACAATGCTTTAACGGGATAGAAATTCCGTTGTCATTTATAAAAGAGATAAAAGAACGAAATCGTTCAAATTGCTGTAATGTATAGGATGGATCCTCACTATCAGCGTTAGCGAAGTGAGTGAAAATGCCTTTTAGCGTGACAAATGGTGACATTAACGCTTTTATTGCTAAATCCAGTGCTTCTTCTCGGGTCTGTACACCTATTCTTGTCATTCCCGTATCGATTTTTAAATGGATGGATACCGTTTTTTGAAAAACCTCGGACTGAAAAATAATTTCGTTTAGTACGTCCTCACTAAAAACGGTTAAATCAACCCCGGCAATTATCGCCTGCCGAATGGAGCGGATGGGAGTATATCCTAGAACAAGAATGGGCTCGGTTATTCCAGCCTCGCGTAGTTCAATTGCTTCATCCAAGATGGCCACTGCCAGATAATCTGCACCAGCTTCTACTGCTGCTCTTGCAGCCGGAACTGCTCCATGACCGTAACCATCTGCTTTTACCACCGCCATCAAGTTCACGGAAGCTCCAATATATTTTTTAAATTGATTGATATTATGCTTGATGGCGCCTAAGGATACCTCAGCCCATGTATCTCGATAACTCTGTAGATTCACCATTCTCCCTCCCTATATTCCTATGAAAAAACCCCCAAGATAAACTTGAGGGTACCAAGATGGGTTAGTTCAATACGATTTCTTTTTCCAATGCTTTTTCCACTGGTACATATTCATAGTTAAGGTCTTTTGCTACCGCCTCGTAGGTAATGTCGCCGTTTGCTACGTTCACTCCAAGCTTTAATGCTGGATTTTCAGAGATCGCCTTCACAACACCCTTGTTCGCAATTTGTAATGCATATGGAACAGTCGCATTTGTAAGAGCCATAGTAGATGTTCTTGGAACCGCTCCAGGCATGTTGGCAACGGAATAGTGAACGACACCATGTTTTTCAAATGTTGGGTTGTCGTGAGTGGTTACGTGGTCAATGGTTTCAACGCTTCCGCCTTGGTCAATTGCAACGTCAACGATAACAGAGCCAGGCTTCATCGTTTTAACCATTTCTTCTGTTACCAGCTTAGGAGCTTTTGCCCCTGGGATTAATACTGCACCAATTACTAAGTCAGCTTCTTTCACTGCTTCAGCAATGTTGAATGGATTTGAAATTAATGTTTTAATTTGGTTTCCGAAAACGTCATCTAAGTAACGAAGACGATCTGCGCTTAAGTCAATAATGGTTACATCTGCTCCTAAACCAATTGCCATTTTTGCAGCGTTTGTTCCGACAATACCACCGCCAATAATGGCAACCTTACCACGGCTTACCCCTGGAACACCTGCTAGCAGGATCCCTTTACCGCCATTGAATTTCTGTAAAAATTGTGCACCAATTTGTGCAGACATACGGCCAGCCACTTCACTCATTGGTGTAAGAAGCGGAAGCGTACGGTTAACAGATACAGTTTCGTAAGCAATCGCAATCACACCGCTATCTTTTAATGCTTGTGCTAATGCAGGTTCTGCTGCTAAATGGAGGTACGTAAATAATACTAAACCTGGACGGAAATATTTGTATTCACTTTCAAGTGGTTCCTTCACTTTCATAATCATTTCAAACTTATTCCAAACATCAGCTGCTAATTCAATCAATTCAGCACCAGCTTGAGCGTAATCTGCATCCGCGAAACCGCTTCCAATTCCAGCCCCCTTTTCAACTAATACTTTATGTCCAGCTTGTACAAATGAAACCACCCCTGCTGGAGTAAGTGCCACACGGTTTTCATTGTTTTTAATTTCTTTCACTACGCCAATAATCATTATCGTAATCCCCCTTAGAAGTCTTTAGTGATTTTTTCTGACTTTAGAATAATCCTTTCAAAACTTTTTTTCTTTGTTTAGAAAGCAGAAATAATATGATTCTATTTGTGGATTTACACAAAGCGTTCACAAATTCCTTGATATAAAAGCAAAAGATGATAAGTCTTACATAGCAAAAAACAAAAATTAGTTTTGTTGAAATTTTCAAAAAGCAGGTGCCTGTCACCTCTGCTGAGGGGACAGGCACCTGCTTTTCCTATTTGAACTTTTCGATTTTTAGGTCTAAGTAGAGGGTTATTTTTTGGTTTGGATCTTTTAAGTTAATTTCACCAATTTCTGATATACGTTTGAGCCGGTAATTTAGTGTGTTTGTGTGTACATTTAATTGATTTGAGGCTTCGTGGACATTGCTGTCTTTGTTTAAAAAAACTTCCAATGTTTCAACGAGATCGGTGTTGTTTTTTTTATCATATTCTTGAAGCCTTCTCAGAGAATAGTTTTCGTTCTGGTCTGTACCGGCCTTTTCTATCAATACATCAATATACTTATAGATTCCTAAGCTTTGGTAGCCATGGATATTTGTTGCTTCACTAGGAAATTTTCTCTTTACTGATAGTACAGTTCGAGCTTCTTTGTGCGCTTTTTCCACTTTTCCTAAATCGCAATAGACACTGCTATAGCCCTGGACGATTGACTCAATTCCAAATCGTTCCTTCATTTTGGCAACAAACAGCTCACAAAATGAATTTAGTTTATTCACTGGCTGATCAATTTCATCTAGAGAAATAAACAAGATTAATTGTTGATGGTCAATCGTGTGCAATAAAATTTTTGGCAGTTGAATGGTTTTTAATAA
Source organism: Bacillus sp. CZDM1 (assembly GCF_055502545.1). Lineage (NCBI taxonomy): Bacteria > Bacillati > Bacillota > Bacilli > Caryophanales > Bacillaceae > Bacillus > Bacillus sp. CZDM1. The sequence continues at coordinate 158,607 of NZ_JBUESO010000007.1, read as the reverse complement.
GTAGGCTATATGCTTTTCATCTTCTCTTTCTAATTCCTTTGAAAATTGAAAGACGGCAACCGAGAATAATGAGGGCGGTGAAATTTGCAAAGCATGAAACTTACTAGTAATTTCTTCATTGGAAGAAAGATGACTCGTTAACAGCTGCCAAAAAAATTCTTGAAATTGCTCTTCTTTTTTATTTTTTCGGTTCTGCAGTTGAATAAGTTTATTCTTAGTTGCGTCCGCCGCTCGCTTTAAACAGACCATTTCTTCTTCGCCTAAAGTTTTTTCAATCTCTAATGCCCAAATGAAGCCGAGGACTTCATCGTTCTTCCAAATGGATACGGCAACTCTATTTCCTAGTCCAATTTCATCCACAGTCTTAACCCTTACAGGCTCACGGCTGTTTAACAAGGAAGGAATGACCCCTTCCTTCCATAAGGAATTAATCACTCTTTCCGGTACACGGCGGCCGATAATCGTGGCAATCCGTGCCGGGTCGGTTCGATCATCATGGGTACTGTAGGCAAGGAGACGATGGTTTGCATCTTCTATCGTTATCGGACAATGTAAAACATCACTTACCATATCTGCAAATTCTTCTAAACTATCAAAGCTTGCTCGAAACGGATCATTTGTCATCTATAACACCTCTATCAATGAGATTGTGCACTTTGTAACGTATTTGTTATTTAAAACAATATTCTTTTAATAGATTTGTCTTTATTCCACAATATAAAATGTTCACAGATATGTTATATTAATTTCACGAAGTTTTCGCTTTTATTATTCTGCAAGTCATTGGAAACGCTATCATTTTAAAAAAGAATAGGGGGATATTATTTAAATATAAACAGTAGGTTTTATTCGAATAATATTGTATCTTTTTTACTGTAAAAGGGAAATAGGAGATTTAAACTAAAATAGGGGGCAGACTATGCAAAAAAATCCAAATCAATTACAAAGAGGTTTAGAAGAAAGACATATTACGCTAATGTCCTTAGGAGCTGCCATTGGGGTAGGTCTGTTTCTAGGGTCAGCAACTGCTATTAAGCTTGCGGGACCTGGTATTATTCTCGGTTATGCATTTGCCGGTATGATTATGTTCTTTATTATGAGGGCACTTGGTGAGATGGCGATTCAGAAGCCAGTTGCAGGATCCTTTAGTCAATATGCCCGCGATTATTTAGGCGCCTTGCCTGGTTTCCTAACAGGATGGAATTATTGGTTCTTATGGGTTGTAACTTGTATGGCTGAGATTACCGCAGCAGGAATCTACATGGAGTATTGGTTCCCAGAAGTACCTCGCTGGATTTGGGCACTGGCAGCATTAGTGATCATGGCTTCTGTCAATTTCCTGAATGTAAAAGCATATGGAGAACTTGAATTTTGGTTTGCGTTAATTAAGATTATTACAATCATCTTCATGATTGTGAGTGGTCTTGGAATGATTGCTTTGGGAATTGGTAATGGCGGTATCGCTACTGGTATCAGCAATCTTTGGGAGAACGGTGGAATTCTTCCAAATGGGATCACTGGGGTGTTAATGTCCTTACAAATGGTTATGTTTGCTTTCTTAGGAATTGAGATGATTGGGATTACGGCCGGGGAAGTAAAGAATCCGGAAAAAACATTATCTAGAGCGATTGATACTGTTTTCTGGCGAATTCTTATTTTCTATGTAGGTGCCTTGTTTGTGATTATGTCAATTTATCCTTGGACGGAAATCGGAGCGCAAGGCAGTCCGTTCGTTTTGACCTTTGATAAGCTTGGAATTCCTGCTGCAGCCGGAATTATTAACTTTGTTGTCTTGACCGCTGCGCTTTCATCGTGTAACGGAGGAATCTTTAGTACAGCACGGATGCTATTTAACTTAGCTGAAAATGATGAGGCACCAAAGGGATTAGGTAAATTAAACAAGAATGGTGTTCCTAGTAAAGCCGTGTTAGTAACAGCGGGTGCACTGTTAGTGGGTGTTGTTCTTAACTATTTAGTACCGGCAAAAGTATTTACATGGGTAACAGCGATCTCAACGTTTGGTGCAATTTGGACATGGTCGATGATTTTATTATCTCAAATCAAGTATCGGAAGGGATTAACAGCTAATCAATTGAGAGGCTTAAAATATAAGATGCCATTATTCCCATTCACATCTTACTTTTCATTAGCATTCTTACTTCTAGTAGTTGGATTAATGGCAGTCTTCCCAGATACAAGAATTGCTTTAATCGTTGGACCGCTTTGGCTAGGGATCTTAACTGCCTTTTATTATGGTAAGGGGTACCATAAACGAGGAAAACAAGAACAGGATCAAATTCAAAAAGTAATATAATAAAAAAAGACGATTCGACATCGAATCGTCTTTTTTTTATGGAAGAATACTATTTATGTATCTAAAAAATGTTTATTTAAAAAGAGCGTAAATTATCGGATGTTTTTTAAATTTTTTCGGATAGTGAAAAAAATGAAAACCTTTACAATTAGTAATTGTAAGCGTTTGATTTTATTAAAGGGGGAACCACAATGAAGAAGCTAGGCCTATTAGTCTTAAGCTTGTTATTACTAACTTTAACTGCATGCAGCGGTGGAGAAGAGAAGGCATCTGGAGACGGTAAAGTCACAGAACTTACAGTTTGGAATGATTGGACTGAAAATCGTCCGGAATATAAGGTTTATAAAGATATCATTGCTAAATTCAATGAAGAAAACAAAGATAGTATCCACGTTAAAATTGAAAGTATTCCACATGATCAATATGAAACAAAGCTAAGAACACAAGCAGCAGGAAAGCAATTACCGGATATGTTCCGCGTATGGCCTGGTGCACGTATTGCGCCTCTAGTTGAAGGAAAAGCGTTACTTCCTTTAAATGATATCCTTGATACTTGGGAAGGGAAAATTCCAGAGGGTATCTTGAAAGATTATGCAGTCGACGGAAAGCAGTACGCGATTCCAGCAAACATTAGTGAAACTAGCTTGATTTACTATCATAAAGATGCTGTGAAAAAAGCAGGATTTGAAGAATTTCCAAAAACATATGATGAGTTAAAAGAATTAATAAAGGCTTTAAATGACCAAAAAGTAACGCCAATTGCATTAGGTAATAAATCGATTTGGCCTTTACAGTCTGTTTATGTCTCAACGATTGCAGATCGTTTTACAGGCAGTGAGTTCTTACCAAACACGTTAAGCGGAAAAGGCTCTTTTACGGATGAGAACTTTGTGAAGGCGTTATCAGTAGTTGAGGAATTAGCAAACCTTAAGGCATTTAACGAAGATTTTAATACAATTGACGAAGCACAATCTAGAACATTATTTAATAGTGGAGAAGCTGCTATGCACTTCGCAGGTTCTTGGGCTATCGGACCAATCTTAGAAGGTGTAGAAAATATCGATAATATCGGCGTTGCTCCATTCCCAAGCTTTAGCGGCGAAGGAGATACAGAAAAAATTTCTGGTGCAGCTGGCGGCGGTATCGCTCTTAATGCTGAATTATCTGGTAAGAAGAAAGAAGCAGCATTTAAATTTTTAGAGTACTTTTATGGTGATGAGTTGTACCAAGGATTAGCTAAGTCTAATATCGTTGTTCCAGTACAAGTAGAATTGGACGATAGCATTCCTGAAATTTACAAAACAGCTAACGGATTTGCACAAGGTGGTTTAGCACCAGTTTATGATGCAACGTTAACACCTGAGTTAACAGACATGATTAACAATGGCTTACAATCTATCACTATCGGTGAAAAGACACCTAAGGAATTAGCTGAAGACATGCAGAAGGAAAACGAACAAGGAAAGAAATAATCTTTTAAAATACAGGTTGCCTGAATAAAGGCAACCTGTCATTTCATAGGGGAGATAAATATGCAACTAACTGGGAAAAGTAAAGCCGCTCTTATTATCGGTTTACTGCCGGCATTTTTGATTTATACCGTTTTTGCTATCTATCCGATTATCCAATCGTTTTATTATTCCTTTATGGAATGGGATGGTTTTTCGGAAATGGAATTTATCGGTCTGCAAAACTTTGAGAATCTTTTTCAAGATGCATTATTTTGGAATTCAGTAGGCAATAACATTTTTGTTGTAATCGCCTCAGTATTTGGACAGATTCCGATTGCTTTATTTATAGCTCTTTTATTAAATCGAAAAATCAAGGGCTTAAAGATTTTTAGAACTATTGGGTTCCTTCCAGTTGTCTTATCAACGGTCGTGATCTCGCTTACATGGAGCCTCATATATAATACGAAGGATGGCATGATTAACGAAATTTTAAGGGCTGTCGGCTTAGACTTTTTGGCACAAAACTGGTTAGGAGATACAAAGTGGTCTATGGTGGCAGTGTGTATTACTGTAATCTGGCAATTCGTCGGGCTCTATTTAATTATTTTTCTTGCAGCCTTGCAAAACATACCGGAAGAAGTAATGGAAGCGGCAAAGATGGATGGTGCTTCAGAATGGGTAACAACCTGGAAAATAACCATCCCTATGATTTGGGATACCATTATTGTTGCGATTATATTGTGTATTTCCGGTAGTTTAAGAACGTTTGATTTAATTTATGTTATGACACATGGCGGACCATCTCATTCTACAGACGTTATGGCGTTGTATATGTTCAATGAGACATTTTCGAATCTGCAATATGGTTACGGCAGTGCGATATCCGTATTTATTTTCTTCTTCAGTCTCATAATGATTGGAATTGTAAAAAAAGTTCTTGGCCAAAAATTTATTTGATGGGGAGGGGCACAGAATGGAAACGACGATTAAGAAAACAACACAATCTGAATTGCCGCTGCATCAAAGCACAAGGAAAATGAGTGTAAAAAATACCCTCATATATGCAGTCTTGATCATTTTTTCGGTGATCAATGTTTATCCTATTATTTGGATGATAATCAACTCTTTTAAGTCAGAAAAAGAATTTGCGGTTAATCAATTTGGTTTACCAAAGACTTTGGTTATTGATAATTATATAGAAGCATGGGGTACCGCTAATTTAGGGGTTCTCTTTAAAAATAGTATTTTTATATGTTTACTTGCAACTATTCTTACTGTGTTAATCGGTGCATTAGCTTCCTATTTTCTTGCAAGAATAGAGTTTAAGTTTAAGAATGCCTTGTATACCTTCTTTATTTTCGGGATGTTAATTCCGATACACGCTACTCTTGTTCCCATGTTTATTTTATTGAAAAATTTAGGATTACTGAATATTCCTATTACCTTGTTATTTCCGTACATTGCCTTCCATTTACCGATTACGATTTTTATCCTAACAAGTTTTATGAAGGCTTTTCCAAAGGATATCGAAGAATCAGCTATTATCGATGGCTGTGGAATTTTCCGGATTTTCTGGTCAATTATTTTGCCGATGTCCCGTCCTGCGCTTGCTACCGTTATTATTTTGAACTTTATTTATAACTGGAACGAGTTCTCATTTGCTCTCGTATTACTGAATGATCCAGCCCTTCAAACATTGCCGTTAGGTCTTGCAAGTTTTGCGGGTCAGTTTACCGTTAATTATGGAGCACAGATGGCAGGATTAACAATGTCTATGATCCCTATTATCCTTTTCTATTTATTCCTAGAAAAAGAAATTGTCAATGGTATGACAGCCGGAGCAGTAAAAGGATAAACTAAATGGTAATAAAATTAAAAGGCTGATGTGCAATGTTCCGAAATTGGGGATTAAAAAACAAATTTGTTACCGTGTTTTTACTTTTGATTACCTTACCAACCTTGATTATTGGCTGTATTATCTACTATCAAACCACGTCCGTTTTTAAGCAGCAGGCTGAAAACAATACAGTTAGAAACCTAGAAAAAAATGAAGATAACGTAACAGCCATCATCCGTGGGATAGAGAATATGTCTTCTTATATGATTTATGAAGAAAACTTCCGAACGTTTTTTACGGCTGCGGAGGAAGATATCAATCAAAGAGAGTATAAAGATGCCGTTGAAGGGATTCGGGGTTATTTTACCTTCCAGCTTATGAGTCACAGCTATATTGATTCTATTTCTTTAATCGCGAACGATGGACATGTTTTAGAGATAGGCAGCCATGTAATAGGTGATGAAGTTAGGTTGAATCAAGGTGCCAAAGATTTAGAGGGCGGTCCTTATTGGAGCAATACCTATCAGGTAATTGAAAATGGGGAAAATACAAAGAAAGTCGTTAGTTTAACAAGGGTGATTAATGATATTAACCATATTAACCAACCTATCGGGATGGTAAGAATTCGATTAGACGAAACTAAACTATATAAGACAATTGAAAATAATACGATAAACCAAACTGGTGATTATTTTGTATTGAACAAAAAAGGAGAAGTAGTCCTGCACCAGGATCCTTCATTAGCTGGGACGCCCTTTCCTGATCTTAAAATAACGGATTGGATTGTCAACAGCAAGAGTAGAACATTGAAAGCCAAGGCAAAACAAGGTGACTATTTAATTGTTAAAAAGGCAATCGCAGGAACTAATTGGGTTTCGATTGCGATAGTGAATGAAGGAGAAGTGGTTAAGAGTTTATATAATGTCCGCAGCTTGTTTGTTTTTATGTTTTTTCTTTTATTAGTGCTTGGAGCAATTGCTTTTATGGGATTTTATCAATCTTTTATCCGAAGGATTGTGGAACTGACGAAGCAAACCAAGCAACTTGGAGAAGGGGATTTTACAGCGCATGTTCCAATCTCATCACAAGACGAGATTGGAAAATTAGGACTCCGATTTAACCAGATGGTCACTACGATACAGAATTATATTAATCAAGAATATAAGTTAAAGATCAAGCAGCGCGAATCGGAATTGAAGGCTCTTCAAAGCCAGATTGACCCACACTTTTTATACAATACCCTGGATATGATTCGTTGGACTTCACGTCTAGAAAAGGCAATGGAAACTGGGCAGTTAATTGAACGTTTATCCAAAATTTTTCGGATGAATTTAAACATGGGAAAGATGTGGGTAAAGGCAGAGGAAGAAATTCAATATATTCAAAATTACTTGGAGTTACAAAAGAGCAGGATTGGCAATCGTTTGAATTATAGTATTTTTTATGATGATCAAATAAAAGATGTCTATATCATTAAGCAAATTTTACAGCCTTTAGTAGAAAATAGTATTCTTCATGGTTTTGATGATTTGCCTCGACAAGGCGTTATTCGGATTCGAATGTTTAAGGTGGAGAAGGAAATTTGGATGGATGTCATCGACAATGGCTGGGGATTTCCGGATGAGAAACAGGAAGAGGACCCTAATCGGAAAGGTGGTTATGCCATTCATAACCTTATCGACCGCTTAGAACTTGCCTTTGGGGAAGAGGCAAAATTCGAACTGTTAGAGGCTGATGTGGGTACATGGATTCGCTTAAAGCTTCCACTATCTGAAAGTGGTAATCGTAATCTAATTTCAAATGAGACAGGTGAGTAATATGTCCTTTAAAATGCTAATTGTTGATGATGAACCGATTATTTGTCGCGGCTTGCAGCAGACGATTCCATGGGATGAATATATGGTGGAAGTCGTGGGTCTTGCGTACAACGGGGCAGAGGCTATTCAAAAGCTTAAGGATCATCATGATATAGATTTAGTGTTAACCGATGTCAGAATGCCGAATGTAGATGGCTTGAAATTGGCTGCCTTCATTCATGAGAACTACCCTGATATTCGGACGATTATCATAAGTGGGTACGACGATTTTAAATATGCTCAACAGGCAATTCAATTAGGTGTAAAGGATTACTTATTGAAGCCGGTAGATGTTGACGAGCTTTTACGGGTCATCACGAAAATCACGAGTACCTTACAAGAGGAACGAAAAGCCGCGCACCATACTTATCAAACGAATTTAAAAAATACGATTCTTCATCAAGTACTCGATGTACCAGAAACCATTCCGAACTTCACGGGTTTATTTACGAATGTTCGTATATACCCCTTTGTTACGATGTTAAAAGAGTATAACAACAAAACAAAAGATTTATCTGAAGAAATATTGCATGGCTTGAAAACGGATTGGGAAAATCTTGTGGAAAACTCCTTAATGAGTCAGGGATATGAAAGTGTATCCGTGTTTACAAGTAAAAACGTATTACTTACTTGTGTAACAAATTATCAGCCTGCTCCTACTCCTGAAAACTTAAGTTTTCCAGAGTTATATTGTGTTTTTAATGATACCGAAATAACAATCGGTCAGCTGTATGAGGTTTATCAGAGATTATATGAAGATACTCGATATCTTCCTTATAGTAAACAAGGGTTTATTGTCAGTCCAGTAAGTGAATCATCGGATTATAATCCAAAGGGCAGCGACTGGCTGATCGAGAGGGCTGAACAATATATTAGGTCCTATTATGCGTCACCTATCAAGGCACATGAGGTGGCGGATGTCATTAATATTTCCCCTAATTATTTCAGCTCACTATTTAAACAAAAAACGGGCAAGAGCTTTAATGACTATATAAATACTATGCGTGTTGAGGAAGCAAAACAGCTTCTTGAAGAAACACCTTTTAATGTAAATGAAATTGCTGAAAAGGTCGGCTATCGAGAATATAAGTATTTTGTGGATGTTTTTAAAAAATTCACTGGCTATACGCCAACAAAGTATAGAAATATAACAGCAAATAATATCAATCAATCATAAGAGATTCTTATGGAACCGGAGGTAAGTAGGATGCAAAAGACAATGAATGTACCGAAGGACTTTTTCCTTGGAGCAGCGGTGTCTGCTTGGCAAACGGAGGGATGGTCTGGAAAAAAAGAGACACAGGACTCCTTTCTCGACCTGTGGTATAAAGAGAATAAGAATGTTTGGCATAATGGATATGGTCCTGCTGTAGCGACTGATTTTAAAAATAGATATAAAGAAGATATTGGCTATATGAAACAAATCGGTTTACAAAACTTTAGGACGTCTATTAACTGGTCACGTTTTTTACTAGATTATGAAAATGCTGTGGTAGATGAGGAATATGCTAGTTATATAGATGATATGATCAATGAGTTAATCAAGAATAACGTGGAGCCAATGATTTGTCTAGAACACTACGAACTTCCTTCTGTTTTATTTAAGAAGTATGGCGGCTGGGGATCCAAGCATGTCGTTGATCTATTCGTTAAATATGCGGAAAAAGTGTTTGAACGTTATGGTGATCGCGTGAAGCATTGGTTTACTTTTAATGAGCCGATTGTGATTCAAACGCGTGTCTACTTAGATGCGATTCGTTATCCATTCGAACAAAATACACAAAAGTGGATGCAATGGAATTTTAATAAAAGCTTAGCAACCGCTAAAGTTATTCGTTTATTTAAACAAATGGGCTTAAAAGATAAATATGGAGCAAAGATTGGTAACATTATCAATCCAGAGGTAGCCTATGCACGCTCATCGGCTGAACATGATCAAAAAGCTGCCCGCATCTTTGATTTATTTTACAACAGAATTTTCTTAGATCCTTCGATCAAAGGGGAATTCCCTGCAGAATTGATGGAACTAATGAATAAACATGATATTGCTTTTGAAGCAACGGATGAAGAATTGCAAATTATAAAAGAGAACACTGTCGATTATGTAGGATTGAATATCTACTTCCCATACCGAGTAAAAGCTCGTTCAACGGCATGGAATGAAGAGACACCTTTCCATCCTGCTTATTATTATGAAAGCTTTGATTTACCAGGCAGAAAGATGAATCCACACCGCGGCTGGGAAATCTATCCTCAGGTGATGTATGATATTGCGATGCGAATGAAAGAAGAGTACGGAAATATCGAATGGTTTATTGCCGAAAATGGGATGGGTGTTGAAAATGAATACCGATTTAAAAATGAAGAAGGCATAATCCAGGATGATTACCGGATTGAATTTATTAGTGAACATTTAAAGTGGTTACTAAAGGGTGTGGAAGAGGGCTCCAATTGTACAGGTTATATGCTTTGGGCCTTCAGTGACAATGTGTCTCCGATGAATGCCTTTAAGAATCGATATGGATTGGTAGAAATTTACCTAGAAGAAAACCGAAACCGTGCTCTCAAAAAATCTGCTTATTGGTTAAAACAAGTCATCGAAACCAAACAATTCGATGCACAGGATGACAATATATATAAATAAAACGTATGCGACCTAGGGGCGTTTTTAAGATGAGAAAATATTTAGCTTTGGATATTGGCGGAACATTTATTAAGTACGGATTAGTTACTGAAAGTGCTGAAATTCTAGAGAATAATAAAGTAAAAACACCTAAAACATTAGACGAACTGCTATCGATTATTAAGAATCTTACAGAAACGTATTACGATGTTAACGGGATTGCAATCAGTGCACCAGGAGCCGTTTCGGAAGAAGGTGTGATTTATGGTTCAAGTGCCATCCGTTATTTACATGGCCCAAATATCAAAAATTTAGTTAAAGAGCTTACTTCACTGCCGGTTTACCTAGAAAATGACGCTAATTGTGCGGGATATGCTGAGATTTGGAATGGCGCAGCTAAGGGCAAAAAAGATGTGCTTGTTATGGTGATTGGAACGGGAATTGGCGGCTCAGTGTTTAAAAACGGCCAGTTGCATAAAGGGACCCATCTCCATGGCGGCGAATTTGGTTATATGCTGTTAACTAGTGATATCCAAGATAGCAATGATGTATGGAGCAGGGTGGCTTCAACCGCTGCACTAGTGAAAGAGGTTGCGAAAAGAAAACAAATCGATGTGGAGTCTATTTCAGGTGAACAGATCTTTCAGCTGGCTGATTCAGGAGATATAGATTGTATCCAAGCGATCGATCGATTCTATCGTTTATTGGCCGTAGGGATTTATAATTTGCAGTATATTTATGATCCTGAAGTAATCGTCATCGGTGGTGGAATCAGTGCAAGGGACGATCTGATTGATGGAATCAACGAGAAACTGGATCATATTTTAGCAAAGGTGGATCTTGCTAAAATTAAACCAGAAATCATTGCATGTGATTATCGCCAAAATGCTAACCTTTTGGGGGCAGTATACGGTGCAATGCTCACAGAATCAAAATAGTAACATAGATAAAACCGCTTGGGATTAAGTTATCCAAGCGGTTTTTTACTGAAAGGCTTAGTTTTTATCCACTTTTATGTCATAAATGGCTGGGGTTTTTCCTTCCACCCATTCAATCTTTAGGTCTAACACGGGCGGGATATGATCCGTTGGGAAAAATTGATAGCCAGTATCAATGGTACCAAGCTTTCTCCAACCTGTTTCAGTTCGTACAGAAACTTCACTGCCTGATACGTTGTTTGGATCTTCTAAAATCGTAATTCCTGTTACTGTCTTTTCTGCTTCCCCAATATGGTAGAGAATTTCACCAGCTTCTGTTCCGGCTGGTTTGAATTTCGTATTAAGGCTGCCATCAATCAGATAATCCTTGGTATTACCGGTTGTATTTGCTGCAGTGGTTGATATCGTGGGATTATTGACTTCAGGGTAATACTCGCCATCGTTGATGACCAATTCCTGCATCCGCACCCACTTATCAGAACCGACCTTTGTTCTTGTCATCTTAAATCTTAAGTACTTAATCTTTTGATCTAAATCTCTGACTTCTTTTGCTCGGTAAGGGGCTTCGTGCTGGTCAAATATCGCTTCGGCCAGGTCTGCATTTGCAGCTTCACCCTCGTTTGGACCATCCTGACTGCCAAAGGTCATGACGGTCGTCCATTCGTTACCATCTAATGAAGCCTCAATAATAGCATGTCTTGGAAAATCATGCTCGCCTTCATTAATTACTGCTTTTAGACTATTAAGTGTAATTTCTTGTCCCATATCATAGGTAATATACTTACCAGCTGTTTGACTATTCTTAAACCATCCAGGTGTATTAAAATCACCATCAAAGAGGGCAAGAGGGTTTTCAACACTGGTATAATTTGTTTCTTTAACAGATTTAGGTTCAACCTCAAAGGATGTTACAGCTAGATGGTCTAATGTAAACTCTACGGGTTTTGCTTGTTTATTTAACAGTCTTATATATCTGGCATCAGCTGGAGCATCCTCACTACTTACCTTTTCCCACTTAATCCCGTTTAAAGATGTTTCTGCTGTTAATCCTTTAACTGTCGGGGCTTCAATGTCCACTACATCCTTGACTCTGCCTAATTTTACGCCTAGGTATTCACCTTTGTTTAACGTAATGGAACCTGCAGCAGTGATTGAGGTTGTTGTTTTGTTTTCTGTTAGCGGTACATTTTTATATTCTTCGACATTCGTAAAGATACTAGCTGTTGTTTCTTCCATTTGAAGATCTAGCAGTTGTGCAACCTTTGGTGAGATTTTAGCCTCTAAGTTATCGGTAAATGGCTGCAGTCTCTTTTTAGCTGGTTTTGCTTTCATCGTGCCGCTTAATAATGGACGATCATAGTTTAAGCTTTGCTGGCGCAGCGCCGTTGCTTTTGCAAAGTGATTCCAGGTATCTGATTTATTTCCATTCTCAATGGCTAGGTCTGTTTTAATAAACTCGATGTCAGCTAATACCATGTCTCTTAACGCTTTGACAAATGGCACTAACTCTTCCTTTAACTTTTCATTCTTTGTTTTTGCTAAAAATCCATTTGCGGCATCGGCGATAATTTGCAACTGGGCAATTGCTTCTGGTGCCTCATCTTTTAATGATTCCGCATTATTCACTTTAGATGTAATGGAATCTAACAAACTCTTAATATCCTCACTCTCTGATAGACGTAAACCGTTTGGATCCGCATCAGACATATGTTTGGCTAAGGTATGAAGTTCTTCTGCTGCGTCTGGTTCGATATAGTCAAAACTATCCTCCCAGCTTTTATCTGCATCAAACTTTTCTGTATTCCACGCATAATCGGCAACTGCAAAAATGGCGATTTTTGAAGCTTCAGCCTCCTGCATCGGGTTTGTCACAGCACCAGAGAGATTTTCAATGCCAGTTTGGAGCATTTCTCCTTTTCCTAAAAACACACGTGACATATCGACATCATTGACTGGCCAGTTGAGCCAGAATAATGGATCGCGTCTTGTGACTCCATTGTTACTTCTATTCTTAAATGTATCAATGGTCGACTGGACAATCGGGGCACAGGTTGTCGAACCAGTCCAGAAAATTTGTATATTTTCATCGAAGCCCTTTTCATAGGCATTCAACTCCGCAGCATTCCACGCCCAGCTGGAATTATAGCTTGCCGGACAGTAAAGAATATCATAGACATCGCCTTTTTCATCAGCCCATTGGGATACAGCATTCATCAATTGGACCACATAATCAAGAGGCAGATTTCCAACGTCATCCCCTAAAACACCGAATTGGCGTACCCCCACATCATATAATTGATCAAATTTTGCCAGCATTTTTTCGGTATTTTCCGGAAGCAACTCCATGGCAGCTTGTTGGCCTTGTGTTCTGGCGATATGAGCGACTTCTCCTAATGGGGAGATTGTCCAAACAAAACGAGTTTTCGTCTCATTTCCTACTTGTGCCATTTTGCCAATTTCGGCTAACATGTCTGCTGGATAAGGCTCTCCCCATTTTTCTCTATGATACGGGTCGTCCTTTGGTGCAAAGACATAGGAAGTCGCTTTAAATTGACCGGCAAACTCCATAAGTGACATCCGATCCTCATTGCTCCATGGAATTCCATAGTATCCTTCAATAAAACCTCTAATTTCTGTATTGGCATAGTCGTTAATGGTTAAATACCGGACAGCCTTATTAGGGGCTTGTGCCAGGATCGCGTTTAACGTTACCACGCCATAAAAGCTGGCGTCTGTGTCTTTACCTAGTATCGTAATGGTATTCTCTTGAATGTCTAATTGGTAGGCATCAATTTTTGAAAAATCGCTGCCTTCGCTATTTACATTTGCAGCTGCAAAGGAATCTACCGGGCCATTTGAGCCTTTTGTTCCTACTAAAATATTTATTTTATCATCAGCTGGCTCAGTCCCTATGACTGGAACAGAATAGCCATTTTCTGTAAAAATTGTTTCTGCTTTTTTTCTTGTGACGGAATCGATGGTGTGGTCATAGATGACTTGGATGGCTTTGTCTAATGTAAGCGATCCTTCATGGTAGGTTATGTCTTGAGGTAAAGGGTATATTTCATATTCCATAGGTGAACCCTCCTGTGCTGCTGCAGTAAATGTGCTCATGGTCATTACGGTTGAAAACAACATTGTAAAAATGATGGATAAATTGAGCCAAAACTTGGTTTTCAAAAATCTTCCCTTCTTTCTATTGAAATTTTTAGCCTATGTTTTATGTAATCCTCCTTTTCTCTTTTCTATATTTTGGTTGTTTGCTAGAAAACAAAAAGGCATGGAAAACAACCGAGAATAATCTCGTTCTGTTTTCCATGCCTAGTATGATCCAGTCACATGAAACCAAATATATACCACAATTCTAAAACGCTTACACGACGGAGGTCAATACATTTCCAAATTTCGGTAAGAAAGTACCACAAAGAATAATCTATCTAGGTGAAAAGGAGGAACTTAGATTCTAGTGAATTTTTCACTATAGATTGCTTCTTTAATTTAGACAGCAAATCTATTAATACTCCACTATTTTAAAAAGTGGCAGAATTTTATACTAATTGAAAGTGCTTCCATTTTTGGAAGTAAATAAGTGTAAGAGGAGGAGCAAAATGAGAAGAAAAGGAAGTAAGTTGTACAGCCGCATTTTATCTGCATCGGCGGCAATCATGTTACTGGGTTCAATGAATGCACCGGGGGCTGAAGCCGGAGTTAACGGGGACGGAACAGCAGTCGTCAATGAGAACTATGCGGACAAGCTCAGTCTAAAGCCGCTGGCACCCGCTTTCAATGTTGATTCACTCATGGAATGGTCTCCTGAAAAGGATCCTGATGCTGAATTGAACCGCGCCAGCGTCCCTTTAAACAAAGACCGATTCAAAGGAACTCAGATTAATCCACTAGCTAATCCAAAGGCTGGTATCACCTCTGCAGCCATTACGACTTGGAATCATGATGAGGCAAGTTCGGTTGGAAGCAATGACTTTAATGTATACGCTTTCGACAACTGGCAGCTGCTTGATTCTTATATTTACTGGGCAGGAACCAATGAGGGGATTTTTGCCATCCCTACACCAGATATAGTGGATGCCGCCCACCGAAATGGAGTGCCTGTTTATGCAACACTTGGTTTCCCATGGGGCAGATCAGCAGAAGGACTTGCTGAGATAGAAAAGTTTACAAAGCAAAATGAAGACGGAAGTTTCCCTGTGGCAGACAAAATGATTGAAGTTGCTGAGTATTTTGGATTTGACGGTTATTTCTTTAACCAAGAAACGTATGGTGTTAATCAGCAAACAGCCGTACGTATGAATGAAATGATGCGCTATATCAAACGGAATTCAAATCTTAATGTCAGCTGGTACGATGCTCAGTCCAATACAGGAAATGTCAGCTATCAGGATTCTATTAACAGCAATAATGACATGTATGTGAAGCCGGCAGAGGACGGGGAATATGCCGTTGATGAGTTCTTTTTAAACTATAACTGGAACACCGATAAGATTAACACCACGGTTGAAACGATGAATGGTCATAACCGGAACCCATTTGACGCCTATGCAGGTTTCGAAATACAACAGAATTCTTATAATACAAAAATTAATACGGAAGCACTGCTGGATGAAAACAAACAGTCAAAGGTTTCGATTGCACTTTATACACCAAACTCAACCATGGGGCTGGCAGAAAATCCTGCTGACTTTCACGAAGAAGAAGTAAATCTCTGGACGGGACCGCAGGGTGACCCAACCCTTGCAGATGATTCTTCCGATTGGAAGGGAATGGCTCGGTTTGTGACCGATTCGTCCGTTATTCAGGAAATGCCTTTTACCACAAACTTTAATAGCGGCCATGGAAAACAATATTTTGTTAATGGGACCATTGCTAGTGAACTCGAGTGGAACAATCGCTCCATCCAGGATGTTATGCCAACCTGGCGTTGGTGGATTCGCAGTGAAGGCAGCAGAATCAATGTATCCTATGATTTCGATAAAGCCTATAACGGGGGGAATTCGCTTAAATTCAGCGGTACGCTCGAGGCCAACTCCGAAAATGATACAATGCTTTACAGCACCAAACTTCCGATTACTGACAGTACTAAGGTCCGCGTGGTTTATGAGAATCAATCAGGCGCAGAAGCTAAGCTTGGTGTAGCATACAGCGAAGATTATTCGCAGGATAACATGAAATACTATTCACTTCCAGCGACTGAAAAGGGCTGGCAGACAGCCGTTGTTGATTTGGGAGAAGATGCAGGAAAGATGGCGTATGCAGTAAGTCTTAAAATCAGTAACTCTGACAAACTTGAAAACTATGCTTTTCAATTAGGCCAGCTGTCCATTTATGATTCAGCTGAAGCTGTTTTATCGAAACCAGCTGATGTGGAAATTTTAGAAGAAATGCCGAAAACAGCATTTGAGGCGGAAGCTCGTCTAGGCTGGAGCGAGCAGGAGAACGTATTGCATTATGAGATTTACCAAGAGAATGCCGATGGGGCGGAAACACTTTTAGGTGTTACGCCAAATAACTATTTCTACACACCAAGTATTACCCGGACAAATGAAAACGCTTCGAGTGATAATCGTACTTCATTGAAAGTCGTACCGGTCAATCATAATTATGTACGAGGTGAAGCAGCTGTCGTTGATTTTGACTGGGGCATGGGCACGGATGCAACGGAGATTGAACAAAATCCAACCTCTGATAATGTTGTCCTTGGTGCACAAGTAACAGCTGTGTCAGCAGAAAATGATGCTGAGCCTGCAGTGAAAGCATTAGATGGAACAGCAATCGGCAACAGTAAATGGTGTGCAACAAATGCAAAGACTGGTTATATGACCATTGATATTGGTGAGGAGAAAACAATCAAACGCTGGCGTGTCGAACATGCTGAATATGGCGGGGAAGCAAGTAATATGAACACCGTTGATTTCGAGCTGTTTTATAAAGATGAAAAAGGTGAATGGGTCAGTGCTAAAAGGATTACTGATAATACGAAGGCTGTGACCGATATTGTTTTAGACCAGCCTGTTACGGCTAGAGAATTTAAACTTCAGGTCTACAATAGCGGTACTTCTCCTTGGGGCGCGATTCGGATTTATGAATGGCAGATGTTTGAAAGTGATGCGCTGCCAAGAACGGAAAATATTATGATGCATTTTGCAGGTGCTGAGAATAATACGGGTGCCCAAGATAATGTGACAATTGATAGAGTTCAACAGGGTCAAACAGTTAGATTATATAGCTCCCTGGATGCAAAGGATGTTCTAGCAGAAAAGGCTGCTGAACAAGACGGAACGATTACCTTTGAACAGCTGGACTTTGGGCAAGAGGGCGGCAGAATCTATTATACGGTTCAAAACGAAGGTGAAAGAGAAAGTCTAAGGTTCAGTACAGCTTACTTACATGAAAAGGTAACGGAAGTGATTCATCAAATTAGTGATCTTCCTGCCGCTAGTGATTTGACGGTAGAGGATAAGGAGATCGTCAATGATTGTAAAGTTGCCTACAACAAGCTTCACCCAACATTAAGAGAACAGGTTACGAACTACGATACCTTGGTTCAAGCTATGGATCGAATACAGGAATTGAAAAAGAAGTTTAATTATGGAAGTAAATAGGAGGAATAGCGAGGAGTACTGATTCTCACATTCTTCTGACACGAGAGGGCCCTGTTTTTCACTGTAACGATGCAGTGGGAAACGGGCCCTTTTTAATCGTTCATTTTTTTTATGGATTAATTTTATATCGACTGACAATCGATTTTCTTTTATACAACAATGCCCCAACATTCGAACTTTGTATTGATTACTAGTATTTAGAACTGTTCAAACTTCCGTCATAACATTTTTAACATACTGTGAACTTGTCACTATGCCTATGTTATTAACACCCCAAAAGCAATATAGTGTAAGTATAAAGAACAAACAAATTTTGAAGGGTGGAATGACTTATGTTTAATACCTTTTTGAGAGAAAATAAGATCTCAGCAGTGATTTTAACAATTATTCGTTTATACCTTGGCTATGCATGGTTCACAGCTGGTTTTCATAAAATTACAGGCGGCTTCGATGCTTCAGGATACTTGAAAAATGCGGTAGCAAATCCAGTTAAAGGTCCAGATGGCAATATGGTTTACGGCTGGTACGTAAACTTCTTAGAAAGCTTTGCACTGCCGAACATCGATATCTTCAACTTCATCGTTCCTTGGGGCGAAACATTAATCGGTTTAGGACTTATGTTAGGTTGTTTAACAACTGCAGCCATGTTCTTTGGTCTAGTAATGAACTTCTCTTTCTTCTTAGCAGGAACCGTATCTCATAACCCAACAGACATTTTCTTAGGCTTCATCATCTTAACAGCAGGCTTCAACGCAGGTAAATACGGTTTAGACTACTGGGTAGTACCATTCATCAACAGAAAAGTTGGAAAAAGTAAGGAAAAAGCTTCAGCGTAAATAGTGGTAACAAAAAAGACGATTTGTCCCCTCGAATCGTCTTTTTACTTTTGGAGGTAACTTTCGCTTCTTTCCGATTTGAAAAGTAGCAGCAATAACTATACACTTTACTATATTGTGAGTATGAGCAGGTGCAGGATGAATAATAGACAAAAGGAATTACTAAAAATATTGCTCCTTCATGATGAAGGGGTATTGCAAAGTAAGGGTTTAGCGGAGCAGTTGGATTGTTCAGAGAAGACCGTACGCAATGATTTAGCTGTGCTGGAGGATTTTTTAGTTGATTATCCGAGTGCCACGATCACTCGCAAGCCTGGTTTTGGAATATCGATTGAAACGGATGAAGAGGAACGGTCGGAAATTTTACGAAGTCTCTTTGCAGACGAGCCGAAGACAAATGAAGAGCGCCTGATTGAAATCGCCTTTCAACTGTTAACTGGTGATAAGGCGATTACTTTACAGCATTGGGCTGATTGTTACTATATTACGAAAACGGTTATTAAAAAAGATATAGAGATTATTTCGGATTGGCTTGAGCGTTATGGACTTGAAATCGTTTCAAAGCAGCGGCTAGGAAATGTGATTCAAGGACAAGAGTTGAAAAAGCGCAATGCATTGGCTCATTTATCCGAGCTTATCCCTAAGGGTGCAAATGAAAAAAATGTGGTGTTGGATTTATTTTTACCCTATGAGATAACAACTGTGAGGAAAGCTCTTAAGGATATGCAGGACAAATTTAGTATTGCTTTTTCAGATGGTGCGCTTGAGAGTTTGATGGTTCACGCATTGATCATGATGAAGCGGACCAGGCAGAGGGCGCCTGTATTTGTACAGGAGTCTGATAAGAAAACAACTTTAAAACAGAAGGAATTCCAGTATGCTAGCTGGCTTTTTGATACCTTGGAGTCATCATTTCGGATTCACTTTCCAGAGGTGGAGCGGGTTTATTTTACCTGGCACATTATTAGTGGTAAACGGACGGAAGAGGGATCGGAACAAGTTTTGAAATATGATGAAGGGCTAGCAAGTATTTTGCATACTTTTATTAGTAAAATGGAGACTTTGACATTATTTCCTTTTAAAGCTGACTCCATATTAATGAAAGGTCTAGCCGTCCATATGCATTCTGTCTTCAATCGAATCAAATTTGGTTTTCCGATTACCAATCCACTGCTCTCCAATATTAAGAAAATGTATCCCTATATGTTTAATATGGTGATGCTAACTCTCGACGAAATAAAGAAAACCTATCTTTTAGAGATTCCTGAGGACGAGGCAGCTTATCTTGTTCTTCACTTTCAAGCCTCCATTGAACGGTTGGAAGGGAAGAGCGAGAGTAAAAAGAAAGCACTAATTGTTTGTCATATGGGAATTGGCATGTCACATTTATTAGAAGCGAAAATTGAACAGAGCTATCAGGATATTGATATTGTCGCCTGTATTGGCAAAGCAGGGGTGAGGGAATATGTACGAGATCATCCAGTTGATTTCATTATTTCCACCATTCCTCTTGAAAAAATAAATGCGGAGCAGATTGTGATTTCTCCTCTTTTTGGCCAGGACGATAAGAAAAAAATAAGTCAGTTTGTGGAAACGCTGAAACAGAAGAATATGGAGATTAAAGATGTTCTTTCACAATTTTTGAATGAAAATCTTATGTTTTTTGATGTGGAAAAAGAACACCGATATGAAGTAGTGGAAATGCTGGCGACTGCGCTTTTTAAACAAGGTTACGCAAGTAAAGAATTTATCCACAGTGCTGTTAATCGGGAGCGGAAATCTGCTACAGCCATCGGCGGGGGAATTGCCATTCCACACGGAGATCCTTCCATGCTTCAAAGGACTATCATTGCCACGGCTGTTTTGAAAAAGCCTATAGAGTGGGGGAACGAGCGTGTTTCCCTTGTTTTCATGCTCGCGATTTCAAAGGAAAATCAAGGAGATATTCGTGGAGTGATTGGAAAAATTGCTGCACTTAGTGAGTCACCATTGGTTGTTCATGCGTTAACAGGTTCAAAGGATTATTTGGATTTTTTACAAGTGTTAGAAAAGACTTGACCACCATTAAAGTGGTCCTTTTTTCTTTTTAGGGAAAAGATATATGATAATCCTAAACATCCAGGTCAAAAAATACATTTTTACCGCAGCTTCCGGTAAAAAGAAAAAATATAACTGTTTAATAGTGGATGTACCATATAGGTAAGCGATTACTTGAAAAGCAGGAGGGAACATCATGGGTAAAATATTAGCTGTTACAGCTTGTCCCGTTGGTATTGCTCATACGTATATGGCTGCTGAGAATTTACAAAAAGCAGGCGAAGCGTTGGGTGTCGAGATAAAAGTAGAAACACAAGGTTCGATTGGTGTGGAAAATGCATTAACCGATCAAGATATTGCCGAAGCAGAGGGCATTATCATTGCGGCGGATAAGGACGTTCCGAAAGAGCGCTTTGCCGGTAAAAGAGTAATCATAACTGGTGTTCAAGACGGAATCCGCAAGCCAGAAGAATTGATTAAACAGATTCAAAGCGGTGCAGCACCTGTGTATAAACCAGAAGCAGCGGCAACTGGCGGAGCGCAAACAAGTAAACAAAAAGAAAATCCTTTTTATAAGCATTTAATGAGCGGTGTTTCTTACATGGTTCCGTTCATTGTCGTAGGTGGATTATTGATTGCCCTAGCGCTAACACTTGGCGGCGAGCAGACACCGGGTGGAATTGTCATTCCAGAAGATTCTATTTGGAAACAGATTGAAAAACTTGGCGGTACAGCGTTCATGTTCATGGTGCCAATCTTGGCAGGTTTTATTGCAGTAAGTATTGCCGACCGACCAGGACTTGTACCAGGTATGATCGGCGGTTATATTGCAGCCAATGGCAGTTTTTATGGAAGCGAAGCGGGTGCCGGATTTATCGGTGGGATTATTGCCGGTTTCTTGGCAGGTTATGTAGCTTTAGCAATTAAGAAGATTAAAGTACCAAAAGCGGTTCAACCCGTTATGCCAATAATCTTCATTCCAATTTTATCATCCGTAATTGTTGGTTTATTATTTATTTTTGTAATCGGAGCTCCGGTAGCACAGGTTTTTGAAAGCTTAACAGCCTTGCTTGCTGGTATGCAGGGGGGCAGCTCGATTGTCTTAGCGATGATCCTTGGAGCAATGATTGCCGTTGATATGGGTGGTCCATTTAACAAAGTAGCATTTTTATTTGGCTCAGCGATGATTGCAGAAGGTAACTATGAAATTATGGGACCGATTGCGGTAGCGATCTGTATTCCGCCAATTGGACTTGGACTTGCAACATTCATTAACAAACGTAAATTCCGTCCAACGGAGAGAGAAGCAGGAAAAGCTTCCTTCACCATGGGATTATTCGGTATTACAGAAGGTGCGATTCCATTCGCTGCACAAGACCCGCTTCGTGTGATTCCAAGTATCGTAGTTGGTTCGATGGCTGGTTCTGTTATCGCCATGCTTTCAAGTGTTGGTGACAGAGTGGCACATGGAGGTCCGATTGTTGCTGTACTAGGTGCGGTTGATAATGTGGTCATGTTCTTTGTTGCTGTCATTGTGGGTGTGGTTGTAACGGCGATTATGGTTATCGCATTGAAGAAAGATGTGGAAGGTGCCCAAGTGGCTGCTGCAGGTGTGGGGAAAGAATCTGAAGCTAATGTACCAATTCTTGATGAGAATGTTAAGAAGTTAGAAGCTGCTGAAATAACGAAGTTGACAGATATTACGAATTTAGAATTAATTGAAACACAATTAACAGGAGATACTCGTGATGAGGTTATCGATGAATTAATTGCAAAATTTGATTCCGTCGGTGCTTTAAGCTCTAAGGAAGCATATAAACAAGCGATATTAAAACGTGAATCTGAGAGTTCTACAGGACTTGGGATGAATATTGCGATTCCTCATGGTAAATCAAGTGCTGTTAAAACACCAACGGTTGCCTTTGGAATAAAACGTGAAGGTGTAGACTGGAAAAGCTTAGATGGTACCGATGCAAAACTAATTTTCATGATTGCCGTACCTGAAAAAGCTGCAGGAGATGCTCATCTCAAGATTTTACAAATGCTTTCACGAAAGTTAATGGATGACAGCTTTAGGGAGCAATTGTTAAAGGTTACATCTAAAGAAGAGGCACTCGCGCTTCTTGCGGAAATTCAATAAGATATAAAAGAGAGCAATTATAGCGAGAGTACTGATTCTCACATACTTCTGACGCGAAAGGGCCCTGTTTTTCACTGTAACGATGCAGTGGGGAACGGGCCCTTTTTAATCGTTCATTTATTTTTATGGATTAATTTTATATCGACTGTAATAACTTTATGACTTGCCGCCATTCTATTGCTGTTTGCGTCTGGTTTTCTTATTGTAAGTACAAGAAGTATTTTATTTTACAATAATGACAGCGTTTTCGTGTTTTATAAAATGTTAAAGGAGTGTTGTCTCGTGAACAAGACGGCCCATATTATATCTCATTCTCATTGGGACAGGGAATGGTACTTACCTTTTGAGAAACACCGCTATTATTTCATACAGCTTATGAATAATCTTATTGAACAGTTCAAAAAGGAAGGAAGCGGCTTTCAATCCTTTCATCTAGATGGCCAAACGGTTTTGTTGGAGGATTATTTCGCCGTTCACCCGGAAAATCGGGAAATTGTTAAGCAATTAATAGACGAGAAAAAGCTTCATATCGGTCCTTGGTATGTTCTGCAGGATGCGTTTTTAACAAGCTCCGAAGCAAATGTTCGAAACCTGCTGATGGGTATGAATGATACGAAAGCTTATGGAAATGTTTCAAAAATAGGTTATTTTCCGGACACTTTCGGTATTTACGGGCAGGCACCTCAGCTTTTAAAGCAAGCGGGAATTGAAACGGCAGCCTTTGGCAGAGGAGTGAAGCCGACGGGCTTTAATAATACGGTATCAGACGTTCCTGATTATGAATCACCTTATTCTGAAATGATTTGGAAATCACCTGATGGTTCAAGGGTTTTAGGTATTCTTTTTGCTAATTGGTATTCCAATGGGAATGAGATCCCGGTGGATGAAACGGAAGCGAAAGCGTTCTGGGATAAGAAGCTCCTAGATGCAGAGAAATATGCCTCAACCAATCAGTTGTTGTTTATGAATGGCTGTGATCATCAGCCTCTGCAAAAGACGATTCCACAGGCGATTGAAACGGCATCTGCCCTATATCCAGATTACCAGTTTAAGCATTCTAGTTTTGATGAGTATACGGAAGCGTTAAAGCAGGCACTGCCTGAGCAGCTGCAAGTAATTGAAGGGGAGTTGCGCAATCAGCGGACAGATGGATGGTCCACGCTTGTAAATACTGCATCAAGCCGTATTTATTTGAAGCAAATGAATCATCATTGTCAAACTCTTTTGGAAAAAAACGCTGAGCCATTAGCAGCCATGATGGCTTTAGCAGGCGGCGCCTACCCGCGGGAATACATCCGCTTTATGTGGAAATCACTGATGAAGAACCACCCGCATGACAGTATTTGCGGCTGTAGTGTCGATGAAGTTCATCGTGAAATGGTTACTCGTTTTGAAAGTGTAGCGCAAATGGGAGAGGTATTTGTCGAGGAAAACGCAGCAGCACTTGCACAAAAAGTTGATACTTCACAGACACCTGAAGGAGGAATTCCACTTGTTGTCCTGAATACGACCGGATGGGAGAAAAATGAAGTTGTTACCAAAATAGTCGATTTAGAAAAAGTGTATTTTTCACAAATGCACTTTGAAGAAATTCCAGTTTATTTGCAGGATAAACCATTGGCAGGATACAAACTGGTTGATGGTAAGGGCAGAGAGCTAGAATATCAGCTTGAAGATCCAGCAGTCGAATTTGGTTACGACTTACCAAATGATAAGTTCCGTCAGCCGTTTTTTGCTAAACGTGCCAAGCTTTCTTTTTTCGCAGAGGAAATCCCTTCGTTTGGGTATAGAACATTCTACCTTGTACCGGGTGGACAAGTGGCAGAGAAGAAGGGGCAATCTTCAGAAACACGGATTGAAATGGAAAATGAAATTGTATATCTACAGTTTCATGAAGATGGCAGCTATGATTTAATGCATAAAGATACCGGTGAGTCATTCTATCGTCTTGGAATTTACGAAGACACTGGGGATATTGGCAACGAATATATGTACAAGGAAGCAAAGGGACATGCTGCTATTACGACAAAGGGTGTACCCGCGGAATTTAACTTCCTAGAAAGAAGCTCACTCAGAACAGTCTTAGAGTTTACGCACACGTTATCCATTCCCGTTTCTGCGGACGCTCGCTTAGCGAAAGAACGGAATCGACTTATTTGGCATAAGGAAAGGGAAGCTGGAAGATCGGACGAAATGACGACAATCACGATGCAAACAGTTGTTACCCTTGAAAAGGGAATGAAGGGTCCGGCATTTAAACTGACGATTAACAACCAAGCAACCGATCACCGGCTGCGGATTCTGTTCCCAACAGGGTTACAGACGGAAACACATCAAGCTGACAGTATTTTCGAGATTGTCACCCGCCCGAATACGCCGGAGAAGGAATGGGAAAATCCGAGTTTTTGTCATCACCAGCAGCGGTTTGCCAGCCTAGCGGATGCCGAGAGGGGATTAACCGTAGCGACGGATGGTTTGCAAGAATATGAAATTCTCCCGGAGAATGGCACCATTGCGGTAACCGTGCTTCGTTCGACAGCAGAGCTCGGGGACTGGGGTTATTTCCCTACACCTGAAGCACAATGCTTAGGACTGCAAACAGCGGAATGGCAAGTGCTGCCGCATGAAAAGGATGTCATCCAATCACAGGCGTTTGTCGACGCCTATCAATACAAAGTGCCGCTTTTAGCTGTTCAGACAAGTGTCCATGAAGGTGAATTACCGGAAACACATCAGTTTGTTAAAACAGAATCTAATGGACTTGTTTGGACTTCTTTGAGAGTAGCGGAAGATCACGATGATGTGATGATTCGCTGGTTTAATCCAGCACAAGAAGAGGTAAATCTTAAGGCTGCAATCCAACAAGACTTTAAATCCTATAAAAGTAACATCCTTGAAGAAAATACAGACGATACCCAAGAATCATATGAAGTAGGAAAATATGAAATTATCACATTGGGTTTTCACAAAGAGAAATAGGAGTGGGTAAAATGACGACAGTAATTCCTGAATCCATGCAAAAGCTAATCCATCACGTAAAAGAATTTTTCCCAGAGGATGAAAAGTTACAGCATATGTTTGAGCAATGCTTTGTCAATACGTATACTACGACAATGAAGAAACAAGAAGATGGAAAAACATTTGTCATTACTGGGGATATTCCGGCAATGTGGTTAAGAGATTCAGCCGCACAGGTAAGACCTTACTTAATGGCAGCGGAAGAAGATGAAGAAATGGCAGATTTCCTCGAAGGGGTAATTCGTCAGCATTTTGCTTTCATCCTGCACGACCCTTATGCCAATGCTTTCAACGAAAGTGCGAATGGCAAAGGGCACCAGAATGACCTGACAGAGATGACACCGCATATTTGGGAGCGGAAGTACGAAATTGATTCCTTGTGCTATCCAATCCAGTTTGCCTACCTGTTTTGGAAATCAACAGGACGTACCTCTCATATAAAGGAAACATTCAAACAGGTGATGGAAACGATTATTCATGTATGGAGGACGGAGCAGGATCATGAAAATCAATCTTCTTATCGATTTGAGCGAACGGATTGCCGCCAGTCAGATACGTTAACTCGTGAGGGCAGGGGCGGACGAGTTGTTCCGACAGGTATGACCTGGAGTGCCTTCCGTCCAAGTGACGATGCTTGCACCTATGGCTATCTGGTCCCGGCTAATATGTTTGCTGTGGTTGTCTTAGGGTATGCAGCACAAATGTGTGAGGAAATCCTTCACGATACAGAATTAAAGGAAGAATGCTTGAAGCTTCAAGAAGAAATACAAAAGGGTATTGAACAATACGCTAAGCTGGACCACCCGATTCATGGAGATATGTATGTATACGAAACGGATGGAGAAGGGCGCATGAATTTAATGGACGACGCCAATGTTCCGAGTTTGCTTGCTGCACCGTACCTAGGCTATCTTCCATATGATGATTCCGCTTATTTAAACACACGTTCCTTCCTTCTGAGCAGGGATAATCCATATTATTACGAAGGAAAATATGCAAATGGAATTGGAAGTCCGCACACTCCGGATCATTATATTTGGCATATCGCGCTGGCCATCCAAGGGATGACGACAACGAGTGAAGCAGAAAAACAAGAAATACTCGCTTATTTTAATCAAACAGACGGCGCTACCAATTTTATGCACGAAGGCTTTAATGCCGATTGCCCTGAAGAATTTACCAGAGACTGGTTTGCATGGGCAAATACGATGTTCAGTGAATTTGTCTTAAGTTTAACGGGTAAGGCAGTAAAAGGCAGTCCGCTTTATGAACAATTAATGAAGAACAAAAGTAATCAAGCTTGAAAATTCGTCAAGTTAATCGATTGAAAGGGTGATGGATCATGAAAAAGGTTCCATGGATGATTGTCGTTTGTGAATGGATCTGGAGGGCGATTTTGGTTAATCTATACTGGGTTGCCTTTACCATCCTTGGGTTAGGGATCTTTGGCTTTTTTCCAGCATCCATTGCCCTTTTTACCATTGTGCGGAAATGGATGAGAAAAGAAAGTGATCTACCTGTATGGGCGACGTTTAAGCAAGTTTATTTTAAAGAATGGAAAAGAAGCAATGGAATAGGCCTTGTATTTTACAGCATTGGCCTTTTTCTTTTTGTCGATATTCGAATTGTAGAACAAGTAATGACAGGCGTTTTTGCCAGTTTTCTATTAATCATCCTATATATCTTTGTATTTGTCCTGCTATTGGCTGTTGGTAATTTCTTTTCGCTTTATGTCCATTATGAACTCCCAACGAAAGAATATATAAAACAATCCTTTTTATTTACCATAACAGGATTGCTATCCACGATATGGATGGGGGCAGGACTATTGGTTATTGGCATGCTCTTAATTAGGATGCCTGGCTTAATTCCGTTTATTTCCGGAGTTGCTCCTGCTTATTGGATGATGAGAGTCAACTTGATTCGGTTTAACACGCTTGAGAAAAGAATGTCTCTTTCTTAGGGCTGCGCAGTACTTGTTATGAAAGTGAAACGAAATGAGGGAGAAAGATGAAACTACACGTAACCGGTGACGTATCCTCTATTACCGAAGGGCTTAATATTATAATAAAGAATTTAAAGGTTCAACTTTCAGAGGATGGCTATCCGGTATATTTAAAACAGCAAAAGGGTCCATTGCGTGTTATGAATCACAATGGCCAGGGGGAAATTCGCTTTGAGAGGCCTATTCACTTTTTTCGCGGCTTAGGATTATTCCTTGAACATTTTTATAAAGAGAACGAGTTTGACTTGTCAGAGGAACCGCAGTTTGAAATGAGCGGTGTTATGCTCGATGCGTCTAGAAATGCGGTCCCAACTGTTTCAGATGTAGAAAAGCTGCTGCAAAGAATGGCTGTAATGGGATTAGATACATTGATGCTCTATACAGAGGATACGTACGAGGTAAAGGAACATCCTTATTTCGGGTATATGCGGGGAAGATATTCTGCTGAGGAATTAAAGGCATGTGATGACTACGCGGTGAAGTTAGGGATTGAAATGATCCCTTGTATTCAATCACTGGGTCATTTACGGGAAGCGCTTAAATGGAATTATGCTTCCAATATTAAAGACACAGACGACATTTTATTGGTTGATCAGCCTGAGACATATGAATTCTTGGAAAACTGTATCAGGGCTGCCTCCGAGCCTTTCCGGACCAAGCGTATTCATATAGGTATGGATGAGACGTTCCAGCTTGGTTTAGGTAAATATTTAGAAAAACATGGCTATGAGAATCATATTGATATCATGAATAGGCATTTGGAAAAGGTCGTTTCGATTACGGATAAGTATGGTCTAAAACCGATGATTTGGAGCGATATGTACTTTCCGTTGTTTTCGGAAGACAGTAAATACCGAGATGAAAACGGGGAAATTCGCGAAGACATACTTGCCTCCATCCCTGATGTAGAGCTTGTCTATTGGAATTATTATCGGAAAGAGCAGGAAATCTATGAAAAAGATTTTCAACACCATAAGCTGCTCGGCCAGACCCCAATTTTTGCTGGCGGCGCGTGGACATGGAATGGAATTGTCCCTAACTACGGGAAAGCCATTGCAACGACGGAGGCTTCTATGGCGGCTTGTAAAAAAGAGGGGATTAAAGAAGTGTTTGTCACGTTGTGGGGCGACAATGGAGCCGAAACACCATTCTCTACTTCCTTACCCATCTTACAATTATTTGCGGAGCACACCTATCATAAGGAAGTCACACTTGAACAAACAGCTGAGCGCTATGCATTCTGCGATGAAGGAAACTTTGATGATTTCATGATCCTGAAAAAGCTGGATGAGACCCCTGGCGTTATGCAAGATAACATGAATACGTCGATGACCTCTAAAGTGCTGCTGTACCAGGATATACTAATCGGTTTATATGATGAAAATTGTAAAGGATTATCCTTAGGGGAGCATTATGAAAAACTTGTTTCCAAGATTGAAAAAGCAAAGCACAACAACCCAAAATGGGAAAGTCTATTTGACTTCTATGAGCAATTGGCAAGGGTTCTAAGCGTGAAGGCGGAAATCGGAATTAAGATAAAAGAAATTTACGAGAAAAAAGATTACGAGCAAATGAGATTAATCCTCTCAGAGCTGGATTGGATTCAAACGAATGTGGACCAATTACGTCAAAAGCACCGAAAAGTTTGGTTTGAATCATACAAGCCTTTTGGCTGGGAGGTACTCGATATTCGATACGGCGGAGTCATTATCCGAATTGACTCGGTAAAATATCGGATCCAAGAATGGCTGGAGGGCAGGATTTCTGCTCTTGAGGAATTAGAGGAAGAACGCTTACGCCATGATGGGCCTTGGGAAATTGTTGACGGCTTAGTTGGAGGCAATGTCTATCATCGGATCGTCACTGCAGGAAACTTTTCATTATAAAGGATAAAATCCTAAAATAACTAAATGGGGTGAACGGATTGTTTTTAACGGAAAGAAAGTTTGAAGCCCGTATTCGGGAATTAGAAGGTTATCGTTATCGCGATTGCATTACAATTGATCAATTTACCACACAGGAGGATGACGGCAAGGTAGGGGCCTACCCGCCAGAATCTTACGATGAAAAAAATATCATGAATCTAGGCGATTATTGGAAAGGCCGGGATCGATATATCTGGCTTCATGCAGACGTTGATTGTCACATACCAAACAACAGCAGGCAGGTTGTCGGGCTGTTCTCCTTCGGAAAGACGGGAGGGGGGCATAATTCAGGTTTTGAATCCTTACTATTTGTAAATGGCAAACCCTATCAAGGCGTCGATTCCAATCATGAAGAAGTTCTCTTCGATGAAGATTCCACTAAGGGGCCAATGCGTTTAGATTTTAGACTTTGGTCAGGGCTGGAAGGCGGGGGAGTTCCGGTTGAAAATGAATTTAAACTGGAGATGGCGAAAATAGGCTGGCTTGATAAGCGTGTGGATAACTTATACTACACCCTTTTGGCAGCTTATGAAGTATTGATGGAAACAAGTGAGGAAGAGTCAGCCTATACGATTTTGAAGCAGGTGCTTACCAATGCCTTGCAGTTTATCCGTTGGACGGAACCTGGAAGTCATGAGTTTTATGAATCCTGTTATGCAGCGGAGGAGAATCTAACAAAGGCACTCCAATCAATCAATAAATCATCAGATATAACGGTGCACAGTGTTGGCCATACACATATCGATGTTGCCTGGCTCTGGAGATTAAGAAATACTAGAGAGAAGTCAGCACGTTCCTTCTCGACTGTCTTGCATTTAATGAAGCAATTCCCAGAATATTTATTCTTACAAACACAGCCGCAGCTTTATGATTATATCAAAACGGATTACCCTGACATCTACGAACAGATGAAAGCGAGAATTGCGGAAGGTAAATGGGAAGCAGGGGGCGCGATGTGGCTGGAAGCGGACTGTAATATTCCTAGCGGCGAGTCTCTTGTCCGCCAAATCCTGCATGGAAAAGCCTTCTTTAAGGAAGAATTTGGGGTGGATTGTGAATATTTATGGCTTCCCGATGTTTTTGGTTACAGCTGGGCATTGCCGCAGATTTTAAAAAAATCAGGCATTAAAACAATGATGACAACGAAAATCAGCTGGAATCAATACAACCGCATGCCGCATGATACCTTTTACTGGAAGGGAATCGATGGGTCAGAGATTTTAACGCACTTTATTACAACGCCGGAACCATGGAACGGTCCGGACTCTTGGTTCTATACGTATAATGGCTTTATTACTGCCAAAACGGTTAAAGGAGCATGGACGGGCTATCGTGATAAGGACCTGTCAAAAGATCTTCTGCTTTCATACGGATATGGCGACGGCGGCGGCGGAGTCAATCGCCACATGCTTGAAATGCGAAGCAGACTGGACATGATGCCTGGTATGCCGAATGTAAAGACGTCAACAGCTGGAGAGTTTTTTGAAAAGCTTCACCAAAATGTAGCGGAATCTAACGGCTATATCCATAAATGGGATGGCGAATTGTATCTGGAATACCACCGGGGCACGTATACAAGCCAGGCGTTTATGAAACAAACGAATCGTAAATTGGAGCTTTTATATAGAAGAGTTGAATTCCTATCTTCCTGGATATCTGAAAATGGCGAGTGGATTGGGGATAAGGAGCTTAAAGACGGTTGGAAAATTATTTTACGAAATCAATTCCATGACATTATTCCAGGTTCGTCTATTCATGAGGTATATGAGGATGCAAAGGAAGAATACAGGGAAGCGATGGAACTAGGCGAAAATGTAAGTTCACGTGTAATCAATAGCGGGATTGACCAGGCTGACCGTTCTGTGGTGCTATTTAACGCTTCACATCATAAGGGAATGAGAAATGTTGTGATCCCTCAATTTGCTGATTATAAAGCGGGGGTATGGAGAGATGATAACGGAACACTGTTACCGCATCAAAAGCTTCCTGCTGGCTGGCTTGTTGAAGTGGATAGACTCCCATCCTTTGGTGCTAAAACGTTATCTTTTGAACCACAGGAAGCTGCCCGCGAAAAGAAATCAAGCTTTATCTATCATGACCGCAAATTAGAAACACCGTTTTATCTCGTTGAATGGAATGAATTCGGTCAGATAACAACGATCTATGATAAAGAGGCAAAACGTCATGTTCTAGCCGAAAATGAAAGAGGAAACGTTCTGCAAATCTTTGAAGATAAGCCACTCGCACATGATGCGTGGGATATTGATATCTTCTATCAAGAAAAAATGGAAGAAATTAACGATCTAGCCTCATTTGAAGTAGTTGAAGATGGCGAGCTTTCCTTTACTATTCATGTTAAGTGGAAGTATCATCATACTGATATTTCGCAGTCGATTGTTTTTTATCAAAATGATCGCAGAATTGATTTTGACACAAGTGTTGATTGGCACGAAAAGAGAAAATTGCTGAAGGCTGCTTTCCCTGTAGATGTTCGAACAACGGAGGCAACCTATGATATCCAATTCGGAAATGTAAAGCGTCCTACGCATTGGAATACGAGCTGGGACATGGCCAAATTTGAAACGGTGGGACATCAATGGGCTGATCTATCTGAACCGGATTATGGCGTAAGTTTATTGAATGATTCCAAATATGGCTATGATATCAAAGAAAATACAATGCGTTTAACCTTATTAAAATCAGCGATTCATCCTGACCCAGAAGCGGATCAAGGAACCCATTCTTTTGTTTATTCGCTGTATCCACATATCGGCGATTGGAGGAAAGGTAAGACAGTCGAAAAGGCATGGGATCTCAATGATTCGATTGTTGCTGTAGAAGGGAAATGGACAAAAGAAGCGTCATTCCTAGATACAAATTCTGACCACGTCTGGTTTGATGCCGTGAAGCCGGCCTATGATGGTAACGGAATCATTGTCCGCATGCATGAGTATGAGGGACGAAGAGGGAAGGTTACACTTGATGTTGGCAAAAATATCACTTCATGGATGGAAACCAATCTAATGGAAGAAGCAGTGGCTAAACGTTGCTATTTGCCAATTGAGTTTGATATTAAACCATATGAAATTAAGACCATAAGAATCTTGTAATATAAAAAATAAGACCAGTTGGCAGTCACCATCTGGTCTTATTTCTTCATTCGAGGATATAAATTTCAGTTAACTAAGATTTTTGCACTTAATCCCAAATTAGTCAACTATAAATAGCAGCGCTTTCACTATAAAATATAGATATGGAAGTGCTTACAACAACTGAGAGGAGGATGAATATGAAAAAAATACTGAGTGATATATATAAAAACCGAATCTGGCTGTTAATGGTTCTGCCTGGAACGATTTGGCTTCTATTATTTTCCTATTTACCAATGTTTGGGCAGGTTTTGGCTTTTAAGAAATTCAGGATTCACCCAGATGGATTTTTTGCCAGTGTTATGAACAGTGAGTGGGTTGGCTGGGAAAACTTTGAATATTTGTTTAGTACAAGTGATGCGTGGATTATAACCAGAAATACCCTGGTATACAATATTATCTTTATTGTAGTGGGGTTAATTGCGGCTGTGGGAACAGCAATCATGCTTAGCGAGCTGGTGAATAAGAAGTTATCAAAAGTCTATCAAACTTCTATTCTATTTCCGCACTTTATCTCATGGGTTATCGGGAGCTACTTTGTATTCACGTTCTTAAGTACGGATCACGGCCTATTAAATCATGTTCTTGGCTGGTTCAATATCGATCCAATTTCATGGTATAGCGAATCGAAATATTGGCCGTTTATCCTAGTGTTTATGGCTCTGTGGAAAGGTGTCGGTTACGGAAGTATCGTGTATTTAGCGTCCATTGTCGGGATTGATCGAGCGTATTATGAAGCAGCCATGATTGATGGTGCCTCGAAGTGGAAGCAGATTAAGCACGTTACCCTGCCAATGCTTAAACCATTAATGATTATCCTTACTATCATGAATATCGGAAGAATATTCAACTCGGATTTCGGACTCTTTTATCAAGTACCAAGAGATTCGGGAGCACTCTATTCAGTTACAAATGTTATCGATACATTTGTGTACAGAGGTCTTATGAATTTGGGTGACATTGGTATGAGTACGGCAGCAGGCCTATATCAGTCAGCCGTTGGATTTACCCTTGTCATCATTACGAACTATATTGTAAGAAAAGTGGATGAAGAAAGTGCATTATTTTAGATTATTTACTAGGTTAGTATAAAAACTTAGTTTTGAGAATTGACTAGCTTTGCACCTAGAAGCTTGTGCAATTCTAAGAAGGGAGGGAAGGTCGCTTAGCGGCTAAACTATGCCAAAGGAACTGCAAACTCAATCATCTATCGCTGTGTCACAATCAACGAATGAAATGAAAGGGGGGGGGGGTAAGGCTTTAAGGAAAAAGTATAGAGACCCTCAACACCTGCACCCAGTCGTAAATACGATTATTAGTGTGTTACTAGGAATTTTAGCAGTCATGTGCATTTTCCCCTTTTTCTATGTCATCATTATTTCGTTTACTAGTGAAGAGAGTATAGTAAGAAATGGTTTTCAATTGATCCCGCAAGATTGGAGCATTGATGCTTACCGTTATCTATGGGGAATGAAGGCGCAATTCTTCCGCTCTTATGGTGTTACAATTTTTATTACGATTGTTGGAACGATTATTAGTGTATTTATGATAACGTTTTATGCTTATGCCATTTCAAGACCACAATTTAAGTATCGCAGATTTTTCACGTTTCTAGCATTTTTTACTATGCTTTTCAGTGGCGGTCTAGTTCCAACTTACATTGTTGTCACACAGTTTTTAGGTTTAAAGAATACCATTTGGGCATTGATCCTGCCCCTTGCAATGAATGCGTTTTATATAATTATTATGAGAACCTTCTTCCTGAAATCAGTCTCTGAGTCGATTTTAGAATCAGCAAGGATTGATGGAGCAAGTGAATGGAGAATCTTCTTTCAAATTATCTTCCCGCTTTCCTTACCGGGAATTGCCACGATTGCCTTGTTTAGTACATTAGGTTATTGGAATGATTGGTTTACGGCGTTACTATATATCGATGAACCTAGTTTAGTACCTTTGCAATCACTACTCATGAAAATAGAAGCAAATCTTGAATTCATGAGGCAAAATATGGATGTAGCTATTATGCAGTCAAGCTTGTTTAATACCATTCCACAAGAGTCAGCAAAAATGGCCATGGTCGTTATCGCCACTTTACCAATTGCAGTTTCGTACCCGTTCTTCCAAAAGTACTTTATTACCGGACTGACTATTGGCGGCGTTAAAGAATAAATATATATAAAGAGGAGAGTTAGAAATGAAAAAAAGATTAATGCTTCTTCTTGCATTCGTTCTTACCACTGGAATGATTCTTGCTGCGTGCAGCGGTAAAGATAATGCTACCTCAGACAAAGAGGGAAAAGATGGTCAACCATATGAAATTAAATGGTACACAATTGGAACTCCACAAAAGGATACTGATAAGGTATTCGAAGAAGTAAACAAATATCTGAAGGAAGAAATTAATGCCACAGTAAAAATGACCCAAATTGATTGGGGAGATTGGGCACAAAAATCACAAGTAATGATTAATTCTGGGGAACCATTTGACATTATTTTCACAAATGGTACTGACTATGTTCAAAATTCCCAAAAAGGTGCATTCCTAGCGATTGATGAGCTATTAAACAAGGAAGGCAAAGATCTAAAAGAAGCGATCGACCCAGCGTTTTTAGAGGGTATTAAGATTGACGGAAAAGTATATGGTGTTCCTACTAATAAAGAGGTCGCTAGACAAACGGTTTATACATTTAATAAACGTCTTGTGGACAAATACAACTTTGATATTTCAAAGGTACAAAGCTTAGAAGACCTAGAACCAATGCTAAAAGTTATTAAAGAAAACGAACCATCCATTACACCAATGGCAACATTTAAAGCTTATCTTCCATTTGACTATGTCTTTAATAATGAAATGCCATTTGCGTTCCCAATTGATGGTGACAGAGAGAATGTTATTAACCAATTTGAATCTGATTTAGCGATGGAAACCTATAAAACAATGCATAATTATTATAAGGCAGGATATCTTAAAGAGGATGCTGCAACAAGTAAGGACAGCTGGCCAATGGATGTAGAAAACTGGTTTGTCCGCATGGGAGATTCCCAGCCATATGCGGATTCATTATGGACACGTGCAGCAAAATATGATGTAGTTTCTGTACCAGCTGAAGAACCAACTACTTTTAATGATTCTGTATCAGGTTCTATCCAGGCCATTTCAGCAACATCAGACAATCCAGAAAAAGCAATGGAATTCTTAAATCTCCTTAACACAGATCCATATCTTCGCAACCTTGTTGATAAAGGAATTGAAGGAGTTCATTACGAAAAGAATGAGGATGGAACGATTAAAGATCTTCCAGCACGTATTGATCGCTACAACTTGCCAACTTATTCTTTAGGAAACCATTTCATCCTTAATCTATATGAAAATGATCCGAAAGATAAATGGGAAAAATTCCAAGAGTTTAATGAATCTGCAAAACCAGCACCAACCCTTGGTTTCCACTTCAATAGTGACCCAGTAAGATCAGAACTTGCATCAATTACGAATATCTCAAAAGAATTCTATCCAGCTTTGGCAACAGGATCTGTCGACCCAGAAGAATACCTGCCAAAATACAATAAAAAGTTAAAAGAAGCTGGAATTGACAAGGTGTTAAAGGAAATTCAAACGCAATTTGATAAATGGAAGAGCGAACAAAAATAAGAACAAAAAAATCAAGCTGGGTGGTTACTCTCGGCTTGATTTTATTTCATTGTGTTTTGGTTGTGAAAAAATGCAAAAGTTTAATGGTCAGCAAGTGTTATAAGTATTCTATTGTTGTAGACTAGAATAAACAATAGATAAAAACGAGGACATCAAAATGGAAAATAGAAGAAAAAGACGTTTTACACAAAATATTTTTAATAAACTATTCTTAATCTCTTCGCTAACAATCATTGCGACCGTTATTATCTTAATTATTACTATTACTAACTATTACTCCGATATTATTATTCAAAAAGAAGTTAATATCAATACAAGGACGATGGAAAGGGTAGAGGATTACCTTTCCGCAAAGGATACAGATATTAATCGAGCCAAAGGGGATTTACATGTTAAAGGGGATATGGTTGATGATATTTCCTTTGCTCTTCATAATGGGTATGAGAAATATTTAGAATACCGTTTAGATAAATTCTCTGAAAGCCAATCATTTGTTCCAAAGAATATCGATACCTATTTCAATGCTTATTTTGGTCAAGATCCCGATATTAATGCCATAGGTATCCGCTCATTAGAAAATCCTGTGATTGAATATATGCTCATTTATGATAATTTGCGCTGGGCTAAAAGCATAATTGACCGTCCAGCAGATTCAGACAGTTCACTTTCTTTGGAAGGTATTCCAAACTTTAATAGAAATCGGATACCAAGAGGCCGGCAATTAAGAGATACCATTACCAAAAACCTTGTTATTAATAATCCAGTGTCGCTTGAAAAAATAGGTGAGATTACCATTTTCTACTCTACGGACCGCTTAGATAAAATTGTTAAAAGGCATGATGGGGCACCAGCATCCTTTTTTTTAGTTGATTCAAAGGGAAGTATCATTTATTCGGTCAATAAGGGTGATGTTCCCACAGATTTAATCCAACACTTAAAATCTGAAACCAATCAGAAAAAAGTAAAATGGAAGCGTGAGGATTTTTATATAAATACGATTGCTAACAAAGGAGATTTCACCTATGTAAGTGTTATACCTGATAGAGGGTGGCAAAAGCTAACGATTATCAGGGGTACCATGTGGATTGTGATTATCTTTTTCATCATTATCTCTATTTTAATCACCTATTCCTTTACCCGGAATTATTCACGGCGAATTCATAACATTGTTTCGATTATTCGCCAGGTTGAAAAGGGAAATTTAGACGCAAGGATTCCAACGTCGCAGAAAGAAGATGAATTATCAAAAATCGCAGTGAATATCAATTCGATGTTAGATGAATTGAATAATTATATTGAACAATTTTACCTGTTAACTCTAAAACAGCAGGAAGCGGAATTAAAGGCACTTCAGGCACAAATTGATCCGCATTTTCTATTCAATACGCTGGAGGCTATTCGGATGGTAGCTGTCGTAGAGGGTTCAAAAACTTCTAGTAAAATGATATTCCATTTATCCAAACTGTTCCGCTATTCTTTAGAATCGATAAATACAGTCCCTTTATATACAGAGATTGATTATGTGAATCAGTATTTAAAATTGATGCAATTTAAATACCCAAACAAATTACAGGTTTCCTTTGATATTCCCAGTGATGTTGAACGAACACCTGTGCAAAAATTAATTTTGCAGCCAATCATTGAAAATTATTTTGTGCATGGTTTTAAAAAGGAGCGGACAGATAATCAGTTATTTATACGTGCTAGGCATCTTGGTGATTTGGTAGAAATCTGTGTTGAAGATAATGGTAAGGGGATGACGGAGGAAGAGCATTCTAGAATTGTCCATCATATCAATTCTGAAGAGGGTGATGCAATGAAATCCATTGGATTAAGAAATATCCATCAACGAATAAAATTGAAAAACGGGAATCAGTTTGGGATTTCCTTAAATAGTATCCAAAATAAAGGGACGATTGTTACCCTGTCAATTCCAGTAAGGGGGACCAGCGATGTATAAGGTACTTCTTGTCGACGATGAACCTTTAATCACAATAGGGCTTAAGGCGTTGTTGGATTGGGCGGATTATGGCTTTGAGGTTGTTTCTACAGCGGAGAGTGGAGAAGAAGCTCTTGCTTATCTAAAAGAAAACCAAATAGACATTCTCGTTACTGATATTATGATGGGGGAAATGACTGGTTTAGAATTAATAAAAGAAGTAAAAATCCTTCAGCCGAAGGTAAAATGTATTGTTTTAACAGGATACCAAGAATTCGGGTTAATTAAGCAAGGTTTATTGTTAGGGATAGAAAACTATTTAGTGAAACCTGTTGATGAGGAAGAATTATTAAAGACAATCCGAAATGTAGGCGACAAATTGAATGCCGTGACAGGAGTCAATCAGGAACACGAACCGTCAACATTGATGGATAATACGTTATGGCGGTTTTTAAATGGTGAAATTGATAAGAATGATTGCTTAGAAAGGTTGTCCTTTTACAATATTCAATTCAATCAGCCCTATTATAGTGTTTCAATCTTAAGTTTTGAAAATTATCATCAAGCTGAGGTAACAAAGGAAACGAGGAAATGTATTGAAGAACAATACTCAGCAATATGTCTAAATAGTCCGAATCATGAACTATTGATTATTTTTGGAGGCACAACGGAGGAAGAATTATTTCAATACAACCATAATTTTGTAGATTATCTAAATGGTGAACAAAGCAAGGCCGGTTTTTTCTATTTATCGATGGGAAAACCGGTTAAAGCGGTAGAGGATTTGGAAGAGAGTTTTGCTATTGCAGCAGAGTATAGTCTATTACAGATATACTCAGACCCTAATGTCCTTATTTCTGAACGGTTGACGATTGATAAGCAGGAAGAATTGAAGAAGCAGCAGGAATTTAAAGAGAATATTGTAAAGGTGTTATTGAAGGCAGATGAGGAAGCCTTGGAAATGGTAGATTCATACTTTCATGATACAACGAGAAGGTCACCATATATATCACCACAAGCGGTGAAAAAGTATACCTTTGATTTAGTTTCTTATATCCATTATTCGCTCCAGCCCGACGATCTTTCCTATTATACAGCTGCTGTCGAAAAAATCATGTACTGCAAAGAGATTCATCAGATGGAAGCCATTTTGAAGGAATATTGCGCGCAGCTCATTCATTCGATTCATAATCAAGTAAATATGCGCAGTCCTATTGTACAAAATGTCCTTGATTTTATCCATGTGCACTATGATCAAGGAGTCTCGTTAAAAACATTGGGTCAGCAGTTTCATGTCAATGCGATTTACCTGGGTCAATTATTTCAAAAAGAAGTTGGAGTTGTCTTTTCTGAGTATTTAAACCGATATCGCTTGGAAAAAGCAAAGGAACTGCTCAAAACAACCCATTACCGTGCAGGTGAAATTGGTAAAAAGGTTGGGTATTCTGATACCGCATATTTTTATAAACAGTTCAGAAAAACGGTAGGAGCGACACCAAGTGAATGGAGAAAAATTTAATCTCCTTTTGGTAATGAAAAAACATAAGAAAGAGACGGTGATGAACAATGGACAAACCTATTCATGAAAAAAAACTTACGTATCGTTTTCCAGAACATTTTTGGTGGGGAAGTGCTGCTTCTGGTCCGCAAACAGAAGGTGCGGCCTTGATTGACGGCAGGAAAGCCAGCATGTGGGATTATTGGTATAGCATAGAACCCGAATCTTTTCATAATGAGGTAGGACCGGGAGATACATCCGATTTCTATCATCGCTACAAACAGGATATTCAACTTATGAAGGAAACGGGTCATAATTCCTTTCGTACCTCGATTCAATGGTCAAGGCTGATTCCAGAAGGTGTCGGAACAATTAATCAGCAGGCCGTGGATTTTTACAATAGGGTCATTGATGAGTTAATTGCCAATGATATTGAGCCGTTCATGAACTTATACCACTTTGATATGCCTATGTGCATGCAGGAAAAAGGCGGCTGGGAGTCCCGCGAAGTGGTCGATGCCTATGTAAACTTTGCTGAAACCTGCTTTTCTTTGTTTGGGGACCGGGTAAAGTATTGGTTTACCTTTAACGAACCCATTGTCCCTGTTGAGGCCAGCTATTTATATAATTTGCATTTTCCGAAGGTTGTAGACTTTAAGCGGGGGGCACAGGTCGCACACAATACGATTGTTGCTCATGCGAAAGCGGTTGCAGCGTTTAAAAAGATGCATCTTAATGGTCAAATTGGGATTATCTTAAACTTAACACCCTCATATCCAAGAAGTGAGGATGCAGAAGATGTGAAGGCTGCACATATCGCCGATTTGTTCTTTAATCGCAGCTTCCTTGATCCGGTAACTAAAGGCGAGTACCCGAAGGAGTTAATTGATATTTTAAGAGATAGAGAGCTTCTACCGGCGGTTGAACCGGGAGATTTGGAGATTATTCGGGACCATCCTATTGATATTCTAGGCGTAAACTATTACCAGCCGCGCCGTGTGAAAGCAAAGGAGAATCCAGCACCGATAGACGCTCCGTTTATGCCGGAACATCTCTTTGATCCATATCTGATGCCGGGGCGGAAAATCAATCACCATCGCGGCTGGGAGATTTGTGAGGAAGTGATCTATGACATAATGATTGATATTCGCGATCATTATGATAATATTCCTTTCTTTATCTCAGAAAATGGTATGGGTGTTGAAGGGGAAGAGAAATTTCGTCATGAACAGGGTTTCATTGATGATGTTTATCGCATCGAGTTTATCCAGGAACATTTAAAATGGGTCCATAAAGCGCTTGAAGAAGGAGCAAACTGCCTTGGTTATCATCTTTGGACATTTATGGATAACTGGTCATGGACGAACGCCTATAAAAATCGATACGGATTAGTAGAAGTCGATTTAAAGGACAATTTAAAGCGAACGATTAAGAAATCAGGCAGATGGTATAAACAGTTGTCTGAAAGCAATGGTTTCTAATTAGCACCTGCTAAACTCAATGAATCTATTCTTATAGCATAAAGGAAGTGGCGTAAAATGGAAAAGTACCTTCTAGGGATTGATTTAGGTGGAACAAATTTAAGGATTGCTGTTGTTACATCTGAAGGTCAGTTAATGGATGAAATCAATATAAAAACTGAAAGTGATAAAGGACCGTACTATGTCATCGATCAAATGATTCAGCATTGTGTGGATATCCTGAAGGAGCGAAATATTGACGCAATTGGAATCGGATCTCCTGGTC
Organism: Bacillus sp. CZDM1; assembly: GCF_055502545.1. NCBI lineage: Bacteria > Bacillati > Bacillota > Bacilli > Caryophanales > Bacillaceae > Bacillus > Bacillus sp. CZDM1. The sequence goes on along the minus strand of NZ_JBUESO010000007.1, from coordinate 117,029 downwards.
CTTTAGATGTGAAAAAAGGCTTAATTTTAAGTCCAAATAATTTGCCTGGATGGGACAATATCCCATTAGTGGACATGTTAGAAAAGGCCTTAAAGAAAAAGGTCGTTCTAGATAATGATGCAAATGCTGCTGCGCTTGCTGAGGCCATTATTGGCGCTGGTAAAGGGAAGGAGTCTGTTTTCTATATTACTGTTAGTACAGGAGTGGGCGGCGGCTTTGTCTTCCGGAAGCAATTACTGCAAGGCGCGAATTTTTGCGCCGGTGAAATAGGCAATCTCATAGTAGAATCAGACGGACCGCCGCACCACGCCTTGAATGTGGGGGCCTTAGAAACATTGGCTAGCGGAACAGCAGTGAAAAAGCGTGGAATAGAGCAGCTTGGAATTACAGGCCATGCAGGGGAAGTATTTGTACTGGCGATGAACGGTGACAAAGAAGCGCAGAAGATTGTCGATCTAATGATTACCTCCCTGGCAAAAGGGATTGCGAACATTGTTCATACGGTTGATCCGCACATTATTGTCCTTGGAGGCGGAGTGATGCAGTCAGGGGACTACATTATGCCATTGCTTGTTGAGAGAGTAAATGATTTCTTATATCCACAGCTGCGGAATAAGGTAGAAATGGTGAGTGCTTCCTTGGGTACAAAAGCGGGAGTGATTGGGGCAGCTTTATTGACACAACAAGCAGCGTTTTAGCAAGAGGGGGCTGACCATGAAAGCTTATATGGTATTTGATATTGGAGGAACGTATATTAAGTATGCGGTGATGAATGAGAACGGAACGAAGCTAGAGGGCGGGAAGGTTCCTACTCCTCAGGAGGGGTTAGAAGAATTTCTGCAGAAGATATCTGAAATTGTTACCCTGTATCGACAGTCTTATGCCTTTCAAGGGATTGCACTAAGTTCTCCGGGTGCAGTGGATGTGAAAAGCGGATATATCGGGGGAGCAAGTGCTATTCCTTATATCCACAATGTACCCATTACCGAATTGATAAGAGAACGAACTGATCTTGACGTTTCGATAGAAAATGACGCAAACTGTGCCGCATTGGCAGAAGGCTGGCTGGGAGCTGCCAAAGAAACAGACTACTATATTTGTGTGGTAATTGGCACGGGAATTGGCGGCAGTATCGTAATGAATCATACCATTTTACGAGGAGCGTCCCTTCATGGGGGAGAGTTTGGCTATATGATTATGGGGGACCCGCTGAACAATCCCTTGGAATCAACCTGGAGCCAAGTCGCTTCAACAAATGCTCTCATCCAAGAAGTTGAACGGAGGAAGTTCCTGGAAAAGGGAAGTTTGGATGGGGAGAGGGTTTTTCGGATGGCTGCAGAAGGTGATGCCGTTGCCGATGATTGCATAACGATATTCTACAAAAAGCTAGCATCTGGAATCTATAATATCAAATACGCTCTTGACCCGGAGAAAATTCTGATCGGCGGGGGAATTAGTAAACGGCCAGAAGTTATTGAGGGCATCAACCAAGAATTAAAGCAATTGAAGGATGAAATCTCCACCCTCGATATTACGGTTGAAGCCTGTCAATTTGATAACGATGCCAATTTAATTGGTGCACTGTTTCACAATTTAAATCGAAAATTTGTTGGTAAATGGAGGTAACTCGGTGGAAAAACAGTATCGAATAGAACTTTTAGATGGTGAATACTGGTGGGGGGGGGCCGTAGCTGACGGGATCCATATGCCTTATGGGGAGAAACCATTTGAAAGAAAGCTAACCCCCAATTTAACACCTAATCAAGCTGCTCCCATCCTTATTTCTAATAAAGGAAGATTCGTTTGGTCAGAGGAACCTTTTGATTTCGCTTTTTCAAAAGACTTGCTGGAGATCTCTAACGCAAAAGGTGACATTCAACAAGGCGAGGGATATTTTCATCTAAAAGATGTGTATAAAGCGGTACAAGCAAAATTTTTCCCTCCAACTGGGAAGCTTCCTGAGCCCTTGATGTTTACATCACCACAATATAACACTTGGATTGAGCTCATGTACGACCAGGAGGAGGAAAAAATACTAGAATATGCTGAAGCCATTATTGCCAACGGGATGCCTCCTGGAATTTTAATGATTGATGATAATTGGCAGGAGGATTACGGTGTATGGACCTTTCATCCTAGCCGATTTAACCATCCCAAAAAAATGGTGGAACGACTACACCAATTGGGATTTAAGGTCATGCTGTGGACATGCCCGTTTGTTAGTCCTGATAGTTCTGTTTATCGAAAGTTATGGGCTGATGGTTTACTTTTAAAAGATGAGGCTGGAATGCCGGCCATTCGCCAATGGTGGAACGGTTACAGTGCGATTCTGGATTTAACAAACGAGGGTGCCGTGGACTGGTATCAACAGCAGCTTGACAATCTCGTAGAGTCCTACAATATTGACGGCTTTAAATTCGATGCCGGTGATCCTGTATATTATAAAGATACAGATAGGAGTGCAGTGCCAACTCATGCGAACGGGCATGCAGAAGAGTTTGCAAAGCTTGGAAGACGAAATCGTTTAAACGAATATCGAGCTTGCTGGAAAATGGCTGGTGAACCTCTCGGACAGAGATTGTGTGATAAATTACACAGCTGGGGAGATAATGGACTGGGGTCCCTTATTCCCAACGGTTTAGCACAAGGATTAATGGGCTACTACTTTACTTGTCCTGATATGATTGGCGGCGGCGAATATCAAAATTTCCTTGCCAACTCAGATAAATTAGATCAGGAGTTATTTGTTCGATATGCCCAATGCTCTGCTTTATTTCCGATGATGCAGTTTTCGGCAGCGCCATGGAGAGTTTTAGATCATGAACATTTTGGTTATTGTATTGAGGCAGCTAAGCTTCATGAAAGGTTAGGCAATGAAATACTGCAAATAGCGGAGAATGCTGCATTAAACGGTGAACCAATTATTCGACATATGGCGTACATGTATCCAAAAGAAGGATTCGAAACTGTGAATGATCAATTTATGCTTGGTGAGAATATTTTAGTGGCACCTGTAGTAACCAAAGGAACCACCCAGCGATTTGTTCAATTTCCTTCGGGTGCTTGGCAGGATAGAGACGGTATAATCACTCAAGGACCGTGTAATCAATTAGTAGAGGCCCCACTATCGCATTTACCTTGGTTTAGAAGAGTTAGATAGTTGTTAGTTATTGAAGCAGGATCATGATCAGTCTAGTGCCGTCATCTTTGGCGGCAAAGGCGGTGCAGAGATCGACCCGTAACCGAGTATGGATAAGGAGGTAAAGGTGGAATTGTCAAATCATAATAAACCAAATATCGTTTTTATTTTAAGCGATGACCAGGGGGCATGGGCGCTTGGCTGTGCGGGGAATCATGAGATTCGGACACCAAATTTAGACCGGCTGGCTGTTGAAGGAGTGAGATTCTCCAACTTTTTTTGTACCTCACCCGTCTGTTCGCCGGCAAGAGCCTCGTTATTTACGGGAAAGATTCCATCCCAGCATGGTGTACATGACTGGATTAGTGATGGGAATGTTGGAGACAAGCGGATCGAATATTTACAGGGGCAAACGGCATACACTGAAATTCTTGCCAAAAATGGTTATGTCTGTGGAATCAGCGGGAAGTGGCATTTGGGTGATAGTCTAAAACCGCAGAAGGGTTTTACTCATTGGTATGTTCATCAGGTAGGTGGGGGTGCTTATCATCACGCCCCGATGATTCGAAATGGTGAGCTGGTAAATGAAAGCAGTTATCTTACGGAGCTAATTACGGATGATGCCTTGCAATTTATAGAAAATCAGGATGGCAGTGGCCCCTTTTACTTAAGCGTGCATTATACGGCACCGCATGACCCATGGATCAATAGTCATCCGCAGGAGATTGTGGATTCTTATGATAGTTGTCCGTTTGAAACATGCCCGCAAGAACCAAGACATCCCGATTTGATTCAAACTGCACCAGAGGGGAGCAGGGAAAACCTAAAGGGATATTTTGCGGCTGTCACAGCCATGGATCAAAACATTGGAAGAATAGTAGATAAGCTTGATGATTTAGGCATCCGTGAACAAACCCTTATTTGTTTCCTAAGTGACAATGGATTTAATTGCGGTCATCACGGTATTTGGGGAAAAGGGAATGGAACTTTTCCTCAGAATATGTACGATACATCCGTTAAGGTTCCTGCCATTTTTTCACACCCTGGGATAATACCTAGTGGAAGGGTTTGTGATGAGCTAGTAAGCGGCTACGATTTTATGCCGACCCTTCTTGAATATACAGGATACCAAAATCCCGAAGCGGACAAACTTCCCGGAACAAGCTTTTTACCGCTTTTACTAGGACAGCAAAAACAGGGACAATCACATATCGTTATCTACGATGAATATGGTCCAGTGCGTATGATTCGTACGAAGGAATGGAAGTATATTCACCGCTACCCTTATGGCCCGCATGAATTATATGATTTAGCAGCTGATCCCGATGAGAGGAATAATCTTATAACTGATCCTGACACACAACAAAAGCGGATCGAATTGAAAGCCATGCTAGAGAACTGGTTTGTCCGCTATGTGGATTCGGAAAAGGATGGAACGCATGAAGGGGTTACAGGACTAGGTCAGTTGGATCTTGCTGGAACAGCAGGGGGTGGGAAAAGGGCATATCAAGATTTTAATGATTAGGAAATCGACAAAATCCTTGCAATGGCGATCGTCCCACACCTCCATGTAAATACAAAAAAGTATCAAAAATACAATATTACTAAAGACAGAATTGAACACGCATTTATTTCCAGTGTTAAAAACACTAATAAAAGAATGGGGATAGAAGAATGGAGATTCGTCAATTGTATGCAAATGAAAGGCAGGCTGCTATTAAATTTTCAGATAAAATATTCCGAACGACTGGCCAAAAGTCAATGGGTGAAGCATTTCCAACGATATTTTCTCCAGGCTTTATTGAACAGTCCTTTGGTGCATTTATAGGTGGGGAGCTCGTTTCATTTATGGGATTAGTACCTTCTTTTGTAAAAATAGGGCAAGCAAAGTTAACTATATTTTCACTTGGTTCAGTATTTACATTAGAAGAATACCGGAAAAAGGGGATTGCTAGTAAAATCTTAGAAAAGGTATTTCACTATATAGATGAAGCCGGTGCCTCATTACTGCTCGTATCAGGAGATTTGCCACTCTATACACGAGTTAACTGCTGTCATTTTGGTCAGGTGAAAAAGTACAAGTACTGTTCGGAAAGGAATGACCATAACCAAGATACTATGATTAGGGAAATGAGAAATGAAGATGTGGTACAAATGAAAAAGATCGCGGAACAACGAACCGTTACATATGAACAAAGTGTATCGGACTTGCAAATGCTGCTTCATGCTGAAGCAAATGCTAGCTGTGCTAATTTAACTCATAAAGTATTACTTATGGAGACCGATAGCCAGGTAAGCAGTTTTATAGTCCTTGGGCTGCCGGACCAAAACAATCAAACCAAAAAGGGAAAAATGATTGAGTGGGCAGGTCAACCAAATGAAGCCCATAATCTTATCTCATACGCATGTAAAAAGTACGAGCTGGAAGAAATAGAAGTGGCTGTCCCATGGTATGAAGATGAAATGGAGAAAGAACTGCTCGGCCAGCCATTTTCGCTTCATCCAAATGATGGAACGGTCTATATTGTAAATCCCGAAAGGTTAGTAAAACAACTAGAACCCTATCTAAACGATAAACTTTTGGATTCTTTTGAAGCTAAATTGGCGGCTCATGAACATGTTGAAATAACCTTTGGTAATCAATCAACTACACTAACGATTAAAGATTTCGTTTCGTTTTTATTTGATGTTCAACCACAAGATGCAAGCATTCAAAACTTACAAAATAAAATGGGGGGTGTATTTCCAATCCCATTTCCCTATACAGCTGGGTTAAATTATGTATAGTAATGGACGGGAATTGTACGCCCTGTTTAAAATGTCGTGTTGACAGATTATTGGGTGTTGGCGTATATTGGAATTAATTGAAAATTTCGGTTAAAGTACGGTTGTAGTTGTACCCACAACCCGTTAACAGTACTAGGAAAACGTTTGGATATAGTTCCAGAAAACATCGATGGTTTGTCGCTATGTGTAATGTTTGAATATCATCTCTAAAACCGGACTATCGGAGGATTGTCTTTTCATAATAATCAATCGTTATTTACAAAACCATCCAAGTGAAACTAAGGTGAAAAAAATGACATTTTTTAAAAGGTTTGATAACTTTTGGTTTTATTATAAGACACATATTTTAGTAGGAATTTTTATTATAGCTGCGGCGGTTCCACTGGTCGTTTTTGATAAAGATCAGAAACCAGCGGCTTTACAAGTTTCCCTGATAGGGAACGCCATCAGCCCGATAAATCAGGAAAAACTCCAAAATGAAGCAGCCGCTATTATTCTAGGGAAGGATGCAAAATCTGAGGTAAGGTTGAACTTTTGGCAAGTGGATGGGCAAATCCGTTCAATGTCCAATATTGATTTATACCAGAAACTCCTAGCTCAAATAGGAGTGAAAGAGATTGATGTACTACTACTAGAAAAAAGTGATTTTGATCTTATGGTAAAAGAGGACGCCTTCATGGAATTGAATAATATTTTGGGTAATGATGGCATCAGAGTGGATAACGAATTTGGAATTAACGTAACGGGGAATCCAATGCTAAGCAACGCCGGTTATCACACGGAAAATAAAATCGTTTGTATCTTGAAAAATACAAAACATAAAGAAACTGCTGTTAGGTTTGTAGATTGGTTAGTGAAACAATGAATCTTGGACTTTAGTCTCTTCACTATAATTCAAAAAAGGTTGTGATTACCCTTTGAAACCTAATATTTTGTTAATGATGGTCGATCAAATGCGCGGGGATTGTTTAAGTATGCTAGACCATCCCGTAGTGGATACACCGAATATCGACCAGCTAGCTCGTAATGGAGTCCTGTTTAAAAATGCCTATACTGCAACCCCTACCTGTGTCCCGGCAAGGGCGTCGGTATTAACGGGAATGTCGCAAACCTCTACGGGCCGTGTGGGGTATCAGGAAAAGATTCCTTGGACCTATCACCATACATTGCCTGGTGAACTAGCGAAGGCTGGCTATCACACACAAGCGGTAGGAAAAATGCATGTGTTTCCCGCTCGGAATTTAGTCGGCTTCCACAATGTGGTTTTGCATGATGGGTATTTGCATTACAATCGCTTTAAGCACCAGAACCTTGAGGCGGAATCCTTTAATTTCAGCGGCGACGATTATTTGCTTTGGCTGAAAGAAAGGGCAGGGACAGAGGCCGATTTGATTGATTTAGGACTTGACTGTAATGCATCGACAGTCACAAGGCCTTGGCATTTGCCGGAGGCCTTGCACCCGACCAACTGGGTAGTTACTCAGTCGATTGATTTCTTAAGAAGACGTGATCCAACAAAGCCATTTTTCCTAAAGATGTCCTTTGTTAGACCGCATCCGCCGTTTGATCCGCCGCAGGTATTTTTTGATATGTATAAGGATTTAGAACTTCCCGACCCGCCTGTGGGTGATTGGGCTGAACTCGAAGATTTAGAAAGAGCGGGCTATAACCCTATTACCTATAAAGGAAAGGTACCAAAAAATCGTCTGAAGCGGGCTCAGGCAGCCTATTATGCGCTGATTACCCATATTGATTACCAAATCGGCCGTTTCTTAATGGCGATGGAAGAGCACGGTGTTTTAAATAATACGGTTATACTTTTTGTTTCAGATCACGGGGAATTGCTGGGAGATCATCATCTTTTCCGAAAGGCCTTGGCCTACGAAGGAAGTGCGAAGGTTCCGTTTATTCTTTCTGACCCCGGAAATGTGCTGGGGCTTAAGAAAAATCAGGTGGCAAAAGAGGTTGTCGAGCTAAGAGATATTATGCCAACCTTGTTAGATGCGGCAGGTGTTGAGATTCCCGATTCTGTGGACGGAAAGAGCGTTCTGCCATTATTAAATGAGAAGCCAGGAGAATGGCGTGAGTATATTCACGGGGAACATGCATATGGCCAGCTTTCCCATCATTATGTAACCGACGGAAATGAAAAATATATCTGGTATTCTCAAACGGGGGAGGAACAGTTATTCAATTTAGTACAAGACCCTCAAGAATTGAATAATCTAGTAAAGAATGAAGAACTTCAGGACCGTTTAGAATATTGGAGACAGAAGCTGGTGAAGGAGCTGCACGGACGGGAAGAGGGTTTTACGGATGGAAATAGCCTTTTTGCCGGCTGTAAAACGAAAGCCTGCTTAGATCATTTGCTAAAAACAGTAGAATGATTTTGTTAACTCGGAAAACGTTTGGATTACTATGTGAAAACATTTGGATATGGAACTAGAGGGATGGTTCCTAATTTTTAACCATCGCAAGTGAATCGATTAAAAAATGTCACTTGTAAATAGGGGAGGCCAATATGGAGGAAAAGGGGTTAATAGGAAGATTATTTTATTTCTTTGAAAAGGTTATGAGAATTGCCCAATTTCAACTGCTCTGGGTATTGTTTACACTTTGTGGCGGGGTAATCCTAGGGATTATGCCCTCGACCGTTAGTCTCTTTACAGTTATTCGGAAATGGTTAATGGGGAACACAGAGGATCAATCATTTTTTAAATTATACTGGACCACGTTTCGAAAGGAATTTTGGAAAGCAAATTTCCTGGGGGTTGTTCTAACCTTGGTCAGCCTTTTGATCTATCTCAATATTTCCTTTATGCCTTTCATTCCTGGAATTGCTTATTGGTTTAGCTTAGTCTTTGTGCTTATGTTAAGTATCCTATTTTTCATCCTACTATTATATATCTTTCCAATTTATGTTCATTTAGATTTAAAGTTTTCCCGGTACTTTAGTGTTGCATTATTACTTGGGATATCTTCCCCTTTCCATACACTTTCGATTGCTGCCGGTTATTTCAGTACCTATTTGTTGTTAAAAATGATACCTGGATTTATTCCTTTTGTAAGTATCGGTTTATTCTCTCTAGTGTCCATGTGGGTATCATTGCGGGTGTTTAAACGAATGGAACAAAAGGAAGGAAGTGGACCATCAAAAGTGGAAAAAGCATTACTGAAAAGTTCGAATCCACAGCAGCTCAGAGAAGTTTAAGGCAAACTATTAAAATAGTAAATTTCATTGAAAGGAAGTGAGCGGGGATTGGCGAATTTACAAACTCCTGCAGAAGATGTTTTGGATATAAAGGAACAAGCCGCAATGATAGTTCCAAAAAAGAAAAGTGCATTACAAAGGTTATGGAAAGAGCGTTATCTATATTTATTGTTATTACCAGGGCTTCTGTTTTTTATTATTTATCGGTACGTTCCGATGGCTGGAAATTTAATTGCTTTTCAAGATTATAGCGCATTTCAAGGCTTCTTAAACAGTGAATGGGTGGGGATGAAGCATTTTAAAACTATCTTTGAAGATAGTGAGGTCATTCGTGTATTATGGAACACTTTATACCTATCCTTTCTTCAAATTGCCTTTGCCTTTCCAGTTTCTATTATTCTAGCTCTTATGTTAAATGAAGTGAGGTCTTCTGTATATAAAAGGATCATCCAATCTGTAGTTTATCTTCCTCACTTTTTATCTTGGGTTGTTGTAATCGGTATGGTCACCATCCTATTAAAATCAGAAGGGATTGTTAATAAAGTTCTTGGAAGCGTTTTCGGAATGGAGGCAATTCCTTTTTTGCAAGACCCTAACTGGTTTATGCCGCTGATTGTTTTAGAGGTTATTTGGAAAGAATCCGGCTGGGGAACCATTATCTTTCTTGCAGCTCTGTCAGGAATCAGCCCAAGTTTATACGAAGCTGCAGCCGTTGATGGTGCAAACCGGTGGCAGCAAATTTGGCATATTACCTTACCTGCCTTAAAAAGTACCATTATTATTCTATTAATTTTGCGTCTAGGCAGTGTATTGGATGTAGGCTTTGAGCAAATTTACTTAATGTTAACTCCATTTACAATGGAAGTTGGTAATGTTCTAGATACATTTGTTTATTTGAAGGGGATTCAAAACTCCGACTTTAGCTTTGCCACCGCGGTTGGTTTATTCAAATCCGTTGTCGGACTGATCTTAATTGTGACGGCAAACCGCTTGGCCAGAAAATTTGGTGAAGATGGAGTCTACTAAGAAAGGATGAAATCATGTTGGCTAAAAAAAGGAGCCTGTCAGAAAAGATTGTTGATTCAACCAATATTATTCTTCTCGGAATAATTGCGCTAGCGATGTTATTTCCATTTTATTATATGTTTGTGGTTTCCTTTGCTACCTATGAGGAATTCGTTAAATCAGATTTGCTTCTTATGCCTAAAACCTGGGTGCTCGATGCCTATGAGTATATTTTAGGCTCGAAAGAATTTATCCGTTCATTGGGAGTTACGGTTTATGTCACAGTGGTCGGCAGTTTGATAAGTATTATGCTTACAGCCATGATGGCCTATGCTTTAACGAGAAATATTCTGGGGCAAAAGGTTTATGTTTTTCTTGTTTTATTTACTTTTGTATTTGGGGCTGGGATGATTCCAACCTATATGGTTGTTCAAGCAACAGGTTTAATGGATACACTCTGGGCCCTTATTATTCCAGGTGCTATCAGCTCCTTTAACCTCATCGTCATGCGGCAGTTTTTTTTGAGCTTACCAATGGACTTGACGGAAGCTGCGATTATTGATGGTGCAAACGATTTACAGATATTTGGAAAAATTATTCTGCCACTGTCAAAACCGGCGTTAGCGGCGTTTGGATTATTTTATGCGGTAGGATATTGGAACTCCTATTTTACTGCATTGCTTTATTTAAGTGATCCGGCTAAGTGGACGGTACAGGTCGTTCTAAGACAGATGGTCATTCTGAATAAATCCAACTTACTAGATGTCGGTATGCAAGCAGGGATGGATCAGCCGCCGCCAGCCGAGACAGTAGGGATGGCGGCGATTCTCCTAGCTACAGTTCCAATTTTGATTGTCTATCCATTCTTACAAAAACACTTTGCGAAAGGAGTGATGCTTGGTTCTGTGAAAGAGTAATTACTAAACGAATATGAAAAGGTTTGAACGTTCGCAAGTTTGATAGTAAACAATTAATAGGGGGGAATTACTTTAATGAAACGTTTTTTATCAGTAACTCTATCGACTGTTCTTTTGGCAGGATCGCTTGCTGCCTGCGCACCAAATGATGAAGCCTCATCTAATAAAAGTTCAAAAGATGGTAAAGTATCGATTACGTGGTTTGATGGAACATGGGAAAACCCAGTGCCGGAGCCAGGAAATGAAGCAGTTAAACAGCTAAATGAAAAGTTTAATGTTGACTTTAAAGCACAGTATATTCCTTTTGACCTTTATACTGATAAGCTCACCGTTAAAATGGCTTCTGGTGATATTCCAGATGTAATTGGAACAGAGGGTGCAGATACAAACTATGTCAAGTGGGCAAAGCAAGGCGCATTCCTGCCATTAAATGATTATGTGGAAAAATATGAAAACTTTAAAGCGATCCCGCAGTCTGTATGGGATGCTGTAAGTATAGATGGGGAAATATACGGTATTCCACTCTTTTTCCCGGCATCTGGCGGTAAAAAACCAATCATCCGTCAGGACTGGCTTGATAAATTAGGTTTAGAAATGCCTACAAACTTTGAGGAATTAGAGGAGGTTGCTATAGCTTTTGCAACAAAGGATCCAGATGGTAATGGAAAAGATGACACGGTAGGGTTAGGTCTTGGGAAAGGGATAGTTTATGATCCTTCCTTTGGTGCCTATTGGGGCAATAGCTGGTACCATAAAAATGAGGACGGGCAATTAATTCCAGGGCAAATTTCAGAAGGAAGCAAAGAAAAAATTACCTCATTAAATAAGCTGTTTAAAGCTGGTGCACTTGATAAAGACTGGGCCGTTAAAGAATATAATGAAGTATTTAAAGACTTTAATGCAGGTAAAGTAGGAATTTGGTATGAACAGCCTGGAACTCAAAAAGGGGCCCAGCCTAACAATCTTGACTTAGCTACATTGAGAAAAAATGCACCTGATGCGAAAATTTCAGCTATTCCAGCATTTGAGCAGCCTGACGGAAAATCCGGGTATGTATTCGGAAGCGGTTATTACCGAATTTGGATGTTAAACGCAAAATTGAATAAAGATTCTAAAAAGGTTGAGAAAATCTTGGAAATGATGGACTATATGGCCAAGTATGTACCTGCTGATGAACAAACTGCGGACAATGAATATTTCGATTGGACGATGGGCGGCGAAGGCAAAGGGTATACCATTGTTGATGGGCAGCCGGAAAAATCAGAGGATTATAGTAAATATGCGCCATTAGCATTGTTCAACGAGAAGCTGGGTGGATTTGAAATTGGTGAAAAAGTAATGGAAGATTACGCTAAACAATCCAAGGCTCCAGAGGCAAAAGAATTTAATACTATCATGTTTGAAATGCTATCTAAATCGAATTACTATATCAGCCCTGTTGGTCGGATACACTCTGATGTATATAATGAAGAGATGGCTGCTTTAAATGAGTATGCTGCGAATGAACAAACCAAAATGATTGCGGGTCAAAGACCGATTTCTGAATGGGATGAATTTACAAATGAGTTTTTATCTAAAGGCGGAAAAGATGTAATTGAGGATGTTAATAAACTACTCGATGAAAATAAAATTGAAGGTGAATGGTTGAAAAAAAACAACCGGTGAAGTAACAGGGACATGGGACAAGAACCGTGTCCCTGGGCTTTGACAAATATGAAAGCGGGACAAGAAATCTGACCATCCGTCCCTGCCTCTGTCCCGGCCCGCATGCTGATATCTCTGGAATGATGGGGGTTATAATAGTATAATAAAGAAATATTATTAGGTGCGAAGAAGAAGGTTGAAAAAACCTATTAAAATGATGGATAAAGTTAGAAGTCTGAGGTGTATTTGTTGTGGCGAGATTAAAGGATATTGCTGAATATGTAGGGGTTTCTATCTCAACTGTTTCACGAGTCATTCAAAATGATCAAACACGAAATGTGAATCAAGAAACGAAAAACAAAATATGGGAAGCAGTAAAAGAGCTAGGCTATGTTCCAAATCAGCATGCCCGCAATCTTGTAAATAACAAGCAAGAAAAAAGTAAGACAAGAACGATGAAAATTGGCTGGGTCGCCAATCCGGCACAGGCAGAAATCAACCCCTATTTTGCGCAAATCTATAATGGAATTCGTGATACGTTAGGGGCAAATGATTATACCCTCATCACGATTACTAAGGGTGAGCTTGAAAATGAGTCATTGCTTATGAAAACCATTTATGACTTGGGACTTGAAGGTCTGTTGCTCATTGAAAGGATGGATGAGAGTCTCCTTGGATATATTCAGCAAACTATTCCTGTGGTAGGATTGGACTTTTTCTATACGGATCAGAATATAACGATTATCGACTACAACCGCGAAGCTGCCATCAAGAAGGTGGTTCAGTTTTTTGTTAGTCAGGGACATCGGGAAATCGGATTTATTGGCGGTGGCTTCAATAACGGATTTGAAGATATCGAGGCAGAACACCGGTTTAGAGGATTTCTAGCGGCAATGGAGGAAGAAGGACTTGAAGTCCGGGCTGATTGGATAATAAATACAAAGTGGAGGATGGAAAATAGCTATAAGGAAATGGATCAGTTTATCAAAAGAAGCAGAGAGCATTTGCCAACTGCCATGGTTTGCGCCAGTGATATGATGGCCATCGCTGCGATGAGAGCAACGATTGAAAATAATCTTAGCATTCCAGGGGACATCGCATTCTTTGGAGTAGATAATATAGAAATGGCAAAATATTCGTCACCACCTCTTTCTACTGTGGAAATCCCTAAATATGAAATGGGGCGTTTGGCGGCGAAGACCATTATAGGAATGCTTGAAGAGAAAAATACCCTTCCTCTTAAGATTATGCTTCCATTTGAATTAGTTATTCGAGAATCATCCAATATAAAACGAACCTAAAAGGTTCTTTTTTCATTCATTATCGGAAAACGTTTGGATAAAATCAGGAAAACGTAAACAACGCGAGAAATCATAAAAGGAGAGAAAAAGAGATGAAAACAATGACCGCAATCGTAATCGGAGCTGGTGACAGAGGGTCGAGAGCCTACGCCCCATATGCCTTGACATATCCTAATGAATTAAAGATTGTTGGCGTAGCAGAGCCGGGAGTAGAAAGAAGAACGAGATTACAGCAGACACACGATATACCCGAAGTAAATTGTTTCGAGTCGTGGGAGGAAATCTTAAGTAGCGGACAAAAGATGGCAGACATTGCGATTATTTGTACACTCGACCGAAATCACTTTAAACCAACAATGAGAGCATTGGAACTCGGTTACCATGTCCTGCTGGAAAAACCAATGTCTCCTGACCCCATGGAGTGTATCGCAATGGAACAGGCAGCAAAAAAGTATAATCGGCAGCTGACGATCTGTCATGTTCTGAGGTATACCGAATTTTGGTCCACGATTAAAAAGGTGATTGCTAAAGGGGAAATTGGCGAGGTTGTTTCACTGCAATTAAATGAAAATGTAGAAGCAATGCATATGTCCCATAGTTTTGTACGTGGCAACTGGAATAACAAAGAGAAGTCAAGTCCGATGATCCTGCAGAAATCATGCCATGATATGGATATCATCTCCTTTGTGATAGGCAAAGAATGTAAACGTGTTAGTTCCTATGGTTCACTCATGCACTTTAAAGAGGAAAATGCCCCTGCTGGAGCGCCGCAAAGATGTTTAGAGGGCTGTCCAGTTGAACTGGAATGTCCATTCCATGCAGGAAGGTACTATCTTGGCGAAGGCAGGGGCTGGGCGAAGAAATTTACTGAGGATTATACAAATGAAGGCATCATTCAAGCATTACAAGAAACACCATACGGAAAATGTGTCTACCGTTCAGATAATAATGTAGTTGACCATCAGGTTGTTAATATGGAATTTGAGGACGGGGCAACTGCCACATTCAGCATGTGCGGCTTTACAAGAGAGCAGACAAGAATTGTTCAAATTATGGGAACAAAAGGCGAAATTCGTGGGAATATGGAGGACAATAGTATATCCATTTTTAATTTCCTAACAAGGCATGAAACAGTGATTAAATTTGACCACCCTGTAGGCGGACATGGGGGCGGTGATAACGGTATCGTAAGAACATTTCTAAGGGAAATTCAATTTGGAAATAACGAAGACGGAGTTTCCTCGGCATCTGCATCCGTTAGAAGCCATCTTATGGCATTTGCCGCGGAGGACTCCCGATTAAACGAGGGACAATCAATCCAAATTGATGAATATTATAACAGTTTACTAGAGCGAAGTTCTAGATTGGGAAAGTAAACGAAGATAAGATATAAATCGTAAAGACGATTCGGTCCACACGAATCGTCTTTTTACTATTTGTGTAGGTTTGATTACGTTGGAATTTAAACTGCCTGATAAACTGGTTCTTTGGTAAAATCTCCTTCTATTATTATCTGATTTTACTAAAACAAACTCGATAAAACCCATTTAACTTATACCCGGATTCAGTAGATTTCAAGGGGTCAAACCCCTAATACCCCATTGTTTTATCAATGTTTTCATATCAATGCTAATCTTTACTGCACTCCTGTAGTATGATTTTACCATCATGATAAAGTCTAAAAATTACCAATATATCAATTTATTTTAGTAAAATCCATCATGAAAGCATTTACTTTTAGTAAAACTGCTATTATAATAATCCTATAAACAGCTAGGAGGGATAAAATGATGAACGTATCAAAGAAATGGAAATTATTTTTTCTTTTTACAATTGTAGCAACATTGCTTTTATCTGCATGCAGCTCATCCAATCCAAAGGAAGATAAAGCAGAAGATGGAAAAGTTAAGTTAAGGTTTGCGACGTGGGATGTAGGTGACGATGTCGAGCTGCAACAGGGATTAATTGATGAATTTAACGCGAAAAACAGCGATATAGAAGTAGTTTTGGAAGCTTACGGCGGCGATTATGACACGAAGATTACTGCCGGTATTGGTGCTAAGGATGCTCCAGATATCATGTATATGTGGAATTACCCTCAATACAAGGATGCGCTTGAGCCGCTTGATTCTTATATAGAAGATAGAGGGGAAGAGTACAAGGGTAACTTCTATGAAGCATTATGGAACTATAACTCCGTGGGAGAAGATATTTACGGTCTTCCAGTAGGTTATACGACACATGTTGTTTACTATAATAAAGATCTTTTTGATGCAGCAGGAATTGAGCATCCAAAAGCTGGCTGGACATGGGATGATCTACAGGCAGCAGCGAAGAAGCTGACAGATAAAGAAAAGAAAATCACTGGATTTGCTTTCCCAGGCCAGCCTGACCCTTATGATTTTGAAATGTATTTATGGGGCAATGGTGCTTCTTATGTAGACAGCAAAGGCAAATTAGCTGGAAACTTAAATTCCAAAAAATCAATTGAAACGTTTACGATGTTCCAAGATATGTTGAAAGACGGAATCGCGATTACCACTGAAGGCTATGGTGATACCGAGATGAAAACAGGCAGAGTAGGTATGCTTGTTAACGGTGCATGGTATCTGTCCGCATTTGAGGAAGCTGGAATTAACTATGGTGTCGTTGAAATTCCTTCATTTGGAGATAACCCAAGTGCAAGTATCGTAAGTTCTTCTGGTATTGCGATGTCAAAGGATTCTAAGCATAAAGAAGCAGCATTTAAATTTATGGAGTTTTGGACAGGGGAACAAGCTAATAAAGCACGACTTTCCTTTGAACTTCCAGTATTAAAAAGTGTAGTTGAATCAGAAAAGCTGCAAGAAGATCCAGTTAAAAAAGTCTTTTACAACATGCTGGAACAAAGTGAAGGATATACACCAACATCGTTTGTAACAGAGGACTGGAGTAAGTTATCTGAAGATTTAAGTTTAGTCTTTGAACAAATATTTAACCCAAGTACACGTGTTGATCCTAAAGAAGCTTTAGATAGTGTAGCTAAGTAGGTTGTCATTTGATCTAAATGAGGATATATCATGGCAGCATGATATATTCTCATTTTAATAAATTTTAACGGGGAATGGATTTCATTTTCTAAAAGGTCAAACCATTAAGAGGGAAATATATGATTACTAAAAAGAACAAACCAAAAAAATTCACATTAGTCCGTAAAAGAGTGCCCTTTTTATTTATTTTACCGTGGATTATCGGCTTTATTGTTTTTACTTTAGGACCTTTAGTTTTTTCATTAATTATGAGTCTATTTGATTGGCCAATCGCCGGTGAAGCGAAGTTCATTGGACTTGATAACTTTAAGAAGATGTTTACGGCTGATCCCCAATTTTATGATTCGCTCGTCATCACCTTGAAGTTCGCCTTAATATTTGTTCCATTAAACCTCTTTGTTGCTTTGGTGCTTGCGCTGCTTATCACGCAGCCAGTCAAAGGAATTAAGATATTTAGGACCATCTTCTATCTGCCGGCCGTTGTATCCGGTGTGGCAGTGTCGATTATATGGGGTTGGATGTTTAACTCTGAGTATGGTGTTTTAAATTATATATTATCTTTACTAGGTATGGAAGGTCCGAACTGGCTGATTGATCCTAAGTGGGCAATTATCACCATTGTGATTGCAAGTGCTTGGGGCGTCGGAACGATGATGTTAATTTTCTACACGGATATAAAAGGAATTCCGAATGAAATGTATGAAGCTGCATCCATTGATGGTGCGGGTCCCATCAGACAGTTTGTTAGTATTACGATTCCTACGATTACACCAACCATCCTATTTAATGTCATCACATCTGTCATCGCCGCATTACAGCAATTAACGTTAGTGCTTTTATTAACAGGCGGCGGACCATTAAAATCTACTTATTTCTATGGACTATTTGTTTACAACAATGCCTTTAAGCATCATGAACTTGGTTATGCCAGTGCAAATGCTTGGTTTATGTTTATCATCATCCTGCTATTGACGATGATCATCTTTAAGTCATCCTCTGCCTGGGTATTCTATGAGGCTGAAGTGAAAAAGGAAAGAAAAGGAAGGAAAAGAAAATGAAGATAACCCGAAAACATAAAATTATTGTTTACAGCATTCTTGTCCTCTTTTCTCTTTATTTCCTATTTCCGTTCATATGGGCATTAATCACAGCGCTTAAATCAGAAACAGAAGTTTTTAGCTTTCCACCTAAATTTGTCCCTGATACACCGCTGTTTTCCAACTTTATGGATGCCTGGAATAGCCAGCCATTTGGAACGTATTTTAAGAATTCGATGATTGTTACCGTGTTAACCACCATCGGCCAGCTTATATCCTGTTCCTTAGTTGCCTATGGTTTTGCCAGATATGATTTTAAATTTAAAAACATTCTCTTTATCTTGCTTCTATCAACGATGATGATTCCGTGGGATGTTACGATGATTCCACTTTATATGGAATTTAACATGTTTGGCTGGATCAATACGTTAAAACCACTGATTGTCCCTGCCTTCTTCGGCTCAGCTTATAATATCTTTTTGTTAAGGCAGTTTTTACTGAACATTCCTAAAGAATTAGAAAATGCAGCGAGAATTGATGGAGCAAATGAGTTTCAAATCTTTTATAAAATTTTCCTGCCAATCATGAAGGCTCCTTTAACCTTGATTGCTGTATTAAATATTATTTTGGTTTGGAATGACTACTTAGGACCACTGATTTATTTGAATGATCAATCTAAATATACAATGGCACTTGGTTTAGCATCATTCCAAGGTGTACATGAGCTTCAAATTATTCCAATTATGGCGATGACGCTTGTTATGATCATTCCGCCAGTCATCGTTTTTGCCTTTGCGCAGAAATATATTGTTGAAGGAATAAGCGGCTCAATCAAGTAATATAGTTCGGAGGAAGAGAACATGCAACGTGAAATGAAGAGATGGGAAAATATCCATCTTACGGCACTAAACAGGCTTCCGGCACATACTGATTTTTACAGATACCGTGCATTTGATGAGGCATTACAATTAAAAAAAGAAAATAGTAAGGGATATACGTCACTTGATGGTGATTGGAAGTTTCTATTCTTGGAAGCACCTGAATTTTCACCAATCAACTTTGAAACAGAGGAATTCGAAATTGAAGATTTAGATGATATCACGGTGCCGTCTTGCTGGCAATTAAAGGGATATGGCCACATGCATTATACCGATTTACTATATCCATTTCCGATTAATCCGCCATTTGTGCCACAGGATAATCCAACAGGAATCTATTTTAGAGAAGTTTATTTAGAAGATATAAAGGAAGAAGAAAAAATCATCGTTAAATTTAATGGTGTGGATTCTGCCTTTGATCTCTATGTGAATGGCCATCATGCAGGATATAGTAAAGGCTCAAGAATGCCATCAGAGTTTGATGTTACGGAGTACGTTCGTGCTGGAAAAAATAGATTTACAGTTAGAGTTTACCAGTTTTCCGATGGTACCTACTTAGAAGACCAGGATATGTGGTGGCTTTCAGGAATCTTTAGAAGTGTGGAACTCTACCGAATAAACCAAGATACGCTTCAAGATGTTTTCATCGAAACATTGCCGGACGCAGATTTTAAAGATTTTACATTAAAATTAACCGGGAAGTTTTTCACGAGTGAAATTCAGGCAGTAAATGTGAAGCTTTTTCTAGGGGAAATAGAGGTAGATTCCTTCTCGGCAGATGTGATTAATGGCGAATTCCAAGTGTTAAGAGAAATGGTGAATCCATTACTATGGAATGCAGAGGAACCTAATCTCTATATGGCTGTTTTGGAGTATCATTTAACAGATGGCGAAAAGGAAATGGTTTCGCTCAGATTCGGTGTAAGATCAATCGATATTATTGATAACGAAATGAGAGTAAACGGAAAAAGAATCTTCTTTAATGGTGTAAATCGACATGATTTTAACCCGAGAATGGGAAGAACCGTAACTTACGAGGATATGCTTCAGGATGTCATCTTAATGAAACAGCATAATATCAATGCTGTTAGAACTGCCCATTATCCTAATAATGATGTTTTTTATGATCTCTGTGATGAATATGGACTTTATGTCATTGATGAGGCAGATCTTGAGTGCCATGGCTTTGAAAACACAGGAAATTATAACTGGATCAGCGATAATGAGTTGTGGGAGAAGCAGTATGTAGATCGTGCCGTTCGAATGGTGAAAAGAGACCGAAATCATCCAAGCGTCATTATTTGGTCCTTAGGCAATGAATCTGGTCAGGGCAGAAACTTCACAGCCATGTATCAGGCAATAAAAGAAATTGATTCTACTAGATTGGTTCATTATGAAGGAGATTTTCATGCTGCCTATAGTGATATGTATACCACGATGTACACGAGATTAAAGGCACTTGAAGAAATCGGGCAGAATTCTGAAGGGAAAAAGCCGCATATCCTATGTGAATACGGCCATGCAATGGGTAATGGGCCTGGCGGGCTGACAGAATACCAAGAAGTGATGAGGAAGTATCCTCGTTTACAAGGTGGATTTGTATGGGAATGGTATGACCATGGAATCGAACAAGTAGATGAAGATGGAAATGTCTATTATCTATATGGCGGGAATTATGGGGATTTCCCTACGAATGGAAACTTCTGCATAGATGGACTCGTATTCCCAGACCGAACACCATCACCCGGGCTGATTGAGTACAAAAAGGTTATTGAACCGATTGTAACCGAGGCTATTGACCTCACCGAACTTAAGATTAGAATAAAAAACAGATATAATTTTAGGAACTTAGAAGGAATTCAGTTGAATATAACGGTAGAATCCTTCACCCATGTAATAGAAGAAAAGAATATTAATCTTCCATCCATTAACGCACAGGATGAAATGGAATTGACACTGCCAATTAATCTTGCTGAAGCCTTACATTACGATGATGCCCGTATCAAGTTAAGCTATTCAGAGCCGAAGAATACACTTTATGCGAGTGAAGGTCATCTCATTACAAGTGAAAGTTTTTTACTAGAAGCGACAAAGGTGAAAAAAATGGTTGTAAGCAAGCATGAGGGTGGAACAACGATTTCCATCAGAGATAATTTTGGCGAGCTGTTGGTTGAGAATGAGCATTTTAAAACAGTTTTTTCAAAGATTCATGGTGTTCTCGTATCTCATCAATTAAATGGGGAAGAAATTATTGAAAAAGGACCTGAGCTGACACTTTGGCGTGCGGTTATTGACAATGATATGTATAAGAAGGATGCCTGGATCAATAAATACTTTCTAAAAAATGCAAAGGAACAATTGGTTTCCTTTGACTATCAATTAAATGAAGGATATGCGGATATTGAAATCAATAAATATTTATCCAGTGTCAATCAAGCATGGGGCTTTCATTTGAATTATCACTATCGAATCACCCAGGAAGGTGTACTAAACCTTCAATTGAAAGGATCTAAAATCATTCGCGGGAAAGAAATACCTGAAATGCTGCCAAGAATAGGAATTACGATGCACCTAAACAAAGAGTATAATGATGTGACATGGTATGGTCGTGGAGATTCTGAAAGTTATCAGGATAGCAAAAGAAGCCAAAGTATTGGCCTTTACCATACAAGTGTAGAGGAAATGCACACGGATTACGTTTATCCACAGGAAAATGGCTCAAGATGTGATACCTCTTTCTTAGCGGTAACAAAGGGGAACCAGTCCATCCTCTTTAATTTTAAAGAAATCAGGGATTTTACCATCCATGACTACGAAACAAGCGCGTTAGAAGAGGCAACGCACCGTGGTAAAATTAAAAAATCACCATTCAATGTGTTAACCATCGATTATCGACAAAGCGGTCTTGGAAGTAATAGCTGCGGTGAGGAACAGCTGCCAGCCTATCGAGTGGGAATAGAAGACTTTGAAATCGGGCTGGAAATTAGGAGTGTTCAAAAAGATGATCTTGTAGAAGAAAGCAAGTACTTCAGAGCTAGATAAAATTTCAAAGGCAGGGGTAACCCTGCTTATTTGAAATATATCCAGTTCCAGCGGCTAGTTCAAATGACAAGGAGAAATAGGATGAAATTAGATATTAAAGAAATACCCTTTTCCAGATTTGGCTCCTATTTTTGTGTCTCACAAGAAAAGGATTCTGTATATATTAGAGACGTGCATGGAGGCGATGACGCACCATCCAAGCTTTTTCAAATCGATATCGTTAAGGATGGAGTGGAACAGGAGTACGAAGTGCGTGCTTCAGAGGTAGCCCTTTCCTTCTATTTAAAAGACAAATCGGAACGTGTTGCAGAAATCATCATTCCTGAGGAAGATGAACTCCATATTGAAGTACAGAATGTAGAACTTAGGTTACAAGCGACAAAAGGAAAGTATGATTCATTATTGGAATTGGAAGATGGAATGTATGAATACCACATCTATCCGAAGGAATTAAAATTAATGATCATCAACCTGAAT
Source organism: Bacillus sp. CZDM1 (assembly GCF_055502545.1). Classification (NCBI taxonomy): domain Bacteria; kingdom Bacillati; phylum Bacillota; class Bacilli; order Caryophanales; family Bacillaceae; genus Bacillus; species Bacillus sp. CZDM1. Next base: position 94,562 of record NZ_JBUESO010000007.1, on the reverse strand, counting down.
GGCGAAATGGCAGTAGAAGCACCTTGGAATATTATCGGAAATGATTTTATTGATATGCGTTTGAAAAATGGACATTTTGTCATCGAAAGCTATCGAACGGTTTATCATACAAAGGAATACCTTCCTTTTAGCCAGGGAAAAGCACAAGTCGAGGGGCTTTACAAAGAATGGTTTGATTCCATGAAAAAGGGATACCAGCAAGAGGAATATCTGCCTTCCCTGGAGAGGGCTTCCTATATAACATGGTCTAGCATCGTCCATCCGGATGGAGTACTCAAAGATTATGCTATGTATATGTCAAAGCTTTGGATGTATAATATTTGGTCGTGGGATAATTGCTTTAATGCTTTAAATTTAGGTGAACAATATCCAGAACTTGCCTACGCTCAATTAAAGATTTTCATGGACACTCAAGATGAATCCGGCGCCTATCCAGATTTCGTAAATGATAAATTCATTTCCTACAATTGTGTTAAGCCGCCTGTTTTTGCTTACGTCTATGAGCAGCTTATGGAAAAAAATGATTACTTTAAGGACGAACAGCGATTAAGAGCGGTTTATGAGTCTACTAAAAAAGTAATGAATTATTTTGATCACTGTCGGACCTATCAGGGAAGGCTGCCACACTATAAACATGGCAATGATTCAGGCTGGGATAATGCTTCGTTATTTCATGAGGGAATGCCAGTGGAAGCACCTGATCTTGCTAGTTTTTTAATACGTTCATATGATATTCTCTCATCCTTTGCAGATAGATTGGGTGAAGAAGAAGAGGCATCAAATTTTAAGAATAAAGCCGACTCCATGTTTACCCTGCTGCTTGAGAGACTTTATGATGATGAAGGCTTTTATGGCCGAGTGGGCAAAAATGGTGAGAGGATCACGATTAGAACCAGTTTAATTCTAAGATTGCCAGTCATTATTGGCTATCGCCTAGATAAGGGCATCATGGACCAATTAGTGTCTGACCTTGAAGCAAACTATGAAACAAGGTATGGCTTGGCCACTGAGAGTGTCACAAGTAAGTTATATCGAGAAAATGGCTATTGGCTTGGTCCTATTTGGGCACCGGTTACCTACCTCTTTATCCATGCTTTAAAAAATAATGGATACAAAGAAGCTGGAAACCGGCTAAGGGATAAATTTATTGACCTCACGCTAACAGGAGGAATGGCGGAAAACTTTGATCCGTTAACGGGTAAGGGATTAGTAGATACATCCTTCACGTGGACATCAAGTGTATTTCTGCTGCTGTTAGAAGATAATCTAAGGGGTGATTAAATGCAAAAGTATATGGGAGAAATAGCACTTACGATTACGGCCATTATATGGGGAAGCGGATTTGTTGCCAGCGCCATCTCTTTGGAGCATTTCACTCCCTATCAGATTTTGGCGGGAAGATTTATTATCGGGACCATCATACTAAGCATAATTTTCCATAAAAGGCTGAAAAATATGAATAAAAGCACTATCATAAAAGGGGCTGTATTGGGGATCTTTTTATATTTGGCCTTTGCACTTCAAACAGTCGGCCTTCAATATACAACACCATCAAAAAATGCTTTTTTAACGGCAGTGAATGTCGTGATCGTCCCTTTTATTGCCTTTGTCATGTATAAACGAAAAATAGATATGTACGAATTAGTTGGCGCCATCTTAGCTATGGTCGGGGTCGGCATCTTATCGCTTAAACTCTCAGCTGACATTAATATCGGGGATTTGCTGACACTGGGCTGTGCATTTGGATTTGCCTTCCATATCTTCTATACGGCAAAATATGTGAAAGATACAGACCCTGTTTCGTTAACGCTCATTCAAATGGTAACAGCTGCAATAATTGGGAGCATTGTGGTTGTTTTCAAAGGAGAAACATCTGTTCTGATGGAAACGGAAGGATTGTTCTCCCTCCTTTATCTTGGTATTTTCTCAACAACAATTGCTTATCTATTGCAAACCGTTGCTCAAAAAATGATAACTGAAACAAAAGCTGCCATTATTCTTTCAACAGAATCGTTTTGGGGAATGGTCTTTTCCGTTGCCATATTAGATGAAGTAATGACGATAAAAATGGTACTAGGTGCGATTCTTATCCTTTGTGCTATCATTATTTCAGAAACAAAATTACCTTTTTTAAAAAAGAATAAATTAAAGGAAATACGTAATTGAATCGAAGCGGGTTAAAAAAACAGGCAGGCAGGGTGAAATAATGGCCACAATAAAAGAAATAGCCAGTTTAGCTAATGTTTCAATCACTACCGTTTCAAGAGTGTTAAATTACGATGAAACATTAAATGTCTCACCGGAAACAAGAAAAAGGGTATTTGAAGCGGCAGAGGAGTTGGCCTATGTGGTAGCTCCGAAGAAGAAGCAAAAGAGTAAATGGAAAATAGGATTATACGATTCTTTCTCACTTGAAGAAGAATTGGTTGATACGTATTACTTGTCGATAAGGGTTGCTTTAGAAAAAAAACTGAAAAGTAAAAGCATTGATTTTTTCAGAATTGACAAAGAAGGTAATGAAGAGAATCTCAGAAAAATTGATGGAATCTTATGCCTTGGGACTTTCAAAAGCAAGGATATTGAAAAAATTAGAGGTTTTAATAAACCATGTGTCTTTGTGGATTCCAATCCGGATGACTATTATTTTGATTCCGTTGTGATTGATTTCAATTCTGCCACCAAAAATGCGCTTAACTACTTAACAGAACTGGGCCATGAACGTATTGGTTTTATTGGCGGAGTAGAAACAGATATGTATGGAAATCGATTTAAAGATTTGCGGCAGGATGTTTTTGAAAATTATTTAATAGAAAAAAATATTTTCAAAGAGGAACTGGTAAGAATCGGCGGATATGACCCAAAGGATGGTTATACCAATCTTAGAGACATGTTGGCAAATGAAACAAAACCAACAGCCGTATTTGTTGCGAATGATACCATTGCGGTGGGATGCTATAAAGCTGCCTATGAACTAGGGGTTAAAATTCCAGATGAACTAAGTATTGTTGGTTTTAACGATGTAGCCACAGCGCAGTATATGGTTCCTCCTTTAACAACTGTTAAATTATACACAGAAATTATGGGTGAAACCGCTGTTGATTTACTGATAGATCAGCTGACCTCCAAAAGGGAAGTCAGTAAAAAGATCACGATAAATACAAAATTAATTATTAGAGAAAGTGCTTCAGTACCTCAAAGGAAATAATGTTATTTTGGGGTACTGTTTTACTCCTCTTTTTTTCATGTCCACATTTTGTTTTACAAGGTGGAGAAAACTTTGAAAAAACCTACTACAAAAATAAAAAACTATTCTTTCCTGAGCATTCGTACAAAAATGGTGTTGTTTTTCCTCATTGTTGCCCTGTTTCCATTATTACTATTTGGATTTCTATCCTATGGAAAGTCTTCTGAAATTGTAAATAAACAATTTAATGATTATGAGCAATTTGCTGTGTCTCAACTCGCCAAACAACTCGAAAATACGTTTGAGCAAATGTATGTCGTTTCGAAGGATATTAATCAATATTTATCAGATCCAACTTTGGTCATCCTACAAGAAGAAATCCCAAGAACGTATATAGGGTTTGTGGAAATCAAAAACTTTGAAAGATATTTAGAGGCACATAAAACCTATGACACAAAGGGAATCTATTTAATTACGAATACAGGCTATTATTATGGAAATAGCCGCTTGGATATACATAAACTCTTTCAAAAGCCATTTTGGAAAGAGATTAATCGCTTAAAAGAAGGAAATCACTGGATAGGGTTTTATAATTCTGACCATTATTACACTGGTAAAAAAGATGAAAAGGTCATTGGACTGGTTTTTCCAATTGAAAGTGATTTTGGAGTATTGAAAGGAAGTAAGCTTTTAATAGAAACAAATGCAGAGGAGTTATTCTCTTATATTGGTTTCCTAGAAAATGAGCTTCACTCTTCTATCACCCTTAAAAATGGTAAGAATCAGGTAGTTTATAAGACAAAGAATGCACCGAAAGAGTTGACAACGGATATTATCTGGAATAACCACTTTGATGCCTATGGATGGGATGTCCATGTTCGCATACCAGAGGAATATTATTATCAATCATCAAATGTGATTTTACGGTATACGATAGCGGCTATTATATTTTCAATCCTTTTGGTCTCCGTGCTTGCTGTTGTATTTTCTGTTCCGCTCACGAAGGGAATTAAACGCCTAAATTCCTCGATGAAACGAGTCAGTGAAGGAAACCTAGATACACAGATTACCGTTACTTCTAAAGATGAATTAGGAATTTTATCTCAAAGCTTTAATGATATGGTCAATCAAATCAAGGACCTAATCGAGAAAATCAGCATGACAGAACGTTTAAAAAGGCAGGCAGAATTAAAAGCTTTCCATTATCAAATTAACCCTCATTTATTATTTAACACCTTAAACTCGATCCAATGGAAGGCAAGGCTTATAGGAGCAAAAGAAGTTCAAGAGATGATCTACCATTTAACCGAGGTTCTGCATGAAAATTTAAATTTTGCTGATGAGTTAATTCCGTTAAGAAAGGAACTCCAGACGATCAAACATTACTTGAAGGTTCAAGAGATACGGTATGGCCAAACATTTGAATACATAGAGATGATTCATCCGGAATGCTTGGACTGTTTAATCCCTAGAATGACGCTCCAGCCTTTGTTTGAAAATATCTTTTTCCATGCTTTTGAAGATGGCCAAGGAAGAATTGAACTAGAGATAACCGTTAAACCTGAATATCTAGAACTTTCCTTAACCGATAACGGCAAAGGTATGAATGAAGAAACGATTGAAAAGCTTCTAAACCCGAAACATCAGGGTGTTAATGGGAGGGGAATCGGTGTTTATAATGTCGATCAACGGGTAAGGCTTCATTTCGGGTATGAGTATGGTCTATCAATCGAATCGGTTGTGGGAAGGAATACAATCTTTAGCATTAAATGGCCGAAAAGGAGATAACGTTGATGATAAAGGTATTAATTGCAGATGATGAACTCATTGTTAGAAAAGGATTAATCGCAACGGTCGAATGGGAGAAATTCGGTATGGAGGTAGTCGCCGATGCACCGAATGGGCAAAAGGCATGGGAGCTTTTTCAGCAGCATTCTCCCGAAGTAGTGATAACCGATATTGTGATGCCTGAAATGAATGGGATTGAGTTAGCCCGAAACATAAAACAATCTTCCCCAACTACTAAAATATTATTGTTAAGCTGCCATCGGGACTTCACTTTTGCGCAGGAGGGGATGAATATTGGTGCCTCAGGTTATATTTTGAAAACAGCCTTTGAAGACCAACAATTTGAAGAATACCTTTTGCGCATCGAACATGAAATTAGTCATGCAAATATCCAGAAGCCCTATGATTCTTCCATTCTAGCAAAGGAATTTTATGAGTGGTTATGTGACTTTGAAAATTCTTTTCATAGGTTAGTTGGTGAGCTATTTTCTAATGACTGGAATTGGATGGAAAATTCATATTATATTTACTTCCTTAATGGACTAAATAGCAGTGAGATATTTCATGAGAAACGTTTCTTAGAGAAACCATTTGCTAAGATTTCTTGCGGACAGGACCAAGCCTTTGTATTTATCCCTGAAAAGTCAAAACCAGATTTTGAGCATTTTCTAGTTGAGGCTAGAAGTAAAGAATCCTTTATTGGTTGGATGGAATATGGTCCAAATCGAGGAATGAATGACTGGATGGATGGAGTAACAAATCTTTACCGAAGGTTTAAATTTGAAAAACAATTTAAGGTTTCGATGGAGGATTGGCCGCTCCCCATTCGTAAGGCTGTTCAAATCATGATTCAAGATTTAGAGCAATCCTTTTCATCCAGCGATGTTGCAAATGAGGTAGGCTTAAGTCGGAGCCATTTTAGCACCATGTTTAAAAAGACAACTGGAGAAAGCTTTATCACTTTTACAGAAAAGCTGAAAGTTAAAGCTGCATGTGAACTTCTTGAAAATACTTTACTTCCATTGCAAGAAATTGGTGAAAAAATAGGCATTCAGGATGGAAAATATTTTAGCAAATGGTTTAAAAAATGTATGGGTAAAACACCTTCAGAATATCGACAGAACAAAAAGGAGAATGGAAGCTAACAAATTTCCTAATCAGACGCTATTTTAGGAAAACTCAAACAATAATACAAAAAGAATAAGATGATTCTAAGTTCTAGACCGCTTTCATTCACGTTATAATGAAAGCGGTTTCCACTATATATAAAGAAAAAAGGGGAACAAGTGATGAAGAATTTCAGGATAACCTTTCTAGCACTCCTATTCGTATTCGTTCTGGCTGCCTGTTCAGATGATAAGTCCAGCAGCGGGTCTAACCGAACAAGGGATGAAGGTAATGAAAAAATAGTGCTTCGCTTTGCAACCTGGGATTCAGGGGAAGCACTAAAAATCCAAGAGAAAATTGCCAGAAAATTCGAAGAAAAACATCCGTTTATAAAGGTACAGATGGAAGCCTATGGTGAAGAATTTGACCAAAGGCTGACTGCGGCATTTGGTGCAAAAAATCCTCCAGATGTTATGTATATGTGGAATTTTCCGGCCTATTTTCAATCACTTGAACCACTTGAAAATTTTATTAAAAGAGATCCCGCTATCGACTTGAATGATTTTTACCAAGGACTCTTTAATTATTCTACAATTTACCGAGAATTGTATGGTATGCCTGCCGGGTTTACAACAAGGGTGGTCTATTATAACAAGGATTTATTCGATGCTGCAGGGATTTCTTACCCAAAAGATGGATGGACATGGGATGACTTTAAGAGTGCGGCAAAGAAATTAACGAATCCTGCCTTGGGGCAATATGGATTTGGGGTAAGGCCAGAACCAGATACATATGACCTTCAGGGCATTGTTTGGAGTAATGGTTCAAGCTTTATTAGTGAGGATGGGCAGAAAATCAATAGCTATATGAACAGCCCAGAAACCATTGAAGCAATCGAATTGTTTGCAGACATGGCTAAGGAAAAAAGTGCAGTACTTGTAGGCGGGAAAAATCAACAGAGTGGTGAAGAGGCTTTTAAAACCGGCAGGATTGCCATGTGGGAAACCGGAATTTGGCCATTGGATGAGTTTAAAAAGGCTGGTGTAAACTTTGGAACAGTTGAAATGCCTGCCTTTAAAGGAAAACCGGTAAGAGGAGTGATTTCCGCCTCGGCAATATCGATTGCGAAGGATTCAAAAAATAAGGATTTGGCATGGGAATTTGTGAAATTTTACTCCTCAGCAGAAGCCATAAAAATAAGAACTGCTGATTTACCTGTCCGGATTCGTTTGGTGAAGGAGATGAAAACGGATCAAGACCCGTTAATCGGTCCATTCTACAAAATGCTAGAACGATCGAATGCTACACCAGCGTATTTACTGGCTGAAAATTGGGATGAAATCAATCGGAATCTATCATCAGCAATAAATTCCGTCATGCAGGAACAAGATGCGGAGAAATTACTGAATAATGCCGTTATCGATTCAGAGAAATATCTGGGGCAGTAAAAATAAATTGGGTTTCATGCATTTTTTAATATATATCAAATCAATTGGGGGTCAAAAAATGAAAAAGTACATGTCAATATTATTCGTGATGGTTCTGCTCATGCTTTCAGCCTGTTCCAATAATACGGCAGGGGATAATGAGAAAGCAGGAGATTCAAAAAATCCAGCAGGGACAATCACTGTATGGGGCTGGGATGTTGCGGCAGCCACTATGGAAGCTGCAGTTGAGGGATTTCAGAAAAAATATCCCGAAGTAGAAGTTAAAGTAGAGGATTTTAATAGCTCCGATTTATACGATAAGGTAACAGTGGGTCTGGCAGCAAGAGGTTCAGGATTACCAGATGTTGTGTTAATGGAGGATGAACGAATTCCTGGATACTTGCACCAATTTCCTGAAGGATTTGTAAATTTGGACAAGCTTGGGTATGACCATTATAAAGATTCATTCAATCCGGCTAAGGTCGCAGCTGTACAGAATAAAGACGGGGATTTCATCGCTGCCCCATGGGATATAGGTCCTGCGGGAATGTTCTACCGAGTAGATTTTTTTGAAAAAGCAAATATAGATCCAAACTCCATCGAAACATGGGATGATTACATTGCAGCAGGGAAGAAGATTAAAGAAGCTACGGGTGCGCAGCTATTACCAATTGATATACCGAACTATGATGGTGTCTTCCAAATGATGATGCAGCAGCAAGGGCTTTCTTATTTCGATCATGACGAGAAAATTACCTTACAATCCAAGGAAGCGGTTCAAGCCATGGAGATAATCAAAAAGCTTCATGATGAGGATTTAGTCCTAAACAACAAAGGCTGGGATGGAATTGTAACCGCAACAGTAAATGGTAGTGTTGCTACCATTCCTTATGGTGTTTGGTATGCAGGTACCATCATGGACCAAGCACCAGATTTAAAAGGGAAATGGGATGTATTTTATCTGCCGAGCTTTGAAAGTGGCGGCACTAGATATGCCAACGTAGGAGGATCCTCTGTGTTGATTCCTTCATCAAGCAAAAATCAATCTGCTGCCTACGCCTTCGTAGAATTCTTTACAACAGACCAGGCATCGCAATTGGTAGGTTTTGAAAAATACGGGCTTTTCCCATCCTTAAAGGAAACGTATAGTAATCCAATATTTACTGCGAATAACGAGTATTTTAATAATAGCCCTATTTTTAAAAAGTTTGCTGATATTGTTGATCAAGTGCCACAAATTAACGTAAACGAGAACTTTGCAAAAGCAACTAGTCTTACGAGTAATGCGCAGGCAGCCATTTTACTTGAAAACAAATCGGTTGAGTCAGGATTAAAAGATGCGCAGGACCAATTAGAGAATGAAATAAAATAATAGATTTATAGAGCTAAAGAGCTGAGTGTTTCAATTTTTCTCAGCTCTCTCTTATTCTAAAATCCCTTGAAGTTAGGAAGGTGGCTCGGTTGGAGCAAACAGAAAAGGTTGTAAATACCAAAACAAACTTTCGAGTTAAAACGAGTAGAAGTTTATTAACTCCTAAAAATGTTCCATATGTTTTTATCGCACCGGCATTTCTGCTGATTTTAATTTTTACCGTTTATCCCGTGATTTTTTCATTTATATTAAGCTTTCAAGAGGTACGCGGTGTGGAGAAATCATTTGTTGGTTTGGCCAATTATTTTCGTTTATTCCAAGATCCCGTATTCTATAAATCGCTGTTAAATACCTTTCAAATTTTAATTGTCCAAGTCCCAATCATGCTTTTTCTCTCTTTACTGATTGCTGTGGGGCTGCATTCTTCTATGTTAAAAGGGAAGGCGTTTTTTCGAATCTCTTTCTTTATGCCTGCCATCACAGCGCTTGTTGCAGCGTCGATTGTTTTTATGATCCTTTTAGATGAGCATTTCGGTCTCGTCAACTATTTATTATCATTCATCGGTGTTGAAGCCATCCCGTGGTTAACAACTCCATTTTGGGCGAAGGTCTCTGTCATCCTTGTTATGACCTGGAGATGGACAGGATACAATATGGTGATATTTTTAGCCGGATTACAGAATATCCCATCCGAGCTGTATGAAGCTGCAAGTATTGATGGAGCAAGTAAAGTAAAGCAATTTTTTATGATTACCATTCCTCAATTAAAACCTGTATTTATTTTTACAGTTGTCATGTCAACCATTGGCACCCTTCAGCTGTTTGACGAGCCGTTCATTTTGACTCAAGGCGGACCAAATAATGCCACGATGACGATTACACTTTATTTATATGAAGCAGGCTTTAAATTTTTTGATTTTGGATATGCCTCAGCGATTGCCTATGTTCTCGTAATCATCACGGCAATCATATCATGGGTTCAGATGAAATTAGTAGGTGATGAATAATGATACATTCTAAGAAACTATCTACGAAAATAGGGCTTTATGGTTTATTAATAGCAGGTGTTCTTCTTTCGATTGCCCCATTTTATTGGATGCTTGTCGGCTCGACCCTGCCATCAGGAGAGATTTTTCATTTACCGCCTAAACTTCTTCCAGGTGATTACTTGGCAAAGAACTTTCAGTCGCTTAATGAGTCATTAGGGTTTGCCAAAATCTTTTGGAATTCATTATTTATTGCTCTCGTTTATACATTGGTTAGTACACTTATTAGTTCAATGGCTGGATACGCATTTGCAAAGTTTAATTTTAAGGGAAAGAACTTGTTTTTTTTCATTATTTTATGCACATTAATGATTCCTTCTCAGGTGACGTTGATTCCACTGTTTGAAATGATGGTAACCTTTAATTGGTTAAATACGTATCAAGCGATCATTTTGCCAACCTTGGCTTCACCTTTTGCGATCTATTTAATGAGGCAGAATATGAAGTCGGTTCCAGACTCGATTATTGAGGCTTCCCGAGTAGATGGGGCAGGGGAATTAAAAATATTTTTCACGGTTATTTTGCCTGTAACAAGACCTGCAATGGCTGCGGTAGCTATATTTCTATTTATGTCCCAATGGAATAGCTTACTTTGGCCGCTAATTACGTTAAATTCACAAGAAATGTTCACCCTTCCTGTTGCATTATCCAGTTTAATCGGAATGGCGCGGATTGATTATGGACAGTTAATGCTGGGAACTACCTTATCTACGGTCCCCATTATGATCTTTTTCCTATTGCTGCAAAAGCATTTTATCTCTGGTATTTTAGGTGGAGCGGTAAAAGAGTAACAGGTGGTAAGGACTTAAAACAAAAGCGCCCAGCGACAATTTTAGTCACTGGGCGTCTTTTTATTTTGATTCTGCCGCTTTTCTTTCTTTGAACTCTGCTTTAATTTGAGCTAATGTGTCTTCATCTGTGATTAGTTTTAATGCGGTTAGTGCCAATGCTTTTGCACCTGTTATTAGTGCTTGGTCGCCTCTAGAGGAAGCAGCGGCTTCCCTAAAAGGTACAGTATGGGCAACAAGGTCCGCTGATCCAATTTTAATATACGGGTGAATGGTTGGGACAACTTGACTGATGTTTCCTGCATCCGTTGAACCGATACCGGGTCTGTCCCCTTCTGCAATGGTTTCACCTAGTTCTTCAACGACTTCCTTGAACACGGCATCATAATGTCTATTTAATAGAAGATTATCGACTTCATTTTGAAAGGCGATGACCTTTAAGGTTGCTCCTGTGGCTAATGCAGCGCCTTCTGCCACTGCTTTTACCCGCTTAGTAACTTCGTTCAAACCGGCTCTTGTAGCAGCACGAATGTAAAATCTGGCTTTTGCATATTCAGGGATAATGTTTGGTGCATCTCCGCCATGGGTGATGATTCCGTGAATGCGCACATCGTCTTTAAGCTGCTGTCTTAACGCGTTGATGCCATTAAACAGCTGAATCACCGCATCTAATGCATTAATTCCCTCGTGCGGGGAAGCGGCGGCATGTGCTGGCTTTCCAATAAATTCAAAGTCTAGTGGATCAACAGCAAGAGAGGTGCTGGTTATGCGAGTCTCGCCACTTGGGTGAATCATAAGTGCGGCGTCAATCCCGTTCACTAGTCCATGTTTAACAAAGCTTCCCTTTGCACTGCCGTTTGGCCCGCCTTCTTCTGCAGGGGTACCGAAAACAACTGCTTCTCCGCCTGTTTCTGCTAAAACCTTGCTCAAGGCAATCGCTGCAGCGACGCTAGTAGTACCAATAATATTATGTCCGCAAGCATGCCCTAGGCCTGGAAGGGCATCATATTCTGCTAGGAATGCAATGGAGGGACCAGGTTTTTCTGACTTTTTACGAGCTACAAAGGATGTTTCATGTCCGGCAACAGCCTTTTCAACCTCAAATCCTTCTTTTAAAAGAATATCTGTCAGTAGTTCAGAAGCAAAAAATTCCTCATTGCCGATTTCAGGGTTTTCATGAATTTTATGGCTTGTTGAAAGGTAAAGCTCCTTATTGCCTTCTACATTTTCAAGGATTGTTTCTTTTAATGAAGCTAACGTTTTTGTTGTCATATTTTTCTTCCTCCTTATGTAAAGAGGTTTTTGCTGTGAGCAAAAACCTCTTTGAATTATTACCAGCCAATGTTACTTAACGGAACGAATGTTGGAATCATGTTACCTTTATACTCTTTTTCAATAAACTTAGCTGTATCTTCGGACTGATAAAGTTCTGCTAATCTCTTATATGTCTTGTTGTCTTTGTCTTTTGCTTGGACCGCAATAATATTAAGGTATGGGGTAGCTGTTTCACTTTCAACAAAAATCGCATCTTCTAATGGGCTAAGACCTGCATCACCAGCAATCCCGTTATTGATAACTGAAGCGGCAACGTCTGGAAGTGCTCTTGGTGTTTGTGCTGGTACAACAGCAACAAAATCAATGTTTTTAGGGTTTTCTTTTATTTGCGTAAGATCACCATTTGGATCGAAGTCTTCTGGTAATTCAATAAGTCCAGCTTCTTGCAGAAGTAATAAGGCACGTCCTTGATTGGATGCGTCGTTTGGAAGGGCAATTTTCGCACCATCTGGAATGTCTTTGACATCTTTGTATTTTTCAGAGTAAATTCCCATTGGGGCAAGGACCGTTGTCGCGATTGGCACTAGGTCTAAATTGTGTTCCTTAATAAATACGTCAAAATAGGCAACCGTTTGGAATGCATTCACATCAATTTCGCCTTCTGCAAGAGCTGTGTTGGGAGCGACGTAATCAGAGAATGAAACGATTTCGATATTGATTCCCTCTTTTTTAGCCTTTTTCGCTACAAAATCCCAAATACGTGTATCAGTTCCGCTGACACCAAGCTTAACGGTAGTTGATTCTTTACCCTCTGATGTTTTTTCAGCACAGGCTGCGCTAATAATCGCCAAAGTAATAATAATGATGGATAGTAAAAGTTTTTTCATCGTTAATTTCCCCCTAGTTTATCTTCGTCTGATTTTCTTTGCTGCTATATTTCCAAATGACTGCAGGCCTTGAACCATTACAATCAGAATTGCTACTGTAATCATCATTGTGACTGTATCAAAACGCTGGTAGCCATAGGTAATGGCTAAATCTCCAATCCCGCCGCCTCCGACAGCCCCAGCCATTGCCGATGCACCAACTAATCCGATAGTGGCTATCGTTAAGGCTAAAACAAGTGAACTTAGTGCTTCTGGAATAAGAAATTTAAAAATAATTTGCCCAGGGGTTGCACCCATTGCCTCTGCTGCTTCAATGACACCTGGATCCACTTCTAGCAATGAATTTTCTATTAATCTGGCAATATAGGGACCGCAATAGAATACCAGAGGAACAACTGCCGCCGCCGTTCCAATCGATGTACCGACTATTAATCTTGTAACGGGAATCATCGCCACTAATAAAATAATGAACGGGACGGAACGAAAAATGTTAATGATCCCATTCAAGACGGTAAAGAACGGTAAATTCTGAAGCAGATGGCCTTTCCTAGTTACGACTAACAAGATTCCCAGCGGCAGACCAAGGATGGTTGAGAACAAGAGAGAGAAAGCGACCATTTGAATGGTTTCAATTAAGGCTTCTATGATTTGCTCTGAATTAACTAGCATGTGCGGTCACTTCCTTTATGCTGATTTTCTTCTGGTTGATATAGGTTAACGCTCGGATGACTTCTTTATCAGACCCCTGGAACTCAACAATGAGGTTTCCAAAAGGAGTTCCTTGAAGCTCGGTAATATTGCCGAACAAGACATTGATATGAATATCAAACTGTTTGGCTAGTTGTGACAATAATGGCTGACCCGCGGTGCTGCCGACAAAATTAATTCGGAAAATCCGCTGCATTCCATCATGCTTTTGAATGATTTCTTTAATAGAATCAGGCAGCTGGTCATTCATGACTGTGCTGACAAAATTTTTGGCAGTCTGTGTTTTGGGTGCTGAAAAGACATCAAACACTGTGCCTTCTTCAATAATTTTCCCTGCTTCGATAACGGCCACCCGGTCACATATCTCTCTAATTACCGCCATCTCGTGGGTGATAATTAGAATCGTAATGTTGTATTCGTTATTGATTTTTTTCAACAGCTGCAAAATCGAGCTGGTTGTCTGTGGATCGAGAGCAGATGTTGCCTCATCGCAAAGTAGAATGGAAGGCTGTGTTGCCAATGCTCTGGCGATTCCGACACGCTGTTTTTGTCCCCCGGAAAGCTGATCAGGATAATAGTCCGCCTTGTCTGCTAACCCGACAAATTCTAGTAATTCCATAACGCGCTTCTTAATCGCATCCTTAGGAACTTTGGCAAGTGTCAGAGGCATTGCCACGTTTGCAAATACTGTTTTTGAGTTTAATAGATTAAAGTGCTGAAAAACCATCCCAATATTTTTCTTAATCTCTCGGACCTCTTTGACAGACATAGAAGTGAGGTTATGACCATCAACAATCACACTGCCAGAGGTCGGACGCTCTAGTAAGTTCACACAGCGGATAAGTGAGCTTTTCCCAGCACCACTAAAGCCAATCACTCCAAATATCTCTCCCTTATTAATCTTCAAATCAATTCCGTTCAACGCGGCAACCTGCTGCCCGCCACTCTCATAAACCTTCTTAAGATTCTGAAATTCGATCATGGTGTATCGCTCCTTTATCAAATAAATAAAAAATCCTCTTCTAGAAACAAGAAGAGGATTGGCCAATGCAATGCATAGGAAGCTCTTCTTATCTCTCAAGCATTTTCCGCCTGCTGGATTTGGCACAGTCACCAATTTGGTTCCGCTGCCGAGGTGTCATAGGGCCAGTCCCTCAACCTCTCTGGATAAGAAATATTATTCAGTTAAAAATAAAAAACCTCTTCTTGAAAAAGAAGAGGGCGAATTGAAAAAATCATAGGTCCTCTTCTTATCTATCAAGTCGTACTTGCTGGATTTGGCACAGAATCAGAATTCCGCTGCCGAGGTGTCATAGGGCCAGTCCCTCAACCTCTCTTGATAAGAAGTATTTTTACTTTATTCATTTTTTGAACTTGTTAATTAATTTACTGTAGGAAAATTCAAAAGTCAAATACTATTTTTAAAATAATATTTAATCAGTTATCTTACAAACGCTTTCAAATGCTATAGATAGGCATTTTGAAAAAATAATATTTTTTTTATCGCAGACTTCAAATAAAGAGAAAAGAGAGCGTATGAATTCGCTCTCTTTCATGTTGCTTATTTTTAGAATTACCTTCTTTTACCAGCCAAATGAAGGACCCCATGGATGATTAGTACAAGAGAGAATAAAAGGATAGCCAGGACACCGATAAGGATAACTAATGGACTAAGCGGTGCAAAAAATCCTGTTAGCGGTACTCTTAGTAAAGCGAAACCAGCCAGGATACATAAGAAGTATAAAAAAGGACTGCGATCCAACACACTCATGGTATTCTCACTCCTTTCTAGGGTTAATACATTCGTATTCAAATAAGGAGTTATTTATTTACCAGAATAATAAATCAGTCCCATGTAACTATCTTTTTGGTAATATAATCCTCGCCTATGGACGGAAGGAGCAGTACCTTTGACATTGAACATTTACACTTTATTAAAATGCTTCCGCACTTTCCTTCACTGTATTTTTCACTGCAATCTCCGGATGAACCTTTCTTATGACGGTCGGTCTTAAAAGAGTAAGGACTACACTCACACATAATCCAGAAGACAGGAGCAGAACCCATTGTGCAGGGAAGATATCATACAAAAACCCATATAGCACCATTCCTAATGGTGATAAGGCCATGGCAACTGTTTCAATAAGGGAAAATACACGTCCCTTAAATTCATCTGCAATTTGTTTTTGCATCATTACTTGTGTTGGTGTATTGACGAAAACAATGCACACGCCTAAAACAAATTGAAGAAGAATGTAGTAGCCAAACATGATGTTGTAAGACATGGTGAAGAGTAAAGGGAAAGTGGCACTTCCCATGATGCCCCCCATGATAAGAATACCCCTTTTTGAAACCAGCAACGGAAATCTTATCTCTTTCCGGATGGAGAGATAAATCGATAACAGCAGCATGCCAACGGCAAAGGCGCCTTCTGTAAAACCAAAATGCTGGGAAAGCATTTTTAATTTTTCAATAAGAATGAAGGAATATCCAACCTGGTAGGCGCTGAAAAGGAAATTAACTAATAAGGCTATCCAGATAATGGTCATCAACATCGGCTGTAATTTTAAATAAGATACACCCGCCTTCATTCCTTGCCACATGGATTCTTTCGACTTTTCCACAGGTTCAGCTTTTTGGGCAGCGAACAAAGTGAAATTCATCGTGGCATCGAGAACAATCGCGATGGTAGAAGCGGCCATATAGAAAATCAGGAATAGCGGCATGGAAATGATTCCATACAAAAGTCCTCCGACTGCTGGAGAGGCAATAGCCGCAAAGGATACAGACATTTGATTTAAAGACATTGCTTTTTGAATTCTTGCTTCGTCCACAAGCCCTGTTATGGAGGAGGTGAATGCTACGCTGGAAAACATGGATGTAAGGGACAGGATGCAGGTAGTGATATAAATTGCTGTTAAAGATAATCCAGAGGTGACACTGACGACTAACAATCCCCCGATAGCCAAGGTAGTTGCAATTTGTGAGATAATCGCGATCCTTTTACGTGGATATTTATCGATGATATAACCTGCAAATGGTGCAGCGATGGTACGAGGTAATACATTGCAAATCAAGTTTAGTGCAAAACTTTTCGCCGATCCTGTGGCTTGCAAAATATAAAAACTAATGGCAAATGAATATACCTGTGAACCAAAAGAGGCAATCAGTTTGCTTATGGTAAAAGTCCAAAGATGGTAAGTGGCTTTTTTCAACATGGTGCTATTATTCACACTATCTCCTCATTCCTTAGAATTTTTGTAGAAGTTTAATTTAATTAAACAAAGCATAACATGAAGTTTTTACCAAATCAAGAAAAAGTTTAATTTAATTAAACAAAATCTAAGCCCGTTTTGGCTACAGCTTCCCATTTGTGGGTATGTTTAATATAATTAAACTATTCACAAGTAGGAGGATGTTCAGTCGATGCTCGGAGACCGAATACGAAAAATTAGAAAGCAGAAAAAGCTGACACTAGAAGCACTCGCAGGTGAGGGGCTTACGAAAGGTATGCTCAGTCTCATCGAAAACAATAAAGCGAAGCCTTCTATGGAAAGCCTCGTATACATTGCTGAGGGGCTGGGTGTTGAGGTAACGGATTTATTAGAGGAAATCAGCACACAGGAATTAAGAGAAACGCTTGAAAAGGCTGAAACGTTATATAATCAAAAATTGGAAAATACGACAGATAAATATAAACAGCTGCTGACTCTTATTGAACCTTATATAAAAAATCTACCCCAAGGATATGAATCAGCACGCTTATTAGATATCTATAGCAGAAGTCTTTACGAAGAAGAATTATCAGGCTGGGAGGAATTCCTAGATCAAGCTGCGGCCATGTATGACAAGATGAACTTAACAGCCAACCGCGCACAAATTGCGATCTTTCGTGAACTGGTGCACTTCGTTCAGCATGAGTATCAAAAGGCTTTAGAAAATTTGGTAAAGGAACGTGAAGAGATTGAATCCAATCATGTCTATATGGATCCAATGACCACTGTTGACCTTGACTATACTGAAGCAGTGTTACACTATGCGGTCGGAGATGATCGTTCAGCCACCGTTACGATGGAAAGGGCGATTGCTTTTTCAAAAGAGCATAAAATCTTTTATCGTATTGATGACTTATACAGACTTGGTGCAGGCCAGGCTATGATGCTGGGCGATAAAGAAAGAAGAGAACTGTATTTACGAAAGTTAAAGCAGTACGGTGAATTTGCGGATGATTTACTTTCTATACTCGTCCACGACCTTATTGTTGCCATGACTCTTAATGCTGAGAATCAAGAGTACATGAAAGCCTTAGAAATCATTGATCAATATTTGGAAGACCCAAAGGTTGAGGAAATAGTTGAATCTTTGTACCTAATTGAAAAAGGAAAGTCGCTCTATGGGCTAGGAGAGTATACAGAAGCCATTCTTCATTTTGAAAAAGTAGAGACGCCTTCTAGCACCCACCATCCGTTTGACTTGTCACTCTTTTATATTAGGTATTCTTACAAGGCACTTTGCCATTCAGAGCTTGGAGAGATGGAAGAGGCGGTTCAAGCTGCCAAACTGGCTGTTGAGAAATTCAGAGCCCTTCCAAATACACCTTTCAAGGAATTTGCGATCAAAACCTATGAAAAAATAACCCCCGTACATGAATGATTGTACGGGGGGCCTTTGTTAAATTCCTCTTTCAATCCCTCGTTTAAGCCTTGGGCCAAACCCTCGTTCTTTCTTCGGTTCAGCTTCAGGTTCATCCCGTTTGCCTTCGCTTCCAATCACTTTAAAGCTATTCTTGGTCATTTGATAGGAAGGAGCTTCACTTGCCTGATTCTCCTTTACCTTACGTGCTTTTGGAAGTTTATATAAAACTCCGACTTTAACCTGCTGCACTTCTTTCACCCCCTGGATAATCAGCTGCATCGCAAAAATGGCAAGCATGAAGGCAGCGAGTATCCACAAATACCAGTAGCGGCCAGAGGCGATGGTGGTTCTGCCTAATTCGCCAATTAACCCTGACCATTCATTGGTCATCGACATGGGAGGATTAGCACCTCCCGGATCAAAGTCAAGTTTAGTCCCGCCAAAGAAAAACTTAAATATTCCTAAATGAATAAAGATTAATAGTACTTGAATAAATTGAGTTCCAAGTAAAATCGTCAAACGGGGACCAATATGCGGGAAAATATGACGCCAGAAAAGATGAAATCTGCTGCCGCCTAAAACGCGGGCGCTGGCAATAAACTCATAATCAAGAACCCGCTTTATCTCTTTTCCTAATAAGACACTTGTTAAGGGAACAACCAGGATGGTTAAAATAAACATTTCTAATAATATCCGTTCGGTAAAGGTGTAAGTGAATTCATAGCCAAAACCAGTAAACGCCGGCATTAAGATTGGCGCAAGCAAGATGTAAGCTACCAAGCTTAATGGCAGAAAGTGAATCGAATCAATAAACTTTCCAAACCATTGCTGGGTACGTGGACCTAGGTGGAAAGCATAAATGACCCCAAACAAAAGCCCGCCGAGAATCCGTAATAAGGCGATTAACAAAGCAAAAATCAGTGTATACTTCGCGCCGATTACTAATTGGTCAAACAGGCTGAATCCTAATTTGTCTGAGCCAAAGAAAAAGGGCTTTGTTGGTGCATGCGGGACTGCGCTAAGGAGCGTTGCACCATCTTCTGCGTAATAAAGTAGTACTTGGTCGACGTGGTTATCGGTGGTGACCGAATAAATGATACTGTAGCTAATGGTTATAATGAAAAATAAGGCCCCAAGTGCAAACTTCCAATTTTTCATATGCCTTCCAAAGAGAAACAGTACATTGACAATTGGACGGAAGGGCGATAATTTTCTAAGGTTAATAGATTGAAGAGAAAAAAGGATGTTTTCAAAGAACCGCTTTGCCCCGCCTGTGATATTACCCATTCGCCATTTGTGCCACCAGGAACTTCGTCTTGTTTCGTAAGAAAGATGCTGATCTTCTTTAAGCCAAAGATCGACTAATTGGAATAGGAAGTAAAAGGGTGTAAAAATAAGACTCAGTGTAACAAAAATGGTTATCGGCTGGAAGTTATCAAGTAAGTAGAAGGTTAGTCCATGAACGTTAAACACCCGTTCAATAATAAATTGGCTTGAAAGTGTCCCCCAAATGATTATCTTTATATGATGAAACGAAAGGGGCATGATATTTTTTAAGATATGTCTGATTAAGATGTTGAATTTGTTTATCCCTTTACTTTTAACAAAGGTGACATAAACCTTCAAAAACTCTTCCTCTATCATAAGGATTAAAATCTTGAACATGGAGACGAGCGGTAAGATGGCCAAGGTAACGATTGGGGCAAAATAAGCCTTTTCCTTATAGCTGGCCACCTGAAATAAATCTAATCCAAACGTTTTAAAGATAACTATAGATAAAACTTGTAATAAGGTGGCGAGAATCAAATCTGGAACAGACTCCAATACATCAAGCAGTCTTTTTATCGGACTAAGCACTACTCTAGGCAAAAAGGCTGACCCTAAAGCGAGAAAAAGCGCGATGCTGAAACCTGCTAAAAGAGCTCCTAAGAGAATTTGCGTTGAATAAATAAATGCCGGCCCCATAACTTCCATCATTGGAGCACCGCCAGTTAGGGATCGCTCGAATTTATAAATCCATGTTTCTGGTTTAAACAAGTCCTTGCCAAAAGAGATTAATTGTTCAAAATAGCCTGGTGAATCAGGAGTTTCTCTAGTAGAAAAATATTGTGGGAAAATACTTACAGTAAATATCGAAAGTATTCCAAGTATATAGTATGTAATGAATCTAACAATCTTCAAATTCCCTCACCCCATTATCTCCTCTAAATTGCTACATTTGTATAATAGAAGTAGTGTCACGTAATGAAAATTATATTCGAAATATTCCCCCTTTTCAACTAAATTTATTACCAGTAATTTCAACTTATGGAATTTTGACGTAAGTGCGGCTGAATTGGTTACAAAAATAGGAAAAAATTTATTGGAGTAATAGAAATGCCCTTGCCTGCAGGTAGCAGGCAAGGGCATTTTAGAAGGTATTTATTAAAAAATGAATTGAATGATTAATTTTATCCAACCGAAAAATGCAATCCATAACGGTACACTTATAGAAGTTCCCCAAACTAGCCCGTACGCGAAATTACCCTGCTCGTCCATGAAATCCACTCCCTAGTATTAGTTGTAGATTACCTTCTTTGTTTTTTCGATTGCGTACATTCATTTTATTTGAAAACGTTTACAATAACAATGGTATAAACTACTTAATTCATAGTGTTTAACTTAATAATATATAAAGTAGACAATAACTAACATTTCCATGTCTATAAGATAACAAATTTAGAACGAGAAAAAACTAAAAGCTTGTCTAGGAAATAGAATTGTTTTTCGACTTTTTACCGACAAAATATTTTCCAGGAAATTGATTTAGATTCTTTTTACACTGGAGTTGAATGCACTTTTAATCAAACGTTTGATTAGTGATTGAAGGAGAAAATATTGTCTGAGTTTGTTGATATCTATCACAGCTAAATCTGCCAATTTAGTATAAGGTCACTTTAAGTAGTATTTGTTGATTCTCAGTGATAGTGGAAAGGAGATTTCTCTTGAGATATGAGATCAAAAAGTCAGATATGGGTTCTGTTGTCGAGGGTTGTAAGCCCTTACTTTCTGGTGCGCCAAATCCTTGTTATATAATGGATTTGGAGGGGAGTATTGTTTTTTCAAATGAAGCTATTCAAGAATTAACAGGTTATAGCAGACAAAGTGAATATCAACGGAGTTTTGTTTCGTTTTTAGAAGAAGAGGAGATTGATAAAACAATCGAGCATATTAATGCTGTCCTCAAGGGAGAAAAAAAGAGTCTTCAAACAAAGATTAGACATCGGGACGGTTATGTAATAGATGTAAATATTCTTTCAATACCTGTGAAAGTAGAGGGGATAATTCTTGGCATTTGCGGCTATATTACCAGTGCTTCAAATGAAAAGAATGTTCCGCATACCATTTCTAGGAACTGGGATAGTATCCTTACTGGTATTAAGAGGATTGACAGAATCTTTGTGGATATTACCAAGCGAAAAAAAGCTGAGGAAAAATTAACATTTTTAGCTTTTCACGATTCTTTGACGGGTCTGCCGAATAGACGGAAGTTGGATTATGAGCTTCATAAAACGTTATCGGAAGCAAAGGAAAAGAAAAAGAAGGTTGGAATCTTATTCCTAGATCTAGACCGATTTAAATATATCAATGATTCCCTTGGTCATAAAATGGGGGATAAGGTGCTGCAGGTTATTGCAGAACGGTTGAAGGATAGTTTGAGAGAAGATGATATGATCTCCCGTCAAGGCGGGGATGAGTTTGTTATATTGCTTAAAAATCTAACAACGAAAGAGGATATTCAGGAAACGGCAGCGAGGGTTAATGGTATTATTGCAGACCCCATTCGACTGCTTGGCAATGAGTATGTTTTAAGCGCAAGCATTGGGATGAGTATTTACCCTGATCATGGGTATGAGGCTGAGGGGCTAGTTCAGAAAGCTGACCATGCGATGTACCTAGCCAAGGAAAGTGGAGTAGGAATTCAGCCATATGAAGTGGGAATGTCGAAATGTCTATCGCGAAAACTGCTGCTTGAACAATATCTTCATAAAGCGATTGAAAAGAATGAATTATACTTGGACTATCAACCGATTGTGGATGTTTATGGAAAACAAGTGATAGGATTGGAAGCACTCCTTCGCTGGACTCATCCTGTTTTGGGGAATATACCGCCGGGAGAGTTTATCCAAATTGCTGAAGAGTCGGATTTAATCATAAAAATAAGCAGCTGGGTGTTGGAAACAGCCTGCAGACAGCGTAAGATTTGGATCGATATGAACTTGCCGCCCTTTTATGTATCGATTAATGTGCCTGCAAGACAAATTAATTTGGAGTCGTTCCTTCATAGTGTCAAGGACACATTGGAACGCTATCAGGTGCCGGCTAATCTGTTGAAAATTGAAATCACAGAAAGAACCGCGATGACCAAAGTTCAAAATACGTTGAATACGATAAAAGAATTACAGGATATTGGAGTCGATATCATTCTTGATGATTTTGGGGTGGGGTATTCATCGATTAGTTACCTTGTACAATATCCGTTTAATACGATAAAAATAGATAAGTCGTTTATTGAAGGGTTAGAGAATAGGAATCAGCGGTCTGTTTGTCGAACATTAGTGGCAATGGGAAGGAATCTTGGGATGAATGTGGTGGCAGAGGGCGTGGAAGAGCTAGAACAATATCAATTCTTATGCAGTATTGGCTGTCATAACATGCAAGGCTACTATTTTAGCAAACCCACTAGTGCTAAATTAGTCGAGAGATTCTTTATGCCTAAAAAGAAGGGGCTGCAGGATAAATTTCAATAGGTTAAAAGAATAGCCGAAGACAAAATTGTCTTCGGCTATTCTTTTACCATTGTTATAAATACAGTTGCTCTGCTACGAAACTCGATTTTCTTTACGAATCCTAGTTTCGTATAAAGATGAAGGGCTCGGTGATTAAATTTCGCTACTGTTAAACGGAAAGAATTCACCTTATAGTTTTCTTGAATATAAGACAGAATAAACGAGAAGAATGGAGCTCCAAAGCCCTGACCAGTTAAGGCGGGATTCATGCCAATTCCTATATCCGTTACATCCTCTGAATAAGCTCCAGCTGTATAACCAAATGGGACTTGTGCAGCTTTCCCCATGCAAAAAAAGCCGGCCAGTTCATTGTTTTGATTCAATACTGCATAATAGGGGTTTTCGAGCAATTCGTTAAGAGATTCAGAGCTTTCTTCGTTATTATAAAAATCATAAGGTGCTTCATATTTCCATGTTAGGATCTGTCTTGCATATTCCTCCGTCATACTCTTTACCATTAACTGCATGTTTAATGTTCCCTTCTTAAAAGTAAAACCGCCGCCGTTAAATGCAGCGGCGCTTACTTTTTATATTTTTGCCGTCCGAATGACCTTACTCATCATTTCTGCGTTTGGATAATTGACTTCATGGTAGAGGGCCGCGACACGTTCGAGCTCGTAGCTTACCCTTCTGATGGATGTTTTCAGATGACCATCCTCAATTTCAACCAGACCATAAGATGCCTTAGCCAGACCATCGAACGGCAACCCCACACTGCCGATATTCATAATGACCTTGCCATTGAGAAAACGAATGTAAGGCTTGTGGATATGGGCATAAACATATACTTGTGCTTCCTGTGCATGCATTAAACTTGATTCAATTTCGTTGTCATCGGCGTTTGGCAGTACGATATCAAACAAACTTTTTGGTGTGGCATGGAACGCCGAAATTCCAACCCCTTCGATTGAAAAATTTAATTGGGCAGGCAGGCTATTCAAATAATCAATGTCGGATGGTTCAAGCTGTTCCACAATCCATTGACGTTCAGTGTTCATCAGCTCCAATGCTTTCCCAGGAACTTCACCTTCCCGAACGCCGCGTACCACCCATTCATCGGCATTTCCTTTAATTACTTCAGTATGTAAAGAACGGACTAAATCAAGAGAGCGTTTAGGCTCTGGTCCTCGATAACAGATATCACCGAGTACATAAATCTTATCAATCCCTTGCTTTTCTATATCCTCAAGGACAGCATCAAGAGCAATAGCATTCCCGTGTATATCCGAAATAAAAGCAACTTTCATAGCACAACCAACCTCCTTTTATAAAAAATAGTACCATCATTTGTCTATAAAATCGAATTGGTTATAGGAAATAAAATATTAATTTTGACAAAAGACTTCGCTTCTGAGGGCTGTCTGCTGTATAATCTTTTCTAATAATAATAGAGGAGTTATGAGGATGAATTCATATATAAAAGACCAAGTAGAAAAATTTCAAAAAGAGAATCAAAATCGTGGACGGCTGCTTGTCAGCTGTTCGGATCAGCCAGGGATTGTTTCAGCCATCTCTCAATTTTTATTTTCCTATCAAGCCAATATCATCGAATCTAGTCAATATTCAACCAATCCGGAAGGCGGAGTATTTTTTATCCGTATTGAATTTGAATGCCCGGGTCTAAAGGAAAAGGCGAAGGAGATGGAGGAACAGTTTGCTGCGATTGCTGAGACGTTTTCGATGGATTGGAAATTAACGCATGTCTATCAGGTGAAAAAAGCGGCAATCTTTGTGTCAAAGGAGCTTCATTGTTTGCTCGAACTCTTGTGGGAATGGCAAAGCGGTGATTTAATGGCGGATATCGCGCTTGTGATCAGTAACCATGAGGAAGCAAGGGATGCGGTCGAAGGGTTGAATATCCCGTTTTATTACATTCCGGCGAATAAGGATATACGTGCTGAGGTGGAAGCACAGCAGCTTCAGTTGTTAAAAGAGTATGAGATTGATTTAGTGGTATTGGCGCGTTATATGCAGATATTGACGCCAGAATTTGTAGCCGCAAATCCAAACAAAATCATTAATATTCATCATTCCTTTTTACCGGCGTTTGTTGGTGCACGACCATACGAACGTGCCCATGCACGCGGTGTAAAGTTAATTGGAGCGACCTCCCATTATGTCACTAACGACCTTGATGAAGGGCCGATTATCGAACAGGATATTGCCCGTGTCGATCACCGTGATGACACGGACAATTTGAAAAAAATTGGCCGCAGAGTGGAAAGAAGTGTATTGGCACGAGCAGTAAGATGGCACATTGAAGACCGAATTATTGTCCATCAAAACAAAACGATTGTTTTCTAAAAATATATAGGTTACTGCGTAGTATGTTGTTTCTGGGGGCAATCTTTAAAAGAGGCTCTTAAGGACAAAACTCAATAGGGAAGTAAGAGATTAGTCTTTAATAATAGCCTTTAAGACAAACTAAACTAAAAAACTGTCATCTAGATAATTTCATTGTAGATGACAGTTTTTCTATTTTATTTACAAAATATATGTTTTCCGATTTTCTTTATCTGCGGTCTACTCCAAATCCAACTGCTTGTGGCGGTATCAGGATTAAAATAATAAATGGCATTACCGGTAGGATCCCATCCATTTAAGGCGTCCAGCACCGCTTTTTTTGCTGTTTCGTTTGGTGTTAAGTTAATTTGTCCATCGGCAACAGCCGTAAAGGCTCCAGGTTCATAGATGACGCCTCCGACGGTATTAGGAAAAGAGGCACTTTGGACTCGATTCAAAATAACAGCAGCGACCGCAACTTGACCAATGTAGGGTTCTCCGCGAGATTCCCCGTATACGGCATTTGCCATCAATTGGATATCGTTTTGGCTGTACCCGCCTGGAACATTGGCGCTAGTACCTCCTGAATTTCCTTGCTTTTCATATTTTGTCGCTTTCACTAGCATCGCCTTCGTATCTGCTCCGACAATCCCATCGACAGGAAGACCAAACTTATCCTGAAAGTTTCTAACCGCCCAGTAGGTATTCCATCCAAACACACCATCAATCTTACTTTTAAAGAAGCCATTATACGTAAGGCGCGATTGCAGCTCAATCACATCTTCCCCGGAAGAGCCTTGCTGGAGCACTTGGTTAGAAAATGCATGAATATCTTTACTCTGATCGCTATTGGCTAAAGATGTAACAGTTAGAAAAATAATTATCAGCAGAATCTTAAAGATTGTTTTCCTCAGCACAGGTTCAACCTGGTTACTAAAATCTATCAAATTCTACATCTCGCCTCCGAACCAAGAAAAGGAGACATACCGCGACGATTCTCACGTCATTCCATCAGGAAGGGAATTGCACCCTTGTCATGAACCTATTGTTCAAGACACCCCGCGGTGCTCTGTTAGAGCCGGTGATTTGCAGTAGACCATTCCTTCCATTGGTCAGCCTACCACAAAGAATGGATTTTAGTACCAGGATTACACCTCCTTCAGTTGTAATTCCTGGTTCTTAATCATTAATGTTTTATGAATCACATTCCATAGTTTCCAACTATGGTTTTCTTTGAACGTTTCCATATTTTTTAACAACATCCCCAAATACTTTCGCCTTTGCTTGCCGTTTTTTGACTTTTTCTCGGATTCTTCCATTGACCCAAGAATAGAAATCAACTTTGGCTTTACTAGCGTGCGTACCTGGTTTAGGATTTCTTGTGGTATTTTTTCATCACAACCAATCCCTCTTCTCCCAATCACTAAAGCAGCTGCTTCGTGAACGGATAAGCCATACTTTTTACTATATTTAAACCGTCCGATAACGGATGTATAAGCGGGATTTACTTTTTTTATTTTAAAACCAAATCTAATTCCTCTAGAGATAATGGCCTTTTGTAATTTTGTTTTTGCAAATGAATGGACAAGGCGGTTGAATCGTTTATTCGTATCATGATCTTGTTTTAGTTTGATATCTTCTATGACGATAGCTCCCACGTTCCAAGTCAAAAGATACTGAACGATTTCTTTTGAGATTTCTCCTGAAATATTGGACCTGCGGTTGCTTTTTACATATTCCATTTCATGACAATAGAAGGTTTTAGATTCTACTAAATTTCCTTGTTTGGTTAAAATAGAAACCGCTATGCGATCAATGTTCACATCAATTCCCGCAAATAAATCAGACTGAATCTTTTCATTCCAATTCAGCATAGAACCATGGACAACCTCTTCATAAGTGATGTGGACAAAGATCTTACTATTTTTCCGTTTTAACTCAATGGAATAGGGGATATATTCTTCCATAGGTTTGTTCTTTGAGGTAACACCAACTTCATGGGGTAATACTACCCCAACAACATCATTGAAATATTTCTCCGGTACATGTAGTTTGAATCGTAATCTAGGACTCCTTTTTCTACCCTCAACGAGTAGTGGATTGGCCACTTCTATAATAAACTGCTGTTCCACCTCGTCGAATACGATTCGGGTGTTCAAATTACCCATTTTTGACTTATCACCACGAGAATAAAGGGTATTAGAACGTAGACCCTTCCATTCATTTCTTGATATTTTCCCTTTTAAACGCTCATAAAAATTCTTTTTTCCACCAAAGATGACGGTTGGAATTGTCTGATCTTCCTGGTGTTTTAATAAAACGAATTCCTTTACTTGAAGTTTTTCTAAGCGGGTACTCAGCCCTTTTAAACAGGTCTCAAGAGGGACTTTTTTCGGTCTTTTCTTCCCTGTCTGATAATCTTTTAATTTCATGCAGGTCTTATTAATTTTTTCTTGTACTCCTTGGATTCTTAAGGGTAAAAGTTCTTTTTGACTTGAGATTATTGCTTGGGCTTGCATCACAGCATCTTCAGAATATCTTTTGTTCAAATGAAAGAGAGCACTTACCGATTTATTTAAATTGTTTGACTGTTCACCCTCTAACAAGCGATTAAAGGAATACCGCAATGCAGCGCAAAAAACAGTCATTAATCGATTTAGTTCTTCAAACTCGGCGGCACTACCATCGGCTATTTGGCAAATTTTCGTTACCTTCATTCCATCCCCTCCTAAAAAGAACAAATGTTCTATATTAATTATAGGATTTTATTGGAATAAAGTCAAAAATTAGTCCCTTTTCTTTTGTCAGATTTTAATAATATTTCGTAGTTTCTATAGATTTATTTAAGTAGTTACAACCTCCTAACGATTTAAAAAGCCGTATAATACTATCTTTTCATATTTTTAACATTTCTATGTACAAATGAAGGGAGTAAAGGTTAATACTGCAAATAATTTAAGGCTTTTAAAGATAGAACTCTATATCGGTCCTTCATAAGGGGGATTGAGGGCAAAGCCCAGAGATTAGCCTTTCATAAGAGGGCTGAAGGACAAATCCCAATAAGGAAGCAAGAGATTAGTCTTTCATAAGGAGGATGAAGGACAAATCCCTATAACTAGGTAAGAGATTAGTCTTTCATAAGGAGGATAAAGGACAAATCCCTATAACTAGGTAAGAGATTAGTCTTTCATAAGGGGGATGAAGGACAAATCCCGATAACGAGGTAAGAGATTAGTATTTCATAAAGACCAAGAAGTATATATCCCAATAGAATCAAAAATGTCCCCAACAATATGTATGGGGACAAGTCTAATTTTGGGCTTTGTTAAATTGTGCATAAGAAACTGTGTATTTCTGATATCGGACTTTTTCCTTCATTTAGAGGGGACTTGGTCTCTTTATGAATGATATTTTTTATACCAATCTACGAAATGACTTAATCCCTTTTCTAATGGGGTAGCAGGAGAGAAGCCAGCAGCCTTTTGTAGGTCGGTAATATCCGCATAGGTCACTTTCACGTCTCCAGGCTGCATCGGGAGAAATTCGATCTTTGCTTTTTTACCAATTAACTTTTCTAACGTTTTAATAAAATCCATCAATCTGACTGGACTGTTGTTGCCGATATTATAAATTTTGTAGGGAGCATGACTCGTGCTTGGATCAAGGTTTCTGTTTGAATCGGCTATAGGCGGATGATCAAGTAATTTGACGATTCCTTCGACAATATCATCAACAAATGTGAAGTCTCTAAGCATGTCGCCATTATTATATACCTGAATGGTATTCCCATCGAAAATATTCTTCGTAAATGAATAATAGGCCATATCTGGTCTGCCCCATGGTCCATACACGGTAAAGAAGCGAAGACCAGTGGTGGGGATATTAAATAAGTGACTGTAGGTGTGAGCCATTAATTCATTTGCCTTTTTCGTTGCGGCGTAGATACTAACCGGATGATCAACAGAATCTTGGGTAGAATAGGGGGTTTTGGTATTCGCTCCATAAACAGAACTAGATGATGCGTAAAGTAAGTGCTCCACTTGATTATGCCTGCAGGCCTCTAATATATTTACAAACCCTACTAAATTGGAATGAACATAGGAATGTGGATGGGAGATACTATAGCGGACACCAGCCTGAGCAGCTAAATTAATGACAATAGGGAGAGAATGATCCTCGAAAATTTGATTTAAGGATTCCTGGTCAGCTAAATCTGTTTGATAAAATTTGAAATTCATATTACTCTCTAAGAGCTTTAGCCGCTCTTTTTTTAAACGAACATCGTAATAATCATTAAGGTTGTCCACACCGATTACATAATAATTTTCAGCTAACAAACGTTTAGAAAGATGGAAGCCAATAAAACCTGCCGCTCCTGTCACTAAAATGTTCATCTTCTTCTACCCGATCCCTTTTTTCGATCATGCTCTTTATTATGACCCCGGTCTCTTTTATGGTTGTGATCCTTATTATGCCGATGGTTTTTATTTCGAGCGTTCCTCTTTTTATTTTCATGCTCTTTTTTACTACTGCGGTCACTTTTCCCTTTATTTACCGTTTTAATTTCCTTTATTTCTAATTGCGCTTCTTCATTTGTGAGTGGAATCGGTGTTTTTGTCCATTCCGCATGGGTGGAAGAATCAAGAATCTTTACTTGTTCAAGGAATGTGTCAAGAAAACCTCTCTCATGAAGGTTTTGAAAAAGTTCAAGGGGTCTTTTTTGTATGCGAGAGAATGAGTACACATGGTCGACCATTTTAAAACCTTTGTTGGTGACAAAAACATGTCTTAATGGGGTGTCAATTTGTTTAAATCCTGCCTTTTTCTGTGATGTTAAAATCTCTAGTAAAAGTTTTGTCACGAACTCCGGAAGGGTCGATTGTTTTTTTAGAAAGGTGTTTAAATCCGGTCCAACTAAATATTCCATGACAACATAATTTTCTCCCTTTTCGTATACCTTGGGAATAAATGATAGTTTTTGATTAGACAATAGAACTTTTTTTTCCAGCTCACAATGTTCCGGCTTTCCATAAATCTTCACGCATTTATCTTCTGATATTCGATAGACAGCCCCTTGATGCCCAGCTCCAATTAATGTCTGTGAGATAGCGCTATCTACTTTTACTCCTTCACCATCTCCTCCCGAATAAACGGGAATGTTTCGGTAGTCCATTTTGTTTTCATTAAAATATTTCTGCCATGTTTCATATGTTCCAGGTTCGAAATTTCTTACCTGTGATAAGAAAGATTCTTTTAATAGCATGATGTTTAAATCTCTTAATAATTTAAGAGGGACAGGATGAACACGCTTGAAGGCATTTACGTGGTCAATTACTTTTAATTCTTCATTTTCTAATACAAAAATATGACGCAGCGGGGCATCGACCATCGTGAATTGCGCCTTTCTCATTTCGCTGAGTAGATACAGGAGCTTTTTCGAAATGGATTCTGGGATGATCGTGCAATTCCTGAGGTATTCCTTTAATGTTGGAGCATTAAAGTATTCCATGACGATATAGTTTTCACCATACTCATATAATCGCGGGAAAAATTCTAAGTGCTGTCCAGCTTTCAGAGCTTCTAATTCCATTTTTGCTTGGAGAGTATTCGAATAAATTTTTACACATCGCTCCTCCGAAAGTTTAAATACAGCTCCTTGGGCACCCATTCCAATAAGTGGAAAGTTAGTGGGGTTATCAATTTCTAAGGTTTTTACACCTTTGGTTACATTAATAAATCTGAAATCTTCCATTATGATCCCCCTAACAATTCATCATAATATTTGGCCTGCAAAAAGAGCTGCTTTTTCTGGTCAAAGTTTTGTTCGACTTTTTGGCGAGCAGAAATGGTGTAGCTTTCCCATAGGTGTCTGTTCAGTAACATAAATTCTAATGCTTGCGCAAGATGTTCGACATCGTTTTCCCGTACTAATATTCCATCTTGGTTATTCGTGATAATCTCTGGAATACCAGCATGGTTCGTGGTGAGAACCGGAATACCGGTTGCCATTGCCTCTTTGATGGTATTCGGAATCCCTTCTACATCTCCTATGGAGGAAGTTAAACTTGGCGCGCAAAATAAATCAGCTTGTCCCATTAATTTTGGAATTTGACTTTTGGGAACATGATTTAATAGGCGGAAGGAAGTTCCTAAATTCAACTGCGTGGCAAGAGATTTAAGATACCCTTCGAGTTCACCACCGCCGATAATCGTAAGTGTGGCTTTTGGAAATTTATCTCTGATTTTTTCAAATGCCTGCATTAAGATATGATGACCTTTCTTTTCTACTAATCTTCCTATGGAAATAATGTTTTGTGAGTCATGTAGATTTGGCGTTCTGTATGGAAAAAGGTTAAGGTCGACACCCCCATAGAGAACTCTGATTTTATCTGCAGGACATCCCCACATATTAATTTGCTGCGCTAAATACTGACAAACAGGGAAAAATCGCTCCCCTTGCTCAAAAAGCAATTTCATACCATCTAAATAGCCAACCGGCTGATTAGCGAGAGTTGCATCTCTGCCACGAATACTGGTTACGAGCGGAAGAGACGTTTCTTCTTTAAATGGAAGAAGTAATTGACCTAATTGACCATGGTGCGCATGTAAGAGGGCTATCTTATTTTTTTTCACATATTCCTTAGGCGAGAAAATTTCACTAAGGTAGTGAACCCGCTCATTGAGAAGAGGCAGATTGATCATATACTTGGGCTGCCGTACCAAATGAATATAATCATAACCAGGAATATCGCGAATTTGAGGAATATACTGGGTCGGGTCAACCCTTAGGTTCAAATGCATAACTTTTGGCAATTGATTAATCTCCTTTCAAGAAAGTATATAAACTTATTATCCTATAAAAATAAGGTATGCAATTAGAATAGGGAGGCTTGGACAAATTGGAAAAAACACAAAAATGCGCCACAGTCCATTCTTGACTGTGGCGCTATCGTTTTATTTATTTGTCTTATCGGATTGTTTTTAAAGCGCCGCTCCAAGCGATTACTTCGTCAAGCATTGCAGTCATATTTGTTTGGTGTAAATCTTGTGGTTTGAACACAGAGCCGTTTTCAAAGTCTGTGAATAAAGACAAAGTTGGATGGGTGCGAACGTCAGCCACTTTTACTTCGCCAAGAATTCCACGTAAATGTTCTGCAGCACGAGCTCCGCCAGTTGAACCATAGCTTACGATTCCAGCAGCTTTGTTGTACCAAGCTTCACGTGCGAAATCAATGGCATTTTTTAATGCGCCAGTAATGCTGTGGTTGTATTCTTGAACAACGAATACAAATCCATCTAAACTAGCAAGCTTTTGATTCCAAGCAGCAATTCCTGGCTCTGAGCCATCAGTTGTGCCTAGGAATGGTAAGTTATAGTCTGAAATATCAACGATTTCATAGTCTGCATCTCCACGTTGGTCAGCGATTCCTTTTACCCATTCTCCTACTTGCGGGCTAACACGTCCTTGACGTGTGCTTCCTAAAATAATACCTATTTTTAATTTTGGATTTGTCATTGTTTCTTCCTCCTTAGTTGTTGTACCAAATAATTTGTTAAAAAAACCCATGCTGTCCACCCCTTGCTGTTATTTTTAATTTATATAGGTTTTTTGAATTCGAGTGTTTTGAATTAAAATATTACTAAATTTGTTATTTTTAATTCGAGATAAATATAATACATATTTATCTCGATGTCAAGAGATTGAATTTACGTTTTTATATGTTAAAGATTTCAAAAAGGAAAAATCTTTAATAGCTTGCATTCATTAAGGCCAAAATTACGAAAGGATGTAATGGAGGGTTCTCATAAGGTGGGGATGAAGCCCAAGTATAGCAGGGAAAGAGAAAATGGACCTCATGAAGGTTCATGAAGCCCAAAAATACTTTACTGAAATTCTTGTAGAGATCCATCATGAAGTTTCTTTTTAATAAATCGAAAAAGTACAATTAACAATACCGCGGTAAGTGGATAGGTTGGAATAGAAAAATATAGCTTCCAGCCGCTATAGGTTAATGCCTGGTTATGTACAGTGATCCATTCGAAAAATAAAGAAAAACCAGTCCAAAACAGAATATACCAAAGCGTTTTCCTGCCATATAGCTGCCATTTATCATACACATCTAAAAATAGGAGAGAGGCACATGGATACATAAAAAAATGAAACAGTGCACCAGAAAGCTCATATGTGGGGTTATCGCCGAAAAAATAAAATTTAAAGGGAGTGGCAATAAAAAAATAGTCAATGGTGGAAACGTACCAGATATTAAATACGAAAATAAAAAAGACGAAAACAGGTGGAAAGTAATTTCGAATCGGTAAAAATATCAAGAGTGCAATGAAAACAGCTATAATGAAATACCATTCATTCCAATCAAAGGTAACGTTCAATGTTTCCATCCTCCTATATAAAGGATGTTTCGAAAAAACTTCATTAGTCCAACTAAAACGATCAAAGTGACCAACCAAAAGGTAAAGGACCACCAAAGCTGCCAATGGACATGATTCATAACACCTAATAAATCAGATAGCCATTCTAACCCAGTTAATAGTATGATTAAGCCTCCTAATAAAATGAGCTTTCTCAAGTGAGAGTTTAGAATTTTAAAAAATTGAAGGAAAGTTACCATTATTGCTGGATAAAGCACTATTCGGTTGATAAAATGAGCAAATTCATAGGTGAGTTTATCGGGAATGATCAACGTTTTAAAATTCATAAAGCAGAGGGCAGAGAAGTTTTGAAAAAGATACGAGCTAAACATCCAGTAAACCAAAATTTCGAGAATATGGAGACTTTTCCATTTTTATAAAAAAGAATATAGTCAATACGTTGACTATTAAATAAAAGATTAAAATCATCTGAGCTGCTCCTTATCTTCACTTTGCCCTTTCATTTATTATGGTTGAAAAAAGGGAAACTATGTAGAAACTAGAGGGAGGCTTGTCCGTTTTTGCAGACTATGCCACAATATACAAAGAGGATGAACGAAGGGAGGAATTGAAGGATGTCTACTTTGCCAAATTGTCCAAAATGTAGTTCTGAATATACATATGAAGATGGAAGTTTATTGATTTGCCCAGAGTGTGGTCATGAGTGGAGTTTGGAAGCTGCAGCTGTGGAAGAAGAAAGAGTTATAAAAGATGCAAATGGAAATGTTTTAAACGACGGTGATTCGGTTACTGTCATTAAAGATCTTAAAGTAAAAGGAAGTTCCTCGACGCTAAAGCAGGGAACAAAAGTAAAAAACATTCGTTTAGTGGATGGAGACCATAATATCGACTGTAAAATCGATGGTTTTGGTGCGATGAGCTTAAAATCTGAATATGTGAAAAAAATATAAAAAATTGGCGCTCCTTTCGTAAGGGGCGCCTTATGTTTTTTACTAGAAATCAATGTTGTAAGTTGTATGTCATTTTATTGAACCTCCAATTTTTGATTTGAAAATGAACACATGTTATCGGTAACGGTTTCGTCTTTTTGCTCAAGCCTTCGACTCCAGGCAGTAAGGATGACAGCACCAAAAACCATTAGCGCTCCAATCCAAGTGGTATGAATCAGTCCAATTGAATCCGTGATGAAGCCGCCTAAAAAGGAACCAATCGCAATACCTGCATTAAAGGCTGCAATATTTAGGGCAGAAGCAACGTCTACAGCAGTTGGTACGTACCGCTCTGCCAGCATCACCACATAAACTTGTAATCCAGGTACATTCATAAAAGCAAGCATCCCCATTAAGAAGATGGTTATTAATCCTGCTATTTTAAATGGTGCTGTAAATAGCAGGATAAAAAGAACCACTGCTTGGGCGATGAACATATAAAATAGTGCCTTAATCGGATTATTATTCGCTGCCTTTCCACCAATCATGTTGCCGATTGCAATCGCGATTCCGTATCCAAGAAGAATGACAGCAACGGTACCTTCCTTAAAACCAGTGATTTCCTGAAGGATAGGCGTTAAATAAGTAAAGACAACAAACGTTCCTCCATACCCTAAGGCAGTGATGATAAATACAAGTAATAAGCGACTATTTGTTACTATTTTAATTTGATCAGTAAAAGATGTTTTTATCCCTTTTCGTAAAGCAGCTGGTACTAGGATACTATTAGCAATCATGGCAATGACACCGACTACAATGATAAGGATAAATGCCATCCGCCAGCCAAATTGCTGGCCTATAAAGGTACCAAAAGGAACACCCGTTACAGTGGCCACGGTTAATCCAGTAAACATAATCGATATCGCGCTGGCTCTCTTATTTTCTGGTACTAAATCAGCTGCAATGGTGGAGCCGATTGACATGAAAATACCATGTGAAAGGGAAGATATAACGCGGGCTACAAGTAGTACACCAATGTTCGTTGCACTTGCAGCTAGCCCATTTCCGATTATAAAAATAACCATGACCCATAGTAATAAAGATTTACGTGACATACTAGAAGTAAGAGATGTCAAAATCGGTGCCCCAAAGGTTATTCCTAAAGCATATAAGGAAACCGTTAATCCGGCAGTAGTAACGGGAATTTCTAGGTCATTTGCAATCAACGGTAAAAGGCCGACACTGATAAATTCAGTGGTGCCAATTGCAAAGGCACTAATGGCTAATGCCAGCAGCGCAAACGTACTTTGTTTATGATTCAAAGACATGTTGTCTCCTCCTTAAAAATATACAGATATATGATTTCGATTTGCTGGTTGCAGCTCAATCGATAAATGTTATTATGGGATATAGTAGAACATTAGTGAAGTACGCACTTTTAAGTGATATAGATACTTATAAGTAATATAGGTACTTTTTAGTGCCTATTCGTGAGGAGGAGTTTTACTTTGAAAGAAAAGAAATACAATATATCTGTTGAAGCGACGCTGGAAGTGATTGGAGGAAAGTGGAAGTGTGTGATTCTCTGCCATTTAACCTATGGCAAGAAACGAACGAGTGAATTGAAGCGATTGATGCCGGATATTACCCAGAAGATGTTGACGCAGCAACTGCGGGAATTAGAGGAAGATGGAGTCATTAACCGAATCGTTTATAATCAAGTTCCGCCAAAAGTAGAGTATGAGTTAAGCGAGTATGGATGGAGTTTAAAGAGTATCTTGGATTCCCTTTGCGCATGGGGAGAAAAACATATTTCCAAAGTGTATGGCAGTTTGGATGCCTTGGAAAAGAACGTACTTAATGAACATCTGAAATAAAAATTAAGGCGCGCCTATTAAAACTGAGCATTTTATTTGATTCACATGAACATGAATGCAGGCTTTTTTTCATACTATATTTTGGAGGTGAAAAAATGCCAAGAGTATCTTACCGAAGTTCAGACATTGACTTAATGGCAAGGATGATGAGAGCAGAAGCTGAAGGCGAAGGGAAACAAGGAATGCTGTATGTTGGAAATGTAATTGTTAACCGTGTAGTAGCAGAGTGTCCAGACTTTAGAGCATTGACAAATATTGAACAAGTCATATTTCAAGTACAAGGAGGAAATTTCTCTTTTGAAGCTGTTCAAAAAGGCAATGTATTTTATCAAAGAGCAAGAGAAGCTGAAAGAAGATTAGCAAGACAGAATGTGCAAAATTGGAGAGAACACCCAGCGAAATATTCTCTTTGGTACTTTAATCCAACTGGTCCGTGTCCTCCAACATGGTACGACCAGCCTTTTACTGGTCAATTTAAAGAACATTGTTTTTATGAACCAAAACCTGGAACATGTCCGAGCGTTTATAGCGGATGAACTAGTAAAAAAAACGCTCAGATTTCTGGGCGTTTTACTTTTTAGGTAACTTTTCTATTTTTTTAATAAAAGGTACATAAAATACGGTGCACCAATGAGTGCGACCATAATTCCTGCTGGGATTCCGGCGGAGTCCATGATATTACGTCCCACCGTGTCAGCAAACATTAACAGCCACCCGCCAATTAATATGGCAACAGGGATAAATAATTGATTTCTTGGTCCGACTAGCGCCTTAGCCATATGTGGAGCCATTAATCCGATAAAGGAAATTCCACCAGTAACGGAAACAGCAGATGCGGCAAGGGCAACGGCTGTAATCAGTAATACAATTCGTTCCTTTTCAATTGAAACTCCCACGCCGATCGCTACTGGTTCACTTAATCCAAGCAGGTTTAACCGATTGGCTTTATATAAGGTAAAAGGAAGCAGTGCAACCAGCCAAGGGAGGAGTGCCCATATAAAGGGCCAATCTGTCCCCCAAATATTCCCCGCTATCCATTTCGCAATAAAATCGACTTTTGCCCGCTCGGCAGATGAGATGAGAACAATCATCGCTCCGGAGAGTGCCATCGAAAACCCGACTCCAATTAATACTAATCGAACAGGCTGAAGACCCTCACTTTTGCTATACGCAAATAGATATAGAAGGATAGCTGTCAGCATGGCGCCGATAAAAGCTATAACGGGAATCATGTAAGTAAACGAACCTGAATCAATGGGGAAAAATAAAAAGAATACGGTAACGGCGACACCTGCACCGGAATTAATCCCAATAATCCCTGGGTCTGCCAAATCATTACGGGTAATACCTTGTAAAATAGCCCCTGATAATGCCAAGGCCATTCCAGCTAAAAGGGTAATGATGATTCGCGGCATTCGAATGGAAAATAACACGAATTCCTCTTTGAACGTCCCTTGCCCGAGAAGGGTTGGAATCAGCCTATCATACGATAGAAAGGAGAAACCCAATCCCAAGCCACCCACGATTGTAACCAGGATTAATGCAAATAAAATTAATAAAATGATACGTTGCTTTCTAAGTAACGAGGGTTGGATCATGAGAATGCTTTCCCTCCTTTACGAACAATCACAAGGAAGAAGGGTAACCCCAGTGTTGCCACAATCGCCGCGACAGGGGTTTCAAAGGGTGCATTCATTGTCCTGCCAAGTGTATCGGCAAAAAGCATAAACGTTGCCCCTGAAATGGCAGACATGGGAATAATAAAACGGTAATCCGTACCCACGATGGCCCGTACGACATGGGGAACCATTAATCCGATAAATGCCATATTTCCAATAAGGGCGACGGATGCGCCCGCTAATAAAATAATCGCAATGAAGAGAATAACTTTTATTTGGGTCGTTTTTTGACCTAATCCAACGGCGACTTCTTCATTTAAGCTAAGAATCGTGAGCTGCCTTGAGAGAAATAGAGAAACTAGTAACCCAACAAGGATGAAGGGAATAATGACTTGAAGCTGGCTCCAACTGGTTCCAACCATTCCTCCGGCCGTCCACATCGAAACATTTTTTGAAATTTTAAAGGTAATCCCAATTCCTTCTGCAATCGCATAAAGAAAAGCAGAAACAGCCGCCCCCGCTAAAACAATCCGCAGCGGAGAAAAGCCTCCTTTTTTCATCGCACCCATCCCAAATACCATCATTGTTCCGACAGCTGCTCCAATAAAACAGGCAATGGTAATGCTGAAATAGTTGGCAGAAGGGACGAAGGCGATGACGATTGCTAGTGCGGCATTTGCTCCCGCCGTTAACCCTAATAAACCTGGGTCTGCAAGGGGGTTTCTGGTAATACCTTGCATAATCGCTCCTGAAACCGAAAGCGCGGCTCCGACCACGATGGCTGCAACCTCACGCGGCAAGCGTATTTCACGGATAATCGAAATCTTTTCACCTTTTGCATCTGAAAAAAGGGCCTGTGATACATCTTTAAGGCTAATATCTGCTGCTCCCATCATCATGGAGAAAACAAACATCGCTGCAAACACAAGTATGCCGATTATCAGTTTATATGCAAAAGGAATAGATCGTTGTTTTTCATTGATCATAAGTCTCTCATCTTTTCTTTCCTAGAATAGGTGGAAAGAGGAATTCCGTTAAGAATCCCTCTCTACTATTAGTTGCCTAAAAATGATTTTTTAATGAATTCTAGCTGCTTTTCTAGTGTGACTGGATCACTGAAGGAAGCACCTTGACCATTCATTTCAAACACACGGTTGTTTTTTACCGCAGGAATGTTTTTGTATGTTTCTGTTTCTTGGAAAGAAGTATCAGCGTCTGAATATTTACTTAAGATCACATAATCCCCTGCATACTCAGGAATAACTTCGGCGGATAAGGCAAAATAACCGGCACCCTCTGCGACTTCTTTTACTTTTTCAGGCATTTTCATTTTCATTGC
This sequence comes from Bacillus sp. CZDM1, assembly GCF_055502545.1. NCBI lineage: Bacteria > Bacillati > Bacillota > Bacilli > Caryophanales > Bacillaceae > Bacillus > Bacillus sp. CZDM1. The sequence continues at coordinate 55,081 of NZ_JBUESO010000007.1, read as the reverse complement.
TTGATAAAGAATTTCCGTTCCCCGTGCCCAGTTGCTGCCGAATACATAAAGATCTTTTCCGTAGCTTTCCATAACAGAAACGGTTGCATCTTCACCGATTTTTGCACGAATTTCTTCACCAGCGGCCTCAGCTTCTTTTTTGAAGTTATCAACCCAGCTTTGAGCTTCTTTTTCTTTATTTAATAGTTTTCCAATTTCTAAGTGCTGTGTTAAATAATCAACTTTTCCCCACGTGTAGGTTACAGTTGGAGCAATTTCACTTAGCTTATCAACGTTTTTAATATTGGATAGACCAATGATTAAATCTGGCTCTAATTCGATAATCTTTTCTAGGTCTTCATCGGAAACTTCTGTAACATCTTTCATTTCTTTTTCAAATGTCGGGTTGTTCTTTGACCAAACATCAGCACCCACGATATTAACGCCTAAATCGATAACATTACCAGTGAATCCGGAAAGCATAATAACGCGCTTTGGATCTGCAGGAACTTCAATCGGTCCAGTTTCAGATTGATAGGTGATAGTATCAGACTTTTTATCATCTGGTGCCGCAGCTTCCTCACTTTTTGATGTTTCGGCTGTACCGCATGCACTAATAATTAACACTAAGAGCAGGATAAATGGCAGTAGTAGTTTTTTCATGTTTTGTTTCTCCCTTTAGTAGATTGTACGTTACGCACATTGTTTTTTTTGTTCGAGGGTCGTGTCCGATGACCGCGTCAATATTGAATACCTTTTTGAGAACTTTATGACTGATGACTTCCTCACAATTCCCTGCTTTTACAATTTCACCGTCTTTTAAGGCGATAATATGATCCGCAAAGCGGGCAGCCTGGTTTAAATCATGAAGGACCATTACAATTGTCCGTTCCTGTTCATGATTTAATTTTTGCAGAAGCTCCAAAACTTCTAGTTGATGGGCCATATCCAAGTAGGTGGTTGGCTCATCCAGGAAGATAATTTCCGTTTCTTGAGCAAGTGCCATCGCAATCCAAACGCGCTGGCGCTGTCCGCCTGATAGTGCGTCTACTGGACGAAATTTAAAGTCGATTGTACCTGTGACTTCAAGGGCCCAGTCAATCACTTCATAATCCTTTTTTGTTAAGCGGCCAAAGCCTTTTTGATAAGGGAAGCGCCCATAGGATACGAGCTCGCCAACTGTTAAGCCACTTGCACTTTCTGGTGTTTGCGGAAGGATTGCCATTTGTTTAGCAAGAAGCTTCGTGTTTACCTTTGAAATATCACTGCCGTCTAAAAGGATGTTTCCAGATTGATGGGAGATGATCCGTGTAATGGCTTTCAATAATGTCGATTTTCCACAGCCGTTCGGTCCGATAATCGTGGTAATCCTCTTATCTGGAATTTCGATACTAAGGTTTTTGACAATTAAGCGTTCACCATAACCAATGCTTAATTCATCTGTAGATAGGCGAACCATGGGAACACTCCTTTATGTAACTGAGAATTAATTGATAATGATTATCAGTATCGTATGAGATTACTATAAAGGTGAGTGATAATGATTGTCAATTACAATTTTGTGAAAAGTTTTTAATTGTTTGATAGTGTTTTTTTCATTCATCTCATTTCTTTATGTTCTAGAGGTATGTTGTACATTTTCATCCGTCAAAAAATCGACAAATATGGGTGCTACGGAATTTTCAAAAAAATATGTATTGTCAATCAGGAGAAAATCCATTACTCTTATTGATAATGATAATCAATTACAGTTGGTTAGGGAGTGGACGGAAATGGAACAACAAGAATTGTTTGATGTGACAGTTATTGGCGGCGGACCAGCGGGGCTTTATTCTACTTTTTATAGTGGACTCAGAGAAATGAAAACAAAGGTGATTGAGTATCAACCTCAGTTAGGCGGTAAAATTCAAGTTTACCCGGAGAAAATGATCTGGGATGTCGGAGGCTTAACACCAATAACGGGAGCAAAATTAATGGAACAGCTGGTTGAGCAAGCATTAACGTTTAGCCCAACCGTCGTCTTGAATGAAAAGGTTGAATACATCACGCGTAATGAAGAAGGGATTTTTGTCTTAAAAGGATCTTCTGGAGAACTTCATTATTCAAAAACAGTGATTACTGCCATTGGCAGCGGCATTTTGAAACCGCAAAAGTTGGAAATAGAAGGCGCGGAGAAATTTGAAGTCACGAATTTACATTACACGGTAAAATCTTTTAAACAGTTCAAAGACAAAACAATCATCATTTCTGGAGGCGGGAATTCTGCCGTAGACTGGGCCAATGAGCTAGAACCGATTGCCAAAAAAGTCTATTTAACCTATAGAAAAGAGGAATTGGGGGGCCATGGTCAAGAGGCACAGGCAACAAAGCTTCTCGAAAGCTCTGTAGAATGTTTCTTTCAATCTTCGATTACTAAATTAATCGCGAATGGCGAACGTGATGAAATCGCCACCGTTGAATTAACGAACCATGAAACAGGTGAGGTTTCACACCTGGCGGTTGATGATGTGGTGATTAGTCATGGCTATGAACAGGATGCAACACTATTGGAAAATAGTAAATTGAGTATCGATCGAGTGGATAATTATTATATTGCGGGTAACGCTACGAGCGAATCTTCGATTAAAGGTCTTTATGCTGCGGGAGATATTCTTATGTATGAAGGGAAAATCAACCTGATTGCCGGTGCGTTCCAAGATGCGGCGAACGCTGTAAATAAAGCCAAACAGTTTATTCAGCCTGACGCTGCTAAAGCCGCAATGGTTTCTTCCCATAATGAACTTTTTAAGAAGCGTAATAAGGAATTAGTGAAGCAATTAGTTGGAAAATAGAGTGAAGGCAGCCTTCACTCTATTTTTTTTTATAATTTGGGGCGATTAAATCAATTCGATTGGTCCAAATCCCGCCACTATATTTGTCAGGAAGTCTCGTTAAGTCATCTTGCGTATCAAAGCCTTCTGACCAACCTCCGTCACCTGCGACAACAATTACTCTTGTATCAACACTGTCCATCCGATTTAAAAATTTATCTGACCATCCCCAAATCCACGGAGCAATTTTTTCTGGCAGATGCAATTGTGTTTTCTCACATGCAGAGGGGATATAACCTGTCCACCCAACGGCAATATAGGGAAGAAGACAGCTTTTTAAAGTAGCCTTCGACATCACACGAAGACCTGGGATTTCCTCTTTTATTGTAGCAATGGGCTGGTCGCCGCCATAAACCGTTAATTGACTTAAGCGTTTTTTAGGCAGCTTTTTCAGTACTTGAGCTAGCTGATTTCCTTCTTCTGGATCATCACTTTTAATATGAATTAAAAATGAACGGTTTGGAAAATGGTTGAACACTTCATCAAGTGAGGGCATGAGGCCGACACCCTTACCGCGAAAAGGATAGGTTTTTCCATTATCCGCTGTGTATCCATAGCCAATGTCCAGCTGCTTTAATTCTGCCATCGTAAATTCCTTCGTTGTACCTTCTGCATTTGTCCGGCATTCCAGCGTCCAGTCATGAAAAACAGCAAATTGACCATCTTTTGTCGGTTTAATATCCAACTCAACAACATCCGCACCTGCTGCAAAAGCTGCTTCCATGGAAGGAATCGTGTTTTCGAGATAAGGGTGTTCAGGTGGGTGAATTCGTTCCGCCGTACACGTATCCCCCTGAATTCCTTCCATACTAAAAGTTTGGCCAAGCCCGCGGTGAGCGAGAAGCAGGGGATTACCCTCACGATCCTTCGCAAAAATAGAACTATTGTTGAGAAAAATAAACAAAGAAAATAAGAGTAGAAATATGAATATTCTTTTTAGTATTTTTTTCAGTTTCGTTTCCTCCATTGATTGATATGCAAGATAATTGACGCTAACGGGAGCAGAATTGTTTCGTTTTTCGTGGCTTTCATGTCTAAGTTAGTGAATTTTCTATGTTAATACAAGATTAGAAGAGAACTTTTTCACAAAAATGGGGATATCGGCGATAAATAAAATATATCAGTGAAAAGTGAAATATATCAGCAAAAAATCGATTATATCAGCATAAAAATGGAATATATCAGCGAACAGCAAAAATCCACAAAAAAACTGATTGGAGTTGCCAATCAGCACTAAACTAAATTCTCTTTTTAACATCTTCTCTAATGGATTCAATCAGTGTATCCGATAAATTAGCTGGCAGCGAGGTACCATCTTTAAAAACCCAGGCATTCATGATTTCCAAATCTGCTTTTTTAAAAGTAATGCTGTAATTCAGTTGATCATGGGTAAACTCTGCCGTCACATATTCCTCGCTGTCGAAATCATCATCAACAATCATATTTGTTATTTCATATGTATTCACAATAAAATCTCCTTTATGCATTCTATAAAATAGAGTTTACTAAAAGGAATTGTTTATACATTTTTAAGGAAAGTATATGTCTAGGTGGTTTTCATGGTTTCTTAGGGTGTAGTAGTTTTGAAAGTCTGTGTTTATGCTGGCATGTGGATAGTCTGTTGTATCAATCTTGACGAGCGTTCCATCTATTTTCGTAAAGATTAAGGAAGACGCTGTTACTTGGATCTTTTGAAAATGAAAACCGTCCCTTTGGACCATCATTTCTTCATCCTGATAATAGTTTAGAATCACTTGGCGATTTTGATAGTTTGACAGAAGTGACAAGTCGTTTAATTGTTTTTCCATACCCGTAGTACATACCCTCCACAACCGCATTGGTCGATAAATTTCATTTCAATTCTGCCGCCAAAGTAAGCCAATAATGCATCTGCTAAATAGTCATTAGGGTTCCCGAAAGAAGCCGGGGTCACAACATTTACATAATAACCCTTTCCAGTATTCTCTACGGCATCGATGGCATCCGTAATTACCAGCTCCATGTCCATGACATACTCCTCATGTTCAAGTGATATTGACCAATTCTTATCCAACGCAATCACCTCTTATCTTTATTTTAGTATGAAGAACTTAGTGACGAGGTGATAGGAATCACAATCATCCACAAAAACTCAGCGAAAGGATATAAGCCGTCATAAATAATACTCCAAACACAAAAAAAGGAACCATCTCCACTGATGGTTCCTTTTTTCGTAAGCTATGAGATTTTCGCGGACCTGTTGCTTTCAATCATGGCACTTACTTGCGTGACCGTTAATGGTTTACTATACAAATCACCTTGAAAGGCATCACAATTCATTTCTTTTAGAAAGAGCAGTTGATCTTTCTTTTCAATCCCTTCCGCAATGACTGATAAATCGAGGCTATGGGCTAGATAAATCGTCGTTTCTACTAATGCTTTGTCTTTATGGTTGTTCAGGACATCCTGAATAAATGGTTTAGGGATTTTTAAGGCGTTAATCGGAAATCTTTTTAGATAAACGAATGAGGAATATCCGGTACCGAAGTCATCGATGGATATTTGTACTCCCAAATCCCGTATTTCTTGCATCTTTTTAATGGCGGTTTCAGCGTCTGTAAAAGCAACCCCTTCGGTAATTTCTAACTCTAAATAGTTTGGATCAAAGCCCGTTGTCTTTAGTGCCTTCATGACCATACCCACCAAATTAGCATGAAGGAATTGTACAGGTGATAAGTTGACAGCCACTTTTAAATGGGTATGCCCTGAATCATGCCAGGCTTTCCCCTGCATACAGGCATGTGTTAGAACCCATTCTCCCATAGGGATGATAAGCCCCGACTCTTCTGCAACAGGAATAAAATGATTCGGTGCCACCATGCCGGCTTCCACTGTATTCCACCGGAGCAGCGCTTCCACACCGATTATTTCCCCCGTCTGTAAGCTCACCTGTGGTTGATAATTTAGAACAAACTCATTATTTTTTAATGCTTTCCGCAGCCCATTCTCGAGTGTCATTTTTCTAGAAATGGCTTTGTTCATATCAATCGAAAAGAATTTGTAGTTGTCTCTTCCTTCTTCTTTCGCACGATACATGGCCATGTCTGCATTTTTCATTATTTCTTCCGTACTTTTCCCGTCACTTGGATAAAACGCGATGCCAATACTCATGGAGACATGTAATTCTTGGCCAGAAATGACAATCGGTTTTGCGACAATGGAACGAATCCGTTCAACTAGCGGGATTACATCCTCTTCAGATCGAATGCGGTTCAAGAGGATGGTAAACTCGTCGCCGCCTTGCCTAGAAATCGTATCGATTTTACGGACACTTTTTGTCATTTGATTGGAAACATGCTTTAACAGTAAATCACCAAATTCATGCCCAAGCGTATCATTAATATTTTTAAAACGATCTAAATCGATAAAGATTACGGCTACTTTAAAATGATTGCGGTTTGCCTCTTCCATCGCTTTTAATAGCCGTTCCAAAAACATCCTCCTGTTTGGGAGTCCACTTAACACGTCGTGATAGGCCATATGCTTCATTTTTCTCACAGCAGCAAGAAGCTGCTGGTTTTTTGAGCTAAGTTCTTCTGTCCTCTCCCCAATCTTTTGCTCCAGCTTCTCCGTTAGGTCATGATACTTCGATAACAGAGTTTGATTTTCTAAGGAGGTAAAGACATGTCGTAAAATCACGAGGAGGATGGAGATAGCTGAACCAATAACTAAGCTTTTAACTTCTTTATTTTGAAAAATCATCATCATGAATAATAGGATGACGCTGATATAGGGTAATAACAATCGTAAGGAAATAGAATCCTTTAAATAATCTTTTTTGTTTTTCTTTGGAATGGCTTGATTTTCATTTAGAACAGTTTCCAACGCAAATGTTCCTGCAATGACCATTAATAATAGTGCCAGCGACCCTAATGGTTGAAATAGAATCTCTGAAAAAGGAATGTTTGTTAGGCTTAAATAAAGATAGGCTGAATCAGCACCAACCTGAAGTGCTAAGCTTACAAGAATGAAAGATAGAACCCGCGAAGGAAAAAAGTTTGCGGAGCCTAAGCAGAATACAATGGCCCCGAAAAAAAGAATTAAATCTCCAAGTGGATATCCAATCGATACCAACTGAAAAAGAAGTGAATGATTCGTATATTGAATCAGGATTTCGCGTATGATGAAGTGCCAGCTGAAGGTAACAGCCACAGTCATAATAATGCATGTATCAAAAATAAATTTAATTAGGTTCAGGTTCTTGCCATTACATCGAATTTTGTAAATAAAGGCGATGAGATAACATATGATTTGTAACATAGTAAACAAATCAGGTAATCCAGATAACCTATTATAGTACCTGGCCAGCACGGCGATAAAATAACAAAAACTGCCTATCGAAAGGAAAAGCCAAATATATTTATCACTGGTTTTAAGATTATGGTAAACGTAAAATAGAATACTAGATGATAACAAAGACGCCAGTATTAAAAGGATATTTCCACTGATTGTAATACTTCCATTGTCTAAGTAGAGCAGCAGATAAAAACCGAGGATATGAAACAGTGTATAGTAAATAAGCAGCTTTTTTCTAACTAACCAGTTCATCCAAGACACTCCCATGAGAAAAAGAAATACTATATTAAAAAGTTGTAGTAACCTTATTCTACCATTTGGAAGAGTGGGGTTATGTCGAAAAATGTCAGGGTGTAGTGAAAATTACCTATGTCATTTTAGGTTTATATAGCAAATAATTTCTGAGTATTCGTAAATCTACAACTGTTTATTGTAAAATATCACTATATATAACTTTGGAGGGGGGACCTTAGCATCGCTTGCGGGGCTGCCAGAATTCTAAGGAAAGGGAGACGACTATGAAACCAAAAATCTACATAACCCGGAAGCTTCCGGATCCAATCGTTGATAAATTGAAAAATGCATTTGAAGTGAGAATGTGGGAAAAAGAAGAGGAACCGGTACCTAGAGAAATTTTAGAAAAGGAAATACAGGAAGTCGAGGGACTCTACTGTTTGTTAACCGAATCCATTGACAAAGACCTTCTCCATCTTGCACACAGGTTGAAAATTGTTAGTAATATGGCCGTTGGCTATAACAATATCGATTTAGCTGCTGCAACAGAAAAAGGAATTATGGTTACCAATACACCGGGAGTATTAACAGAGACAACGGCGGACCTAACCTTTGCGCTGTTAATGGCAACAGCTAGGAGAGTGGTAGAAGCCTCCGATTACTTGCGTGCAGGCGACTGGAAGACTTGGTCGCCGATGCAATTAACCGGACAGGATATTTATGGTGCTATCTTGGGAATCCTTGGATTAGGCAGAATTGGTGAGGCTGTAGCGAAAAGAGCGCGCGGATTTGACATGAATATTCTTTATCATAATCGTTCACGAAAGCCTGAAGCCGAGGGTCAGCTTGGTCTAAAGTACGTAAGCAAAGAAGCCTTACTTCGAGAATCCGATTTTGTTTGTGTGTTGACCCCTTATACGCCGGAAACGGAAAATTATATTGATGCGAAAGAGTTATCACTCATGAAACCAAATGCGATCTTGATTAATACCGCTCGTGGCGGGATTGTGAATGAAGAAGCCCTCTATCATGCTTTGAAGAGTGGACAGATTTGGGGCGCTGGCATAGATGTATTTGAGGAAGAGCCGGTGAGAACAGACCATCCTCTGCTGAGCCTTCCTAATGTTGTAGCTTTGCCGCATATTGGAAGTGCGAGTAATAATACCAGATTGAAAATGGCGTTACTCGCTGCAGAAAATTTAATTCAAGGGTTACAGGGGAATACCCCGAAAAATTTAGTGAATTAACCTAATGGCGAGAAATACTGGCGGATGGCGAGAAATACTGGCGGATGGCGAGAAATACTGGCGGATGGCGAGAAATACTGGCGGATGGCGAGAAATACTGGCGGATAGCAGGAAATACTGGCGGATGGCGAGAAATACTGGCGGATGGCGAGAAATACTGGCGGATGGCGAGAAATACTGGCGGATGGCAGGAAATACTGGCGGATGGCGAGAAATACTGGCGGATGGCAGGGAATACTGGCGGATAGCGAGAAATACTGGCGGATGGCAGGAAATACTGGCGGATGGCGAGAAATACTGGCGGATAGCGAGAAATACTGGCGGATAGCAGGAAATACTGGCGGATAGCAGGAAATACTGGCGGATGGCGAGAAATACTGGTGGATAGCAGAAAATACTGGCGGATGGCAGGAAATACTGGCGGATAGTAAGAAAATCCGCCCATAAAACTCCCAGGTACCCCCTGGGAGTTAGGTCAGCTCTGAATTTTCTCTTTTAAATCAAGGAGATACTTTCGCCATTGTCCCGCAAGCTCCTCCACACTCAATATTTTATCTATCTCTTCAATAGACGGTGATGGGTCATGGAAGTAGAGATGATGGATGGAGGAAACAGTGATTTGCTCAGGATGTGAAAACAGCTTTTCTATTTGAGAATCTGCTGTGATTTTTCCTTCTTCGAGCACTCTGAAAAAATACCCCGTATACCCCGTTTCAATAATTCTTTTTAAAAGAAGGTTGTTGTTATTGCGTTTATTGATGGTGGAGCAGGGATAGCGCCCTTGAGACACCTGCAGGACAGCCTCCCCAATCTGAAAGACATCGCCAATACAAACCTGGTCTTCCTTCATGCCTAAAACAGTCAGATTTTCTCCAAAAGCAGAAGGATTTAATTTGCGGTCGAAAACACTTTCCCAATGAGCATAATGCTCGAAGGGATAAACACAGACGACTCGATCTGAACCGCCATGGTACTCAGGGTTCGCTACCTGATCGCCCTTTATCTGATCAAAGCCCACCAAAAGCTCATCAGTTTGTTCCTTCCAAATTCCGGACACATAGGCTTCATTCTTATAGACACGATTTTTAGGCAAACCCTTGCTTAAATAAATAATTTCTCTAGTATACAATGCTCTCTTCACCTCTTTGGTATTTATTTTACTACAAGGTTTAAACGTAAAAATAGAAGAAACCCTCATATGCTGAGGATTTCTTCTATTTTTAAGCTAGGCTAAAGACTCGCTGCGTGATGGTTGGTAAAATAATTTCGATGATTGTTCCTTCATTTACTTCACTATCAATCGTTAATTCGCCGTTATGGCTTTCAATAATTTTATAACAGGTCATTAGACCGAGGCCCGTTCCTTTTTCCTTTGTTGTATAAAACGGTTCCCCGAGTGTCGGAATCCGTTCTTTTGGAATGCCGATACCCTGATCAATGATCTGGATAGAGATTTTTCCTTCTTCCTTTACTTTTACCTTCACATCAATGTTTCCACCGCTAGGCATGGCTTCTATCGCATTTTTTAACAGATTTAATAAGACCTGCTTTAATTGGTTTTCCTCACAGCTTATCCTAGGCAAATCACATTCAAATTCTACGAAAATTTGAACGTTGTTTAGAATAGATTGTGTATTAATTAAGGTTACAACATCTTTAATTAGTTCCTTGATATCTTTTTCAGCAAAAACAGCAGCAGTTGGTTTTGCGAGCACGAGGAATTCGCCCACGATGTCATTGATTCGATCAAGCTCTGATAACACAATATCATAATATTCTTTTTGATGCTGCTCGGTTTTAAATAGCTGAATGAACCCTTTAATTGAGGTAAGCGGGTTACGGATTTCATGGGCAATGCCTGCAGCCATTTGACCGAGAAGAGCCAATTTTTCGGACTTTTGCAGGAGTTGTTCGGTTTGTTCTTTTCTTTCCGTGATATCTTTTCCAATTGATAGAACCGCTTCTTTTCCTTCAAACGTTATGTACATGGAGGAGCCTTCAAAGACAAATACCGAACCATCTAATCTAATAAATTTGTATTCAATATTGTTTAAAGGATTGGTTTCCTTTTTTACTTGTTTCATCCGTTCGTTCAGACGTTCTGTATATTCTGGAAAAAGGTAATTGAAAATAGAGGTTCCTATGACTTCTTCCTTGTCCTTTGCACCGATCATCGTTACGGCTTCCTTATTTACATAGATAACCTTATTATCTTGGTGAATGATCACGGATTTTGGCAAAGAGTCTATTAATTGTTTATAGCTTTCTTCACTAGCCCGAGCCTTTTTTCCAAAGAAACGTGCACGGTCATATTGCCAGCCAACCAGCCAGGCAATCACTGTAAAAATAAGAAAGTCTACTGTAAAGAAACGTTCATGCTCCACAATGGTTTGATAGCCAGAAAAAAGTAGAGATATTAACACTAATGTAATTTGACCTAATTTATTCATACTGTATCCTCTAATTATCTGAATTTGCTATAATCATATCATGAATTGGTAGAATGATAATAGGGAAAAAGTCCCATAGAATATTTACAAGTCTGGAATAGAAAAAAGCCCAGCTGATGCCGGCCTTTTTCTATGTGACAAAAATTTACTAGTGCTCGAGCATTACGCTTGTGTCATTTTTTGATACAAGGTTAAGATTGATTTGTCCATATTGTCGACGGGCATCCGCCTGTATATAAACAGAAAACCCCCGGATGGAGGTTCCCTTTAAGTACCGCTTTTAACGGTCCCCTTTATATGAAACTTTTTTTGCTGCTGCATTAAGAAGAAGAAGACACCGAGGAGAACGAGCATTCCGCCGGCAATTTGCCAGCTGGCAAGGTGTTCCCCAAGCATCAAGACTGCTAAAATCGTTGCACCCACGGGCTCGCCTAAAATACTCATTGAAATGGTGGTAGCATTGACATAGTTTAAGAGCCAGTTATTGATGATATGGCTGATTGTTGGAACGGTGGCAAGTAAAAGGAAAATCCCCCATTCCTTGGCTGGATAACCGCCAAAATCAACACTTGTACTTAGGTTATAGATTGTTAGAACGATCGTCGCAATGAAAAATACACAAAAGCTATAAATCCAGTGGGATACTTTTTTGACAATGCTTTGTCCAATCATTAAGTAGCCAACCACCGCAATAACGCTTAAAAAGGATAGGATATCCCCTAGGATGGCGTCCTGACTTAAAGCAAAGTCACCCCAGCCAATCATCATCGCCCCAATTATCGCAATTCCCATTGTCATCAGTGCGGAAGGAGTGGTGCGTTCCTTAAATAGGAAGTAACCGGCAATCAAGGAGACAATTGGCTGTAGCGCAAGGATAATCGTTGAGCTTGCAACGGTCGTTAATTTTAACGAACCGAACCAAAGAACAAAATGCAGGGCTAAAAAGAGACCTGAAAAAAATAAAAAGACCCAATCTTTGCTTGTTATTTTTTTAAATTCTTCACGGTTTTTCCAAACGATCGGAAGCATTAATAAACTTGCAAACATCATGCGGTACATACTTAAAATCGAAGCAGGTGCATCGGACCATTTTACAAAGATGGCGGAAAACGATATCGCAATAATCGAAATGGTGAGCGGTAAGACAATAGAGCGGGAATTATCTTGCTGGTTCATTTCTATCCTCTTTTCTAGATATATGGGGTAGAGATTTTTCAATTGAAATAAATCTAAATAATCTTATCATAAATGTGGTTTTCTAGACACTAACAAAACTCTCCAATTACAAACAAAAAACGTCAAGCCCTTTTGTTGAATAAGGGTTGACGCCTTTACTTTTGTTTAGTTATTAGAATATTGCTCTTCGGCACGATTTTCCTTCAGTTCCAAAGAGTTCATAAACCGTTCGATGCGCTTTACCGCTTCTTGAAGCTGTTCCAAAGAAGTGGCATAGGAGCATCTTATATAGCCCTCACCGCTCTCGCCAAAGGCGCTTCCTGGTACAACGGCTACTTTTTCAGCGAGCAAAAGCTCTTCTGCAAATTGTTCAGAGGTCATGCCGGTACTTTTAATAGAAGGGAAGACGTAAAAGGCACCGCCTGGAGTGTGACAGTCCAACCCAATTTTGTTTAACGATTGGACAATGTAATTCCGTCTTCTACGGTAACTTCTTCTCATGCTTTCCACTTCGTGATACGTATTTCGTAACGCCTCAATTGCACCGTACTGCAGCATAATCGGTGCACACATGGTGGTATATTGTAAAATTTTCACCATTTGTTCTGTGAATGACTTTGGGGCAGCTAAGAAACCTAGTCGCCAGCCTGTCATCGCAAATCCTTTGGAGAAGCCGTTGATTAAAATGGTCCGTTCATACATACCTTCTATAGAGGCAAAGCTCGTATATTCTTCATCATAGGTTAATTCTGCATAGATTTCATCGGAAACAACAAGCAGGTCGTGTTTTTCAATCACAGCAGCTAGCTTTGTTAGTTCCTCTTTGTTTAAAGAGGTTCCGGTCGGATTATTAGGTGAACACAACAAGATTGCTTTCGTTCGACTGGTAATCGCATTTTCAATTTGTTCCGGTGTCAGCTTAAAGCCATTACTTGGGTGAGTTGAGACGGGAATTGGTTTTCCTCCTGCCAGGGTGACTAATGGTGCATAAGAAACGAAAGCAGGTTCAATAATTAATACTTCGTCTCCCGGATTTAATATTGCACGAAAGGTTAGGTCAATCGCCTGGCTTGCACCGACAGTCACGATGACTTGGTCGATAGGGTTATACTGCACACCAAACCGCCTATATAAGTAGGATGAGATTTCCTGTCTTAGTTCTAATAAACCGGGATTGGCCGTATAGGAAGTATAGCCTTCTTCTAAAGAGAGAATGGCTGCTTCGCGAATGCTCCACGGGGTGATAAAGTCCGGCTCGCCAACACCCAAAGATATGACTCCCTTGATGGAGGCTGCCAGGTCAAAAAACTTCCGTATTCCAGATGGTTTGAGTTCTTTCACCATTTCCGATAAATAGTGTTGATGTTCTTTCATCATGGTGAAACCACCATCCGGTGGTCTTTGTCATTGCTTTCGCCAAAGATGACACCATCATGCTTGTATTTTTTTAACATAAAATGAGTGGTGGTAGAAATAACATTATCTATCGTTGACAGCTTTTCCGAAACAAAGCTAGCGATTTCACTCATGGTTTTTCCTTCAATGGTAATCGATAAATCATAGGCCCCGGACATGAGATAAAGAGAAGTCACCTCAGGAAAACGATAAATTCTTTCCGCAACATCGTCAAAACCAACCCCGCGTTTCGGTGTCACCTTTACATCAATCATCGCTACAATATTTTCCTTGTCAGCCACCTTACTCCAATCAATCAAAGCAGGATAACTCACAATTATCTTTTCATCCTCTAACTTCTTAATGACCGCCGTAACATCCTCCACACTCGAATTTACCATCAAAGCAATATCTTCCACAGGAATTCGATGATTCTCTTCGAGAATCGATAGAACCTCTAACTCCTCACCAGACAACCTCATACTATATCCTCCTCAAAACGTTCAAATTTAATATTACTATAATACAGCAAAGTTAGAATAAATAAAATATTTTCTGTTACCTTTGTGGGTGCCTTTCTGGGTGCCTTCTGGGTGCCTGTCACCGCTCGTGGACACTTTCCACCTGAGGCGGACAGTAAAGTTCCTTCTTCTTCCTCCGAAATGCAGAATAGTTGGTTTTGTCCGCTGAATAGAATAAATGATGAAGGAGCATTACTTCTTTGTGGGCGGCTATTTATTGATAAAATTGGGGTGGATTACATGAAAAATTTCTTCCATATCATTTTTCTCATACTATTATTCCTACTTTTAGCTGGATGCAGTGATAATGAGGAGGAGAATGTGTCAGGAGTTGGAAGTGGACCTGCTTCGCCTGTGGTTAACAATTCTAATGATCAACCAAAGGTGGAAGACCCTACAAAGATTCCTGTGATTGAAGCTCCTAGGGGTGGAGGGCAAGCACCAGGAGGACCTTTTCCTCAAGGGGACCAAACAAGTGGTAGATGAGGCTGCTGATCAGAATGCTGTAATCTTTCTGATGGAAGAGTATCTTGTGAACTTTGAAAAGGCAGTTAATGATGGAGCATTCGTCTATATTTCACATCTGCTCGATCCTGAAAGCCAGTTGTACGAGGAGCAAATCGATTATGTGTTAGACATGACGAAAGACAAATTACCGAGCAAATCATCCAATACCAAATTGGAACCCCGGTTAAATCAGGAGAAGATACCTACGAAGTCACCGTCCAAGAGACCTATTCCATTCATTATGGAAGCGAAGGAAGAGAAGAAATCAAAAACTTCGAAAACACCTACACAGTCATCAGGTACGACGCCAATGTTTGGCTGATACATGATTTAATCATCACCGTTGTAGAATAGATGGGGGCCGACGAGGTTAGTGCCGTTGAAGGTACCTGTCACCAAGGTGACACCTAAAAGGTTTTCACCACTCGTGGACACTGTCCACCTAAGGCGGACAGTTGATGCAAGGCTTTAATAGAAAAAAGGGTTTTGGCACATGCTGTGCCGAAAACCCTCTTTCTACTAGCCTTCATTTTTTATTAGATATCTAAGGATGGCTGCGAGTCCTGCTCCGTGTTTGAATTCCCCGGAATTAATTAGCTGGTGTAACTCGTTCATTTCAATTGTATGTAAGTCTATTTGCTCGGTCGCCTCTAGCTGTTGCTCTGTTTTTATCAGGTCAGTAGCAGCAAACAGGAATATTTGTTCACTTGTGGACCCGGGGGAGGGATAAACACTGCCTAAGTCTATCCAGTCTTTTGCTTGGCAGCCTATTTCTTCTTCTAATTCCCTTTTAGCTGCGGATAGTGGTTCATTATCTTCCGGATCAATAGCACCTGCAGGTAATTCCCATTGCCATTCCTTCACAGCATGGCGATATTGCCGAATACAAATAACCTTTCCATCTTCTGTAATCGGAAGGATACAAACTCCTTTTGCAAAATTGACAAAGGAAAAATGCATATCTGTATGATTTGGAAGGGTTACGTCTTCCTGTACAATTTCAAATCTATCTACTTGATCCTTTTGAACTTTGTTAATTTTCCACTCCACTAGTTCCACCTCATTGTATATCTTAATCTATTTATTTTTACCTAAGTCTAGAGGGAATTCAAGGGAAAAGGTGAGGAAACTGGTTTATTACCTTTTAACTTTTCACCGAAATCGTGCTTGATTGACTTAAAGTGAAGAGACTAGCCATCGCTAATGTAATCAAAATACCAATTAAATCAAAGCCAATATCAAAAACTCTGCCACCTCGGTGAAAGTATAATTGGAGAAATTCAGTAAGAGCGGCAAAGGAGGATGCTGCTAGTAGGATGAGAAACTTAGATTTGTATTTCATTAAAAGCAGGATTGTAAGAAATTGAAAGGCTAAAATATGACCCAGTTTTTGTAAGAATAAGTCCCTGCTAACGTCAGAGGGGAAGGGTAAAAAGAACTCTAAATATGGTGGATTTACATCCCATTGAAACCGCACTACTCCAAAATGAATTAAATCATGAAAACTTACCGTACAAGTAAAAGTCAAAATCGCACCGCACCAAACCAAAATAAACAAACTCCGCATCATCAAGCCTCCCATCTAACAAGCTTGACCGTTGCCAGTAAGTTTCATACATCTGAATAAAATGGCCGATATGACTGCATAAATGAAAGATTCTGCATAAATGGTGACAGGCACCGCCAGTGGTGTTTTCTCTGATATCTTTGAGAAAATGCCTTTTTGGTTTTAAAATAGGAATTTTCTATGGGAACCAGTTTATTCCTGCCTATATTTATTTATTTTATTACGTTCCATATACTCCAAAGTTCCATATGCTTTAGTAATAAGGGGTGAAATGTAATGAAAAAAGACCAATTTGACGCAGAAACGCTAAAGCACATAAGGAGCCGGTTGGATACTGTTTATGCAATTGCTAAGAAAAATTACAATGACAACCCTGAATTGATGGACACAATCGAGAGTTTAGCTCAAATAGCCATTATGTTTACCAATATTAAACTGCAAGAGGTTAATGATCAGGAAGAAACCGCCAGCCCTCAGGGGTACATCCTTTCAAAACTTTCACACTCGTACTCAAGAATGACAGAGTATGAAAAACAAAAGGTAAAAGAATTTCCAAAATGGAAACTGTAATCAGCCTGTTGAAACAGGCGCAGCCAAAGAGAAGTGCAACCTGCACTTCTCTTTATTTTTGTGCGTAGAAAACTAGTACAGATAGCTAAGTGTCCACTCCAGGAGGACATTTGTATTTTAATGGTGACAGGCACCGAATAATGCGAATAATGTTTATTTTACTAAGGTTGGAAAATAATGATAGGTATAGATGATTTTTTTCTTGGTGGAGGGGGCGTTTGGATGTGGATTAGTGATTTTTCGATTAGGCGGCCGATTTTTACTCTGGTAACGATGTTTCTTGTTTTGATTTTGGGCGGGGTTTCGCTTATGAAGATTCCGATGAAGCTGATTCCGGAGATTAATCCCCCGGTAGGAGTTGTCGTTACGACGTATCCTGGTGCTAGTCCTGAGGAAGTGGTCGAGAAGGTAACGAAGCCTTTAGAAGAGAACCTTGCTACACTGCCTGGGATTAAAACCATGACCTCCACCTCTCAGGAAGGTGCAAATTTCATATTAATGCAATTTTCCTGGGCGACGGATATCGATGAAATTCAAAATGAAGTTCTTCAACGCCTTGATATGACGCCGCTTTCTGATGATGTTGGCAAGCCTCGGTTCTTGAAGTTTGACCCTTCTATGTTTCCGATTATTCAGCTGTCCCTTCGTTCAGAAAAGGATGAAACCTCTTTAAGGGAGCTTGCGGAGCAATTGAAGCTCGAGCTAACAAAGGTTGCCGGTGTGGCCAGTGTTAACCTTTCAGGCACATCCGCCCAAGAGGTAAGAGTTGAACTTGATCAAGAAAAGCTGAGGAGATTTCAACTAAGTCAATCGGATATTGTTGACCTTATCAAAGCCAATCATATCTCGATGCCGGGTGATACGATTTTAACAGAAGGGAAGGAGCTTACAACCAGAATCATCAGCTCCATTCAATCTCTTGAAACTCTTAAGGGCCTTACCATAAGTGTCAATCCATTAACGGGTGAAAAAATCAAACTTCATGATATCAGCACGGTTGAATTAACGAAACTGGATGACCATACGATTACGAGGATGAATCAAAAACCATCGGTGCTGCTCAGTGTCCTGCAGCAATCCGATTCCAATACCGCTGCGGTTTCGAAGGAGTTTCTTAAACAGCTGGACAAGCTCTTGGAAAAAGAAAAGTACAAAGGTATTGAATCTGAAATTCTTTTTGACCAAGGGGAATTCATCCAGATGGCAATCCAAAATATTTCATCTTCGCTTCTCGTAGGTGGAGCATTGGCAATGGCTGTGTTGTTTTTATTTTTAAAAAATATAAAAAGTCCGCTCATCATTGGTATTGCGATTCCCTATTCGGTTATTGTTACCTTTGTTCTCATGTATTTTGCAGATTTCACCTTAAACATTATGACTCTAGGCGGGCTTGCGCTCGGAATCGGAATGCTCGTCGATAATTCAATTGTAGTGATTGAAAATATTTACCGTCATCTTTCGATGGGAAAAGAACCGATTGTGGCAGCAAAGGATGGAACGAAAGAGGTGGGAACGGCCATCACGGCTTCGACTTTAACCACAGTATCCGTTTTTATACCCGTGGTCTTTATTACCGGATTGATTGGGGAGATGTTTACTGAATTCGCACTGACGATTTCTTTTAGTTTATTCGCATCGCTTGTGGTGGCATTGACAGTGGTGCCGATGCTTGCAAGCAGGCTGCTAAAAGCACCAAAAAGGAGTTATTTAAACAAGAGACATAAAAACAGCTGGATAAAAAGAATCGATAAAGGTGTGCGCTGGTCACTACAGCACCGCGGTGCCGTTATCATCATCACCATCGTCTGTCTTGGTATTAGTATTTTTGGCTTGACTACAGTAGGAACACAATTCTTGCCGAGCACAGATGAGGGATTCTTTAGTGTTCGGATTAAACTAGAAAATGGAGCCGCCTTAACAGAAACGGAAAAGGTTGTGGCAGCCCTTGAGGACCGTTTGAAAAATGAGCAAGAGGTCGATACCTTTGTAGGTTTAATTGGCACCACCCAGGAAGGAACCTTTAGGGGTACAACGAATGCCAATGTGGGGGAGCTTTATATTAAAATGAAGGACTTGGAAAGTCGGGAACGAAGCACCTTCCAATTTGGCGAAGATATAAAGGCTAAGTTAGTGAAGGCGGCTGTGGAGGCGAATCAGACTGCGAAGCTATCCTTTATTATGCAGTCCTCAACGGGATCTAGTCCACATACACTCTCTTTTAGTGTCAGAGATACCAATCCAAAGCGACTAACCAAGTCTGTAGACACGATTTATCATGAGTTGAAAAACTTAAAAGAAGTCAATGAATTAACCACGGATTTGATGAAAAGAGTGGATGAAGTTCAGATAAGTGTTGACCGTGAAGCAGCATTGAGACATGGATTACTCCCTGCTCAGATTGCGATGATTGTAAATAATGTAACCCGTGGTTCGAG
Organism: Bacillus sp. CZDM1; assembly: GCF_055502545.1. Lineage (NCBI taxonomy): Bacteria > Bacillati > Bacillota > Bacilli > Caryophanales > Bacillaceae > Bacillus > Bacillus sp. CZDM1. The sequence goes on along the minus strand of NZ_JBUESO010000007.1, from coordinate 35,795 downwards.
GGCAGCGCAGATGATTTCGGACACGGGTGAGATTCACAGTATATTTGTTCAGTACGACCGGAAGATTACGAGTAATCTGGAACACCTCAAAGGTCTCCTTGTGAAAAAACCAAATGGAGGATATGTGACGTTGGGTGAGGTTTCAAAGATTGAAGTGAAAAGCGGACCCGTTGATATTCAAAGAATCAACCAGCAGGGTGCGGTGCAGTTTACCTTGAAATACAAAACAATCACTAATTTAGGTGCCATTTCAAAGAAGGTCGAGCAGGAGATTGACTCTCTTAACCTTCCAGAAGAGTCAGAGATTGTTTTTAGCGGGGAGAAAGAATTGCTTGATTCATCCATCGATGAGTTGATTCTCGCTCTAGTTCTTGCGGTTGTGTTTATCTATCTCGTCATGGCTGCACAATTTGAATCTTTAAAATATCCGTTTGTAATAATGTTTAGTGTACCGTTAATGGTGATAGGAGTGGCACTCGCCTTGACCAGCACGATGAGTCCGATTAGTCTGACTGTCATCATTGGGGTCATTGTACTCGCTGGTATTGTCGTTAACAATGCCATCGTCATCGTCGACTTTATCAATCAGAAAAAAGAAGGCGGAATGGTCTCCTATGACGCCATTGTAGAATCTGTAAAAGACCGGGCAAGACCAATCTTTATGACATCCCTTACTACCATCCTAGGACTCATCCCGCTCGCCCTCGGAATTGGAGAAGGCACAGAAATCAACCAGCCCATGGGCATAACCGTCATCGGAGGAATGATTAGCAGTACACTGCTTACATTGTTTGTTATACCGGTTATGTATAGCTTGTTTGACAAGGAAGCCAGACGGATGTGAAATGGAATAAAAACATGCATGAGCAGCGCCTCCCAACCCATGCATGAAAAAGCTTTCTTCACAGAAAAAGGGTCACCCAAAAAAATTTGAAGTTGACCCTTTTTTATATGAAATTACATTATTGAATCGATTTTTGAAAGTGAAATAGGTGTTGATTTCGGACGATTTCGTTTATATAGTTCATGGTTATTTTTTCGGCGGCTTCGATGTCAAGGTGTGTCCGGTTATTTAGGATGTTTGATAGCATTCCTTGCCAAATGAGGATGGTTAGTTCATTGATGGCATCGATATTTTCTTCTTTTATATTGCCTTCGACTGCTGCTGCCAGTAATAAGGTCAGGCCGCGCTTGTTCATATTTCGCTCAAAGAGAATCGGTTTTAATCCTTCCGGGATGTTAATTAAATCATTTGGATAAAGCTTATAGTATTCTGCTAATAAATCTTCCGGGTGTTCACCTAAATCCATAATAAAAATCGCATGGAAGATTTGCGGTGATTTGAAGGAATGCTTACAAAAACATTCCCAGGCCAAAAGATATTGTTCAATTGGACTTTTTCCCTCCTCCATATAGGCAGCGACTTCATCTGTATATGCTTTCAAAAACTTCATCGAAGCAAAAAAGATTAAATGGGAAAGTTCGGTGAAATAGTTATAAATCGTGGCGCTATTATAGCCTGCCCGGTCCGCTACTTTCCTGATTGTAACCTTATCAATGCCTTCTTCTTCGATAATTTCAGCGGTTGCATCAACAAAATACTTCCACATCCGGCTCATTTGGATTTCCTTTTTTTTCATTTCAATCTCCTCACCAATAAGATTTTTTAAAGTAGTGAATTTTTAGAAAATTTATATTGTCAGAAAATAACCGCTATGGTAATATAACCATAGTTATAAAATAATCATGATTAGTAAATCAATCATATCACGAAAAGGGGAAGGTTGGAAAATATTTTTTATAAAAAGGGGTTGAGGGAATTGGATAAGGTAAAAATTGATCCGGTCGTTTTTTGGTCTTCATTAATGGTGATTGTAGCAGCCACATTATTGTTAGTTGTTAACCGTGAAACGGCAGAGCCGGTGTTAAGCAGCTTGATGTCAGACATCACCTTTAAATTGGATTGGGCTTTTCAATTATTAACGGTAGGTTTATTCATCGTCTTGATTTGGCTGATTTTCGGCCGCCATGGAAAAATTAAACTGGGTGAGGGGAAACCTGAGTTTTCTTCCTTTAGTTGGGGAGCCATGCTGTTTTGTGCCGGGATGGGAACCAGTATCATGTTCTGGTCCATTATGGAGCCAATCTACTATTATATGGGTCCGCCATTTGGTATTGAGGCGAATTCTAATGAAGCAGCAGAATGGGCAGTTACATACGGATTGTTCCATTGGGGGATATCGGCATGGTCGCTTTACGCCTTGCCAACAGTTACGATTGCTTATTCCTTCTTTGTTAAAAAACAACATTCGTTAAAAATCAGTACAGCCTGCCGCGGAGTACTTGGGAAACATGCGGATGGCTGGGTTGGAAAAATCATTGATATCCTCGTGATTTGGAGCTTGGTCGGAGGACTTGGTACTTCTTTAGGCTTAGGTGTTCCGATGATTTCTGCTGTCATAGGTGAAATTTTAGGGATGGAACAATCACTTGGTTTAAGCATCATCATCATCTTAATCTGGACAGTGATTTACTGTTCCAGTGCTTATCTGGGACTTTATAAAGGTATTCGAAAACTGAGCGATATCAACGTTTACCTTGCATTAGCACTTGCTTTATTTGTTCTGATTGCAGGTCCAACGATCTTCATATTATCCTATTTTACAAACAGTTTCGGCTTAATGCTTCAAAATATTGTCCAAATGAGCTTCTATACGGATCCGATTAATAAAGGCGGCTTCCCGCAGGCATGGACCGTGTTCTATTGGGCTTGGTTTGCAGCGACAGCTCCATTTATGGGGTTATTCGTTGCTCGTATTTCAAAAGGCAGAACGATTCGAGAATTGATCAGCTCCGTTCTTTTATGGGGTTCATTAGGAAGCTGGCTCTATTTTGCTGTCTTTGGCGGTTATTCTATGCATCTGCAATTAAATGATATTCTGCCAATTACACAAATACTAGATGCCAAGGGTGGTCCAGCTGTTGTGGTCGAAGTATTGAGAACGCTTCCGATTAGCACGGTTGTATTGATCTTCTTTGTGATTTTAGGCTTTATTTTCCTAGCAACATCCTTGGATTCTGCGACTTATATTCTATCTGCCATTGCGACCAAGGAGTTAAAGGATGGGCAAGAGCCTGCCCGCTGGCACAGACTGTTATGGGGAGCCATTTTAGCGGTAATGGCAATTGCCTTACTCATGATTGGCGGATTAAATGTCATTCAAACCTCATCGGTTATCGTGTCAGTACCGGTAATTATCATCTATATCTTATTAACAGTGTCACTGTTGAGATGGTTGAAGCAAGACCACAAGAAGGTCTCAGAAACGGAAACGGACTTAGAAGAAAAGGCCGGATGATACAAGCTAATTTAAAGAGTGTTACAATAGTTTGGAGGTAATACCATGGTTTTTAATGTACGTGATTCACAACTTTCGATTAAGACTGAATTTCCACGGAAGGTTCGTGAGATCGAGCATGTTTGGATTCCGATGTCAGATGGGACCAGGCTTGCAGCGCGAATTTGGCTCCCGGAGGACGCAGAGCAGAATCCCGTGCCCGCCATTCTAGAATATCTACCTTACCGTAAAAATGACTTTACTGCCTTAAGAGATTCCATCCGTCATCCTTATTTTGCAGGTCATGGATATGCCAGTATCCGTGTGGATATCCGCGGCTCTGGCGATTCAGATGGGATTCTGTACGATGAGTATTTGCCACAGGAGCAGGATGATGCGTTAGAAGTGTTGACTTGGATTGAGTCACAGCCATGGTCCACAGGTTCTGTTGGAATGATTGGCAAGTCTTGGGGCGGCTTTAATGGACTGCAGGTGGCTTCCCGCCGTCACCCTGCTTTAAAGGCGATCATCACTCTTTGTTCTACGGATGACCGCTACGCGGATGACGTCCATTACATGGGCGGCTGTCTTCTAGCCTCTGATATGCAGTGGTGGGCGTCAACGATGCTTGTCTATAATGGCCGGCCGGCTGACCCTGATGTTGTCGGTGAGCAGTGGCGCTCCACTTGGCTGGAACGGCTTGAGAGTACCCCGCCATTTGTCGAGGAATGGGTGAAGCACCAACGCCGCGATGACTATTGGAAACACGGGTCGGTATGTGAAAACTACACTGACATCAATATTCCCGTTTTTGCAGTCGGCGGCTGGGCAGATGGCTATACCAATGCGATCCTCAGACTGCTTGAGGGGCTGCCGGGTCCGCGCAAAGGCTTAATTGGACCGTGGGCCCACGAGTATCCAGAGGTCGCAGTGCCAGGGCCGGCAATTGGCTTCCTTCAGGAATGCTTACGCTGGTGGGATCAGTGGCTAAAAGGCATCGATACTGGGATTATGGAGGAACCGATGCTCCGTGCATGGATGCAGGATCATGTCCCGCCAAAGGCCGATTACATAGAACGCCCTGGACGCTGGGTGGCAGAAGGTGAATGGCCGTCACCGAATATTGCTCCGGCAGAATTTTGGTTAAAAGGGCAGCAATTACTTGAAACTCCTGCAGGTGAAGAGGAAACGATCGTACCAAGCGTACAGACGCATGGGCTTTATGCGGGTGTTTGGTGTCCTTTTGGGCAGCCTGGCGATTTAGCATCCGATCAGCGCCTAGAAAATGGGCAATCTGTATGCTTTACATCGGAACCACTCGAATCACCAATGGAAATTCTCGGCTTTCCGGAGATTACGGTTGACCTAGCGTCAGATAAGCCGAACGCTCTGCTTGCAGTACGCCTATGCGATGTTGCTCCGGATGGGGCAGCAACCTTGGTCAGTTGGGGAATGCTTAATCTATCCCATCGGGAGAGCCATGAGTTTCCAACTCCTTTAGTACCTGGAGAACGTTACACGATTAATGTTCGTCTCAATGCGATTGGTCATGTACTTCCAGCTGGACACCGCTGGCAGGTTGCAATGTCGCCAAACTACTGGCCGCATGCGTGGCCGTCGCCTGAACCTGCCACGTTAAAGGTATTCAGCAGCGAGCAAACCCGCCTTACTCTGCCAGTTCGTCCACCGCAAGAGAGGGATCATGAACTTCCGGCATTCGGAGCACCAGAGACTGCACGGGTGGCAGAACGGGAGATTTTACGGGAAGAAAGCCGTACCCGCAAGGTTCACCACGATCTTATTAACGGTGTATGGGTGCTTGAAGACTTTTCTGATGAAGGAGCACGTCGTCTTTTGGGCAATGGGGTTGAGTACGGGAGCACCAACCGCAATACGTATACGATTTCTGAGGGTGATCCTTTATCCGCAGAGGTTTGCTGTGAGTGGACGTTGGATGTAGGACGCGGCGAGTGGCAGACCCGTCTCGAGAGTGTCAGTACAATGAAGGCGGATGCGGAGCGATTTTTTATAACAAATGAACTTACAGCGTTTGAAGGTCAGAAACAGGTTTTTACGAAAAAGTGGAATTCTGAGATCCCGCGAGACTTTGTTTAATAGAGTAATTGAATGATAGGTTTTAAAATGTCCTCTGTAAAACTCTAGGGTTTTTTTCAGGGGACTTTTCTCTGCTTTTAAGGAAAGGCTGTTTTCGTGAAGAGTGTTGTTAAAATCTAAAAGCCGATTTTAACGTGGAATAAGCTATTTTGAGCTTTAGAATTAAGTTTGCAGGCTCTTTTCTCATAAGTTAAGTCGATTCCCAATGAAAAAAAGGCACAATCAATCTTCTAATTGCAACAATGTTTGAGAAAAGAGCCTTAAAAATAAGGAGGTTTTTCTGTTGAATATAAAAAATAGACTTGAGACTTTTCGAAGCTTTATGTCTGAAAAACAAATTGAGTTAAGCTTGATTTGGGAGCCGGACAATCAATATTATCTTAGTGGTTTTCGTGCGATCACATACTCTCGCCCGATTGTTACACTGATCAGCCACGGACAAACGGAACTCATTGTTCCTGGACTAGAAGAGGTTCATGCTGCTGAAAAAGCCAATGTAGATAAACTATATGTCTATTATGAGCAAATTGATAGGAGACATCGAGAGGTTTCGTATCTTGACCATTTATCAAAAATAGTAAAGAAATACCCTTCTGGCACGAGGCTTGGGGTTGAAACAGGGGTTCTGCCTTCAAGTGTGTATCTGTACCTGGAGGAATTTGGATTTAAGTTAGTGGATATTGGTGAAAAGGTTGTGAATATGCGGGCGATTAAAGATGAGTTTGAAATTGAAAGACTCAAAGTTGCCGGCAAGCTTTCCGATTATGCCATTGAAGAATCTCTAAAACATGCAAGGGCAGGAATCAGCGAGTTAGAATTTGACTCTTATGGTGATCGTTTATTGCTGGAGCTTGCCTCAAAGGACTATGCAGAGGAGTTAATCGGCTATGAAAACTGGACGTGTTCAGGGGTAAGAAGAAGTGAAATGCCGCATCTGTATTCAAGTACGAGAAAATTTGCAGATGGAGACGTGGTCATCCATAGCCGCCAAGTATGGTTCAATGGCTACCGCGCTGAAAATGAACGGACATTTTTTATCGGCCAGCCTTCTGAAAAACAAAAGGATCTTTTAAAGTTAGCCATTGAGGCACAGAGGGTTGCGATGGATTTGATTCGGCCAGGTATCACAGCGAGTGAAGTGGACCTAGCTTCCTATGAAGTTTTTAAAAAGGCTGGTTACGGTGAATATGTAAATCATCGGGTCGGGCATGGGTTGGGATTGTCTGAGCACGAAGAACCGTACCTGCGTTTTGATAATGAGTTGGTTTTACAAGAAGGGATGGTCTATACGATTGAACCGGGGGTTTATGTTCCAGGTCTAGGGGGGTACCGGCATTCCGATACGGTCATTTTAACCAAAAACGGAAGCTATTCCATCACCCAATACCCTAGAGATATTGACTCTCTTATGTTTTAAAGAAGATTGCCATTTTTGGAGGCGGAGTTATGCCATCGATTATTCTTGTTATTATTGGGATTAATATTGTCTATGTTTCATTGTTTACTCTGCGTGTCATTCTTGTCATTAAAGGCTTCAAGGTACTTGCTTCATTTCTATCAATGGGGGAAGTATTTGTTTATTTGATGGGTTTGACGATTGTTCTCGATAATCTTGATAAACCGCTTAATATTGCTGCTTATTGTATTGGCTGGGGGCTCGGGGTTTATATCGGAAGTAAAATTGAATCCTATTTGGCACTTGGTTACACAGTTTTGGAGGTAATTGTCGACTCTGTGGACTTTAACCTGCCTGATAAAATTAGGGAGGAAGGGTATGGAGTAACCTCGTGGCTGGCTGACGGAAAAGACGGGAAACGGTTAGCCATGAAAGTTTTAACGAAGCGAAACAATGAGCAAAAGCTAAGAAAACAGGTGCTGACGTTTGCCCCAAAGGCCTTCATGATATCGTATGAACCAACACATTTCGATGGCGGCTTTTTACTAAAAAGAGCAAATTCCAATCATGTAAGAGGAGTCGTTTAATGGAAGTGGTGCCTGTCACCACTCGTGGACAGTGTCCACCTCAGGCGGACAGTTCAATTCATTAGTTGAATTAATGGTCGAAAAGGGAAACGTGCAGGACGGTTTTCCTTTTTTTTACCGATTTTATGCACAAATTTTTATTAATCAGTGTGTTTTTTAGTATAATTGATTAATGTGCTTAGAATGTAAATATTCGGGGTACCGATTGGTTTCAATACTGATGTGAATGCAACTGCACTACTAGGTGAGGTAACCCATGGGGCAGCAAGGGACTCGATAGCTGTTTTTACATAACAATCGGAACTGGAAATGGAGCAGACCCAAGCGTTGCCGAATATGTTTTCTTACCTGAATTGTCACACTATATTGTCAGTCCTGGATTGGGCAATCACGCTGGGATTACAGGGTCGCTGATGTTAGCGAAGCAAGCACTTCAAGAGAATAACTAATTTAAGTGGAGGTTATCATTTTGCAGCAGCCATTATTTTTAAAACCAGTTTTTAAAGAACGAATTTGGGGTGGAACTGCCCTAGAAGCTCAATTTGGTTATGACATTCCAACAGATCAAACCGGTGAATGCTGGGCTATTTCTGCTCATCCTAATGGTCCGTCGGTCATTGAAAATGGACCATATGCAGGGATGTCGTTGGATGAGCTTTATAAAAAACAACCTGAGTTATTTGGAAATCCGAATGATGAGGTTTTCCCGCTTCTAACCAAAATTCTTGACGCAAATGCTGATTTATCTGTTCAGGTACATCCGGAGGATGAATATGCAAAAGTTCATGAAAATGGGGATCTAGGAAAAACTGAATGTTGGTACATCCTTGATTGTAAAGAGGGAGCGGATATGATCTTCGGTCACAACGCTAAAACGAAAGAGGAATTGGTCAAACGAATCAACGAAGGCAAGTGGAACGAGCTCTTGCGCAGGGTAAAAATTAAACCTGGCGACTTTTTCTATGTTCCTAGTGGGACCATTCACGCTTTATGTGAAGGAACGCTTGTGCTAGAAACACAGCAAAGCTCTGACACCACCTACAGGGTTTATGATTATGACCGCAGGGATGCCGAAGGGAATTTACGTGGGCTTCATTTGGAAAAAGCGATTGAAGTGACCACGGTTCCTCATCAAGAAACAGGTGTCACTCCTAAAGTGGAGGAACGTGAACATGCATCGGTAACAACATTTGTAGAATCAGAATTCTTCTCTGTCTACAAATGGACAGTTGCTGGCAAAGCAACTTTTTCTGCTGATGGTCACTACCTGCTCGCAAGTGTAATTAACGGTGATGGAGCACTACTTCATGCCGGTGAAACTTATCCCTTGAAAAAAGGAACTCACTTTATTCTTCCAGTTGGATTTGGGGAATTTGAACTTGAGGGAAATGCAGAACTTATTGTTTCTCATACGTAATTTGGACGTGAAAGAGGCTCAGAATATTGGATTCTGAGCCTTTCCTTTTAAATGTATGTTAAATCTCCTATTCATAAAGAAAAGCAAGTCACTACCTTCGTACCAAGCCTTTTCACTTTTCCTGCCTTCCCCTTTTTCGAGTATTCTTTATCCTCTTCGACTCCATTCGTTTGATACCGCTAATCTTAAACGTAAATGTCCCCTTCATAAAACAATTGCAAGTTGATATTAAGGGGATTATAGGGGAAATTGTCTAACGATTATCGTTCGAAAAGGCAGGATATCACACCATCCAAAAGGAAAATTATAAGATGTTCGATATTAGGAACGTCTTGAGGTGATGGTAAAAGGTGGTTTTTCTCTTTCATTATTTGTCGCTCTTAAATATTTTTGATGCCTTCATTACATTCTTTGGGTTGGGAAATTCATTTATAGAAGAAATGAACCCCTTAATGAGCAGAATTTATGAAGCAGATCCGGCATTGTTTTTGATTACCAAATTGACATTTTCGCTGTGCCTTTACTTGTTTATTTTTTTAAAAAAAGTACCAAGCACCCCCATTACAAAGGGGCTCACAGTCTTTGCCTCTAGCTTCTATACCTTGATATTTTTCCTCCATTGCTACTGGCTCGTCTCCATCATTTAAAGGTGCCTTTCCTATCTAAATGGAAGGCACCTTTAACTTTGAAGATTTCTAACGTTGAGTCTCTTTGACAACCTTCAATTTGTCGCGTGCTCCTTTACGCCAAAGTTTAACAGCAGAAATAGATCCCTTGTCCTTATCGGCAATTTCTTTGATACTTAAGCCCCCAAGAACGGTGGCTCATATTGGCTGGCTAACTGTTTGAAGCTTTCCAAGGATAATCCCTTTCAGAAAGCGTGCTTTTCTCTTACCTCTACCTTATAGGGAAACGGAGGACGTAGCGAACAAGCTTATATCAATAACTTTGAGGGAATTGTCAGAACAATCACGTTTTACGCGATTAATTTCATTTAGCAAGGGGATATTGCACTTTTTGCTTATTATCAGTCAATTTACGGTTTTTGTTTTTTTCAAAAAGGCTGTGTTAAACTGGTCTGTTGATTTGTGCTCCACTAAAGAAAGCTTCCTTGAATAATCGCCGAATAAGATATCCTTGCAGAAACAATAAAGTACATGTATTTGGCATAATTTTGTATAATTAATAGAAATTAGGATTTTGCAAAAGAGAGATTAATAGATTTGTAAAGGGAGAGTGCTGCATGAAGAAATTAACTATGGCAGGTTCTATCATCGGGATACTAGCCTGTATGGTGGGAGTCTATTTTTATTTAGGTAATGATAGTGGGCTGAAATTCAACTTGAAGAAAAATGATCCCGTTACAGCAAAAGAGGCACAAACAAAAATCGAAAAGGGCTTTGAGGCACCTGTATCAAGCAAAGTAACTGCAGAATATGAAACCATGAGGGAAGAGGAACTAATTCAAGAGGTCCACAACATGACACATCAAAAGGTCGAAGCGGACAAAAAGTGGGGAGCCTCAGAAATCACCGCCGATAAAGTACAAAAAATATATGAAGTGATAAAAAACAAAGACTTTAAAAAAAGCAGTAACAAACAAATGCTTCTGGACATCCTAGAACCCTGGACAAGGCAAGACTTTAGTAATTCCGTAAGCGCCCACAATCGCATTTGGGTCTACCAAAAAGGAAACATCGGCAAAGCCACCCGGCTCCTCACCCCACAGGAAGAACTAGAATATATAGAGGACGAGTTTAGATAATGGCGGTGCCTGTCACCGCTCGTGGACACTGTCCACCTCAGGCGTACAGTGATGATTAATAAACTATTTGAATGTTGTTAAGCAGGTTAACATGGTTAATATTTGGATGTAGCTGGACATAGTCTTTAGTGTAGGAGAGTCTGTACTAAAGGAGAGACATATGTCTAGAAAATCTATGCCAGTTACGGGTCTTGCAATGGGATTAGTGCTGCTTGTTTGTATCGTGACTGTTTTTATGTTCATTAAGGATGCTTGGTTTTCACCGGATAAAGAGGCAGTTGCTGTGGTGGAGGAGTTTTATCTGTATGAGCAGGAAGGGGAATTCGCCTCGTCCTGGGAGCTTTTTCATTCAACCATGAAGGAAAAATTCAGTAAAGGGTCTTACATTCAAGACCGTGCACATGTATTTATGAACCACTTTGGCGTCGAAACGTTCGACTTTACAATCAGTGAACCTGAAAAAATCGACCAATGGAAGATGTCCAAAACTGGACCTGTCATGAAAAATGTATACAAAATCCTCGTCACCCAAACCTACAAAGGAAAATACGGAAACTTTGATCTCGAACAAGAAGTCATTGCATTAGAAGAAAAAGACGAGTGGAAAATCGTTTGGGACTATAATCAGTAATGGTGACTTTGTATGGGTGACGCTATATGGGTGACAGGCACCGCCCGTGGACAAATTAACCATTTTGTCCACGGGCGGTGGACAGTGTGATTTTGCAAGTTGTGGAGATGTTGACGGCGGAGTCTGATTTGATTATAATTATCTTGAATTCGAGATAATTAAAGGTGAAATTCATATAGGAGGCCAATTAATGAAGCTGTTAGGTTTACATCATGTTTCGATCTTAACGGGTAAGGCGGAGAGGAACTTTCAATTTTATACAAAGATTTTAGGTTTGCGATTGGTCAAGAAAACGGTGAATCAGGATAATACAGAGTCTTATCATTTATTCTATGGTGATGCGAAAGGAAGTCCTGGCACTGAAATAACCTTCTTTGATATACCTGGGCTGGGGCATACCTATCCAGGTGTTGGGAGCATTTCATCAACCTCACTTCGAGTCAAGGATACTGCTTCGCTTCACTATTGGGAAGAGCGTTTCAAACGGTTTGGTATTCAATACGGGAAGATTGAGAAACGAAACCATCGCGATTCCTTGGCATTTCAGGATTTTGAGGGAACTAAGTTAATTCTGGTAGCGGACAATGGTGAAGATGGTGTTCGTCCAGGTGTTCCTTGGGATAAAAGTGATGTCCCGGCAGAAAATGCGATAATAGGCTTGGGTCCTGTTACTTTAACGGTTGCGGTTCCCGACAAAACAGTTAAAGTTTTAACAGAAGTTATGGGCTTTAAACAGGTAGGCACATATCCATCTCTTGCAGGTGAATTTCCTGCCATTCAAGTTTTTGAAACTGGCGAGGGAGGTTCTGGTGCAGAAGTACACATCGAACCAAGACCAGATCTGCCACGGGAGCGAGCTGGAAGGGGAAGTGTTCATCATGTCGCCTTCCGTGTACCGAATGAGGAAGAATATGAGTATTGGGTACAGAGGATTGCGGCATCTGGACTAATAAATTCAGGGAAGGTTGAACGGTACTACTTCAAGGCTCTTTATTTCCGCGAACCCAACCATATCCTTTTCGAATTATCGACGGATACACCGGGTTTCGACGTGGACGAACCGGTTGAAACATTAGGGGAAAGGCTTGCGCTCCCGCCATTCTTGGAACCTCGCCGTGCAGATATCGAAGCAAAGTTACGACCTTTAGATTTAGATAGTAAGTAATCCATTGAGACAAGGCCCAATTTGGTACTTGTCTTTTCTCTTGGCACACAGTCTCTCCTATATTAATCTATAGAAAATCCACTTTTTAAAATTTTTATAAAAATTTCTCCAACACTTTTCTTTCCCGAAACGTTATCTTACTGAAAGCGGCAAAAACAACCGAAATTCTCAAGCAGCAATCTAAAGATTTTTATTTTAAAAATAAAATGAGTAAAAGTGAGTGATCAATGTGCATGTGGAAGTGAGTGATTTATATGAAAAGTTAAAGGATGACTTGTTGCGCTTTGCAAAATCCATTGCCAGGCATGAGCAGGAGGCCCATGACCTGATTCAGGATGCATTGGTAAAGTCGCTCAACGAACCACAGCTGCTTAGTTTACCAGAATACAAGCAGCGGGCATGGTTTTTCCGGGTCATGAAAAACAGGCTTATTGACGACCGGAGAAAAGAACAGCGATTGACTCAGTGGGAGGAGGACTTTGATTTTTCGATTCAGGAGGCTGGTGTCAGCCACTTGGAGGTAACCGAGTTACTCGCTCATTTGCCACAGGAATTAAGTGATCTTATTTTTAAAAGATATTGGTTAGGGCTTTCCAGTCAGGAGATTGGTGAGCAGCTAAGGATTCCAGCGTCTACAGTGCGCTACAAGCTTCATCTTGCTATCAAGCGATTAAGAAAGATTTTGGAGGAGGAGAAATAATGAGTCAACGAATTGGAAATGTAGGATTATTAAATTTGGTGAATGCAACAGAAGAGAGTATTAAAGGGGTAGAACGGATTGAAAATGTAGGGCTAGTGCTTTATGGAAAAGAAAATGCGCATCTTTTAACGAAGTTAAATATCGGAAATATCGGGGCGAGCTTAGAAATACCTACTGGCTCCCGCCTGTTTAATGGAGTTTTTCATCTGGATCAATACTATCTTTCTGCAATCGTCGAGCCAGTTTTTCTCCTCGTAAACGGCGTTGTTATTATTGATAAAAATGTTCAGGCAGACCAAGTTCAAGCGGGGCAATTAACTATGCTGGTTAATGGTAAGGTATACAGTCCAACACATCTCACTGGAATTGCAGGCAAAATGCTTTCAAAAGGCAATGGAGCTGTGGAAACCTATGAAGGTGCAGCACCTCGGTTAGAAAATGGTAAATTCACACTGACAAATTCCTTCTTACTATCAATAGATGAGCCTTTATATTTAGTGGTGAATGGAATGCTTTCCTTTGCGCAGGACCTTAATCTTGATCTTTTTAATGAAAAAATCAGTAAGTTAGAAGTGAATGGAAAAATCTCGCTATTTGAGAATCAAGAATCGTATTTATATAAAAAAGTTGCTTCGTTAACAACCAGTGTAGTAGAGGTGATTCCAGCAGGGTATGAAGTTTTGGGAAAACCGCTGCGTCTAAATGCCCGTTCCATTCGCAGGTTCCAACAGAAAAACTGGTTTACAAATAAACCGGTAATCATTGAGAGTGATGTTTCAAGAGAAATGCTGACAAAAGCAATCGGAAAAATACACTCTACATCCGTCATCATTTGCCATGAGGGAGTCGAAGACCTCGTCTATGAATTTTTGAGCCTGATGGAAACAGAAGTATTGTCTTACGAAAATAGTTTTATCGTCATTGATGGGGAAGAAGTATGGTCGAATGATCAATTCCTTGCTCTAGACCAGCCAGTTTCCATTATTGTGAATGGTCAGCTTACCCTTGACCGTGATGTAAACGAAGAGGTGCTACGATCTAAGGCAGCAACCTTAGATGTTCTAGGAGAAGTAATCGTACGAGAAAGAAAATTAAAAGGAACACTTCAAAATATCATTCGACTAAATACAGGTACAATAGAAGAAGAAAAAGGCAAGGGAGAAGCCGAAGCCACACTACAAAACGTTGGCGAACTCTCATTATAACAGGAAGGCACCGACCAAAGGGCGGTGCCTGTCACCATTTATACATCACTGTATATTTTTTCAACGCTGACCCGGCCAGAGAAGAAGGTTGCTCCGCCGCCCATGTCGGCGATTCGGTCTGGTGTTAGGGTGTTAACGAGTTGTTTGGTTCCTTCTAAATCTGCCCAGAGTCCTTGGGTGGCGACTACCCCCGGGAGGACGTTTTCACCTACGCTGACTTTCAATATACATTCTCCGCGATGGTTCCAAACTCGGACAAGCTCGCCGTCAACAATCCCCGAAGTCTCGGCATCCTTACGATTCATATGCAAGCGTGGTTCCTTTTCCAGAACAATGTGTTTTTGATTATTTGAAAAGGTAGAGTTTAAGAAATTATGATTGGGTGCTGGAATAAAGTGAAAAGGATGAGCCCCGTCCACTTCGATTGGGATATAAGTAGGAAGTGGAGGATATCCATTCGCTTTCATCCGCTTTGAATACAGCTCGATTTTACCGCTTGGTGTCCGCAATTTGCCAGGAAACAGTGGTTTTACCTTTGCTTTTACATATTGCTTTGCTGCCAAAGTTTCATAATCTAATCCATCCAAACAGGGATTAGCCGTAAAATCAAGTGCCTCCGCTATCATTTCTTCTTCTGTTTCTTCAAATGCTGATTCTTCAAAACCCATCCCTTTCGCCAGCATACGGAATACATCAACATTGGATTTGGACTCTTCATAGGCCTCGATGACTGGCTGCTGAATTTGAATATAATGGTGCCAGTAAGAGGTGTAAACATCTTTATTCTCAAAGGAAGATGTTGCCGGCAATACAATATCTGCATACTTGGCGGTGTCAGTTAAAAATAAATCATGGACAACAATGAATAAATCCTCACGCTCAAGACCTTTCCTAACTTTAACTCCTTCTGGAGCTACAACCGCTGGGTTAGAACTATAAACATAAAGAGATTTTACAGGAGGGTCTAACGTGAGAAGTGCATCTCCAAGCTGGTTCATGTTTATTACCCTTGTCTGTTTGTTCTTTAATAGCCGAGGACGCTGTAATTTTACGGTGTTAACTGCTAGATAGCCAGAATTCCCCTTTATGGCACCTCCGCCTTTGATAAGCCATTGACCTGTCAAGGCAGGAAGACATGAAACCGTGCGGACAAACATACCGCCATTATCATGATGCTGTGGTCCGTTCCCAATTCGTATAAAGGCAGGAGAGGTATTTCCATACATCCTAGCAAGCGTGTAAATATCCTCAACGGGAACCCCTGTTATTTCCGAAACAGTCAAGGGATCATAATGAATCACATGCTCGCGCAGCTCTTCATAGCCAACCGTATATTGCTGTAAGAAGGAGGAGTCGACCAAATTTTCAGCAAATAAAATATGCATGATTCCAAGGGCAAGCGCACTATCAGTCCCTGGTAAAATCGGAATAAACCAATCTGCTAATCTACCGGTTTGATTCTTATGAACATCAATGACGACAATTTTTGCGCCGTTTTGTTTACGGGCTTTTTGTGCAAGTGCTACCTGGTGCATGTTGGTACTAGCTGCGTTAATCCCCCAAAAAATGATGAGCTTGGAATGGATTGTATCTTCTGGATCTATTCCGAAGCTGCCGCCCATCGTATATCTGTAGCCAACAGTTCCTGCAGATGAACAAATACTTCGATCAAGCTGTGATGCTCCCAAGCGGTGAAAGAAACGACGATCCATTCCCTCTGCGTTCAGCCGGCCCATGTTTCCATAAAAACTGTATGGCAGGATACTTTCTGGACCATTTGTTTGGATAAGCGTTTTCCAACGAGAAGTAATGGTTTCAATCGCTTCATCCCAGCTGATACGTTCGAATCTTCCTTCGCCCTTTGCGCCAACCCTCTTCATCGGATACTTTAGACGGTTTTCATCATAAATCCTGCTAGTCATATTCCGAACCTTATTGCAAATATTACCCTTCGTCACCGGATGCTCCTGATCACCCTCTACTTTAACAATCTTTCCATCCTCTTTATGCAGCAGCAAACCACACTGATCCGGACAATCCAGCGGGCAAACAGATTTAAAAACCCCATTTTGTTCCATAATAGGTCGATCCCCTTTCTCGTTACCCCTTTCGGTGCCTGTCACCATTTATACATCATTGTATATTTTTATAGTTACTATCTTATGACAGCAAAGGAGGTTCAGCAAGGTTAATGAATAGAGTGCTAGGTTTTCCAATAAAGGGGAATGTGCTTTTTATTTTGCGAATCGACAAAGGTTCTATTAAATTGACTAATAATATTCAAGTTAAGAAAAAATTACAAATTTTTACAAATAATAATTTTTCTTGTTAGTAGAATTATATAATCATATAATTCTACTAGGAGGTGTCTGAATACATAGAAGTAGTTAGAAGTTTGTTAATTTTGAAAGCGCTTTATCTCTTCAGCTTAAGTGATAGATTACTAAAACTTAGGATGATAAAAAGACTTGGAGAATTAGAGGGGTCATTCAGAGAAACAATGCAATTTAATGTAAATGACTATTGATTTAGTCATAGGAGGAGAAACATGAAAAAGAGACATAAAAAGAGTTTGAGTATTGTCACAGTTCCTGTCTTACTTATGAGTTTACTTTCACCAGTGGCTAGCACGAATGTAAAAGCTGAAACTGCTAAGGATTTGATTATCTCAGAATATATTGAGGGCAGTAGCTATAATAAGGCTATTGAATTATTCAATGGTACTGGTGCAGAAGTTGACCTCACTGGATATACACTAGAAATGTATAATAATAATTCAAGTGTTACTACTGGTACTACAACAACAAATCTGAGTTTACCATTAGATGGAAAAGTTGCGGATGGGGACGTATATGTAATTAGTAGATCAGATGCAGATGCTGCCATTCTTGCTGTAACAGACAAGTTAGATGATAAAAAAAGTGTCATTAATTTTAATGGTAACGACCAAGTTGTACTAAGAAAAAATGGGCAAGTAGTTGATTCAATTGGACAAGTTGGCTCAGTTGCGAATGATCTCAAAGATGTGTCTCTTGTACGAGACAGCGAAGTTCTAACTGGCGATACCATTATTGATGATGTTTTTGATATAAACAAGTGGAATAATTTAGGGATGGATAAGTTCACTGACATCGGCAAACATACCATGGGAAGTGACAATCCTGGTGAACCTGATCCAGAACCGATACAACTCGTCTCTATTGCAGATGCACGTAATGCAGCTGTTGGTGAAACAGTAACAATAGAAGGTATAGCGACAACTGATACAGGTCTTTGGGGTAACGAAACTTTCTATATGCAAGATGACACTGCGGGGATGTATGTTTTTAGAAGCCCAAAAACTGTCAAACCAGGTGATGAAGTAAAATTAACGGGTAAAATGACTGTATATAAAGGCGAAATTGAGATTGAACCATCTAATCTTGAGATTGTATCATCAGGCAATCCTATTCCTGCAGCACAGTCTGTTAAGGCAGTTGATAATACAACACAAGGTGAATTACTGAAGCTTGAAAGAGTAACTATTACTAATATGACTATGGATACCTATGGAACTGCTACGTTCCAAGCTAAATTTGAAAGCGGCGAAACCGTTAAAGTTATTCACGATAACCGTACAGGATCTACTTATGATGATTTAGTAAAAAAATATAAAGAAGGCGATCTAGTTCATATTATTGGACTTGGTTCTATAGTTGATACAGAATTCAATTTAAAAACAACTGGTCTAGATAGCTATGATCTAGTTAACAAACCAGCAGTTTATACTACAATGGATCAAGGTGTTGTATCAACTGGTACGAAGATTGAATTAAAATCTGGCCTTGAAGGTGCTGAAATCTATTACACAACAGATTGCACAACTCCAACTGCAGCAAGCACAAAGTATGTTGAACCAATTGCATTGGAAACTGGTGAAACAACCATTAAAGCGATTGCAGTTGTAAACGGAACTGTAAGTGAGGTATTTAGTTTTACGTATAAAATTTTATATACACAAGGTATTGCCATCCATGATATCCAAGGTAAAGGACATGTTTCCGAATATAACGGAGCTTCCGTTCAAGGGATTACAGGGGTTGTAACTCACAAATTTAATAGCAATAGCTTTGTTATGCAAGAAATTGCGAATGTAGACAATGACAATGCAACATCAGAAGCAATTGAAGTGTCTAAAACAGCTAACGGAGTGAATGTTGGTGATACAGTAACGGTTGACGGGAAAGTTACAGAAAATAGCGGCGGTGCGAACTTGTCTACAACTAGAATTACTGCAACTACAGTTACAAAAACAGGTACAGCTGAATTGCCAGCATCACTTGAAGTTGGCAAGGATATAATGCCTCCGAACAAGGTCATTGATAATGATCAAATGCAGTCATTTGATCCAGCGGAAGATGGTATTGATTTCTGGGAATCTGTTGAGTATATGCGCGTATCATTCCCGAATGCCCTTGTAGTTGGACCTCCGTATTCTAACGATGTACCAATTGTCGTTGAAAGTACTACAAACAATCAATTGAATGTTTTGGGCGGAATGAATATCGCAAAAGACGATTACAATCCTGAGAAGATTTTCCTTGATAATGTTGGTTCTGATTTCCGTTCTGGTGATAAGTTTGATGGTACTGTTGAAGGTATCGTAACTTATTCTTCTAACGGCTATCAAGTAGCCACTGATAAGACCAAATTGCCTGCTCTAATAAAAGCAGATTTAAAACAAGAAGTTACGCATATTGTACCTGCAAAAGAAAAATTAACTGTTGCATCTTACAATGTTGAAAACTTCTCAAATAATACAGCAAACACACCAGATGTTAAGGTTGCAAAAATCGCAAAGACGTTTGTAGAAAATATGAAATCTCCTGACATTATTACACTTGTAGAAGTTCAGGATAATGATGGAGAAACCAATTCAGGAAATACAGATGCAACAGAAAGTTATAATCGGTTAATTGAGGCGATCAAGGTTGCAGGCGGCCCAACATATCAATGGACAGATGTTGCACCTATAAACAATACAAACGGTGGTGCCCCTGGTGGTAATATTCGTGTTGGATACCTTTATAATCCAGAACGTGTTACATTGGTTAAAGGAACAAAAGGTGAAGCAACTCAAGCAAACGGATGGACTGAAAATGGTAACTTAAAACTTAACCCAGGCGTAATCAATCCTGATATATTCGCCGGAACGCGTAAACCTATCGCTGCAGAATTCGAGTTCCAAGGTCAACGTGTCGTTGTGATTGGTAATCACTTGAACTCTAAGGGTGGAGATGAATCTCTATGGGGATCGAGCCAGCCGCCTAAATTAAACTCAGAAGTTCAACGTCTAAAATTGGCCCAGGAAATTAACAGCTTTATTAAAGCAGGTCTTGCACAAAATCCTGCTCTGAATGTAGTTGTTGCTGGAGATATGAATGATTTTGAATTCACACCAGTTCTTGAAACACTTAAGGGCGGTGTTTTAACAAATATGGTTGATAAAGTTCCTGCTAAAGACCGTTTCTCTTACTTCTTCCAAGGTAACAACCAAGTATTAGACCATATTCTAGTTTCAAATAATCTCGTACCAAACACTGCAGTTGATATGATTCATATTAATGCTAATTTCACGGAAGCACAGGGACAAGCATCAGACCATGACCCTGTATTAGTTCAAGTTGATTTCCCTGATTTATCAATTATTCATACGAATGATACACACGCAGCTTTAGAAAACATGCCTAGAACCGTAACAGCTGTGAAGGATGTAAGAGGTACAAATCCTGGAGCACTTCTTCTTCATGCTGGGGATGCATTTACTGGAACATTGTTCTTCAATGAATTCCAAGGAAAAGCAGACTTAGATATGATGAACCTGATGAAATTTGATGCGATGACCTTTGGTAACCACGAATTTGACTTAGGTTCTTCTGCTCAAGGACATCAAAAATTGGTTGACTTTATTAAGGGAGCTAATTTCCCATTTGTAAGTGCAAATGTTGACTTTTCAAAAGATGCAAAATTCGATGGGGTATTCAATGATTCAATTGTGACAGATATTGAAAATGGTCAAATCTACAATGGAATCATTAAAGAAGTAAATGGTGAAAAAGTCGGTATTTTCGGTTTAACAACGGAAGAGACAGCAGATATCTCAAGTCCAGGTACTGTTGAATTTCAAAATTATATTGATGAAGCGAAAAAAGCAGTGGAAGCACTAGAAGGACAAGGTATTGAGCGTATTGTTGCATTAACTCATATTGGTTATGACGACAATGTAGCTATCGATAATGACTTGATCCTTGCAGAACAGGTAGAAGGCATTGACGTGATTGTGGGCGGACATAGCCATACAACATTAACAAAACCAGTTGTTGTTGCCAAAGATACAACTCCTACTGTGATCGTTCAAACAGGTAACTCAAACAGCAATCTTGGTGTATTAAATGTTGAGTTTGATGATAATGGTGTTGTAGATGCTCATAATGGTAAACTAATTGCAATCGATCCAAAAGTTATAGCTGCTGATTCTGAAGCAGTGGAAGTATTAAAACCATATCAAGATCGAGTAACTTTAGTATCTAGTACAGAAATTGGTGTAACTACTCCAATAACATTGGAATCTCCTCGTACGAATGGTGACAATACTAAACCAAGTGTACGTAAAAATGAAACAATTCTAGGTAACTTAATTACAGATGGAATGCTGAAGAAGGCAAAATCATTCACTGGTAAGAATGTAATCATGGCATTACAAAATGGTGGCGGTATCCGTGCCTCAATCCCAGAAGGACCAATCACGGTTGGTGAGGTAATCACAGTACTTCCATTTAACAATACTCTTGCAACAATGGAAGTAACAGGTGCTGAGTTAAAAGCGGCATTTGAAATTTCTCTTTCTCAATACCCAGCAGAAAATGGCGGATTCCTACATGTAGCCGGTGGTAAAGTCGTTTATGATATGTCAAAACCATCTAAACAACGTATTGTTTCTGTATCTTATCTAAATGAAGCTGGTAAGTATGTAGAAGTTCAAGATAGTGAAAAGTACATTATTGCAACTAACGCATTTACAGCAAAAGGTGGAGACGGTTATGATGTCTTCGCAAAAGCTTATGCTGAGGGACGTGTAACTGACCTTGGTCTTTCAGATTGGGAAAACTTACGAGACCATTTAGTAAGTATTGGAAGCGAAGGAATTCCAACTGAAATCGAAGGTCGAATTGTTGATGTGAAAGATGTAGAACCAGTAGAAATTAAAGTTCCAGTAATTAAAAAAGGGAACAAGTATACAATAAGTGAAAATGCACTTGAAAAACTTGAAGATAAAACAGTAGTTATTGTTGAAGTTGATAATAAAACAAAGGCAACTTTAACACTTACTAAAGCACAAATTCAAGCTTTAAAAAATGCTAGTGCAGTGGTTGTGGTAAGCAATGGAAATATAAATGTACAAATTCCCGCTTCTATGCTGCCAATTGCAGAAAATCTTGATCTTCTTATTAAGAAAAAGCAAGAAAAAGGCGCATTAGCTGCTTATGACTTTACAATTGAAGTCGATGGCAAAGAGTATCATAAGTTCAATGAAAAAGTTAAACTTACGTTTAAGGGTGATCCCGAACAAGTTAAATATCCTGAAAGTGTAAAAGTTTACTATTGGAATGAAGCAAAAAAGAACTGGGAGCTAATCGGCGGGGAATACAATAATGGCGAAATTTCTGCTAATACAGATTACTTCGGTACATTCGGTGTATTCGAGGTTACTCCAGATTTTAAAAGGATCCCAACAAAAGGAAATTAAACTTCCGAACACAGCAACAACAACTTTAACAATTTACTTGTAGGATTAATGTTACTTTTAGCTGGTAGTGTTTTATACTTTGTTAAGAGAAGAAATATTACATTAAAATAATATGTAATAAGAAATCTTGAATAGTAGGATTTTCAGAGCTGATCAAATTCATGGAAAGTGAATTTGATCAGCTTTTTATATTTTAATTGAATATTCGACTTATCTATTAGTTCTTTTTGTATAAATATGTAATATTATGAATGTTGTGGACTAGTAATCTCTCTGTTATGATTTATGTGAGCGTTATAAAGAACGGAGGGGTAGTATAATGAGAATTAGTAAGAAGTTTAAGAGTTTATTGTTAGTAGGTGTTTTAGTAGCATCCTTACCGGTTTCCGCGTTGGCAAAAGGTCCTGAGAAAAAAACAATTGACTATGTTGCGTTAGGGGATTCACTAGCGGCAGGAGCTACACCTTTTGGAAAAAAAGATTTTGGATACCCTGATTACCTAGCTAAACGTTTTGAACAATCGCAGTACACGGTTAATTTTGACAATTTTGCTGTAGGTGGGTATAGAACGGAACATGTGTTAAAAGACCTTGAAAAGAATAAAGATAATGTAAGAGAAAGAATTAGTGAGGCCGAGTTCATTACCATTGATATTGGTGGAAATGATTTGCTGCCAGTAGTTAAAAAAGATCCAGCCAATGTACCAGCTACAATTGGCAGTATAGCAGATAATATAGATATAATTTTAGAAACAATTGATGAATTAAATCCTAATGCGAAAGTATATGTAATGGGTTATTTCAATGTCCTGCCATATATGCCAGGTCAAGAAGTTTTATTACCTATATTAGATACCTTTAATGGTGCCATTGAGCATACAGCCATTGTAAATGGTGATACCTTTGTACCTACTGCTAACATCATAGCAAAGGACTACCCAACTTATCTGCCAAACCCAGCTGATATTCATCTTAGTTTAGAAGGATATCAAGCAGTAGCAAAGGAATTTTGGAAATACATTGATAAGAGTAAAAATAAATAGAGATAGACAATTGAATTACAAAGCCCCCTTCGGAATGTTGTGAAGGGGGCTAACATTATTTTTTATTCGATTTTAAAATGTCTAATACCATCGGTTTATATTCCCAGTTGGCAAATAATAATCTTTGGTCATCGAAGTGTGGTGAAAACGGGTTGCCGCTTTGACCCGGAGGCATGATGTTAACGCTTTTCGTATTGGATTTTGAAAACTCAACGATTTGGTTATAGGTGCCTCGGTTCATATTAGGGATTGGGGCAACTCCTATTGCACCAAGCTGCTGAAAGTTGATTTTTGAAATAGGTGTCCGCCAATCCTCCAAGTTTTTACCTTGTACAGCATGCTCAAGGCTGTTTAGAACAATTTGGTATAGGTCTAAGTCACCAAGGAATGCATACTTGGTCTTAAGATCTTCCTTATTAGCATTGAGGACATGGTATAGTAAATCATTCGAGTTCCCGCCGATTCCATTCAATTGGATAAATACAGTCGATTTCACATTATCGAACCAGCTGCGGAAGATCGTCAGCCCCGGGTCATCGTATAGCCCATCATTATTTTCATCCCATTGATACATGTTCCAATTTGCTAAGATGTCCGCTGCATTCTTTACGTCCTCCGGAAGTTCCTGGTCATTGTTTATTTTTGATAAAAGTAAATCTTTAAAGAAATAGGCATTTAATTCGATGTGCCCGGCCCTTTTGTTAATTTCCTCCATATCCGACCATGATACTTTATTAAGCGAGTCAAGCTGGTCAAGGATAAATCCAACGCGATGGGTTGGTCCAAATAAAGATTCCGTATACTCCCATTCGGCACTAGGCTTATTGTTCCAGTTTGCCACATATCCTTGAGCAGGATTAATGGCTTGTGTATTAGATTCAAAAGGAGCAATTCCCTGCCAGTCCTGTGAACCATCCCCGAGCATTGGGAGGCGGTTATCTGTTTCTTCGGCTCGTAATGCATTTTGTCCTGTAATCCAGTAACCGAAGTTACCTTGCTGGTCAGAATATAAGAAGTTATGGGAGGTTGGAATTTTTTTAGCGGCCTCTTCAAATTGTTTGATATTGCTTGCTCTGTTAAAGTCGTAGAAGCCAATCATTGCTTCGATTTCCTGGCCCAGTGAGCACGTTTCTGGGTGTAGGCTGTTTGAGTATCTTTATGAACTACAGGACCGTAGATGCTTCGGTATATAGGATAGTCAATTACAGTTCCACCAGCAACTTTTATTGTTTCGATCCGAACTTCAAAATTGACCCATTTTCCTTTATGCCAATATTGTTCAGGATTCGCAGGATTAATTTTTAAAACAAAGGTGTCGATTTGATCCCCCATTCCAGTTGTAGTGGTCCAGGCAAAGTCATTCCCACGTCCGATCAAAGGAATTGGTCAGCGCCAGCAAAGGCCATTCCCACTGAATTGTAGCCCGCGCCATGAATGCTTACTTCGTGGGAAATCTGTGGAGCAGAAAAGCCCATTTGTGGTCCGCCAAGTAACAGGGTACCACCTGATGCACTTCGTGAGGGACTGAC
The DNA here is from genome assembly GCF_055502545.1 of Bacillus sp. CZDM1. Lineage (NCBI taxonomy): Bacteria > Bacillati > Bacillota > Bacilli > Caryophanales > Bacillaceae > Bacillus > Bacillus sp. CZDM1. Next base: position 11,119 of record NZ_JBUESO010000007.1, on the reverse strand, counting down.
AACCCAGGCGTTACTGCCCCCTTTGTGAGGGAAACCAAACGCTTTTTCAATATCCAGTTTCATTTGCTGTTCCTGTTCTAGTTGCTTCGCCACTGCCTCACTGTTCGGGAAGTTTGTTGTATCTAGCTTACTAGCCTTTTTAACACCTTTATCTGTAGTGGTGTGAAGAGAGACAAGGGCGCTTGGGTCGTTCTTTAAATTAATGGTTTCGAATGCTTTCAACCCTTGTTCTAGGCCAAATTTCGACTGTAACTTGATTAATTGATTAGCCTTTCCAAGTTCTCCGCCCCCGCTCTCTCCAAATCTCCGCACCATTAACTGTTGGACTTTAAGAGAATCGACAATGGTCCATTTTGTTGGTTTTTGCCCCTGGAATTCTGGTGGCAGTGCAGCAGCTGGTGTGGTTTCTATGTAATGGTTGATTCCATCAATATAACCCTGTAATCCGCGCTTTACATAATTAGGAAGACGTTCAAATTGTGCAAGGGCTTCCTCATCCGTGTATCCGTCACGGCGTATTATAAACTAGCAGCAATGAAAGTTGTGGATAAAACCGACAAAAAACGTTTCCCTTTCAAAAAATCCCCTCCTAATAATAGATACATGTTCACTATAACGCATGTTTTATGTGAAAAATGTAATTTTATGAAAGGGTTTGCATTGCAAAGAATATAGAATTTCGACAGGAAAAACAAGATACGACACTGTCCGCCTGAGGTGGACAGTGTCCACGAGCGGTGACAGGCACCGCAAAACAACTTCCTTTACAAGATGGAAAATTTATCATAAGATTAAGCCAACATTTAAAATTGCATACGGTTTTTGCACTAGGGGAGCTTTTTGGCTGAGAGGACGTTTGTCCGACCCTTATGACCCGATCTAGATAATACTAGCGTGGGGAAGTGCAGGAGAAGCTTATCTTGATATTTGGCTACGGATATGATTCGACTGCATTCCCATGGGATGCAGTTTTTTTGTTGCCAAAAATTCAATGGGGGTATTGTATTATGACTAATTTTTGTGGAACAAGTGAAATCACAGGAGCGCGTTTTTCGATTTATCCGATGTCTGATAGCTTCGTAGATATTATTCTATCAGCATTAGAAGAAGTGGATACTTCAAAGGTTTGGATGGAGTCGGACGATGTGAGTACATGTGTAAGAGGCAGATCCGAGCATGTATTTGATGTCGTAAAAGCGATTTTCCTAGAGTCGACAAAAAACGGTGATCATGTTGTGCTGCAAGCCACCTTTTCAAATGGCTGTCCGGGAGATTCTGCAGGCGATGTTTATCTTTCAGAAAACGCTGATCGATTAAATGAGGAAAAATCGCTGCAGATCCAGCAAGAGGTTGCAGTTCAATTTGCGCTATACCCAATGGGTATTCCTACATATATGAATGTGATTATGGATCAGTGTAAACTTGCTCAAGGACAGGGGACTTTTACAAAAGGTGTTCACTATGCCTCAAGACTTGATGGCGATGCAAACAAGGTTTTTAAAACGTTAGAGGATGCTTTCCAGGGCGCGCACGATAGCGATTCTACTCATATTGTGATGACGGTTGTGATGTCTGCGAACAGCCCTTCAAAAAAGGGGGATAAATAAATGCTCGCAAAATGGAAACTCCGTGAGGTTATTGTTTTATCCGTACTAGCCGTTGTTTTTGCTGTCGTCTATTTGTTATTTCTCCAACTGGGGAATGTCCTTTTCGGCCTATTTGGTTTGATTGGCTATGATATTATTTTTGGAATTTGGTTTATCGTTTCGATCATTGCTGCCTATATCATCCGCAAGCCGGGTGCTGCTTTTCTATCAGAAACAGTCGCTGCTACAGTGGAAGTTATGCTTGGAAACGCCGTTGGACCACAGTTGATCATCTCCGGTATGATTCAAGGTTTAGGTGCGGAAGCTGTCTTTGCCGCAACAAGGTGGAAGAATTATTCTACCTGGGTATTGATGGCAGCAGGGATGGGTTCATCCGTATTTAGCTTTGCTTGGGGCTTTTATGTCTCAGGATATGCCGCTCTGTCGCTAGGTTATGTGACTGCGATGTTCTTTTTCCGTCTTGTGAGCGGAGCACTGCTCGCCGGATTACTTGGAAAGTATTTAAGTGAAGGTCTTGCTAGAACAGGAGCCTTAAACAGTTTCCCATTAGGAAAGGAACACAAGCGCAATGTCACCGTATGAGCAGATTAAGGCAGAGGGACTGGGATTCAGCTATGAAGAGGGCGATATTTTTACAGACCTAACCTTTTCGATTGAAAAAAATCAATCCCTGCTGTTATTAGGTCCAAGCGGTTCTGGAAAAAGTACGCTAGCCTATTGTCTCAACAAGTTATATCCAGAAGCAGTGGATGGGGTTATAAAGGGGAGCATCACTTTTGAGAGCAAGAATCTGGATGATTTTAAACCCGGTGAGCTCAACCAAAAAATAGGGATTGTGTTTCAAGACCCAGAAAGTCAATTCTGCATGCTGACCGTTGAGGAGGAAGTAGCGTTTGGCTTGGAGAATTTCCATGTACCACGGGCAGAGATGGAAGCAAAGATTGATCATGCACTAGAATTGGTCGGCTTGCAGGCTGAAAAAAAGACCACCATTCATACCCTCTCTGGAGGGCAAAAGCAGAAGCTGGCGATTGCTTGTGTCTTGGTTCTCCAGCCTGAGGTTATCATCCTTGATGAACCGACGGCTAACCTAGACCCGCTGTCAAGCTCAGACCTGGTAGAGACCATCGCTCGTTTAAAGAAAGAGCGCCCGTTTACTCTGATTGTTGTTGAACATAAGCTTGATGATTGGGTGGAACTGATTGACCGCTGCCTTGTCCTAGATTCTAGCGCGAGGATCCTTTTCGATGGCACGCGTGAACAATGTTTTGGAGAATTTGCTCCTTTTTTAAAAGAGGAAGGCATTTGGCTGCCCAAGGTAGTAGAGGCAGCCATAACAGCAAAGAAGGCTGGCGTGTATAAAGGGGAGCGACTTCCGCTCCGAAATCATGAATTACTTTCAGGACTGAAGGACCCAGTTGCTTTTTTTAAAAAAGAAATCAAAACCATGTCCAAAAGCGAACCTATCCTCGAAGTTAGTGGTCTTTCTGCTCGCGGACACTTGAAAAATGTTAGTCTGACGATTCATAAAGGAGAACTGAGTGCATTGGTTGGCGCTAATGGTTCGGGAAAAACGACGCTATCCAAATGTTTGGCCGGGCTGATTCCACTTTCACAAGGTGAGATTCATTTTCTTGGTGTCCCACTATCTAAGTGGAAGGAAAAGGATTTATTTCAGCTTATGGGCTACGTATTTCAAAATCCTGAGCATCAGTTTATCACTGACAGTGTTTATGAGGAAATTGCCTTTGGTCTGGAGCATCGGAAATCCGCTCTTTCCATCCTTGAAAAAATAGGTTTGGAAAAACACGCAAATGCCCATCCTTTTTCCCTTAGCCAAGGACAGAAGCGTCGATTGAGTGTGGCAACCATGCTCGTTCATGAACAAGAGCTGCTTATCCTGGATGAGCCGACATTTGGGCAGGATGCCAACACGGCATATGAAATCATGAGGGTTCTTGATGAAAAGAAAGGCGCAGTTTTTATGATCACCCATGATATGGAGCTGGTTGACCAATATGCTGATACCGTACATGTATTGGATGAAGGAGAGTTGATCTTCTCCGGGACACCTGAGAGCTTGTGGGAAAAGCATGAAGTTGTAGACAAAGCAAGGCTAAAGCTGCCTTTTAGGAAACAGCAGCTAAATGAAATCGTAAGGAGAGAGATTCATGTTGCTACATGAGGTGAATCCAAGTATAAAAGCATTCGCGGTTGTCATTTCTATTCTTATTTTGTCGGTGTTTTTTGATCCGATTACACCGCTTGTGACGATCCTCTGGTCCATAACGGTCACCTTCCTATTCGGCCGTGTTTCATTTAAAAAATGGCTGTTGTTATTCACTCCGTTTTTATTTATCGCGTTTATATATGTATGGACAACGATGTTGTTCCCACGGCTGCAAGCAGGCGATTCGGTCATTTGGCAATGGGGGTTCTTGAAGCTGACAGCAGAAGGCTTTCAAAGAGGAGCTTCACTTGGTTTACGAGTGTTAAGCTTTTCCACGTTATCAATCATGTTTACGTTAACGACAAAGCCAACTGACTTTCTCTTAAGCCTAATGCAGCAGTGCAAACTGCCGCCAAAGCTCGCTTATGGAATTATGGCCGGATACCGATTCCTGCCGTTAATCAAGGAGGAGTTTCAGACTCTGCAAAACGCACATCGAGTAAGAGGCGTAGCAAGGGCACGAACTATACCGGAAAAGGTAAAGCAGCTGAAGCGATACGTGATTCCACTCCTTGCCGGTGCGATTCGTAAAGCAGAACGAACCGCACTTGCGATGGAATCAAAAGGCTTCACTGGAGATAAAAATCGGATATTCTACCGTGAGATTACGGTGTCGCGTATTGATTGGCTCTTTTTTATTCTCATGATTGGTGCCGTTTGTCTCAGTGCTATTATTTCTTGGAAACTAGGATATTTACAGTTTTATAATAGAGAACTTTAAATACCATAATGTTAAGGCATTACGGTAGCAAAAGAAAACAGGCTGAATCTGTCAGCCTGTTTTCTATTTGATGATCTCAATATTTAAAGCCGTGCCTTGTAAGGGATAGGACTCTCGAATTTTTCCATCTGTCCAAACCGTAACACTTTGACCTTTTTCGAAGTCTCGGCCATCGGTTCCATCAGGCAGTGAGAGCCAGATTAACCCCAATTTTTCATCTTCTACTAAAATGCTGCTGCTCTCAACCTCGATAACCGTTCCTTTAATATCATATTCACCTTTAACATTGCAGCCTGTTAGTATGATGGAAAATATAACAAACGAAAAGATAAGGAATTTCTTCATGTAGCTCTACCTCCTTGTTTTGGAGTCGAACTATTCACCACCAAGCTGTTGAATTTGGTCAATGATGCTGGTGATTTCTTGAACGGATTGAAACAGCTCAGTATTTTCAAGAATAGCTGGATCAAGCAGTCCATCCTTGAAATTGTTTAAATATGTTTCAATTTCAGTGACAATGACGCTGTTTTGTTCGATAATTTGCTGATGAAGCTCAGCCGCAATATCTGGTGCTTGAATTTCACTAAAGGCTTGAACGGTTTCCTGCATTTGTTGAAGCATGGTCTGGAGATCCTCAGCCGCCTGGAGGTCACCAACCGCTTGCTGAGCAAGAGCAGGGGCATCACTAGCAAAATCAGTCGCAGCAGACAAATAATCAGTTGCTTCATTAATATAAGTAATCGTATCCTGTGCATCATTAAGGAAAGAACATCCCCCAAGTAGAAATAACATGCTGGCAGTCAATATAATCAATAATTTCTTCAAAATAAAACCTCCATTTAATGGTGCTTTTTAGGGTGCCTGTCACCACTCGTGGACAAATGAACCTATTTGTCCGTGTGGAGTGGACAGAGGGCTTTTTGGCGGTGTTTTATTTAGATAACATGTTATATCTATTACGGAGGCTGATAATTGAGGCTGTTGGTTTATTTTCGATTATGTTTATTTTCTTTTTTAATTGATGTTTTGAATGTTTATTTTTGAATTTATGTGATCTTTTCTTTTGTAGAACTAAATTTCTTTGTTTGTCTCTTTGCTTTGTTAATTCATATTTATTACGTGCATATAGTTCGTTCCTATTAAGAAAATCAATATTTTCCTTTTCAATCTCTGCAAATAACGCGGTAGGATTCATTTTAAATGCCCTAGCAAGATAAAAAAAGATTCCAAATTGTATATCTGGGTACATCTCTGCTTCCAGTTCTCGAAGAAATTTCGGGTCTTCGTCAATAAGTTCAGCAACATCTTCAATTGATAGCTGCCTTTCCATTCTTAATCTGCGTATTACTTTACCATGTTCAAATTTTCCTAAATACATCTTTATCCCTCCTATCAAGTTAATTATATAACTAATTGCAATTAATTAGAAATGAATGACCTTTCTTCTGCTTACTGAGAAGGGATTTTGGAGGATGGTGTCGAATGGTATAATTTAATGTCTCCGTTTTTCAACTCACCAATTTTTCATCAATCAAAATCCAACGAAATAGGAGTGACCACTATGGGCCGAAAACGCCGTGCTTGGTTTCCAGGTGCAAAGTATCATATTACAAGCAGAGGAAATCGGAAATCTACGCTTTTTTATGATGATGAGGACCGAATGAAGTATCTAAGCTTTTTAAAAGAAACAATGGTTCGCTTTCCATTTACGCTCCACACCTTCTGTTTAATGACCAATCATACACACCTCCAGATTCAAACTTCAGACACTTCTCCAACTATTCTTATGAGTCACCTCAATACAAAATACGCCAAATATTTCAATAAGAAGTACGACTATAGCGGGCATGTATTTGAAAAACGATATGGAGCCGAATTATTAGATTCCCTTGATTACGAATTCGATGTCAGCAAGTATATACATCTGAATCCGCAAAAGGCTGGACTTGTAGATGAGTTAGAGGACTATCCATGGAGCAGTTACCACGCTTATGTTTATGGCGAAATTAGCCACCTTGTTGACACTAAACATCTGCTTTCCTATTTTCCTTTCCCCGCTTCCAAGCATTATGAGGAATACATAAAGACACCCCTAGCGGATTTATTTTTACTCGACAATGGGAAAGTCTTGATGATTTCTAGAAAAGAGGAAAATCCATGTGTGCAAAAGTAACGAGTATTGGCTTAAAAGGAATGGAAGGATACCGGTTAAATGTTGAAGTGAAAACGTTTGTAGGAAATGATTCTATACGAATTGTTGGTCTCCCTGACGCTGCCGTTAAAGAGTCCAAAGAGCGTATCCTAGCTGCGCTTCGGTCATTAGGATATACCGTAAATGGGCAAAAAATAATCATCAATCTTTCACCCTCTGAACAAAAGAAAAGTGGTCCAATGTTTGATCTTCCTATGGCTATTGGTGTCTTAGTAAGTCTGAATGAATTGGTCATATCGATACCGGAAAACACGGGATTTATTGGAGCACTCTCTTTGGACGGGGCGGTTGTTCCAGTTGAAGGAATGCTCCCTGCTGTTCTGGCTGCGAAAAGGTTAGGTATAAAAAGGCTTTATATGCCTTATGACCAAAAGCTCCCGGTCCTCGATTTCGATAAGCTGGAAATTTTCTATATATCTACATTGGAAGAAGTAATTGAGAACTTAGAAGGAAGGGCGGGAGCACATTTTACTCCAAAAATAGAGGAGATTGATTTACAAAATAATAATCATAACTTTATAGATTTCCATCAGATAATCGGACATAAAGGTACTAAAAGAGCATTAGAAGTGGCTGCAGCAGGGGGGCACCATGTCTTGATGACTGGACCACCAGGATGTGGGAAGAGTATGCTGGCAGAAAGCTTTCCTTCTATTTTGCCTCCATTGTCAAAGGAAGCACAACTAGAAATACTTGCTCTTCACCAGTTAAGTGGAATCAGTTATCCTAATGCAAATTATCCCCCATTCAGAAATCCTCATCATTCTGCTTCAGGAATCTCCATAATTGGCGGCGGGACATATCCTAAGCCTGGAGAGATTTCCTTAGCCCATCGAGGTGTCTTATTCCTTGATGAAATTGCTGAATTTCCGAAAAAAACATTAGATATGCTGCGACAGCCGTTTGAAAATGGCAAGATTACTATCAGTCGTACACATGCAACTCTTACTTATCCCGCATCCTTTATCTTAATTGCTGCCATGAATCCATGTCCATGTGGGCATGCTGGTTCTAATACACATTATTGCACATGTACGCCAAGGCAGACTCTATCTTACCACAATAGAATATCTGGTCCGCTTCGTGACAGATTTGATATTCATCTAACAATTAAGCCTGTTAATATAGAAGTTGAAACTGAAAAAGGAGAGATAACATCAGAATACTTTCAACATAGAGTAGAAACTGCAAGGACCAGGCAATATGAGCGGTATGGAAAAGAACTATGCAACAGCAGAGTCAGCTATGACACACTGCAAGAAACAAGTCAATTAACCCAAGAACAACAAAAAATCATTCAACAGCTTTCCTCAAAGAAAAACTGGAGCAATCGAACCCAAATAAAAATCATCCGACTAGCCCGAACTATATCCGACCTAGAGGGGGAAACCGATATAACCGATCAAAGCATTGAGGAAGCTGTCCTTCTTCGTTGAAGGAGACACCTTCATTGATGGTGACAGGCACCGCCCGTGGACAGTGTCCACCTAGGGTGGACACTTCCACCCCTCAGGCGGACACCTAAAAATAAAAAGGTCACTGCCAGGATTTCTAACTGGCAGCGACTCAATCTGTTTCTATTGACCATTTACTAATACTTGTTGTTTGGCATTTTGTTCATAGGTTATTACTCTATTTAAAAGGTGAGCCATTTTTTCCAAATCTGAGGCTGCATAGTGGTCGATGCAGGCAATCTGAATCCAGTTTCTTCGCTGTAGATAATCGCTTTCGTAGTGCAGCTGGTAGCCATGGTTGTAGAGAATATCACCAACAACAACGGAAGAAATGCAGCTTGGTATCTCAATCGTGAGAATGATCGGTGAGCTGTTCTCCTCGCTGACAATGGTAAAGCCAAATTGTTTAAGCTGATTGTTTAAGAAGGAGTGTGTTGCCACCACTTTTTCAAAGGTTTCGATATTAATATCTTCTAATGCTGCCAGGAGAGCCTCTAGGAGGTTGGATGACTGCGAAAACGGGATGCTTTCTTTTGCCATGTAGGTTCCTAGATCCAGATATTTCGGTAGTGTTAATGATGGCTGCACCTCGTGGTGGTGGAAAACGAACGAAAGTCCTGTTAGTGCGCGGATTGCTTTTCCACTAACACCTGTTGCCAAAAATACTCCATCTAAATCTACTTCCAATGCCCCTAAAGAGCTAATACAATCCACGCATAGCTTGAGTTGGTGCTGTTTAGATATCTCCTTCAACATACCAAGGTCATTGAGCATACCAGAGGAGGTTTCACTGTGAACGGCCCAGATCCAGCTCGTTTCCTCTAATAATTCAGCAATAATTTCATCACGTGTGAAAGCCTGTCCCCAATCTTTTTGAAGTACATCGAACTTCAGTCCCAATCTACTAGCCTGTTCTACTAAACGACCGCCAAATTCACCATTAGCTAAAATTAGCCCCCGTCCTGTTTCTAAGGACAACTGCCCTGCCACAACATCATTGGCAAGTGTTCCAGAGCCTAGGAAAATATGAACATATTTACTATTAACCAATTCACCAAGAATACCCTTTGCTTTCTCTAGTTTTTCCTTATACAGGTCTGACCGATGAGAAATCGGGGTTTTACTTAATGCGTCCATAACTTTATTCGAAATTTGAACCGGTCCTGGCAAAAAGGGGATGGACGGCGGCAGAATTCTGCCAGCAATAGATTCATCAAATGTTTTCTTTGTTAAATACATAGGCTGAAAGGGTGCTTCATCACTCCCGGTTAATTGAGCAAAAGGCTGAAATCCTAATTGACCGTAAAGCTTTAATTGGCGGACTGTTCCGGAGATAAAAGCAATATCGTACCCCTTTTTTATGCAATATTTTATTAGAAACTGCGCAAGTCCTAAAAATACTCGGCCATTCCGGTATTCTTTTTTGACAGATAGAAGTCGGACTTCACATGGGGCGTTAACTGGAAAAGATAATGATTGTTCAACTGGACCGATTTTTCGATCAAGTGAAAATGGTCGATTATCGCGAATCGCAGTCATGCCAATCACTTCGTTTTCTTTAATACAAATGATATATGTATTTTCAGCATGGAATGCATCCACTAACTTTTGTTCCTCATTTTTTTGGTGCTGTGGAATTTCCTCTGAAAAGGTTTGATAGTTTAAACGATGAATTTGTTCGAATTCATCAGGAGTAGTGGCAATTTTGAAAAAGAATTCGTGCTTACTCATTAGGTTTCAGCCTTTCCTTGAGATTTTCTGTATGTGCTGCGTAAAGCATAGCGATTATACCTAATGCTACGATGCAACTTAGCCAATCATTATTTTTTATAAAAAGTACCACTGGGATAAAAAGAAAGGTCGCTAATCCTGCTAAAGTGAAGCTTTTCATAAAAGGATAGAGGACGCAAAAGCCCAGGATAATTACTGGAACAAACAGTGGCTCAAAGGCGATAATTCCACCAATGAAGGTTGAAATCCCTTTGCCACCCTTAAATTTCAGGGTAATCGGCTTTATATGGCCTAAGATGGCCAGGGCAAGCCCTATTAGTTGAATAGTTTCAGAGAATTGCAAGTAACGGGCAGCTAAAATAACTAGGCCACCTTTAAGTGCATCTCCGAGAAAAATCAGTACAAAAGCCGTTTTGCCATGAAGGCGGCCGGCGTTTCTTGCACCTACATTACCGCTCCCTTGAACGCGAATATCCTTACGATAAATGATCTTCGTGATAAGAAAGCCAAACATGATACTGCCAATAAAATAGGAAAGAATAAAATATAACCAAATCATTCGAAACACAACCTTTGCGGGTTCTGGCTATAAAAGGAAAATATGAATTCATTACCATTATAATATGATTCTTACATTATTCACATATACTTTGTTAAAACAACCTTTAAAAGGCAATAGAATAGCCTACACCAAGCATTAAGAATGAGTGCTCTCCCTATTACTTAATAGAAAAACATCCTCCAGTTGAGGATGTTTTTCTATTAGTCGCCACCGCCACCACCGGAATCGCCGCCCCCTGAGTCGCTGTCTGCGCTGTAGGAATGATCGTTGCTATAGTCGTTGTCGTAATGAGAGTGGCGGCTTTTGCTATTACTTCGGTTAGGGAAAATTAAAAAGGCTAATATAATCGATAAAACCCCAAAAAATACTTGATCAGCAAAAATCAAATAAACCCCAAAGACAAAAATGAGGAAACCTACCAATCGTAAAATCCCTCTCAGAAGACATTCCCCCTCAAAAATTTCCATTTATAAATAGATATTATCTCCTAAGGCTTTTTATACGTTTTAATTTGAGGGGGTGCCTGTGCGTTGCGACCTTTAAAGTAGACACTATAAAACCAGAATTATAAAAAGGAATCAGTGATGAATAAATTACTCTGG